>CANQNT010000023.1 GCA_947625255.1 uncultured Acetatifactor sp. | reverse complement strand
GGACCTTCGGGGACTCGAACCCAGGACCGACCGGTTATGAGCCGGTTGCTCTAACCAACTGAGCTAAAGGTCCGTATCCCTTACGGGACTACTGCGAAACATATATTACCACATCCAATGAGATTTGGCAAGAGGGAATTTTACTTTTTTACACCATGAATCATTGATATAATTTCCACCGTTTCACACTTCTAAAATGCTCCCGTGAACCCTACTTCATTAAATTTACAGTGAGGATTGCCGCTCCCAAAACCGTCAGCACGACACCCGTAGCACGATTAAGCGTTATGGCGCTTGCCTTATTGGCAAACAATGCCGCGATCCTCGCCCAGATCAGGGTAAACGCCACGCAAAGCGCCAGACACCAAAGATCGGGAGACCTGCCGATAATAAAATGACTTGCCGCCCCAGTCAGCGCGGTAAACGTCATAATAAAAACACTGGTTCCAACTGCGGTTTTCAACTCGTAGCCCAGAACACTGGTCAACAGCAGAAGCATCATCATTCCGCCGCCAGCCCCCACAAATCCGCAAATGAAACCCACGCCCATCCCGCAGACCACGGACCGAACAATTCTTTTCCGCTTACTGACCGAAGCCATGGCCTCCTTAGTCGTCATGACCGGCTTCACAATAAATTTGATACCGAGCAGCATTGTCATAAACACAGAAAAGCTGCCCATCGTGGTATTCGGCACCAGGCTGGCGACCCAACTTCCCACCAACGTAAACAGTAAGACCGCTGCCATCATCAGCAAACCATTTCGAATATCCAGATTCTTATTTTTACCATACGTATAAGCACTCACAGCACTGGCAAGCACATCACTGGCAAGCGCGATTCCCACGGCCTCATAAGCCGGCATCCCTAAAAAGGTAATCAGCATCGGGCTGATCACGGCTGCCGCACTCATCCCTGCAAATCCCGTCCCAAGCCCTGCACCCAGCCCTGCAAGAAAGCAAATCATAATCTTGAATAACATCTTAAAACCTCCAAACGCAATATCTGTCACAACGCCTTGCGTCATTGCCGCCGCGTCTGCCGCAGCGCCCCACACCATTGCCGCCGCGTCTGCCAAAATGTCATACGTCATTATCGCCGCATTTCCATCCTACACCAATTTGCCATCAAACGCAAGCCAAACGAAACTTGGGTTTATCATTTCGGGCCAAAATCTTCCCTTTTTCCTGATAATCTGTTATACTAAGGATGTCGCACGCCATATCAGCAGCCACAAGCTTCAGACACAAGCTCCCGCTGGCAGCGGACGAAGATACGGAAAGCCCCATTGACGCAGGCCCCGGTCACACGCCGAGAACGCCTTCTACGCGTCTCTCTATTGAAACATCGTGCGACAGAAAGCGAGGAAAATCATGGCCTTTGATGGCGTTACGATAGCGAATGTTGTAAAGGAATTGAAAGACTCTCTTCTGGGAGGACGTGTGAGCAAGATTGCACAGCCGGAAAATGACGAACTGCTTCTTACCATCAAAACAACCAACGGCCAAAAGCGTCTGGTACTTTCCGCGAATGCCTCTCTGCCGCTCATCTATCTGACGGAAAGCAACAAACCCAGTCCCCTGACAGCCCCCAATTTTTGTATGCTTCTGCGCAAACATTTGCAAAATGGCCGCATTATCGACATTTCCCAGCCGGGTCTGGAACGCATTGTGCATATGGATGTGGAACATTTGGATGAAATGGGAGACCTGAAGCGCAAACGCCTGACCATCGAAATCATGGGGAAACACAGCAATATCATCTTTTGCGATGAAGAAAACATGATTTTAGACAGCATCAAACACATTTCCGGCATGGTCAGCAGTGTTCGGGAAGTTTTACCCGGCAAGCCCTATTTTATCCCTCATACGCAAGACAAGCAAGATGCCCTGGCTAGTGCAAGCTCGGAATTTCGCGCCTTGCTCTCGTCCAAACCCACGGCCGCCTTCAAGGCCATTTACTCCAGCTACACCGGTATCTCTCCCATTCTGGCACAGGAACTTTGCTTTGAGGCTGGAATTGATGGCGATGTATCTACCGCCGCTTTATCTGCCGCTGATTTTGACAGGCTCTATGCCGCTTTCGCCGCAATGCTCGCCAATATCCGACAAGGAAATTTTGCACCCTGTATCGCCTATATCGGTTCAACTCCGGTAGAATTCTGCGCCTTTCCATTAACCATGTACACCCATGGCGAGGATCACATCGTATCTTTCGATTCCATCTCCTCACTATTGGAAAAATATTATGCGGAAAAAAACACGCTCACCCGGATTCGGCAAAAATCTTCAGACCTTCGCCGCATTGTACAGACCGCCCTTGAACGCAATGTGAAAAAATACGACCTGCAGCTCCGCCAGATGAAAGACACGGAGAAAAGAGACACCTACCGCGTTTATGGAGAGCTTCTAAACACCTACGGCTACAGTGTGGAGCCCAAGGCCAAATCCATGGAGGCTCTCAACTATTACACCAACGAGATGATCACCATTCCTCTGGACCCCGCCATGTCTCCCCAGGAAAACGCGAAAAAATATTTTGAGAAATATAACAAAATGAAGCGCACTTTTGAAGCCCTGAGCCAACTGACACAAGAAGTGAAAGATGAAATCACCCATTTGGAATCCATCATGGCTTCCCTGGATATCGCCTTGCAAGAGGAAGATCTGGTGGAAATCAAGGAGGAATTGACGGAAAGCGGTTATATCAGGCGAAAGGGCGGCGCCAAGAAAGCCAAAGTCACCAGCAAACCATTTCATTATCTCAGCAGTGACGGCTTTCATATTTATGTAGGCAAAAATAATTACCAAAATGATGAACTGACATTTCAATTTGCCAATGGAAATGACTGGTGGTTTCATGCAAAGGGAATCCCAGGGTCCCACGTGGTGTTAAAATCGGATGGCGCGGAGGAATTGCCCGACCGTACTTTCGAGGAAGCCGGCAGACTTGCCGCCTACTATTCCAAGGGCCGGGGCCAGGACAAGGTGGAAATCGACTATATCCAGAAAAAGCACGTCAAAAAACCAAATGCGGCCAAGCCGGGTTTCGTGGTTTACTATACGAATTACTCCCTGGTGATTGATTCTGACATCTCTGGGATTCAGCAGATTTCTTAAGAAGCGCACGATTTTCACCGTTCTTATGACATGGGCCGCAAGCTTTGCATATCAACAAAACGTCAAGAAAGCCAGATAGGTTTGCCCATCAGCCAAATTCCCTATCTGGCTTTTCAACTACCTGTTCATTGCATTTCGTTCTCACATATTTCATTCTCACACGTATCATTCTTTCACGCTTCGTTCTTACTGTTGATGTCCCGCGCCTTCTGTACCACTTCAAAGAGGCGTGGTCTGCCGGCAAGCCCAAAGATTTTCAGGGCCGGGGAAACGGTCAGGAAATGGCAGTGTACTTTCAGGTTTCATCCCCCTTTAACCGAACAACCGTATAATCATGCCAGGTATAGGGCACAAAGACTTCAAACACATCCTTTGTCCGCAGACGGATGCTGGAAGTGTTGATACACGGGTGGCAGCCTACATATTCTCCCTGCAGGACATCCTCGTCCACCAACAGTCGGACATGATGTTCCGTATCATTCATCAGTCCCATCACGCTGACGGAGCCGGGCGTGATGTCCAGATACTTCTCCATATATTCCACATCGGCAAAGGACAGCCTGGAACTGCCAATCTGAGCGGACAGCTCTTTGGTCTTGAATACCTTATCATCGGGGATCATCAACAAATAGAACCGCGTCTTCTGCCGGTTACAAAGAAAGAGGTTTTTGCAGATCGTCGCCTGAAGCGCTTCATCGATGGCCCTGCAAACCTCCATATTCATCGCCGGCTCATGATCCACACGATCATAGGGAATCCCAAGTCGGTCCAGCAGATCATACACCCGAATCTCTTTTGACAGGCGCCTGGATTCATCTTCAGGGCGCCCACGATATAAGGTCAGATTCATCATTCCTCCTCTTCCTCAGCCAGATAAGTGCAAATCGACTCTTTATCGATCAGAGGCGACATCCAGGATCACCTTTATTCTGACTCACCCCATTTCTAGCATACCCGATTTGTTTTCCAAAATCAAGATTATTGTGAAAATGGAAAATGAGCTTGGTCAGCGATTCTATTTGGATAATTATGGGAGCAAATGTCTCGCTTTTTCCATTGGAGTCATTTCGTTCGGGCAAAACACTTACCGGTTCGGCATGGCGACCCGGAACCGTTCCACGAGTCCCCCGGCAGAGTAGATGGCGTGTCGGGGTCGTCGTTTTAATAGGAATTGTTGGAAACGTCAAGAAAGCATGCTTCGATTTCAGAATCTCCGCTTCCCGTACCGGTTCCATCGTTCGGATCAAGCTGCCCACTGGGAACACCGGGTTCATTCCCCTCACCAGGACCATTTGGATTCTCTGGCTTAATCGGGCTGCTCGAATCGCCCGGATCATCAGGGATGCCAGGCATTGTAGGATCGCTCGCATCTGTGGAATCGCTCGGGCCCGTAGAATCACCGGGGTCCGTAGGAGCCGTGGGATCGGTAGGAGCCGTGGGATTGCCAGGGCCATTGGCATCCTTGGTATTGGTGAATTTTATCTCGATCATATCTTCCGCCAGGATGGTTCCCTTATCATCCACCGCTTCAGTTTCATAACCGTCTAGCCCGGCTTCAAGTTCCGCTACTGTGTAATGCGCACCCATCGGCAAGCCTTCGGCCGTGATACGCTCTCCATGCTTCAGTGGAAATTCCGCCACACCGGCCGTAAAGCTCATATCGCCATAAACCACTTTTGCCTGCAGCATACTAACAAGAGAGTGTCTCCAGTAGTAATTTTATGCTTTTAGGCATACTTCAATAGTTTCCTACTCAGTTTGTTAGGAATCTGAATCCCTTGAGGCATCACGGAACACACGCCTCTGTACCCGCAAAAATTTTACTCGACAATCTGTCCTCCCCAAAAACGTAGAAAAACCATTGATAGCCGATAACATGGAATTAACGGTAATCGGAGCATGGCCGGATGCCAAAAGAGCTTCCTCCCAGCCGGAAGACAACTCTTTGCTCACTGGACGGCACTCCAGCCAGCCATAAAAAGCGCCAATATCCGCGTTCCTCACGCAGCAAATTTCGTCCATAGTTTTCAATACCGGATCGTTGAATATACGTTTCCATGGCGCGACTCCTCCTTTAACTGCACGAATTCTGAATGGTATTTGAGCAACAAGCCCAAGCATCATTATACTCAAATTCCCCACAAATCAAACGACAATCGCACCAAACAAAGCCCCTATACACCTTCCTGAAAACAATGGATGCCACGCTTCGCCAGTTTCACTGCCATCACGGTATTTACCGAATAGACACGCAGTCGTGTCTGCCCTGACCGTCAACCTCTAAAATAAAACGCACTGTACGGCGGCAACACCATACCGTTTTCAAAATCATACACCCGGCCGCTGATCAAGTCCACGGCCTGACTGCAGCCAGCGTCGAAACGCGCCTCGAAAGGCACTCCATCCGCATTCACCGCCACCAGCACGCGCTCCCCATCCACGCCGCGCTCAAAAACACATTGCCTGTTTGTCAAAAGCAAGGATCGAAAAGCTCCATATTGCAGCGCCCGTGACATATGCTTCGCGCGGGCCAGCTTTTCTATCCATTCGCACAATTCATTCCACTGTGGCGCCTCAAAGCAGGGCCGCAGTGCCGGATCTCCCTCCGATTTGTATGCCTTTACTCCCCACTCACTTCCATAATAAACGCAAGGAATCCCCGGCATACCAAAGGCCAACGCGTAAATCAGGGGAAGATGTGCCGGATTGTTCAGAATGCTGGCGACTCTGGTCACATCATGATTGTCCACAAAGGTCAGCAAATGCTTCCCCCTGTAAAGGGTCCATGACTCCGGTCCGAACTGACGGAGCAGGGAATGCACGATCTCGAACAGATTCATGCTGTTAAAGCTGCTGTATAATCCCTTATAGCATTCGTAATTGGTGACGGAATGAAGCATGGCATCGTTCATCAGACGGTTATAATTCCCATGAAGCATCTCCCCCAGCAGATAAAAATCTTCCTTCAGGCTATCACAAAAGCCACGCAATCTCCTGATAAAATTTTCATCCAGACTATAGGCCACGTCTAACCGCAAACCGTCAATACCGAACTCCTCTACCCAGAACCGGACACTGTCCAAGAGATAATGCACTACTTCCTCATTGCGAAGATTTAATTTCACCAGATCATAATGCCCTTCCCAGCCTTCATACCACAGACCATCATTGTAAGGGGAATTTCCGGATAAATCAATCCGATAAAACCAGTTCAAATAAGACGAGTGTTCCCTGTTGCGCAGCACGTCCTGAAAAGGGCCAAAGCCGCGTCCCACATGATTGAACACGCCGTCCAAAACCACACGGATACCATTCTCATGAAGCGCGCGGCATACCTCTTTAAAATCCTCATTGGTTCCCAGACGCACATCCAGTCTGCGATAGTCCCTGGTATCATATCCGTGAGTATCCGCTTCAAACAAGGGAGAAAAATAAACAGCATCGATCCCCAGCCGCCGCATATGGGGAATCCATTCCCCCACCTTTTTGATCCCGTGCCGCAGAATCCCATCATTGGCAAAGGGCACCCCGCAAAATCCCAGGGGATATATCTGATAAAATACGCTTTCATACGCCCACATTTATTTTGTCCTCCTCAAGACTGTTTTTCCACCATATCCTCCATTCATCCACGCAAGTTGGTGGATAAATCGGGGATAAGTGTAAGTTATCCACAGATTTCACATTTTGTCTGACAATTTCCGACCAAAGCCGACCAGGCAGGAATCCCCTACAACCGAAAATTTCTCACAGCCAGGAATCCCAGAAACGCTCTACGCGCTTTGCCACCGTTTCCACCGTCACGACCTGATAGGTCTCCCATTCCCTGGGGAACATCTTCTGGTAAGCGAACTGAAGGAAACGCTCGTCCAACAAAGCGATGATTCCCACGTCCTCCGCCGTCCTGATCACGCGCCCCGCCGCCTGCAGCACCTTGTTCATCCCAGGATAACGGTAGGAATAGTCAAATCCATTATCTCCCTTTTGATTAAAATGCTCTTTTAACAGTTCCCGCTCCCAACAAACCTGAGGAATCCCCGTACCTACCACGATTACCCCGATGAGCCGGTCATTTTTCAGATCGATTCCCTCACTGAAAATCCCTCCTAACACGCAAAAGCCAATAAGGACGTGTTCCGCTTCATCTTCCTGAAAGGCATCCAAAAAGGCCTCCCGCTCCTCTTCTTTCATGGCATCCTGCTGCAGCAGGCATTCCTTGTCCTCTCCCGCGAAATGCTCTTGATACACCTCATAGACGGTCTGCATAAAGGCATAGGATGGGAAAAACACCATATAATTACCGTGACGGTTCTTCACGATCTCATCAATATACCGGGCGATTCTGTAAAATTCCTCCTCCGAACGCCTGGTATACTTGCTCGTCACATCATTGGCGATGAGAATTGCCCGCTTTTCAGGTGAAAAGACGGACTTGGCGTAAACCTCGTAATCCTCCTTGGTTCCGCCCAAAAGCCCCTTATAATACTGTATCGGCAGAAATGTGGCGGAAAAAAGAATGGCGCTCCGGCCTCTTCCCATGCATTCCCTCAGATTTCCGGAGGGATTGACGCAAAACAGCTTCAACAGAAAACTCCCGTCTTCATTTAACCGCGTGTATTTCACGTAATTCTCATCCACTCTTTCGTAAATATCCAAAAAATGGCTGACTTTAAAATAAAAATCCAGAATCTGCTCCCGAATCTCCGGCTTGCCCTCTTCCTGCTCGTCCAGGTAGTCATCCATACCGGAATGCAGCCATAATAGGGACTGTACCAGGGAATCAATCTCCGTGACCACCTGACAATCCTCGCATTCCCGCTTCAGTGCCAGCATCTCCTTGTTGCAGCGCTCTAATTGCTTCTCCATACGCTGTGCGTGGCCATCCCTTACAAGGATGCTTTTCTTCAACTCCCCCTGCTCACTTTCTATCGCCTTGCCCAGCCCTCTCTTAAGCTCCAAAAGCTCTTCCTTGACCAGGGCCGCGCTGTACATCTCACGTCCCCGTTCCAGCAGATTATGGGCCTCGTCAATCAGAAAGATATAATTACCGTTGGAGTTATCCCCAAAAAAGCGCCTCAAATAAACATGGGGATCAAAGAGGTAATTGTAATCACAAATCACACCGTCCGCGAACAAACTCATGTCAAGACACATTTCAAAAGGGCAGACCATATGCTTGCGTGCGTATTCCTCCACTTTTTCACGGGAAAAGCTCTCCTCGTTCACCAGGAAATCGTAAATGGCATCATTGATCCGATCATAATGCCCCTTGGCATAAGGGCAAGATTCCGGATTGCATTCCGCCTGCTCCATAAAGCAAATCTTTTCCTTGGCCGTCAGCACCACGCTTTTAAAGTGCAGTCCCCGATTGCGCAGCAGCTGAAACGTTTCTTCCGCCACAGTCCTTGTGATGGTCTTGGCCGTCAGATAAAAAATTTTCTCGCCCATTCCCTTTTCCATGGCCTTAATGGATGGAAAAATCGTAGAAATCGTCTTCCCCACTCCCGTAGGAGCTTCAATGAAAAGCTTCTTCTTATGATAGATGGTCTGATAGACATAGGTAATCAATTCCTTTTGCCCCTCACGATAAGGGAAAGGAAAATTCACCCCCCGGATGGACTCCTCCCTGATGTGCCGCCATTCCCAGGAATAATCCGCCCAGCGCCTATATTCCTCGATCAGCCACAAAAACCACTCCGTCAGCGTTTCCATGGAATGCTCCTCATAGAAATATCGGATGTCCTCTGTCTCCAGATTGCAGTAAGTCATCCGCACCTTGATCTCGGGCAAGCCCTTCTGCTCCCCATAAATATAGGCATAACAACGGGCTTGTGCCAGGTGAACCAAATTGGGCTCTTTCATCCGCGCCACATCGCGATAGGTTCCCTTGATTTCGTCAATCACTGCCACGCCATCTTCTGTAAAAATACCGTCCGCCCGGCCTTCCACCACCAGATCATAATGCGTAGTCGGAAAAGCATGGCAAAGCGTCACCTCGGCACGATAATCCCCGCCCATGCGCTTCTGTATCATCCTGTGAATCCGCCCGCCCTCCTGCATGGCGTCCTCCGGCGAGCCGGCATGGCGGTTGTCAATATCTCCCTGACGCAGTATGAATTCTACCAGACCTCGAACAGATATCCTGATCTCTTCCATATCACATTGTATTCTCCTTATCCGATTGCCGGGAAAGCGGTTCTAAATATACTGCCAAACTCCCCTCCCAAAATCATCTCATTATTCTGACGATTTGTAAAGCGCAAATTCTACCATATATTCCCGAAACCGCAGAGGAAGCATATTCTGCTGCAGTTTTGGATTCCTGCGCTCTCCAATGGCAATCGTCTTACAAAAGTACCGGAAAAGCTCCTCCATGCGCAGTTCCCTGGCAGATGTCCGGAAGTTTTCCTCTCCGGCGGCCAATTGCTCATTCCGCAGTAAAAACCAGTCTTTTCCCGCCGGATGCACGCCGAACAAATTCCGTTGTTCGTCCAGCACCAGGAAATTTTCCAGCGGAAAGCGGTCTGCGAAATGAGGCATTAAAAATGGCAAAAGATCATTCTTAGGACAAAACCTGGCATATAAAATTCCCTCCTCCAATTCCTGAAACCGTAAAAAACCCATAAGATGGTGCAGCTCGCGCCCGGCATTACGGGCCAGGGAAAACGCCAAATGAACATCCGCGTCCGCAAGCTGATCAAACAGATGCCCTTTGCCGCAGCGCAGGGCCAGACCTTTCACTACCGTCTGATAGACCGCCTGGCCTCTTCGCGCGTCAGAGGACGTCAGACAAAGACAAAGCTGCTGATAATCCTCTTCACCAAAACGGCGGAGTAAGGTGCGCGTCACTTTCCGCGCCTTTTCCGCATCCGTCACCACGGGACGATATTCGGCAAACAAAAATGCCTCCTCTTCCAAACTGATCCTGGTATCCGCGTGGTCACATTTTTCCTCATAAGCCTGATAAATTGCAGTAAGTACTCCCTCCAAACTATTTTCACACTGATATACGATCATACTCCACCATTCCTCACAACTGCCCGGAAACCACCCGCAATTCATCCTCCGCCGTAGGCCTCCCCAAAAATCCGCCATCGTCAAACAAGGTCATCTGCCGGTAAGTCATCCCATCGTTTCCAAACTGAACGCGATCTCTCGCGCCGGTCAGATTGCGCACGATATAATCTTCTTCCAGCTTCGTAGGATACATCATCCTGCCATCACAAGTAATAAAGTAAACGGCACGTTTCATCACCACGCCCAGTTTTTTCAAATCCGCAAATTGCAGACGGGCGCTTCTCCTGGCCGCCACAATGCGCTTCGCACTTTTCACGCCTACCCCGGGCACCCGCAGCAGCAATTCCAACGGGGCCCGATTGATTTCTACCGGAAAATTCTCCAGATGCCGTACCGCCCAATCCTCCTTGGGATCCAAGAGCACGTTAAAGAACGGTCTCTTCTCATCCAAAAGCTCCCGGGCCTGAAAACCGTAAAAGCGCAGCAGCCAGTCCGCCTGATACAGGCGATGCTCCCGCAGAAGCGGCGGTCCTCCGGACAGCGCCGGAAGAGAAGCATCCTGGTTCACATTTACAAATGCGGAATAAAACACCCTCTTTAATTCAAATTGCCGGTACAGGCTTTCCGTCACACTAAGAATCTGGTAATCCGTCTCCGCCGTGGCCCCAATGATCATCTGTGTGGATTGACCGCCCGATACAAAACGGGGAGCGTTCTGATACAAGGCAAGTTCATTCTGATTGGCCGTAATACCGTTTTGAATCTGCCGCATAGGTCCCAGAATATTCTTTCGATGCTTGTTCGGCGCCAGCTTCCTAAGACCGTCCGCAGTGGGCAATTCCAGGTTAACGCTCATCCGATCCGCCAGAAACCCCGTCCGCCGAATCAATTCCCCGTCCGCTCCCGGAATGGCCTTGACATGAATATAACCGTTAAACCCATACTTTCCCCGAAGCATAGCCAGGGTACGATAGAGCAATTCCATGGTATAATTGGGATTCTGCAAGATGCCGGAGCTTAAAAACAGCCCCTCGATATAATTACGGCGATAAAACTCGATCGTGAGGGTACAAATCTCTTCAGGCGTGAAGGTCGCCCTTGGCAAATCATTCGACCGCCTGTTCAGACAATATTTACAGTCAAAAATACATTCATTTGTCATCAATATCTTTAACAGTGAAATACATCTCCCATCCCCGCTGAAACTATGACAGATTCCGCTTTTCACACAATTGCCCATATCCCGTCCGTTACCCTTCCGCTCCACACCGCTGGAAGTGCAGGCCACGTCATATTTCGCCGCATCTGTCAGAATCCCAAGCTTCTCCATCAAACCCATGGAACCTCTATCCGATAAAAACTCCATCCCCATATCCTCCGCCGTTGTTAAACGATGTAATCGAACATATGTTCTTTATTGAGTATACCACACATATTACAAAAGTGCAAGCAAAAAGCAAATTCCTATTGCAAATTCCCCGGAAAAGAGGTTAAATAAGAAAGGAAAGAAGAGTTTTATACTCTAAAAAAGAAAGCAGGTAATACCGAATGCCAACGATGAACATACCACAGAACTACAAATCTGACCTGAACCTTTATGAAACACAGATCGCCATCAAGACCGTAAAGGATTTCTTTCAGTCCATGCTGTCCAAGCAGTTACAGCTTCTGCGTGTGACTGCCCCTTTGTTTGTGGACCCTGCGTCCGGTCTGAATGACAACCTGAACGGCGTGGAACGTCCCGTCAGTTTTGACATCAAGGATCAAAACGGACGCACCGCCGAGGTCGTACAGTCTCTGGCAAAATGGAAACGCTTCGCCCTCCAGAAATACGGCTTTTCCGTGGGAGAGGGCCTGTACACGGACATGAATGCCATCCGCAGGGACGAGGTCACGGACCAGATTCACTCTGTCTACGTGGATCAGTGGGACTGGGAAAAGATCATTACGAAAGAAGAACGCACTCTGGATACGTTAAAAGACATAGTCAGAGAAGTATATAGCGTACTGCGCAAGACGGAAAAATATATGTCCATTCACTACGACTATATCAAAGAGATTCTCCCCTTTGATATTTTCTTCGTAACCACGCGCGAGCTGGAAGAGATGTTTCCGGATTACTCGCCCAAGGAGCGGGAATATTACATTGCAAAGGCCAAGGGTGCCGTCTGCATCATGCAGATTGGCGACAATCTGGAAAACGGCAAGCCCCACGACGGCCGCGCGCCGGACTATGACGACTGGTCGTTAAATGGGGACATAATCGTCTATTATCCGGTTTTGGACATAGCCCTGGAATTGTCCAGCATGGGCATCCGTGTGGACAAAGAGGCGCTGCTTAGCCAGCTGGAAAAAGCAGGCTGCATGGAACGGGCCGAGCTGCCTTTCCAGCGCGCCATTATTAACGAAGAACTGCCCTATACCATCGGCGGCGGCATCGGACAGTCCCGTATTTGTATGTTCCTGCTGCGCAAAGCCCATATTGGAGAGGTTCAATCCTCCCTCTGGCCGGAAGAAACCATGAAAGAAGCCCGCAGACTGGGACTACAGCTTCTTTAAATTTCAATAAGCATAAAATACCGCAAACGGAACGATCTACTGATTACAAAAGTTCCTCCCCAGGCGGACGGCCCATGCGGCCAGATCCTGCCTGAGGAGGATTCTTTTTAGCGGCAGACAAACCCTGCCGCGCTCATCGGCTTCTTATCGAACCACCAGATTAGAATAGCCCATCAGGCTTACGTCTACCGCACGGGCCACTTCACGGCCCTCTCGAATGGCCCACACCACCAGGGACTGCCCTCTGTGCATATCTCCCGTTACAAAAACATTTTCCACGCTGGTCTGGTACTCGCCAGGAGCGGTCTTTACATTGGTCCGCTCGTTCAGCGCCACCTTGAACGCATCCGCCACGTATTGCTGCGCGCCCAGGAAACCTGCCGCGATCAAACACACATCCGCCGGCAAAATCTGCTCACTTCCGGCCACTTCCCTGCTCACCAGCCTGCCTGAGGCCGGATCCTTTTCCCAGGACAGCTTAACGATCTTCACGGCCTTCAGATTTCCCGTTTCATCTTTCAGGAACTCCTTTACCGTGGTCTCATAAATTCTGGGATCGTGGCCAAACAAAGCGATTGCCTCCTCCTGACCATAATCCGTCTTGCAAATTTTAGGCCATTCCGGCCATGGATTGTTTTCCGCCCGCTGGTCCGGGGCCTTGGGCATCATTTCAATCTGTGTTACAGACCTGCAGCCATGCCGAATGCTGGTACCCACACAGTCATTACCGGTATCCCCGCCACCGATGATAACCACGTCCTTATCTTTGGTCTCCACATATTTCTGATCCGCGAAATTGGAA
Source organism: uncultured Acetatifactor sp. (assembly GCA_947625255.1). Classification (GTDB taxonomy): domain Bacteria; phylum Bacillota; class Clostridia; order Lachnospirales; family Lachnospiraceae; genus Acetatifactor. The sequence goes on along the minus strand of CANQNT010000023.1, from coordinate 37,794 downwards.
TCCAGCAGGCTTTTGGTATTGGCTTTCAGAAAATCCACCGCAAAATAAATACCTTTGGCATCTCTTCCGGGCGCCTTGATATCTCTGGGATGAGAGGAACCACAGGCCAAAATCACTCTGTCAAAATCATGGAGCAGCTTATCCGCTTTCACATCCTTTCCCACGTCTGTGTTGGGAAGGAATACCACGCCTTCCTCCTCCATGATGTGAATCTTGCGGTCAACGATCTGTTTTTCCAGCTTCATATTGGGAATTCCGTACATCAAGAGACCGCCGATCCGGTCCGAACGCTCAAATACCGTCACGCTGTGTCCCCGTCGGTTCAGCTGATCTGCCGCCGCCAGCCCCGAGGGACCGCTGCCCACGATGGCCACACGCTTGCCCGTGCGCACCTTGGGTGGCTTGGGCGCGGCGTATCCCTGTTCGTATGCGTTTTCAATAATCGCATATTCGTTTTCCTTGGTGGATACCGGATCCCCGTTCAGGCCGCAAGTGCAGGCAGCCTCGCACAGCGCAGGGCAAACCCGGGAAGTGAACTCAGGAAAATTGTTGGTCTTTTTCAAACGATTATATGCCTGCTTCCAATTCCCCGTGTACACCAGATCGTTCCATTCCGGCACCAGATTGTGCAGGGGACAGCCGCTGGCCATGCCGCAGATCATCATGCCGGACTGGCAAAACGGCACACCGCAATCCATGCACCGCGCGCCCTGCAGCTGCTGCTGTTCCATGGGCAGATGTTCCTTGAACTCCTGAAAATGTTTTACACGTTCCCTGGGATCCTCGGCCACGCTGACCACTCTTTGATATTCCATAAATCCAGTCGGTTTGCCCATCTCATTTCCTCCTTGTGTTGGCGTAAAACGCTTCAACCTGTGCCTGCTCGGCGCTCAGTCCCTTTTCCTCCATCTGAACGATGGTCTTAAGCACGCGCTCGTAATCATGAGGAATGATCTTCTTAAATTTCGGAAGATATTCGCCAAAATGCTCCAGAATTTCTTTTCCCTTCCTGGAGTTGGTCAAGGTAACATGCTCTTTGATCATCTCTTTCAGCTCCAGAACGTCATATTTACTGGTGATCTCATAAGAAGAAACCATCTCTTTATTCAGGCGCATATAAAGGTCGTTATGCTCATCCAGAACATAGGCGATGCCGCCGCTCATCCCCGCGGCAAAATTTTTCCCCGTTGGCCCCAGGATCACCACACGGCCGCCGGTCATATACTCACAGCCATGATCTCCTACGCCTTCCACCACGGCCAGGGCTCCGGAATTCCGCACACAGAACCGCTCTCCGGCTACACCATTGATAAATGCCTTGCCGCTGGTGGCGCCATACAAAGCCACATTGCCGATGATAATATTCTCTTCCGCAAGGAACTTACTTCCCTGGGGAGGATAAACCACCAGCTTTCCACCGGAAAGACCTTTTCCAAAATAGTCGTTGCTGTCGCCGATCAGCTCCAAAGTCAGACCCTTGGGTATAAACGCACCAAAAGACTGTCCTCCCGCGCCATGGCAGCGCACATGATAAGAGTCCTCCTCTACATTGTCCCCCAGCCGTCTGGTAATCTCACTTCCAAGAATTGTTCCAAACGCCCGATCGGTGTTGGATACATCCACTTCGATACCGCGCTTCTGGCCATTGTCAATCGCTTTGCCCAACTGCTTCAGCAAGACCTTTTCATCCAGTGTCTTTTCCAACTCAAAATCATATACCTGATTCGGATCGAAAGTGACCTTGGCCTTACTGCCCTCATAAGGATTGGCCAGAATCAGGGACAGATCGATCTGCTTTTGCTGAGGAGTCAGGTTTTCCTTTACTTTCAGCAAATCCGTCCTGCCTACCAGCTGATCCACCGTGCGCACCCCGAGACGCGCCATATATTCCCGCAGCTCCTGGGCGATGAATTTCATAAAGTTTTCCACATATTCCGGCTTACCGCGGAACTTTTTGCGCAGCTCCGGATTCTGGGTGGCCACGCCCACAGGACAAGTATCCAGATTGCACACCCTCATCATCACACAGCCCATGGTCACCAGGGGAGCGGTGGCAAAACCAAATTCTTCCGCGCCCAGGATGGCGGCAATGGCCACGTCCCGTCCGCTCATCAGCTTTCCATCGGTCTCAATACGCACCTTGTTGCGCAGACCGTTCATGATCAGGGTCTGATGGGTCTCCGCCAGACCCAGCTCCCAGGGAAGTCCCGCATTGTGAATGGAACTGTGAGGCGCCGCACCGGTACCTCCGTCATAGCCGGATACCAGAATAACCTGGGCGCCCGCCTTGGCCACGCCTGCGGCCACGGTCCCAACACCGGCCTCCGATACCAGCTTCACGGAAATCCTGGCATCCTTGTTAGAATTTTTCAGGTCATAGATCAACTGCGCCAAATCCTCAATAGAATAGATGTCGTGATGAGGAGGCGGGGAAATCAGGGGCACGCCGGGAGTGGAGTGTCTGGTCTTGGCAATCCAGGGATAGACCTTTCCGCCAGGCAGATGACCGCCCTCGCCAGGCTTCGCGCCCTGGGCCATTTTAATCTGAATCTCCTTAGCGCTGACCAAGTAACGACTGGTCACGCCGAAACGTCCGCTTGCCACCTGCTTGATGGCGGAACAACGGTTTTCTCCGTCCGGTCCGATGGTGAGCCGTTCCAGCTCCTCGCCTCCCTCACCGGTATTACTCTTCCCATGAAGATGATTCATGGCGATAGCCATGGTCTCATGGGCCTCTTTGGAAATGGAACCGTAGGACATAGCCCCCGTCTTAAAGCGCGTGACAATGGACTCCACGCTTTCCACCTCTTCCAGCGGAACGCCCTTCTTAGGGTAGCGAAAATCCATCAGTCCCCGCAGATTCTTAATGGAAGTTTCATCATTTACCAAAGCCGTATACTGCTTAAACATCTGATAATCCCCACGCCTGGTAGATTCCTGGAGCATATGGATCGTGGCGGGATTATAGAGATGTTCATCCCCACCGCTGCGCATCCTATGGTGTCCCGGGCTGTCCAACGTCAGGTCATTGGAAAGACCCAGCGGGTCAAAGGCCATGGAATGCAGCTCATCTACTTGCCTTTCGATGTCTTTTAACGAAATACCGCCTACTCTGCAGACTGTATTGCTGAAATAACGATTAATCACATCCGGCGCGATACCGATTGCCTCAAAAATCTGGGAACCCTGATAGGATTGGATGGTGCTGATGCCCATCTTGGACGCAATCTTCACAATACCATGCAGCACCGCGTTGTTATAATCATCCACCGCCGCGTAATAATCCTTATCCAGCATATGGTTGTCGATCAGCTCCCGAATGGTATCCTGGGCCAGATAAGGATTGATGGCACAGGCGCCATACCCCAGCAAGGTAGCGAAATGATGCACCTCTCTGGGCTCGCCGGATTCCAAAATCAACGCCACTCTGGTGCGCTTCTTCGTGCGTACCAGGTACTGGTTCAGGGCCGATACCGCCAAAAGGGATGGAATCGCCACATGGTTTTCGTCCACGCCCCGGTCGGACAAAATCAGAATATTCACTCCGTCACGGTACGCCCGGTCCACTTCCACAAACAATCTGTCGATGGCCCGCTCCAGACTGGTGTTCTTATAATAGGTAATCGGCACTACCTCTACTTTAAAGCCATCCACCTTCATGTTTTTAATTTTCAAAACATCGGTGTTGGTCAAAATCGGATTATTCACTTTCAGTACGTTACAATTCTTAGGGGACTCCTCCAGCAAGTTGCCTTCGGAGCCGATATAGACCGTGGTAGAGGTCACTACTTCTTCCCGGATGGCATCGATGGGCGGATTGGTCACCTGAGCAAAAAGCTGCTTAAAGTAATGGAATAACGGATGATGGGTCTTGCTCAAAACCGGAAGCGGAGTATCCACGCCCATTGCCGCCGTAGCCTCTCCTCCGTTTTTCGCCATGGGCAAGATACTGGTTTTCAGCTCATCGTAGGTATAGCCAAAGGCCTTTTGCAGCCTCTGACGTTCCTCATAGGAGTATTCCGGCACACGCTGGTTGGGAATCTTCAGATCCTTCAGCATGACCAAATTGCCGTCCAGCCACTCGCCATAGGGCTGACGGGACGCATAACTTTCTTTCAATTGGTCATCGTCCACCACTTCGCCCCGAACCGTGTCTACAAGCAGCATTTTGCCGGGACGCAGACGATTCTTTTCCTTGATTCTGGACGGATCGATGTCCAGCACGCCCACCTCGGAAGAAAGAATAAGCTGATCATCATCCGTGATCCAATAACGGGATGGACGCAGACCGTTCCGATCCAATACCGCTCCCAGAATATCCCCGTCGGAGAACAAAATCGAAGCCGGACCGTCCCAGGGCTCCATCATCGTCGCATAATATTGGTAGAAATCCTTTTTCATCTGAGACATGGTTTTGTTATTGGCCCAGGGCTCAGGAATAGCGATCATCACTGCCAAAGGCAGATCCATACCGCTCATCACCAGGAATTCCAATGTGTTATCCAGCATGGCGGAATCCGATCCCGTCTTGTTAATGGCGGGAAGCACCTTGTGAAGCTGCCCTTTCAAATGCTCGGAAGCCATGTTCTCTTCCCGTGCCAGCATCTTATCCGCATTTCCTCGGATCGTATTGATCTCGCCGTTATGTACGATGAAGCGGTTCGGATGCGCCCTCTCCCAACTGGGATTGGTATTGGTAGAAAAACGGGAGTGTACCACCGCAATGGCGGATTCGTAATCCTCGCTTTGTAAATCCGCGAAAAAGGTACGCAGCTGCCCCACCAAAAACATTCCCTTATAGACGATCGTCCGGCTGGACAAGGACACCACATAGGTATCATCGGAAGACTGCTCGAAAACACGTCTTGCGATATAGAGCCTCCGGTCAAAGGGCAGCCCCTTTTCCACCGCAGCCGGCTTTTTGATAAACGCCTGCATGATATAAGGCATACATTCCGCGGCCTTGTGTCCCAAAACATTGGGGAATGTCGGGACCTCTCTCCAACCCAGGAATTGCAGGCCTTCCTTTTCCACGATAATCTCAAACATCTTCTTGGCCTGGTTGCGGCGCAGTTCCTCCTGAGGGAAGAAAAACATTCCCACACCGTATTCTCTCTCCCCGCCCAGTTCAATTCCAAGGGGCTTCGTCACTCTGGAAAAAAACTTATGCGGCACCTGGGTCAGGATTCCCACGCCGTCACCCGTTTTTCCTTCCGCGTCCTTACCGGCACGATGCTCCAGATTTTCCACGATCTTCAGAGCGTTTTCCACAGTTTCGCGGCTTTTCTGTCCCTTGATATTGACGCAGGCCCCGATACCACAGTTATCATGTTCAAATTCCTCACGATAAAGCGGTGCTCTAGGAAGCTCATTCTTCACTGTAAACATGGCATTCTCCTTTCGATTCCTTGTCAATGCTGCCGTCCATATTGCGGATATCCGGCTTCGCTATCCCGATGCCCGCGATAGAAATCCGGCCTTGCAGGTCATCGGAACATAAAAGAACATAAAAAAGGTCACAAAGAAAGCTTCTTACGCTTCTTTGCGACCTTTTACTACTATACAGCAAAAGATGTATTTTGTAAATAGTTTTTTTAAGGAAAAATTTATTATATTGTCAAACAATTTGATAATTGCTCGGAATGGTTAAAAAAGTCTGAATATTCTCAGCTTTTCCGCCGCGGCTCGCAGCAGTGATAGAGAGATGATTACCACCTTTCCTCCCATTCCTAATACACCTTCTTCGCTTTCATCAACAGAAACAGGCTCACACAGGTTACGGCCAGACTCACCACACATACTGGCCAATTATAAATCGGCGCTTGTGTAAGCAGGGTGTAATTCAACAAATAGGACAGAACATTTGCCGCCACATGGGCAGCCACCGCCACACGAATGTCAGCAAAATACTCATAAGCATAGGTCAGCAAAAATCCTAACATCAGTCCGTAAAGCATCTGAATCGAATATCCCGTGCTATATGCGAAAAACACAGCAGACATTACCAGGGACATCCTGGGCGACATAAATTTCTTCACGCCATTGTACACGATTCCCCGGAACATCAATTCCTCCGCAAGAGGCGTGCAGAAACCGAAACTGATCAGTCCCAACAGTATGGGAACATCGTAAGGCGTTCCATGCAAAGCACGGTAGGACTCCGCCAGATTGGTCATTCCAAGGGCATCCATAAACGTGGTCAATGCAACAACGGAGCCAACGGTAACCAACCCCAACAACACGTAACTCTTACGCGGCTCCGGCTTTAAGTGGGTCAGATGGGCTTCCTCGGCCGCCTGAGTGATCATGGGATCCGCATAACGCATAATCATCACGCCCGCCATACCATAGCTCGCGATCTGGGCAATAATTCCCGCCAGCCCCGTCAGGCTCATCCCATTTTCATCCTCTATCATGATATATTGCGCAATGGACGGATTCTTGGAAAGCGACTGGAAAATCACGGACATCAAAATTCCCACCGCGGTACGCACCAGGATAAATAAAACATATGGCAAAAGGACCCTCCATAAAGCCTTCATCCCTTGATTCTGGGGTTTCCTGGCACCTGGCTGCTGGGCCTTGTGCACCTCGTCCATGCGTTTGACCTCTTCCACCTCCCGCATCAGGAGCTTCTTCAATTCCGCAACACTCTTTACGATATAGTCCGCCTTGGCCTCCTTTAATTCCTCCATACTGCCATAACCATAAGCAACGCCAATACTTTCAATATGAAACACCCTGGCGGCTTCGATATCGTATTTCCGGTCTCCAATCATGTAGATCTCATCATGATTGATGGGCTGATCCCCATAGAACTTCCGCAAAACCTCTGCCATGACCTGGGCTTTCTTCACCCTGGTCCCGTCCAATTCGCTTCCTAACACTACTTCAAAGTAAGGGTCCAGCTTAAAATGCTTCAAAATGCGCTCTACATACACCGTGGGCTTGCTGGAAACCACCGCCATATGCATCCCGCCAGCCTTCATCGTGCGCAAGAGATCATGGATACCGCCATACAGTTCGTTTTCAAAAATACCAATATCCTGAAAACGCTCCCGATACTTGGCAATTGCCCGGTCCGCCTGTTCCTCCGTCATGTGATAAAATTCCATAAAGCTGTCCTTGAGGGGAGGACCTATGAACGGCTCCAGCTTATCGATGTCAGGCTCGTCAATTCCCTGATCCGCCAGAGCATACTGTACACTGGTCGTAATACCCACCTTGGGATCGGTCAAAGTTCCATCCAGATCAAATAACAGATAACGCTTCATGTTCCTGCTCCTATCCGCGTGATCTTCCACGCCTTATCCTTGTCTATTGCATTTTCCGGTTTAAAAATTTCTGAGCTTATCCCCGTCATCGTCTGTCTTGACAATCGCTTTAATACAAACATCATATTCGATCGAGTCGTTTACCTGCACATGAACCACATCCCCCACCTTATGACCCATGAGCGCTTTTCCCAAGGGAGATTCATTGCTGATCAAACCCTCCAGGGAATTGCCGCGTACGGTAGTAACGATTTTATATGTTTCTTCCAAACCGTCATCAATAAATTCAACCGTAACGGTGTTATTGATTCCCACCTCGTCGGACGCGGATTCTTCCGAAATCACCTTGGCAGTGCGAATCATCCTCTCCAGGTACCGAATACGGCTCTCATTTTGGTTCTTAACTTTCTTCGCGGCATGATACTCAAAATTCTCGCTTAAATCCCCATGGGCTCTGGCAGACTTTACATCCTCCAATGCCTGCTTACGCACCACAACTTTACGATACTCAATCTCTTCCTCCATTTTCTTAATATCTGTAGGAGTTAATTCATCATACATGATTCTACCTCACTTTTTCTGAAATCCGCCTCCACCGCCCGTCATGCCTGCTTATGCCTGCAGGGCAAGCAAGACTGCCAGGGAAAGCATGACTTGGATAATGGCAAACCGAAACACTGTCTGGGTATTGGACCAGCCAAGGTTTTTTCGCACATGATCGTGAAGAGGCAGCCTTACATTTGTCAGAATATGAATCTTCAAAAATCGAAGCAGCGCCACCTTAACCAGACCTAAGCCGCCATCCAAAATCAACACCAAAGCCACCGGAATGTATAAGAACGGGGAACCCGTTTTCAAAACAGCGATACTGATAAACAAACCAATGGCCCGGGAACCCGCATCCCCCATCAAAATCCTGCTGGGGGTCGCGTTAAACCAAAGATATCCGAGAATGCAGACCGCAAACACAAGAATCAGAAGAGTAAAGTCAGAAGCCCTCCCCCTTAATCTGTCAATCAGATAAATCGTCATAATGGAGATGATAGAAATGGTCCCGGACAATCCATCCACACCGTCCGCGCAGTTGGTCACATTGACAGAAACCCAGACCAGAATAATGGTTCCCAAGGCAAATAATACCGGGGGCAGGGCAAAACTCGTCCTAAACAAGGCCAATTCTATCTGGCTGGGATGGAAACGCAGATAAGTAAGTGCTACCAGAATGGCTACGCATAAATCCAGAAAGCCTTTTTTATACTCTCCCCAGGGCACCTCGGATGCATCATCCAAATATCCGGTCATCATACAAATCACCAGCAAAATCAGATAGATTAAGTTCTCTGCCTGAAAGGGCGCAAATATCAGGGTCGCCAACACAAACACCCATACGAAAATCAAACCGGCGCCCTCAGGCTTTCCTGCGGAAAGCTCCCCTTCCACGGCAAACACTCTGCCGTGATCCTTGGGAAGCAGGGGACTAAACTTCGCGATTCCAATCACCGTTGCCGCAAATGCCAGTAAAACTCCAAACGGGGCAACAATCGGCGCATAATCTATTGGTACAAGCCAATATATCATAATTTTCTCCCATCCGGCGCCGGCTTTCAGAAAACGGATCCCACGCCATGCTTTTATCATTGTATCCGTCCGAAAGAATAATGTCAAGAGCGCCTGAAAGATTTCATCCGGAGATCTTTTATCACACCTCTATCAAGTCCCCCCTGCGCGTACGATACCGGTAAATACAATTGCTGAGCATTTCTTCCTTGGGGAATACTTCATTGATTTCACGGATGGATTCCTTCATACATTGGGGATTCTGGTGATTGACAGGATGGATCACCGCTTCGTGGATGCTTGTAAAGCCTACATAATAATCACCGAAAAGTTCTCCCAGACGCTCTCGAACACCGGGATAGAAAAACGCAATGGCGCCATTGATCGTCTTCGTGGTGGTCAGACGATAACCAAGAACCCCCTCCATGCTGCCTGTATGGAATAACTCCTGATCCGTCTCTCCGTCACACTCCATAAAAATCCCTTCTTCCAGGGAATGCTTCGAACGCAAATCCGTACTGCGGTACAATCTGGGAGGCATCAGGGAAACACTATTTTTCAAAGCGTTTTCCAGGAGCGTATCATCTTCCATTTTCCAGACATCCGTGATCTCACGCTTAAGCTTCATGGTGACATAATCATCCTCGGCATCATACACAATCCCATACAAGGTCAGCGCCATATCGCCAAACTTCCAGAAAATGCCGCTTTCCAGCTCATACTGATTCGTTTCATAATGAATCGGCCGGACAATCAGCCGGTCCGCCGTTTGCTGATATCCGCTCTGACTCAGCTGCAGCCACTCCGTGCTTAAGCCGGACCTCTGAATCTTCAATAACAATTCCGGAATGACACCCTGCCAGCCTTCCTTTTGAAATCGTTCATAATACTCCTGAATGTCCCAATTCATCACGCTTCGGATGCTGCCCTCCCCCCATATCACCTGCAGATAATCGCCATGCATCACATTGTCTTCCCTCCCAAAGGTCACTCTGTTGATATAACGGATCATATTCAGTATCTGGCTGTCCCTCGTGGTGTAACCCTTTTCCAGCAGCATGATCTTCCTTCCTTTCACGTCCTCCTGCTGCATGATGATACGATAAAGCTCACCCTTGAATTCCTCATATGTCATAGTCCCTTCTCCTTATGTTTCCTGAATCCGGCCCTCATTCCACGCATGGAGCCATAGTTGACTGGTTGAATAAAAAGTCTTTCCTCCCCGATATCGTTTGGTTTCCATCTTTGGGTAATTCAGCCGATTTGGCCGTTCTGAACGTAACTTTAGAAGATACAGCGCCGAAAGAATCCGACGGTTTTTCTGATACTTTTATTTTGTCACAAAATTTTGACTTTGTCATTTAACAGGCTGTTAAATTCCACGATTTTCCAGCTCTGTCATAAGTGTTTCCAATAAAACAGCAGCCTTTTTCCGATGTCTGAAATACCGTTCATCTCTTGTAAAAAATCCTTTTGATCCGCACCATTCGCCCTATAGGCAATGCCATTGTCCATCACCTTGTCGCCCGCAATTCCGTTGTCTGCCATTGCTTTACTGACAATTTCATTCCCTACATTTTCGCCCTTTGCGATTTCATCTCCTGAATCCCGTATCTCATCTTCCAATAAATCTTCTATCCGGATTCCCAGATATTTGCTGATGGCAAATAAATTATCCAGATTGGGGATTCGTTTCCCCTCAAACCACATATAGACTGCCTGTATTGAGCCGAGGTGAAGAAATTTTTGCAGATCGCCCGCGGAAACTTTTTTTTCCCTGCAAATCTCTCGCAGCTTCCTGCCAAATCGCTCCATGTCAATGGACGGAAATTCTCCCTGCTTCCATTTCATGATTTCTACAATTCCTTCCGGCAATTCGCCCTGACGCAAGACGGTTTCCCGCCTTTCTTTCTCCTATCTGACCGCACGGGTATACCGGCAGAACGGATATCCGCTGCAGCCCCAAAACTCTCCATATCTCCCTTTTCGGCGCCGTAAAAGACTGCCGCATTCCGGACAAACCGGCTGTTCATCCTCCGTCTGCGCGCTGCCAGGAAGCAGTTTTCCCAGTTCCTCGTAACAACGCTGATTCATGTAACAATCCGCCAATGCCCGGTGCGCCCCCTGCGTGCTGATATGGAAATATTGGGATATGTCCCCAAGAGTATGGTGAGGCAACTGCGGCAGACATTTTCTTGCCACAAAAAGCGTATCCACATAGTTGTTTGAAAAGGCCCTGCCAAACAAGCTCCATACAGCATCATAAACAAAATTGGTGTCGAAATTATGGATGTTGTGCCCCACCAATATCCCATCTCCGATAAAAGAAAGGAAATTTCCCAGGGCTTCCTCTAATTCCGGCGCATCCGCCACCAATTCATCCGTGATATGATTGACCGCCGACGCAGCTTCCGGTATGTGCCTATGGGGATTTACCAAGGTGGAAAATTCTTTCACCACCTTTCCCTGTACCACCTTCAGGCTGGAAATCTCAATGATCTGATCCCGATTTACATTGATCCCCGTGGTTTCCAGATCAAATACAAAATAATCCGGCACATACTTTCCCAATTGCTTTCCCTTTTGTCTGTTCACCATAACCCTCCTCGCTATTTTTAAAGCCGACATTTTTCTTTTGAGGACGATAAGATTATAACATTTTCATCCCGCGTTCTCCATAAAATTCCATAATGATGTAATTTTCCGCAAATATTACCTTATTTCTTCAGCAATGCTAAAAAACGGTTTCCATATTTGTCGAATTTATATTCTCCCACGCCGGACACTTTCAGCATCTCATTCCGATTGCCCGGACGCAGCCTGGCCATCTGAATCAAAGTCTTATCGGAAAAAACAATGTAGGGCGGCACCTTTTCCTCCCGGGCGATCTCCATGCGCAGGGCACGGAGCGCTTCAAAAAGATCCCGTTCCCCATCCTCCAAAAACGCCGCCGTCCCTTTGCCTTTGTCCCCGTCCTTCTTTTCGGACGCCTTGGCCCGTTCCGGCTCTTTGGCCATCTTCATAACCAATTTCGTATCCTCCTCCAACAGACGGGCAGACTTCTCCGTAAACCGGACCAGCATATATTCATCATTGGTCACGGTCAGATAATCTTTCAATAGAAGCTCATTGAGCATCTGCCGCAGTCTGGGAATACTCACCTTGGCTAATTTCCCATAATAAGGGTTCTGATCCATACGGTAGCCGCGGATCTTGGCGGTATTCGCTCCATGCACCGTGTCCAGGATGACGTTGATCCCGAAACGCTGTCTGCAGCTTCCCACACAGCCCACCAGGACTCTGGCGGCCTCCGTCACGTCCACTTCCTGAAACTGCGTCAGGCAATTGGAGCAGTTCCCGCAGTAATTGCTTCCATATTCTCCAAAATACCGCAAGATATAATCCCGCAGACAATCACTGGTAAAACAGTAATATGTCATTCTTTTCAGACGTTCCCGATCCCGTTCCAACACCAATTCCCTGGTCTGTTCATCCAATTCCTGACCATCTTTGCCGTTTTCAATCAAATATTGGTTCGTAGCCACATCCTGGGCAGAATAAAGCAGGATACATTCCGATGGCTCCCCATCCCTGCCGGCACGTCCGGCCTCCTGATAATAATTTTCCAGACTCTGGGGCATATTGTAATGAATCACGTAACGCACGTTGGATTTGTCGATACCCATGCCAAAAGCATTGGTCGCCACCATCACCGGCTTCACGTCATAAAGAAAATCCTCCTGATTTCGCCTGCGTTCATCCGGACTTAAACCCGCGTGATACCTGGTCGCGTCAATCCCCATGTCTTCCAGAAAAGCGCAGACCTTTTCCACGTTTTTACGGGTAGCACAATAGACGATTCCGCTCTCAGACGAACGGGCACTGATATACTCCAAAAGCCAGGCATCCTTGTTTTGATCCCTGCGCACCTCAAAATATAAATTCTCCCGATTAAATCCCGTGACCAAAACCTGCGGTTCTATCAGACCCAACACGCAGATAATATCCTCCTTAACCGCCTGTGTTGCCGTAGCGGTAAAAGCGCTTACAATAGGACGTTTGGAAAATTGCTCGATAAAGCGAACGATTTTCAGATAGCTGGGGCGGAAATCCTGCCCCCATTGAGAAATGCAATGGGCTTCATCCACGGTGACCATGGAAATCTCCGCTCCCATGGCAAATGATAAGAAGCTCTCCGTCTCCAGACGTTCCGGAGCCACATAGATGATCTTGTATCGTCCGGCCGCCGCCAACTGCAGGGCCCTGGCAATCTGTCCCTCCGTCAGGGAACTGTTGATATAGGCAGCGTGTACACCCGCCTGGTTCAGCGCCTTGACCTGATCCATCATCAGGGAAATCAGCGGGGAAATCACCAGTGTAACGCCAGACATCATCAATGCCGGAACCTGGTAGCAAATGGACTTCCCCGCTCCTGTCGGCATAATGCCCAGAGCGTCCCGCCCTTCCAAAATGGCATCGATCATAATCTCCTGTCCCGGCCGAAAGCCATCATAGCCGTAATATTTCTTCAGCACTTCCAGTTTTGTCATGTATTAGTCCTTTCCTCTGTTCCTCCCGCACGTTTATCCCGTCATGTCAATCGCGCCGCGTTCATCCTATCGCGCTCATCCCGTCATAAGAAGGGCCCCGGAATCCCCATGGACCTGCGCCCAACTTAAGACACCGAAGCCTTTTATCCTCACGTATTCTGCAATCCGCCTAGATGATTCTCCTTACGGTAATCATGGAGCGATAATTCGCATTGCTGACTTTGATACCCGTCTTGGCCGTGCTGGCATGCACGATCAAGCCGCCTCCTATGTACATCGCCACATGACCACTGTAGCAGATGATGTCTCCCGGCTGGGCATTCGCGTAAGAAACCTCCTTGCCCGCTCCGCGCTGCTGTGTGGACGTTCTTGGAAGATTATAACCGAAGTCCTTATAAATCCGATAAATGAAACCGGAGCAGTCCGCGCCATTGGTCAGGCTCGTACCGCCCAACACATAAGGATTGCCGATAAACTGAACGGCGTACTTCGCGATTTTCTTCCCAAGATCACTTCCCTGCGCGCCGTCAATGACGCTGGTGTAGGATGTGTCCTTGTAAGCCGCGTTCACCGCACTGTTGGTCGCGCCGCTATTCTTCGCGGCCTCCGCCCGCTTACGCTCTTCCTCCTGCAGGCGCTTCAAATCCTGCTCTTCTTTCTGAATCTTCTTTTTATAAGAAGCGGCCTGCTGTTGAAACTGCTTGATCTTCGCGTCATAATCAGCGGATTTCTTCCGCAGCTGCTGCAGCTGCTCATCAAGCCCCGCCTTTAGGACTTGCAATTCCGCCTTGTCGGCTACCAACTGCTCCTTATCGGCTTCCAGCTGTACCTTGTCCGCCTCCAGTTGATCCCAGAGCGCTTGTACCTGATTCTTGCTCTCTTCATACTGGTTCAAAAGCTTCTGGTCATACTGATAAATCATCTCCACATATTCCGCGCGGTTCAACAAATCCCCCAGACCATCCCCATCAAACAAAAGGGACAGGAAAGAAGTGTCGCCGCTCTCATACATGAAGCGGATATTCTGTTTCATGTCCTCATACTGCTGCTCTTCCCTGGCCTTGGCCGCCTCGTAATCTTTTTGCGCCTGACCGATCTCCACCTGCTTCTGGGCGATCTCATTTTCCTTAGCCGCGATCTCATCCTCTTTCAGGCCGATGCTGGTCATGAAATTCACCACTTCGGACTCCAGATCAGCAATCTCCTCTTCCAACAGATCCTGCTCGTCCGAAAGATTGGAAATCGTCTGGTTGGTATCGTCCAGATTTTTCTGATCACTCTTGATCTGATTCTGTACTTCCGAAATACTGGACGCAAACACCGCCTGACAATCCGCCAATGCGCCCGCAAACACACATACCGCCAGCCCCAGGCTCAATATACGATTTTTCAGTCCTTTACTCTTACTCATGCCGTTCCTCCCTTGACCCACGACATTAGCATACCACACCTTTCGATATTTTGCATCCCTTTTTTTAAAAAAGTATTACAAAATGTAACAGTTTTACCGTTTCGTTAGGATCATAGCTCGCAGTTATTCACGGTACGGGGGAACGGAATCACATCCCGGATATTGCCCATTCCGGTCAGGTACATCACACAGCGCTCAAATCCCAGTCCAAAGCCCGCATGCCGCACCGATCCGTATCTTCTCAGATCCAGATAAAACTCATAATCCTCTTTCCTGAGTCCCAGTTCCTCCATCCGCTTTTCCAGAATCTCCAATTGATCCTCTCTCTGGCTGCCGCCAATGATCTCGCCGATTCCGGGTACCAGACAATCCATGGCTGCCACTGTCCTGCCATCCTCGTTCAGCTTCATATAAAAAGCTTTGATCTCCTTGGGATAATCCGTCACAAAAACAGGGCGCTTGAATTCCTTTTCCGTCAGATAGCGCTCATGCTCCGTCTGCAGATCGCAGCCCCAATATACCTTATAATCGAACTCGTCATTATGCCTGGAAAGAATCTCGATGGCCTCGGTATAGGTCACATGGCCAAAATCCGAATGCAGCACGTGGTTCAGACGGTCGATCAGACCCTTGTCCACAAACTGGTTGAAGAAACGCATTTCCTCCGGCGCATTCTCCAGCACATATTGAATCACGAACTTCAGCATACTCTCCGCAAGCACCATGTCATCCTTCAGATCAGCGAACGCCATCTCCGGCTCGATCATCCAGAACTCCGCCGCATGACGGGTGGTGTTGGAATTCTCCGCCCGGAAAGTGGGTCCAAAAGTATAAACATTCTTAAACGCAAACGCAAAGGTCTCCACGTTCAGCTGGCCGCTGACCGTCAGATTGGTGGGCTTGCCAAAGAAATCACGGGAATAATCCACTTTCCCGTCCCCGGTTCTGGGAATATCGTTCAGATCCATGGTCGTCACCTGGAACATCTCTCCGGCGCCCTCGCAATCACTTCCGGTAATTAACGGCGTATGCACATAAACAAAGCCTCTCTCCATAAAGAACGTATGAATGGCATAAGCGATGAGAGAACGCACACGGAACACCGCCTGGAACGTATTGGTTCTGGGACGCAGATGGGCAATGGTTCTCAAATATTCAAAGGAATGTCTCTTCTTCTGAAGCGGATAATCCGCGCTGGAAGCTCCTTCCACCACGATTTCCTCCGCCTGCATCTCAAAGGGCTGCTTCGCCTGAGGAGTCTCAACGATCACCCCTTTCACGATCACCGCCGCGCCCACGTTCATCTTGCAGACCGCGTCAAAATTCTCCAGCCCATCCCCATATACTACCTGCAGCGTCTCAAAAAAGGTTCCATCATTGATGACCAGAAAACCGAAATTCTTTGAATCACGATTGCTTCTGACCCAGCCTCCAACGGTCACCTCCCTGCCCACATATTCCTGACGATCGCGATATAATGACTTGATATCTGTTAAATCCATGACTTCCTCCATTCTTAAGGGACGCATCCACGTCACTCATCCACAATTGTTATATTTTCCATTAGAAACGCCAAAACATCGTCCAGCATGAAATATTCCCTGAATTCCTCTCTGTCAACCGTTTCCCGGACCGTCTCCGGATCCATCCCGTTATCCGCCGCATAGGTTTCGATACGCTCATCCAGCTCCTCCTCCGTAAGCGTCAGACCTTCCAGATTGGCAATGGCCTGGAACGCCAAAACCTGTCTGGCGGACATATTGGCACTCAGCGCGGCAAAATCATCCAGACTCATTTGATAAAGAGTGGTTGTGTAATATTCCCCGTCCACGCCATACATGGACGCCATATTTTCAATGCTCGCCAGTACGTTTTGCTGATATTGCGCCAGCATACCCTCCGGGAAACCCGAATAGGTACAATTATTAACCACCGTGTTCAAGATCGTGCTCTCCACGTTCGTATCATAGTTATACAGCGCATCCTCGTAGAGATAATCATAGACGTACTGCCGAAGCTCCTCCACGTTGGAATATTCTTCCTGGCCGAAGCCCGCAATGATGGCATCCTCCATCTCCGGAATAATAAAATTGACGGTCACCGTAAACACCACCGCCGCACCGGACAACTCGGCGTTCGAATAGTAAGGATCCGGAAACGACAGATTCAAATCCACGGTTTCTCCCGGCTTCACGCCGACCAGTCCGTCCTCAAAGCCGTCGATGTACGAATCTGAACCAATGGTCAAAAGCTGGCCGTCAGCCGTGCCCCCATCAAAAGCCACTCCGTCCTTTTTACCGACATAATCAATATTCACTGTATCCCCATTTTTCACGGCGCGGTCCGTGATCCCCATATCGGCCGTGATGTGACTGCCGTATTCCTGAAACACCAGCTCGTCCCATTCGTCCTCATCCACCGCCGCGGGAGCCACCGCGACTTCGATTCCTTTATATTCTCCCAGAGTCACATAATCCTCGACCTTGATATCCGCCAGATTCACGCGCTCCGTCGGCACGTCGGCCGCGGACGCGCCGGATTCCGGCAGACTTACTTCCCCGATGGATTCCGATGCTTCCCCGTCGGACTTACATCCCGATAACGCCAGAACAGCGATTATGACACAGAAAAACCATGCAAATTTCTTCTTCATTTTACTTCCTTTCATCTTTCTCTGCTTCTTACCCTCTGTTTTCAAAACAAAACCGTTCAAATTGTACCACAAAAAATCATTGTTTAAAACCCTTTCTTACCATTTTCTTTAAAAAGTTGCATCAGACTTATTTTTCCCAGACAAGATCCTGACCGGCTCCCGGTATCCCCTGCCAGGTTTCCAAACGGCAATCGGCGTCCCTCTACAGCAGAGGCGACAGCAGCCTGCAAACCTGTTCTTTCACTCTCACGCCCAGCTTTCTCCCCGCATACATATCCCTGGTAATCTGGGTACAATCCTCCAAATCCTTTTGAAAGATCTCCACCATTTCCTTTGCCTTTTTGGCGTTGTAGATCACCGCGTTCACTTCGAAATTCAACCGGAAGCTGCGGATATCCATATTGGCCGTCCCATAACACAACACTTTTTCATCCACGATCAGTCCCTTGCTGTGCAGAAAGCCATTGTCATAGGTATAGCAATTAGCCCCTGCCATGACCAGGTCACCCACATAGGAGTAGGTCGCCCAGTATACGAAAGGATGGTCCGGCTTGCAGGGAATCATGAGGCTGACGCTGATGCCGGAGCGGACCGCGATCAGAAGCGCGGACAGCACGGCTTCGTCCGGAATGAAATAAGGTGTCTGAATATAGATGCTTTTCCGTGCCTTGTGAATCAGGCGCAGGTAATTGTCCCGTATCTGCTGGGAGGTATTGTCCGGTCCGCTGCTGATGATCTGCATCTCACAGTGATCCCTGACGGCAGGCGCCGGTTCCGCGAAAAAATCTGCCCGGTCCAACAGATTTTCCCTGGCGGCATAATTCCAGTCCAGCAAAAATCTCAGCTGCAGCCCCAACACCGCGCTGCCCCGGATGCGCAGATGCGTATCCCGCCAATGTCCGAATTTCTCGTCCAGGTCAATATATTCCTTTCCGATATTAAAGCCGCCCACATAAGCCACTTCATTGTCAATGACCACGATTTTTCGGTGATTGCGATAATTGATGCGCAAATGAAATCTCCGTAAAAAAGCCGGAAAAAATTCCGCCGTCCGAATTCCCCTGCTATTCAATTCTTTCCAGAAACGATGGCTTACCGCGCGACATCCCATGGCATCGAACAACACCCGGACCTCCACGCCCTGGGCCGCCTTGCGGGTCAGGACCTCACAAATACGGTGAAATAATACATCATTCCGGATAATGTAATATTGAATATGGATAAAATGCCTGGCCTGCTCCAGATCACGGATCAATGTCTCAAACTTAACATTTCCGTCAGTCAGAATATCCACGTTGTTTTCTTCCAACAGCATGGCCCCGGTGGAGGTCAGATTGTACATGATCAAATCCGTATATCCACTGATATCATTGTCAAGATCCTCCGGTTTCATAGTACGGAGACTATATTCCTGCTGCCGAATGGCATTGTTCAGGGAATCCTCCACCTCCTTGGTCCGGAACAGCTTTCTTTTGTGCATATCCGTTCCCAGAAAAAGATAAAAAACAAAGCCCACGATGGGAATGAAATACAACAACAGCAGCCAGGCCCAAACGCTCTTGGGATCCCGCCTTTCAAAAAAGACTATAACAATGGCAAACAACATATTCAAAATAATCAAATGCTCGAAAAGGAATTCTACGATTCCTCCCAGTACTTCCAAAATCATCGATCATCCTCCGAAAACGCGTTCTAGAAAAAAGTATATCACAAAAACGGGAAAAAAACTGTACAAAATATAGAAATGTTTTATTGCCTAAAGCCAGATATCTGTGATACAATAAGGTAACGTTGGTTTGCAATACTATGGATATTCAGGAGGAAGTTTCCCATGCCAAAACCACTTATTGTATTTCTCATCATACTGGCCGTGCTCATTATCGGCATCGTTATCCTGTATTTTCTGGGAAAAAGGGCCCAGAAAAAGCAGGATGAACAGCAGGCCATGTTGGAAGCACATAAACAGACCGTTTCCATGCTGATCATTGACAAAAAGCGTATGCGCATGAAGGAATCCGGACTTCCGCAGTCCGTCGTCGACCAGACGCCAAAGCTCATGCGCCGCACCAAGCTCCCCATCGTCAAGGTCAAAGTCGGCCCCCAGATCATGTCCTTAATCGCCGATGAAAAGATCTTTGACAACATTCCCGTCAAAAAGGAAGTCAAAGCCGTAATCAGCGGCATCTACATCATGGATGTGAGAGGACTTCACGGCCGTCCCGAAAAGAAGCCGGAAGTGAAGAAGGGCAGATTTAAGCGTCTGGTTGAAAAGGCCCAGGAAAAAGCCGGGGCCAAGCCCTTAAAGTAAGAAAGCGGACAGGATTATCTGTCAGAAGCGGGATTTTTCATCGTAACGTGTCGAAAGTGCTGCCGATCGCGTATCTCGCGATCAGCAGCACTTTTTCTGCAGGGAGAATTCTTCACCCTTTGACATAATATTCACCGTAAGCTTACAATCCGCCATATATTCATAATTGATTTCCAGAGCGTAATCCACATCCACGCTGATCCTCTGATCCTCCTCTTTCATGCGCACACGTCTGGCATCAATGCCCACCAAAATATTTCCAAAAGGGGTCACATAGTTCGCCATGTTCTTTTTGTTTTCATCAAAAATCATATGTACATTGACAAGTCCCCTCTTCGTCAAATCCAGGGAATGTTCCTGAAACTTGATGATATTCCTGGTCGTTTCCTCAAAACCCTCGCTGGACTCTTCAAACACCACAAAATGCTTGTTGTTCCTTTTATAATATTCCGCAGGTGTCACTGTCTCCACGTTGGTCTCCTCCGCGGCCGCGTTGAACTGCAGTCCCCGAATGGACAACAACACATCCTTCGTCATTTTACCACATCCTTTTTTCACCCGTTCTTCGGTTCAATAATCTTCTATATTCACTGTTTTTGCGGAAAGAATCCCGTACTTAATAATGGAATTGGCAAATTGCTTAAACTTCTCGGCACTGTCACTGACGTAGAACTGGTATTTGTTGGCCCCCAGTCCCGGGGCTTCCTCATTCAGCAGACCGGCCTCTTTCAGCATACTCCTCAATTCCCTGGCAGTCTCATAAGCAGGATTCACCAGCGTCACCTCTTCCCCGATGATGCGTCCAATGGTGGAACGGATCAGCGGATAATGGGTGCAGCCCAAAATCAGGGTGTCAATCCCGCAGTCGATCAATTCCGCCAGATAACGTTTGGCGATCTCATCGGTAACGGGATCCTGCCACAAGCCTTCCTCCACCAGGGGAACAAACAGCGGACACGCCTTTCCGTAAATCGTAACATTCTTCTTGAGCTTCTTTATGTATTGATTATAAATCTGACTGCCAATCGTGGCTTCAGTAGCGATCACACCAATTTTGCCGTTCCGCGTGACTTCCGTGGCCGCCCTGGCTCCCGGCCTGACCACGCCGATAATGGGAATATCACTTTCCCGCTCCAACTCGTCCAGCGCGCAGGCACTGGCAGTATTACAAGCCACCACAATGGCTTTCACATCATGTGTGCGCAGGAAACGCACAATCTGTTTGGAAAACTTGGTCACCGTGTCCTTGGACTTGTTGCCATAGGGCACCCTGGCAGTGTCGCCAAAATAAATAATCGATTCATTCGGAATCTGGCGCATGATCTCCCGTGCTACCGTCAGACCTCCCACACCGGAATCAAACACTCCGATGGGCGCCTTTTTCAGGGAATCTTCCTTTTCCTGCTCCATGGATTTACTCCTTTTTCCAATACTCCAGATACTCCCGCAGACTTTCCAACAAACCGCTGCGAAAACGTACCCGTCCAGGATCCGCATTCAAAATTTCCGTATAAATATCTCCCTCGAAATCCCATTCTACCATGCAAACGTCTTCTTGTACAGTCCCATCCTCCGAAACCACCCTGTAAGTGTCCGGTGTCATAGTCAGCTGTGGATAGAGGATCCCCCACCAGCCCAGGGCCGCACACAAACTCAAAACCGCCAACAAGCCTCTATAACCATTTCTCATAAAATAACTCCTTCCAGTTCAACAAGTTCTGTTCAGAGTTATTTCCGTTTTTTCCCAATTTATTCACGATTTTTTCGATCCAGCCGGATCCGGTTCAAAATCGCCCTTTCCTGATTATCGATATGAAGCTTGGCCGCCTGGGAAGCGGTCTCCTTGTCCTTGTCACGGATGCTGTTATAAATGATACGGTGCTCCCTGACAAGATTTTGATGCTGGCTGGCATCCTTGATATATTCATACCGGTATCGGTACATCTGCTCGGAAAGGTTATTGATCAGCTGCACCAGACGCTTATTGCCGGTGGCCTCCACGATAATGTCATGCAAGGATACGTCGGCCTGGGCGATTTTCTTGATATTGCCCCCTTTCACAGCCTGTTCAAAGTTCTCGCAGGCCTGACCCAGCCTTTCTAAGCCTTCCTCGTCAATTCTGTCGCAGGCCAGCTCCGCACAGAGCGCATCCAGGGTTCTGCGGACCTCCAGCACGTCGATCATGCTCTTCTCCGTGATCTGGGCCACCTCCGCTCCTTTTCTGGGAACCATGGTGACCAGACCCTCCAGCTCCAGCTTGCGGATGGCCTCCCGAATCGGCGTGCGGCTGACTCCCAGCCTGTTGGCCAGATGAATTTCCATCAAACGCTCTCCGGGCTTCAGCTCTCCCGTCAAAATCGCTTGTCTCAATGTGTTGAACACCACATCACGAAGCGGAAGAAAGGCATCCATCTTCACTTGTAAATTATCCTGCATGGTTTCCCCCATTCTTACGCAATCCCGCGTACCTTAATTGAAGCTCGTCAAGAAGAGCCGCGGCGCCAGCCGCTCCTTCTTAAGCTGTTCAAAAGCCTCTCTGGCGATTCTTTCATTGACAAAAATTCCAAACACCGTGGGACCGCTGCCACTCATGAGACTATTGAGCGCTCCCAGATCTTTCATTCTGCCTTTGATCTTTTCTATGATCGGATAAAGAGGTATGGTGACCTGCTCCAACACGTTCCCCATTCTGTCCAGGATTCCGTTCAGACTCTCCTCCCAAATCGCTTCCACCATACCGTCTATATCCGGATGCTCAACGACCTCGTCCATGTCCAGACGTTCATATATTTCCTTTGTGGATACATTGATGTCCGGCGTGGCCACCATCACGAAACATTCCGGCGCGGGATTTAAGGAGGTCAGTTTCTCTCCGATTCCCTCCGCCAACGCGGTTCCTCCCAGAACACAATACGGTACGTCCGCGCCGATCCGCACGCCCAGCCGCATCAAATCCTCCAGGGACGCATCCAGGTCAAACAACCGATTGATTCCCTTAAGGGTAGCTGCCGCATCGCTGCTTCCGCCGGCCATCCCCGCCGCGATGGGAATCGTCTTCTTCAAATGAATACGGATTCCTCCCGGTATATGATATTCCTCCGCCATGAGCCTGGCCGCTTTGTAAATCAGATTATGCTCATCCACCGGAAGCTCTCCGCAATCCGTGGACAAATGGATTCCCCCCTCGCATTTCCGAAACTGCAATTCATCATAGATGCCCACCGTCTGCATCACCATCTTCACTTCATGATACCCATTTTCCAGACGGCCAACCACGTCTAATCCCAGATTAATCTTCGCATACGCCTTTATCTGATAGCTATCCATCCTACAATGCCTCTCTGCTTCGTAAGTTGTATTTTGTATACAATTGTATTGTCCCCTATTTTAATACACCTGCCAGCCGGTTGTCAATACTCAATTATCTCCCGCGAGGCAGCCCGGCAACAGTTCAGACTGCCCACGGGAAACGGCCGGGCCGCCGAAACTCTTTACGCTCCTTTCAGCACCAATAACTTTTGTCCTATTTTCAGTTCATCCGTCTCCAGTTCGTTCATCTTACGCAGCGTATCCACGGGAATGTAGTATTTTTTCCCGATATTCCAGAGATTATCCCCCGCTTTCACGGTATAAATGGCCATTCCCGGCAAAGCCCCCAACACGGAGGTATCCAGAGGCCTGGTCTGAACTCCCTGGATGAGTTCCATGGGTACATTGGCAAACACCGTCGTGGAAAATTCCAAAACGGCCTTTACATCCATCTCCTCGCCGTCCAGCATCGAGACTTGAAGCTGTTCCACTTTCCCTCTCACCTTTGCCAGATCACCGGGCGCGATGTCCTGTACCTCCAGCGTATATTGATAAGGAATCTGCGCCTGCACATTGGCATAAGGAGCATCGTCATTGTTGGTGATATACAAAACCCGCACTTGGAGACTGCCGCTGATCTGAATCCCGTCCTCCACGGTCTGCTGATCTTCAATCAGCACATGGCCTTCGCTGTGCAGCAGCTGCAGGATTCCACCATCACTCTGTACCCGCACATGATCCGTTACCTTGGTCTTGCCGTTGACCTTGGCCAGGAGCCTGCGCAGACTGGCGGGATGGGTCAGGGTGTCCACCTGGCAGGTTACGCCGTAGATATCCGTAATGACCTCTGTATTTTCCTCCTCATAGAGCTTCATGCCGATGTTCAGCACCAGATCCAGACATAGATTGCGTTCCTCACCATCCAGATCGGGACGAACCACCACCTCCGGCTGCCCATGCTCCTGAGTGCTCAATTCACAGCGAATATCCGCGATCATGCCCTCTTTGCTGCCATGGCATTCCAACGCGCCGCTGATAGGAATCGTCTGTTCAAAAGTGCGGATCGGATGATCCTCGCCTTCCCCTTCGTATAAAACAAAAATATGCACATCTCCCTGTATCTGGATCCGTTCAGAAACAACCCGAAACTCCATATCCCCCAGGGCGACGCTGCTCCAAAGAACCTGAAAGATGTTGGGATAGTTGCCCGGCAGGGTGAGCTCTTCCTTGATTCGGAAAATATCATTCTTGAAAATGGCTATTTCCGCCAGATTCACAGGGGCCTTGCGGTATTCCACGGGTTCTTCCCCATAAATGCCAATAGGAGCTTCCTCGTCGTAAAGCTCCTCCACCCAGGCATTCAGGGTCACCACGGACTGAATACTCAGCTTCCGGGAATTGATGAGACCTACGCTTAAATCCTCCACCTCGCCTTCCACGGTCACATTGTCCGTGTTGAGGGCTCCCTGCAGATTCATTTTTTCCTCAAAGGGAATCTTTCCATCCAGGCGCACCAGACTGCTTCCATCCTCTTCCGTATGGTATAAAATCTGGAACACAAGCCGGCCCCTCAGACTCACATGATCCGTCCCGGGTCTGATTTCATCGATCAGCACAGTTCCCTTTTCAAAATTCAGGGTATTTACGTCGGGCTTGTTATCCGGCACATTCAGGTCATCTTCCAGGGTGATCTGGCTGACCGCTTCGGCACGCACCCGATCCATATGTATATTCTTCTTTAATAATTCCAAACAAAATCCCTCCATTCCTTACTGTCCGTACAACGTCCGGTACCACGGCAAGCTGCCGCGGCGAATACCGAAACATCGTCTTAGGTAAGTATATGAAAGGATTCTTATTGTTATGATAAAAGCTTCCAAACCATCCCGCGCTCCTCAGCGCACCGCTCCAATCAGCTCGCGGACATCCTCAATTCCCCAACGCTCCAAATAGGACTCGATTCCTTCCACCACCTCCACCGTGACATAAGGATTTACAAAATTCATGGCGCCGATGCTGACCGCGGTAGCCCCTGCCAGGAGGAATTCAATGGCATCCTCCGCGGTAGCGATTCCGCCCATGCCGATGATGGGAATCTTCACCGCCTGAGCCGTCTGGTACACCATGCGCACTGCCACGGGCTTGATGGCGGGTCCGCTTAAGCCTCCGGTCTTATTGGCCAGAGCAAAGGTTCTGCGTTGAATGTCAATCTTCATGCCCGTAATGGTATTGATCAGGGATAGGGCGTCCGCGCCAGCCGCCTCCGCCGCACGGGCCATTTCCGTTATGTCCGTCACGTTGGGACTCAGCTTCATGATGACAGGCTGCCTGGCGTGCTTCTTGACCTCAGAAGTAATCCGGAAAAGGGCATCCGCCTTTTGTCCGAAAGCAATGGCCCCCTCCTTGACATTGGGGCAGGAGACGTTGATTTCCAGCATGGCAACCGAGGATTCCTCGCCCAGCCGTTCCGCCACATCCACGTAATCCCCCACAGTCTTGCCGCAGACATTGACAATGACTTTCGTATCATATTGCCGCAAGAAAGGCAGGTCTCTGCCGCAAAAAACATCGATTCCCGGATTTTGCAGCCCAATGGCGTTCAGCATTCCTCCGTACACCTCGGCCACACGGGGAGTAGGGTTGCCCGGCCAGGGTACGTTGGCCACGCCCTTGGTCACCACTGCGCCAAGTCTGTTCAAATCTACAAATTCGGAATATTCCATGCCGGAACCGAACGTCCCGGAGGCCGTCATGACCGGATTCTTAAATTCCACTCCGGCAATGGTTACTTTTGTGTTCATAGGCTCCTCCTCGTCAAATGTCCACTTCCCGGGCCTCAAACACGGGGCCGTCGGTACAGATTCTGGCGTTGTGCACATGGGAATGATGATCGATCTCCCTGGTCTTAACCACACAGCCCAGGCATGCGCCCACGCCGCAGGCCATATGCTCCTCCAGGGACAGATAAGCCGGAATCTCCTTTTCCAACGCGTACTGTTTGATGGCGCGCAGCATGGGCATGGGTCCGCAGGCAAAAATCACGTCCGCCTCCAGACCATTGGCCGCGACAGCGTCCATCACATTCCCCTTTGTTCCCGCGCTTCCATCCTCTGTCGCCAAATATAAGTCTCCATATTTCGACAGATCATCCGCCAAAAACAAATGTCCGTCCCGATATCCCACGATGATCTGCACCAGAGTCCCTTGCTCTTGGGTCTCCTGACCATGAACCACTCGCTTCCGGCTCTCACACCCCCGGGTTTCCTGCCCCAGAGCCTTGGCCAGCTGCAAAATGGGCGGTACGCCGATGCCGCCTCCCATGAGAAATACCTTTTTTCCTTTCCCTGCCTCAAGGGGAAACCCATTGCCCAGAGTCCCGAGCAGAGAAATCCTCTCTCCCGCCTGATACCCGGAAAACTCTTTGGTCCCCTGGCCGGCCACACGATAAACGATCCGCAGGCTTTCTTTGTTCTCTGCCGCCTCACAGATACTAATGGGCCTTGGCAGCAGCGTACTGCGGTCTTTCGGATAAATGCACAGGAACTGTCCGGGGACGGCCTGCTCCGCCAATTTCGTGGCAATCCACATGTCGAAAATGTCCGGCGCGATCTCTTTCTGGGAAAGCACCGTTGCTGTAATCTTTTGCTTCATGATTCCTATGAATCCTTTCTCTATATGATCTGGGGTTACCATTTACTCACCGCTTGGCCAAGGCAGTCTATGGCAGTCATGATGCGGCCGAAAGCGCACGATGCTCATACACGACACGTCCGCCGCAGACCGTCATACGCACAACGCCGTTTAAGGAGCGTCCGGTGAACGGAGAATTGCTGGATTTGGACAAATAATTTCCCGCCTCCTCTCTGGCAGCCGTATCCACCAAAACCAAATCCGCCGGACCGCCTTCCGCCAGATAACCCGCGTCCAAGTGGTACATGGCAGCCGGATGAAAGCTCATACAACGAATCACCTGTCGCATATTCATATAACCGCCATACACCAGTTCCGTGATTGCCAGGGGCAGGGCTGTCTCTAAACCGATAATGCCGCTGGGAGCCTCCGTAATAGGCTTGTCCTTTTCATAAGCGGCATGGGGCGCGTGATCCGTGGCAATCAGATCAATGGTTCCATCCACAAGTCCCCGTATGATGGCCTGCCTGTCCGCTTCTTCCCGCAGGGGCGGATTCATTTTTGCCAGGGTCCCATACCGAATGGCAGCCTCCTGGGTCAAGGTGAAATGATGGGGCGTGGCCTCCGCATGGATATTATGTCCCCTGGCCTTAGCCCTCCGGACCAGCTCCACCGCTTCCCTGGTGCTGATGTGCTGAATATTGACGCAGGCTCCAGTCTCCAGAGCAAGCTTAAGGTCCCGCTCCACCAGAACGATCTCCGACTCCCTGGGAGAGCCGCCGATCCCGAAATAGTCACTGGCCTTTCCGTGATGAATTCCATGATTGACAATCAGCCTCGGGTCCTCTTCATGAAAACTGAGTGGCATGTCCAACGCCGCCGCTTTCCGCATGGCCGCGCGCACCACACTTTCATCCAAAAGAGGAATCCCGTCATCCGTAAAGCCTACGGCTCCCCTGGCGGCCAGACCATCCATATCCGTCAGCTCCCTGCCCTGCATTCCATTTGTCACATTGGCACAGGTCTCCACATGAATGCCCGTTTTCCTCCCTTTCCGCAGCACATAGGAAAGAGTTTCCTCATTGTCCACACAAGGTCTGGTATTGGCCATCAGCACCACCGTGGTAAAGCCGCCGCGGGCAGCCGCCCTGGCTCCTGATTCAATATCTTCCTTATATTCAAAACCCGGATCCCGGAAATGCGCATGCACGTCCACAAGTCCGGGCGAGACCAGAAGTCCTGAGGCATCAATGCGCCTACAGTCCGCCAGTGTCTCGCCGGACAATTCCTTTTCCGCCAATTTCCTTCCGATTTTCAGAATCCGTTCACCGCCTGTCAGGACATCGTAATTGCCCTCCCTCCCGGATTTCGGATCGATTAAGTAACCGTTCTCTATCAGCAGCATATCACATCACTCCCTTTTTCTCTTGTTTTCAAAGAGCGCTTCAAAACGCCTATTGAAAAATCACCGTATCCTCCAACTTTTCCGTCTTAATCACTATGTATGGATAAGAGGCCGCATTCTCCGCTTCCCTGGCCGCATCCGGCCCCAAAAGACTGGTACTGACATATATGGCGTTCTCCGTCAGATACAATTCATTGACCGCGATACTGTAACCTCCCGTCTTTTGCTCCCCGTAACCGATCACAATATACAGATAATCCGTATCCCGATAAGTCAGCTTGAATGCTTCAGTCTTACGCTCCTCAATAATGGTCAGAAGCTCCGCGGGAATCTTTTCCTCGCTTAACACCGTAAAATCCAAATCCCGAAGCTTCACCTGCTCCTTATCCAGAATCGAACAGCCGGTCAGCAATCCCACAATCAAAAGGATGCAGACGATTCCTTTTCCTACTCTCATACACAATCGCTCCAAAAGTGGCTTTATTCCATTTTATGTGCAAGAAGGGAGAATATGACTTCAGGGCGGAAAACACCGGCTTATCACCCAAATTCTCTATACAGATTATCAAAAATATGATATACTGAATCTGTTTCAGATGCAGGCGGATGGTCCGCAAAGAACGGCATCCGGCGTGTTACCAGGGAGGACCAAATTATGATTCGTTTTCTTATCGTTGCAGGCTTCGTTATCTTGTTTTTAATCTTCTCCATCCCCTTGATCATCGTTGAATGGATCATCGGCAAGTTCAATCAGGACCTGAAGGACCGCAGTTCTCTCGCCATCGTCAACTGGGGATTTCGTCAGGTCATCCGCTTATCCGGTACGAAAGTGATCGCTCTGGGAGAAGAGAACATTCCTAAGGATACCGCAGTGCTTTATGTGGGCAATCATCGCAGCTATTTTGACATTGTGCTCACGTACGTCCGCGTGCCCAGGCCCACCGGCTATGTGGCCAAGATTGAAATGGCCAAGTGGCCTCTTCTTTCCACCTGGATGCGTTATCTGCACTGCCTCTTCCTGGACCGGAATAATATCAGGCAGGGCCTGAAGACCATCCTGACCGGCGTGGAAGAAGTCAAGAAAGGGATTTCCATCTGCATTTTCCCGGAAGGGACGCGCAACAAGGCGGCGGACACGTTTCTTCCTTTTCACGAAGGAAGCTTTAAAATCGCCGAGAAAGGCGGAGTCCCCATCATTCCCATGACCATCGTAAATTCCGCCGCCATATTCGAAGACCAGTTCCCCAAGATGAAAAAGGCAACCGTGGTCATCGAGTACGGGAAGCCCGTTTACATCAAGGATCTGGACAAGGAAACCCGCAGAAACCTGGGCGCTTATGTATTAAAAATCATTTCCGATACCTATTTCAAGAACAAGGCCGCCTATTTTCCGGAGAAGGAAACCGCTTCTCCAGGACCGTTACCAGCTCTTGAAAGCCCATTCCATGAGAAGCCTTGAGCAAAATGGCGCAGCCATCCGGCAAAAGCTCTTCCCCTTGAGCGGAAAGCGCCTCCAGAAAGTCGTCCTTTGCGCGGAAGTAAAATAGTTTCGTGCGAGGGGCGGCTTCTCTCGTCCTGTCAACAGCTCCCATCGCACCCCGGTACAAATACCTGGCATTTTCTCCGATGCAGATGATTCCGTCCAGTCCCGCTCCCGCCGCGTAAGCGCCGGTTTCCGTATGCATCCGCTCAGAATCCTCTCCCAATTCAAACATATCTCCCAGAATCGCCACTTTCGCAGTATCCGCCTGATTCAACAAATCAATGGCTGCCCGCATGGAAACGGGATTGGCATTGTAGCAATCGTCAATCAGGACATGATCCCGCAAGGGAATCAAACGGCTTCTGCCGCTCACGGGCTTCACATCACGGATTCCTGCCGCGATTTCCTCCTCGGACAAGCCTAAGAGTCTGCCCACGCAGGCGGCAGCCGCCGCGTTGATGACCATGTGGGAACCGGGCAAAGGAACCGAAATGGGAAATTGCCCCTGACCCAAATGAAGCATTGCCTCGCTGCCATACAGGCCCTTTTCCACAAGATCCGTGGCATAGACTTCCTCCTCGGGATTGCCGCCCACGCCGAAGAAATGGACCGGTTTGCCATGGACGTTTCTCACTGTTGCCAGCTTGTCATCTTCTCCGTTCAGGTACACCTCCCCGTCCGGATCCATTTCATCAAAAATTTCCGTTTTCGCCCGCAGGATCCCGTCACGAGTCTTCAGATTTTCCAAGTGGCACTGTCCGATATTGGTGATCAGGCAGACTGTGGGACGGGCCATCTTCGCCAGCCTGTGCATCTCTCCGAAATCACTGATCCCCATCTCCACAACCGCCGCCTCATGCTCCTGGCGGATACGAAGCAGGGTAAGGGGAACCCCGATTTCATTATTATAATTTCCTTCCGTTTTCAAAACCCGATACTTTTTTGACAACACGCCGGCCACGAATTCCTTCGTGCTGGTCTTGCCCACGCTGCCCGTGATCCCCACTATGGGAATGGATAATGTGCTCCGATAATACTCTCCCACCGCACACAGCGCTTTCAGTGTATCCTGCACCAGAATATAAGCGCCCCACAAGGAAGCGGGAACTCCACATTCCCTCTCCACCTGCTCCGGCGTCTTCTGGGTGACCACACAAGCCGCGCCGGCTTTATACACGACCCCGACAAAGCTATGTCCGTCCACCCGTTCCCCCACCGTGGCAAAAAACAACGCGCCTGTCTCGATTTTTCTGGAATCCAGCACGGCCGCCGTAACCTCAGTGTCCAGACCAATCCCCATACCCACGGCCCTTTCCGTCAGCGTCAGCGCTCCGCCGCAGGCACGGGCAATCTGTTGTAATGTCATCTGCTTCATGATTCCCGCTCCTTTTTTGCCGCATATCAATGTTCGTCCGCGAAAGCCCCTTCCAGGATTTTCTCGCACAAGGCTTCAAAACTCATTCCAAGGACGGCAGCCTCCTGAGGAAGCAGGGAGGTCGGCGTCATACCAGGCAGGGTGTTGGCCTCCAGGCAGTAAATCTCCCCTTCTGAGCTCATCATGAAATCCATCCTCGCATAATTTTTCAGCCGCAGCGCGCGGAACACTTCTTCCGCGATCTCCTGCATCCGGGCAGACTTTTCCTCCGGTATCCGGGCGGGGCAAGTCTCCACCGTGCTGCCGGCCTGATATTTATTCTTATAATCATAAAAGCCTTCCTTTGGTGCGATCTCAATCACGGGAAGGGCTTTGCCGTCCATCACGCCTACCGAGAATTCTCTTCCCTGTATGTACTGCTCAATAATGACTTCCTTATCGTATTGAAAAGCCTCGGCCTTGGCCGCCTCGTATTCCTCATCATTGCGGGCGATGCAGACACCCACACTGGACCCTCCGCAGCAGGCCTTGACGATACAAGGATAAGGAACCTTTTCACTTTCCTTTTCTCCCAGCTTCAGACGGATGCCCGCGGGAGTCGGAATCCGGTATACCCGGAACATATCCTTGCTGATGCCCTTATCCATGGCCATGGCGGAACTGACGAAATCCGTTCCCGTATAAGGAATCCCCATCAGCTCGAAGCAGGCCTGAATCTTGCCGTCCTCGCCATTGGCCCCGTGCAGCGCCATGAACACCGCGTCCGCCGCCTGACAAATCTTCAGTACATTAGGGCCGAAAAAGCTCTTTCCCCCGTCCTTTCGCATGGCCTTTACGGCTTCCAGATCAGGCTTTGTTTCCGAAATCCGTCCGATCCGGGCGGCCCAGTCCACATCCTTGTCGAAGATTCCCTCCGGCTCCCCTTCATAGCCCAGATAAACATCCAAAATGATCGCCTGATGGCCGCGTCCCTTCAGCGCCCGATATATCATACTTCCGGAGCTCAGCGACACGTCCCGCTCCGTGCTCGTTCCGCCTGCCAAAACCACAATTTTCATTGCCCTGATCCTCACTTTGACAGATTGCGGCAATCCATTTGGACGAACTGCCGCAATCTTTTCTTATTCTATTTTCACCCATTTTACCTTATTATTCTATCGGCGTAAAGAGCAAAAATAAAATTCTATTATTATCTCTATGAAATCAGGCAATCATTTATGCGCGTCTTCTTCCTCCCGGTAAACCACGTTGCCGTCAATAATCGTGTACAGCGTCCTGGTAAACACCTCCATGGGATTGCCGTCAAACACGGCGATATCCGCGTCCTTTCCCACTTCCAGACTGCCCAGGCGATCCGCCACTCCGCAAATAATGGCAGGATATATGGTAATGGACTTGAAGCCTTCCTCCAGGGGAAGCCCCGACTTGACCGCCAGTCCCGCGCACAACGGCAGTGCCTGGATCAGGGACACGGGATGGTCCGTGGTAATGGCCGTCATGACTCCGGCGCGGTTGAGCACTCCGGCGGTCTTGAAAGCCATATTCTGTACCTCGATCTTATTACGGCTGGCCAGGTCCGGCCCCACAATGGCGGGAAAGCCTTCCGCCGCCAGCTCCTCCGCGATCAGATGACCTTCACTGCAATGGTCCAACGTCATGCGCAGATGAAATTCTTTGGCGATCCGAATGGCGGTAAAAATGTCATCCACCCGATGGGCATGGGCCTTGATGGGAATTTCTCTGCGTAAAACGGGCAGCCAGCATTCCTTGGTAAAATCCTCTTCAAACTCATCTCCCGCCTGAACGGCTTTTTCCTTGCGCTTTTGATAAGCCCTGGCCTCGGTCAGCTCCTGACGCAGCATTCCCGCGATTGCCATACGGGTAGAGGGACTCTTCCCCTGACCGGAATAATTGACCTTGGGATTTTCCCCAAAGGCCACTTTCATGGCTGCCGGCGCCTTGACGATCAAATCATCCACCCTGCGTCCTCTTGTTTTCAATACGGCGAATTGGCCGCCCACCACGTTGGAACTGCCAGGGCCGATCATGGCCGCCGTGATGCCCGCACGCACCGCGTCATCAAAAGCCGCGTCCATGGAATGAATGGCGTCAATGGAGCGCAGCCAAGGGGTGATGGGATTGACGGTTTCGTTGCAGTCATCCCCTTCCATTCCCTTTTTTTCTTCCGTTATGCCCATATGACAATGGGCCTCAATAATGCCGGGCATCACAAAGGCTCCTGCCACGTCCAGCACTTCCTCATCCTTGTCCGGAGTGACGGACACTTGATCGGTGCTCCCGATTTCCGCTATTTTTCCATTCAGGATCCGGATGGTGCCGGAGGGATATTCCGCTCCGGCCATCGTCTTGATTTTTCCATTGATCAGATACATACAGCCTCCCTGTGCCTGAAGCAATCGAAGCTTTGCCGCGGCTAGCAATTGTTTAAGACGCCGTTTTCAACCCAAGCTATTTAAGAAAACAGTTCCTCCGGATTCACGGGTATGCCGTCCTTGGTCAGACGGAAATAAAGATTGGTCCCCTCCACCACGAAATACTTAGTAGGAGCCGCCACATAACCCAGGATGTCGCCGCTGTTCACATAACCGCCCAATTCCACCGTGAGATTCTGCAATTGTCCATAGGTGGCCTGATATCCATTCCCCAGATTTAAGGTAACGGCCTGACCAATTTCCTCATCCTGGAAAATCGCGATGACCTGACCTTCCGCGCAGGCACGGACACTATCTCCCTCCGTTGCCGCAAGCATGACTGCCGGATTATATTTGTACTGATCCAAAGTGGCAAAATAAACGCTTCCATTCATGCTATAATGCATGAGCACTTCGCCGGAAGTAGGTCTGACAAGACTTTGTCCGTCCGCAAATTCCAGCGTCCTTGCGGAAGTCTCCTCCGCCGGCTGCGCTGTCTGAAGTTCCTCCTGGACCTCCCCGGGATTGGCGCCAAGATCCTGGTTCTGCACGTTCGCTTCGTCGTCGGTCTGATCATTGGCCTGGGCATTCTCCTTTAAATCATCCTCCTGCTGACCATCCTTAGAGGACTTGTCCTTGGAATCGTTCCGATTCGCGGATGCCTGGTCATCAGAGGTCTCGTTACCGGAAGCCTTTTCCCCGGAAGCATCCTTGTCAGAAGACTTGTCCTTGGAATCCTTATCCGTCAGCCCCGGAATTTCCACAAGATTGGAATCCACTTCCGACATGGGATCATAATCCAGATCGTCCCCCGCCATGTCACCCAACGCCAAATCACCTAAATTGTCCCCTGCACCGTCAAGGGCCAGATCCCCGTTCGGATTTTCCAGGGACGTTTCCCCGGACTGGCCGCCCTGTGCCAGATCATCCCCATTTTCCAACTGACTGAAATCAATGGAATACCCATCGTCCTGTTCCTGCACGGAACGATTGCGCACATAAACCCCCGTCAAAGTCAGTGCCGCCATGACAAAGGCGGATGCTGCTACCATGATGATCCTTTCCCTACGGGCTTCTGTTTGTCTGTCTTTCTTCATAATTTCCTCCATTCCTTGATTGCCTGCGTATTTTAAAGTGAGAGGATTGCTCTCTTCTCGTTCTTTACTACGACTATTCTTGCCAGAATCAGAAGAATTATTCAAAAGTTTCCAAACAATCAAAAAGCCGCCTGACACATAAGAAAAAACGTGCTGTCACGATTTTTCTTATGTGTCAGGCGGCCGGCAGAATCCTCTGTCACACCAGTTCCCAAAGATAAGAAGTCACAGTCTTTCCCGTATCCGCTTCCACGGCTTCCCTGGGGGATACACGGAACCTTCCGTCAAAGCTTCCCGACAATGGCGCGAAATGACCGCCGCTTTGCATGATCTCCCAATCCCGGGACACGTCAATCCCCGCGATCTGACGGACCGTCTCTAAAAATTCCTTATTTCCCATATCAACGCCATGGCTGCGCTTTTCCAGAATGTCCAACACCACGTCATCGATACCGCGCGCGCCTCCGGTAGCCTGCCGGATTTTCACATCCGTGTTGGCAAGGAAAAATACGCCTCTTCCATAGGGCAGCTTCTGGGCTCTCCAGTCCTGCCAACAGATGCGCGCGGCCTCCAGATTGCCCATGTGCCGGGTAGGATTGGTATAATAGCCGTCTGTCATTCCCTGAATCTCCCGCATAGCTTCCTTCGGTGTCATCAGCCCCAGGCGCATGGGCAGAACCATGCTGTAGTATTCCGCGGCGCCCTCCGAATACCAGGAAGTGCTTCCCACCTCCCCATCCGATAAATGAGGCCAGTTATGCACCATCTCATGAGCCAGAATACTTTTCTTGTTTTCCACGGAAACCGGCTCTGTCTCGTTCCAGCCGAAAAGATAGGAACAAGCCATGGCGGAGCCCCCACTGTGCTTGTAGGGATCCTTGCGCACGAAAATCCGATAGACAGAATCCATATCCCGAAAAAAAGCGCTCATTCCCCGGTACAGCTCGCGGGTATATTCCGCTATGCCCTTCATGTCAAAATCAGGTTCCGCAATCCAATAAATCCCGAAATCGCATTGATCCCCAACGACAATTCCTTTCACCGCTCCGATGGCAAAATAGCAATCCCGGAAAATCGACATTTCTTCGTCCCGCAAAACCACCTCGTCTTCCCCGAAAGCGCAGACCCCTCTGCTGCCCTCCGGCATATGGCTCATGTCATAGGAAAGGGACACTTTTCCCCGCTCCTTGCCAAAGTCCGCCAGAAACGCATATCCCGCGCTGGTTCCGCCCCCTTCCTCGCAGCGGAAATCCACATAAGGGGCGCAGCGGTCACCGGGAAGCAACGGTCTGGGATGGACGGTATACCGCACATTGACTTGCCCCTCCAGTTCCCGTCCCAGGAAAAAATGCTTGTATCGATAGGGGTAAGGCTCCGAAATCGTCTCCCGCACTTCCACCTCTCCCAATGCGTCCCAAACCCGAAGTCCTTCCGCGTCACAACAAGGCACCGTAAAGGCGGAAAGAGTCTGCTTACACAATTCCTCTCCGCTTCCACGCCTCAGGGAATCAAAAGTAAACAATACCTCCATATGGTCGATGGCACCTCCTCCCGGATAAGGTGTCAGCAAAATATGACATTTCATTTTTCATCACGCTTTCCCGCGGGAAGAGTCGATTTTTTCGTCCGGGATGCCATCAGACTGACCATCAGCTCTTTGGAAATTACCAGGTTGGCTCCGTAGGGATTGATCACGCAGCCGCTGGAATGACTGTCGGGACGTAGGGTCATGGAGATATATTCATCCATGGTCAGCGTTACAATGGTGCTGCCATCCTCTTTCCACTTCTTCTGTTCGATTTTGTCCGTAAACGCGATAAAGAAATGTTTGCCGTCAGGCGCCGTGAGCATGGGAAACTGTATCTTGCAGCCCGGCGCAAGCTTTCCTTTGCCCTCCTCGTCCACTTCCGGCGCAGGCGTAATCATGGCCGGGGACAAGAACCTCGCCTTTACCATTTCATTGACAAACAACTGCTTATGCTCCGGGGACGGATCCGAACGCAGCAGTTCCATCGTCCCGATCAGCATGGGATTCTCCACGTTTCTATTCAGTTCCAAGCTTTCTTCCTCCTTTGGCCGGGCGGCAACCGAAAACACGCTCCGCCGTCCGGTCTCTCAAATCCGCACCGATACTTCTTTAAACCCGATTGTAATTAATCAGGCAGCCTTTCAGAATGATCTGCCGTTCTTCGTCAGTCAGATCTCCCAGACGAAGAACAAATTCCCGCAGCGTTCCATCGCCCACCACGTAGGCTTTGATCTCCTGGGCTTTCTCCTCTATCGCTTTCTTAATCCCCGGAAGATAAAGGAAATCCAGATTTTCAAAAGGCAGCTCTCCCTCATCAATCAGAAAAGGCAGCATGCCCCAGTTGATCAGGTTGGAACGATAACGTTTGGTGGCATATTCATGGGCGATGTTTGCCCAGCCTCCCAGCACCTTCTGGCAGGAAGCCGCCTGCTCTCTGGCGGAACCGTCCCCGGGCTTCACGGCAAAAATGGTGGAGCCAAAGCCCGTGTTTTTCCTGCTCATCTCCGGATATTTGGTACGGATCGAACGATAAACGCGGCCCAGGTCCAAATCAGGATTGGAGGTGATGGGACAAGTATCCGCCATCACGGATTCCTGCACGGCGCGCATCTGCTTTGCTCGTCCCACATAAGCGGGATCCTTACGACTTAAGGTAAATTCCGCCAGGCCCAGAGGATTGGAGCGGTAAGAGGACGTTTCACCGGAAGGAATCAGTTCGTCCGTGGTCGTCACCGGATCATGGATCACGCTGACCACGCGCAGCACCAGGTTCTCCGGAAGCTCACACATGGCGGGCCAGTCCTTGATATTGGGACCCAAATGGATCTCGGTATCGGGATCCGCCACGCCCTTGGAATCAAAGACCCTGTTGGCATAAATCCGGCTGTCAAAATGATACCGGTACTTGCCGAAATCACCGTCGAAATCCGTGGCAGGGGTCAATACGCCCTTGTTCGCCGCCGTGGCGGCAATGGATCTGGCATCCATCAGGGCCACGGAAGAAATCTGGCCGCTCTGCAGCTTGGAACCTTCTCTGTTAGGGAAGTTTCTGGTGGAATGGCGGATGCTGAACGCGTTGTTGGCCGGCGTATCCCCCGCTCCGAAGCAGGGACCGCAGAACGCCGTCTTCAGCACCGCGCCGGTCTCCAGGATCGTGGCCGCACAGCCGTTGCGGATCAGTTCCATGTAAATCGGCATGGAAGCGGGATACACGCTTAAGGTGAATTCATCAGAGCCGATGGAATGTCCTTTTAAAATATCCGCCGCGGCACAGATGTTTTC
>CANQNT010000022.1 GCA_947625255.1 uncultured Acetatifactor sp. | reverse complement strand
AGGTGCCGCATATCAACAGAGTCGTGTACGATATTACATCCAAACCCCCCGCCACGATAGAGTGGGAATAACTGACATGTCCTTGCACCCCCGATTTTTCAAAAATCAACGTACCGCCGCAAGGCGTATGGCCTCAGTAGCGACTGCTACCGGGGTCAATTTTTTTGCCGCTTTGACGCCGACAAAACGTTTTGATGCCGACAAAAAGGGCACTTTTGACGCCGACAAAGACGCAACAGCCGCGACGACTTTTTGACTACGACGAAGGGAGACGGAACGTCAATTTTTCAAAAATGCGAAGTTCCATGACATAGAGAGATTTGGGAAACGCGTTTTTGGGAAAAACGAGCATCGCCTGAAATCGTTGCGGCGCAACGGTTTCAGCGATTTGCCGGTTCCCGGTTTTCCCAAAAACGCTCCATGTAACGTCTTGTTTGGGGGGTGAAACAGGAATTTTTGGGGAAGTTATGAATTTCGCGAATGCGCGTAGCCTTTTGCCAAGAAGGGAGTGTAGATGTTGCAAAATCAGGCAAAATTGCCGAATTTTTAAGGAAGTCGCTGTTTTCGCCAAAACCGTTGCGGCGCAACGGTTACAGCGCGGTTTTTGCCAATCCCCATTTTTGCGGTGCTGTTGCGCAGTTTGTCGCTAGTTACGGGAATTTTTGGGGAAGTTACGGGAATGAAGGAAGAAGGTGAAGTCTGGGAATAAAGAAGCTGCGGAAATTGCAATATTTGTCCGAAAAGGTCTGTTTTGAAGAAAGTCGCTATATTTGCCGGAAGCGTTGCGGCGCAAGGGGCACAGGCCGCTTTTCGGCTATCCCCATTTTCTACGACGTATGACTGCCGTGCTCACGGCAGTTTGGGGCTACTACCACGGCAAAGGAGGTGGTAATTTGCAAAAGAAGAATTACAAAGGTAGAAGCGTCAAGCGAACGCTGTCAAAATGTTCGGACTGTTGCCGGACATACAGCGACATCCAGTACGCATATGCGGATATGCTGGAGGCGGATAAGAAGGTGAAACAGTTCCGGTGTAATGTCCCTTTGGATGGGCTGGGAGTTGAAGAATATACATCGGACTTCGTTATCGTTTGGCGAAACGGCGACATGGCGGTGCGTGAATGCGTGAAGCGGGACCTTTTGAACAAGCCGAGGACAGCGAGGCTTCTGGACAGCTCCAGACGTTACTGGCTGAGTCGAGGCGTGCAGGATTGGGGGCTTGTTGTTGATGCAGACGAACAGCATACTTAGATGCGGCGAACAGATTGTAAGAGTTCTGGCAATAGAAGAAGACAGGGCGTGCATCATCGACTGTACGAAGATGACCGTGCCGACTTGGACATCGTTGGACAGCATCAGGGATTGGGAGATGATTACCGAGAGCGAGCTTCGTGCGAGCATTGCCGCAGCGATACCGAACGAAGATATGCTGGATACCGAAAGCCTGCGCGTGATGAACGAGCGCTACACGATGATATGCGGTATCCTGCCTGCTGCTTGCAGTTTCAGAGAGCGCAACAAGTTGCTCGCCGAAACCTCCGCGAGGTACGGAGTTTGCCGGCAGACGGTGCTCAGTTATCTTTGCAGATACCTGGCGTTTCAGACCAAAGCGGCGCTCACACCGAAGCGCGCCGCCGAGCCCGGCAAGCGCGGCGCAGACGAAGCGAATTTCCGGTGGGCTATCAACAGGTTCTACTACTCGCAGGACCGGAACAGTCTGCGGACTGCCTACACGCTTATGCTAAAAGAGAGATACTGCGACAGTGACGGCGTTCTCAGGGACGATGTGCCATCGTACGGTCAATTCCGTTACTTCTATCGCAAGCATAAGGATATGCGAGCTTTCTATATCTCTAGGGACGGAATCAAGAGCTACCAGCGGGACCGCAGACCCCTGCTCGGAGACGGAGTGCAGCAGTTCGCGTCTCACGTCGGCGTTGGGATGCTGGACTCAACGGTGTGCGATATATATCTCATCAACGAGTCGGGCAACCTCGTCGGCAGACCGATACTAACGACTTGTGTGGACGCATACAGCGGCCTTTGCTGCGGCTACTCGCTCACTTGGGAAGGAGGGATGTACAGCATCCGTCAAATGCTCCTGAACGTGCTCACAGACAAGCAGAAGTGGTGTGAGCGGCACGGCATAGCAATAGACAAGGAAGCTTGGGACTGCGATATGCTGCCCGGAGAGCTCGTCACCGACATGGGAGCGGAGTACACGTCGAAGGTCTTTGAGCAGATATCAGAGCTCGGGGTGCAGGTTACTAACCTTCCCTCGTTCCGACCCGAGCTGAAAGGCCCGGTGGAGAGGTTCTTCGGCGTGGTGCAGGACCTATACAAGCCGCATCTGAAGGGCTGCGGAGTGATTGAGCCGGACTTTCAGGAGCGCGGGGCGCATGACTATCGCGAAGACGCCAAGTTGACGCTGGACGAATTTGAGAGAGTTATCCTCAGGTGCATCGTGTACTACAACTCGCAGAGAGTTATTTCCGGTTTCCCTCTTACCAAGGATATGCTGGAGGCAGGAGTGAAGCCGTATGCAAACAGCATCTTCGAGTTCGGCAAGCGACAGCCCGGAGCAAACCTTTTGAGCGTGGACAGCGGCGACTTGTTGCTAGCATTGCTCCCGCGCACGAAGGGCAGGTTCGGGCGGAAGGGACTGCAAGTGAACCGTATGCGGTACAGGAACGACTGCTATGACGAGCGCTATCTTACGGGAGACGAAGTCGTGGTCGCGTACAACCCGGATGATGTGTCCTGCGTGTGGCTCGTGGAGAACGGCGCGTATAAGCGCTTTGAGCTCATCGAGAGCCGCTTCAGAGGAATGGCGGTGTCCGAGGCTTCCGAGCTGATGAAGCGCGGGGAAAACGCCGTCCGAGCGGTCGAGAGGGAAAACCTACAGGCGCGGGTAGACTTGGCGGACCGAATACAGACGATAGCGAGAACAGCGTCCGGCAAAGGAGGCGTCGCTGTGAAGAACGTCCGTGAGACACGGAAGAGAGAGCGCAGCAGGACGCACAGGGACAGGCTTACGGAGGGAGGATACGGACGGAATGAGTGAGCTTTTGCCGGAGATGCTGACAGGCAAAGAGCTGGCTGCGGCGATAGGCTATTATCCCGACTATGACCCGAATGTTCGGTATGAGAGCGTCGGCAGGAGGCTCGAAGAGCTGTCCAAGCTGTATGACGTCTATGTGCCGGGCAGGATTTCCTCGGAGATATACACAAAGCTGTATTTATCTCTGAAACGGTCGCTTGACAAGAAGCAGTCGAAGCTCGCGGTGCTGCAGAGGAACGCCAACAGAAAGGCGATAAAGGGCTACAGCTCCGGGGGAATCATAGGCGGTTCGGACAGCTTCACGATAATCGGGCCGTCCGGCATCGGCAAGAGCACAGCTATCCACAGGGCAATGTCGCTACTGTCAAAAGACAGCTATTGGGAGATACAGCACCCCTACGCGAAAATTGTCCCATGCCTCGTTGTACAATGCCCGCAAGACTCGTCCATCAAGGGACTTCTCTACGAGATACTTCGCAAGGTGGACGAGGTGCTTGGCAGTAGATACTATCAGGACGCATTGCGTGCGCGCTCCACCGCCGATATGCTGATAGGGGCGGTGAGCCAGGTAGCCCTTAACCACGTCGGTCTGCTGATGGTGGACGAGATTGACAACGTCGTCTACAACAAGACCGGTCGAGGTCTGATTGCCACGCTCACGCAGCTTATCAACAACAGCGGGGTCAGCATCGGCCTTGTCGGTACGCCGGACTGCATACCCTTCTTTGAGTCGGCGATGCAGCTGGCGCGCAGGTCGGTAGGTCTGCAGTTTAGCGGCATGGACTTTGACAAAGACTTCCGTGACTTCTGCAAGGCTGTGTTCGGCTATCAGTTCGTTCGCCACGAGGCAGTATTCAACGAGGGAATCGCGAACTGGCTGTACGGTCATAGCTCGGGCATAGCCTCGATAGTCGTGTCACTTCTACACGATGCGCAGGAGCTTGCCATAACCGGAGGCTCGGAGCGTCTGGACATCCCGGCGCTGAATGAGGCTTTCAGCCGGCGTATGTCGCTTGTGCGCGGCTATGTGGAGACGCCGGTAAGGAAGCCGACTCAGTCAAGAAAGCGTGAGAAGGTGACGCCACGACAGGGCGCGAAGACTGAGGCAAAACAGGACGCGGAATCCGAGACAGACAGCCGTCCGTCTCTTGAAGCGCTTGCAGGCTTGGCAGCGTCGCAGGAGCTGGATGCGGCAAAAATTATCGGCGAATATTACCCCGTGACGGAGGTGGCCCCGTGATAGCGGTCTTCCCCGAGCCGTACCCGGATGAGCTGGTGTACAGCGTCTTTGCGAGGTACTTCGCGATGTCGGGATATCGGCTGTATCGAAGCGTCGCAGAAGATATCCTGAGAGACCCGCATTCCCACCCCGATGTACTTTTCCTCGGACGGTGCAGTGAGGACGCGGCGGCGCGTCTCGCGGCTTACAAGCCCCTTGGAGACGTTGTTATGAAGCACACTATGTTTCCCTGTCTCGCGCGCTTCTGGCTCTCTGAGCGGCGCAGAAGGACGTTTGAAGCCATCACACGGATGGAGGGGATGCTTTTGCGGATGGCACGCTCTTATGCCGCACACACGAACGTGCTGCGTTATTGCCCACTCTGCGCCGAGGAGGACAGACGTGAGCTGGGCGAGACGTTCTGGCACAGGGTCCATCAAATCGGCGGTATCGCGATATGCCCGAAGCACGTCTGCCGGTTGGTTGAGAGCGACGCGCTTATAAGTGCGGGAAGCCCGCGGTTTGTATCCGCGGAGGAGCAGGTTCCGGACGACAGTCCCGTGGCTATGTGCCAAAGTGAGACGGAGGTTCGTCTTGCCCGCTACATAGCCGAGGTATTCGACTCGGACATAGACTTGGACAACGCCGTGCCGGTCCGGAAATTCCTCGTGAGCCGTCTGGAGGGGACGGAGTATCTTTCCGCGAGAGGACAGCAAAGGGACATGGTGAAGCTCACCCGTGATTTTGATGAGTTCTATGCCGGTCTTGACAGCAATCCCCTGTCCGAACTCTGGCAGCTTGAGAAGGTCCTGACGGGAGCATCCACCGACTTGGTAGAGGTCTGCATGACGGCTATGTTTCTTCGCGTAACTCCTGAGGAGTTGGCAAACATACACCTACCGGACAAGACGCAGGCGGAGAGGTTTGACGAGGCTGTTTTCCGACTGAAGGGAGAAGGAAAGGGTCCTACCGAGATTTCGCGGCGTCTCGGAGCATCCGTGGCCACGGTAAGGACAGTGCTGCGAAAAGACGGCATCGAAATGGGCGGCAGAAAGAAGCGAAGCAACTGCAAAGGCGGTGCCAAGCCAAAGGACTGGGAGCAGATAGACAGAGAGATGCTGCCTAAAGTGAAGAAGGTTGTAGCGGAGATGAAAGGGGACGGCTCGTGCAGACCGAAGCGGGTCAGTATCGCGGCGGTAGAGCGAGCTCTGGGACTGGCGACCAGAAGCCTATCACATATGTCTATGTGCCGCCGCGAGGTGGAGAAGCACACGCAGACGAGCGAAGAATATTGGGCGTCCGAGGTCCTGTGGGCGGTCCGGCAAATGGATGAGAACACGATTCCGATGCGCTGGACCGACATCCGGAGGCTCATCAACATCAGGCGGAAGGACTTTATAGCTTGCCTTCCGTACCTGCGTGAGATTTCAGAGAACAACGGGGAGTACGACCGGATAGCGGCCTTGGCGCATGGAACGGTGTAAATGAGACTGTCAACCAATCGGGGTACAAACGTATAAAATAAATGGAAAAATAGCCGCAATAGCACATGAA
The DNA here is from genome assembly GCA_947625255.1 of uncultured Acetatifactor sp. Classification (GTDB taxonomy): domain Bacteria; phylum Bacillota; class Clostridia; order Lachnospirales; family Lachnospiraceae; genus Acetatifactor. Next base: position 46,265 of record CANQNT010000022.1, on the reverse strand, counting down.
AACCGCAACTATCGCCTTGACTTTGAAGGATAACCATGGTACAATGAGAACGTGGAAAGCCAAGCAGTCGGCAAACAGAGTTGTCCTTCAGAATCACTCAAAACAGTTCTTGAAGTGTCATGGTATCGCAACAGCCTATGAGTTTATCGTCTTTGTGAGAGTTCCCGGCTTTCCACAAATCCCGTCCTCTCTCACAAGTCGGCCGAGGCTCCCTGTTAATCTGCCGAGGTCCGATGCATCGGACTTCTGCTGTGGCTTTCCACACAACACCATAGTACATATCCAATTCCGATGTCCGCACGGTTGATATCCTTGTAAGGAGCACGGGGAACAACGGTGGACGGATGGAGACCTCCGGATATGCTATGTCGCTTCCTTTGACTGCCATAGCAAAAGAGCCGCCTGTTTTCAGGCGGTTCTTTTGCTATACGGCAAATTATCTTGTTTTAGAAATAGACAAAGGCGTGGCGCCAAAAGTAGGGCGTTAACATCGGGAAGGCGGTCAATAATCGCTTGCCTTTATCATCTTCTCGTACTTGGCTGCAAGCATTTCCGCTCCGCGTTTCGCGGCCGGCGTGGGCTTACGACGCATCTCGCGAAGTATTACTTTCGCGTCTTCTCCTTTTACAATCGGGGTAGGAGCAATTTGTGTGGGCATCGTGGTTCCTCCTTTCAAAATCTCATTGCCAAACAACGGCTTAGTCCCACGTCACGATGCGCTTTTTAGTTTCCCGCTTTTCGTGGTGACGCCGGATTGATACAGCATAGCGCGAGCCTGCTCTTTGGCAAGCTCAGGGTTGGTGACTGCCAACGCCTTCAGGTCTTCGATATATTTTGCCATTGCTCTCAGCAGTCTGACATCGCTCTCACGCAAATACGGGTTGGCCGTATCATAAGCGCGCATCGTCTTGCGTTCTTCAGGGGACATACCGACACCTCCTCGCTTTGGGCATATCTTATTATACCACGAAGTGCCGGCTGAAGCCAAGCAGCGGCAAAGAGCAGCTTGAGTCCATCAACAGCGTGGCGCGGGACAATACCGTTGTTAAAGCCTAAAGAGGCGGCCTATGGCCGCCTCTTTTTGTTGCCGCAATATACGCGCTGATGGTAGTTATCCACAAATGGTAGAACGGTCAATTATACCGGAGAAATTTTCTTTTTCGGATTCCTTCCATACTAACAATATAAGAGGGATTGTTCCGAAGGAGGAAACATATGATAACGGATTTTGAAGAGCCGGGTTTTGTGGTGCCTGAGAACGCCTCCGCTGGGAGCGGGTCGTTTACAGCTGCCGAAAAACGGACAAACCGGACGAAGATGAAGGCCAAAGAAAAAGGTGTCATCGTCGATGTGCCCAGCCAGCTTGCAATTCCTTCGATAAAGGAATATCAGTACGGATTGTCTACAGTCCAGCAAGGACTCGCCCACCTTCTGCCTCGTCCTCTTGCAGAGGAGTATGCTACGCTTTTTCAATGTAGCGATTGGGAAAGCGGATTTGAAAGCATCAAGCGTGGAATTGAGGAAAGCTACTACTGTGGGTCAATAGAAGAAAGTGAGTGGTTGGCGGATAGAAATTCTCCTTCACAGATAGATATTACTCTTTTGGCCGCTGTGTACACAATAATTGTGAAACGGGTGGATGACATGGAGAGTGAGGGTGTGGTTTTCGATGATGAAAGCAATTTTGATAACTTGAACGATTCAGGTGAGAGCGGATTCTTTGACAGAACAATAAGAATATATGCACCGAGTCTGCTTCGAATGACGGGAACCACTTCTAATCCGTCCAAAGAAAAAGTTCAGTCATTAATAACTAGGCTGCAGAAATATCAAGCCTATCTAGGAATGCTTAATAATGCAGAATTCACATCAATAACCGAAGGACTATACCCTGTAATGCCGTCCCTTACATACGACCAAGAAAACAATGTAATTGAGATTGCCAGCCCATACCTAACTCGTCTAGCCGTTGCAGCAAGACTTGCAGCACGGTGTCAGAGAGGAAAGACTGCAAATACATTTTGCGTGAACGCCAGCCTTGGTAAAACGAAAAGTGTTTCTGCAAAGGAAGTAACGCTGGCCCTTACAACACTAATAGAACAACTCGGAAACCGAGATGGGCGGATTAAAGCTGAGACGGTGCTAAATAGGTGCCCGACGCTTCTGGCCGGTTTTTCAAAAGCTTCAACCTGTTGTCAAAAAGACCACATCCTAAAGCGAGCTTTCGGCACAGCATATAAGCTGATGCAGACAGAAACACAATTACTGAAGAAACATCCAAATTTGAAATTGCCGACGGATGATATGATTCCAACCTCTACACAACTTTGCAAGGTTATTAACATCCTTCAAGCCCAGCAGAAGAAGAACAACACCAGAACGCATCATCGCAATAGCTGAGAGTCAAGTGACAGTTGGGGAATTCTCTTTGCTGGACAAATTATTCTCTTTGCTGGACAAATTATTCTCTTTACTGGACAAATTATTCTCCTTGCTGGACAAATTATTCTCTTTACTGGACAAGCAGTTTTGCTGAAACGTAGGCGTGGTGCGGGTTTCAGAGGCACCTTGGGTTCTATCAGTATATACGTAGTATATACTGATGATGTGCTTGGCAAGCCGCTGATATTTGCAAAGCGCTTGGCCGTCCAGCTTTGCTGTCCGAAGCCATTGTTTTGTTGTCTGCAATCTATACGGGGATGAAGAGGAGTACGGGAATGGAAAGAAATACGGGGATGGAAAGAAGGACCGGATGGGCAAATCGGTCAAACCACATTGTGATACAGTAATTGTGATAGCCACATAGCTGGACGGCAAACTGAACTGCGTGATTAGCTCAAACCAGAAGAAATGGCCTCGAAGAAATCGTTAGCAGGGTGGTATCTGAATTTCAAACTCTGGTTTTGTAAACCGAAGCGGTTTTTTAGATAGACAAGTTCGATTGTTTTCAACTTAGGAGCTGTTGGTTTAGAAACAGCGGAAGTTTTAGATGTGCTTTTGTCGAAAGCCGAAACAAGATTCATGCCCCAAACAACATCAGATGTGAATTCGATACCACCCGATTCTTTGAAAGACTCGAAACTGATTGGCAAATTGTAGGCAGTCCTGTTTATACTGGAAATCGCGATTACCGTCAAATTGTATTTGGACTGCATTGTCTTCAGAGTGTGAACGATATGGTCTATACTGTTCCGATTATCAAGGACACGTTTGTTGATGACAGACGGAGCGATGATTTGGAGGTAGTCAATAATCACCACCGGGGTGACACCGGTCTTGCATACGGATTCGGTTATCTCCTTGATTTGCTCTACGGTCATTGAGAAAGCTCCGTCGATAATGAAAAGCCTGTTGGCAATCTTCGCAGAGTATTGTTTCAGCAGTTCATCCAGTAACGCAGGTTGTGACAGTAGTTTGCCCTGACGAATGTCAATGCTGCTGGGAGCATTACCTTTGGCCCTCAATTCGAAGTTATGCAAGTAGGATTCGCGGGCTATTGACTTGCTGACCAATTCGAATAACGTTTGCTCTAACGAGATGTAGAGTACCGTTTCGCCATTGGCAGCAAGCTGGTCGGCCAACTGGTGAGCGAAGGTTGTTTTACCGACCGCTGTATTCCCACCCATCGTGTAGAGACCGGGAAACAGGGGCTGAAACCGGTCCATGTTTGTGAACCCTGTTTTTCGTTCGCGGTACTTGGCGTATGCTTCTATGGTTCTCAGAAAGGAGCCGTTCGATACATAATCTGAAACCGGTCGTCTTTTCGAAGATTCCCTATCATCGGGTTTGTTTGCATTTTCACATGCGGTTGTTTCGGCATCGAGTTTGTTTACATCGTCGCATATAGCTGCGTCAGCATTACCGTCTGCTGCGTCTGCTATGTTGTCAAGGTCAACCTCATCGGGGGAAGAGGGAGACATCTTTTCGATATTGGTATCGTTGTTGTCATTTATGAATTTCATTTGTATGGATTCCTCCTTAAGAATTTATGAAGTTTATGAAGTGATGATGAACAGAAAGAGAGGTTAGTTAAATGTCAAAATTCGTTTCAGCAGAAGATAAGGTGTTTGCAAGGAAAGTGGACCTGTTTGGTTTCCTGCTCAAAAACTACCCGGACGCAGTCAAGGTTGAGCAGAACAGTCTACGACTCAAAGCAAACCGCAGCATAACCATTAAACGCGGGTACTGTGGGTATACAGACTGGGCAACCTCAGAAACAGGAAACTCGATTGATATGCTGATGAGGTACTTCGGATATTCGTTCGTTGATGCGGTTGCCGCGCTATGCGAGTTCGCCGGAAGATTTAGCTATCCGCAGTCAAGACTGCACAGTTTGCCTCAACCCGACAGAACCAAGGCGGTTGAAGCGTCCGCACCTAAAGACGACACGTTCGTGCTTCCGAAGAGAGACCCCGGACGATACAGTCGGCTTTTCGCGTACCTGAACAAGACACGGAAACTGCCGCAGCAGATAATCGGGCGGCTTGTCGATGAAGGGCTCCTTTACCAAGAAGAGCAGACAGGCAACGCCGTCTTTATCAATGCTGACCAATCGTTCTTCGAAATTCGCGGTACTAATTCACAAGTCAAGTTTCATAAGACCGGGCACAGGGCAGATAGGGAAAGTGACTACTGGTCGTTCAATGCCAAGGGTCCGGGTACAATCCCTACCGTTGCATACATCTGCGAGGGAGCGATAGACGCTATATCACTCTATTTGCTCAGGCAGTCCTCGGCACCGGAGAGCGAGAACGGTATGTACTGCTCCCTCTGCGGCGTTGCGAACCAGAAGCGTATTGAGCGCATTAAATCCGATATGTCGGCAATAGGCGCCGAGACCGTCATAGCGGTAGACAGCGATATGGCCGGCAAAAGGTGTCGTATTAGCAACCCGGACTGCCAAGCCTTGATTCCGGTCGGGAAGGACTGGAATGAAGACCTTAAACAGATGGCAGCAGATGGTGGGTTTTAAGTCAGGCTCTTTCGATATCCTCTTTTGCGGGCCTCACGGGTGAGCGTGGAACGGCTGATGCCTGTCATTGCCGCAACCTCCGTGTAGCTGTGTTCTTGCAACAGTTCAATGGCATGGTCCAACTGCGGTGTGGCATACTTCGGTTTTCGTCCTTCGACATACGAGGGGTCTGTCGCTCTTTTGAAAGCTCGGCCTCCCTGAAGCCGCTCGGTGATGAGGTCACGTTCAAACTCGGCAAAGGCCAGCATAACGTGCAGTATCAGCCGACCGGTAGGGGTGTCCTCGATGAGACCGAGATTCAGGACGTGAATGCGGATGCCGTGTTGTACCCAGGCCATCACAAGTTGATATGCCTCCGTCTCTGTGCGGGCGATGCGGTCCAGCTTCGTCACGACGACCGTGTCTCCCGGGACAAGCTCGGCACACATGCGCCGGAACTCCGGACGGTTCATCGTCTTCCCCGTGAACGTGTCGGCATAGATGACGGTGCAGCCCTCTGCTTCGAGCACGGCTCTCTGGTCCTCTAGGGAAGTACCGTGTTCCTGCTTCTTGGTGCTCACTCTGATATATCCTCTGGTCGCTAAAATCATCTCCTTCTTATGACTATTTATTTTGACCACGATGAAAGCCTTGAAACAGGCTGTCATGTTTTTCTGAAGTTGCCGGTGTCGAATTTTTGAACTTCTGACTATACCTCTATGTTAGCACAAAAATAGGGTCTGTCAAATAAATAGACTCTTATATGACTTGCGCGAAAATTTTTTTGAAATTTTTTTACGAGGAGGAGACTTCCGGACAAGGACAGGGAATAGGCAGCATCATACGGAGTCCCCACGGATACCGGAGTATACAACAAGAGAGCCGGCAATCCGGCTCTCCTACTGTCTATCGGTTAGGTTGAAAACACTAGAAATGCGCTGTGAGCGTCCTGAAGGCTCTCAGAGCCGCAAACGTAAAAGCAGGTAGTAAATTACCCAAAACAGAACGTCAGACGCCTCAGACGTCGTCAGCGCGCTCAGGAGGCATCAACGATACATCAATCCCGGCATTTGCACCATGCCTTGTCTGTCATTCGGCATTTGGAGGAAGCGGAAACGACCAAGACCGGAGGTGAACGACCAAGTGCGATGAGCCACAAACCCACTCCGACCGGCACGGTTGTGTACTATGCGAGAGCGGTAGCAATAAAAAAGACATTTAGCCCTTGCAAGTCTATAATTAATAATAGTATAATATATCTACTAATTGGGGTATGTGTTTGCGGACACATACTTGAGAGAGTCGGGAAACCGGCTCTCTTTCTGTTTACAAGAAAGAGCAAACAACTTGTGTGAGCGTTCTGGAGGCTCTCAGAGCCACAAACGCAAAAGCAGGTAAGGATGGATACCCAAAACAGCGCGTCAAACGCCACAGACGCCGTCAGTACGCTCAGAAGGCATCAACGATACATTAATCCCGGCATTTGTACCATGTCTCGCCCGTCGTCCGGCATTTTGATGTCCCCGAGTAAAGATGCGTAGGTGAGCGCCGCTTTGCCGAACCTGCTCCGTACGCTTTCGATGGTGTCCTGCAGTTTGCTGAGCTTGCCGTGCTTGGCGGCGTCCATGAACAGCGTGGTCTGCTGCGGAGCGGCTACCGGGGTGAGCTTGCCGGCCTGAATCGTGATGGCCCGAACCGGCTGCCGCCAGTCGTAGCAGCGCCGGAAGATATCAAAGGCTGCTTTCGCCAGTTCGCAGGGCAGCTGAGTGCCGTAGTCAAGATTGTCCCAGGTGTGGCTGTAAGCTAAATTATGTCCACGGACATAGACGTGGACAGCTCCGGCCAGAAGCCCGTTGATTCGCAGTCTGTGCCCGATATCCTGAGAGAGTGCCAGTATAACTTTGTTGACCTCCTCGGCGTTCCGCAAATCGGACACACAGGTGATTCCGTGTCCGACGCTCTTAATGGGCGCGACATATCCGATTTCCGCTACGGGCGTCTTTTCGTTGCCCTGTGCGCAAGATTGAAGGTACAGACCGTTCACGCCAAGCGTGCGGCGGATAAGCTCGGAGTCGGCCTGTGCCAAAGCTCCTATAGTCTTGATGCCATAGCGGGCAAGCTTGGCGGTCGTAGCCGGACCGCAGTAAAGCAGGTCGCTGACCGGAGCGGGCCAAGCCTTGGTCTGCAGGTCGTCACGGGAAATGACCGTGACCGCATCGGGCTTCCGCATGTCCGAACCCAATTTCGCCAGGGACTTGCAGAACGAGACGCCAACGCTTACGGTAAGACCCAGTTCGCGTTTCACGGTCTCGCGTATGTCCTCGGCAATGGTAGGACCGTCGCCGAATAGGCGCCTGCTGCCGGTGACGTCCAGCCAGCACTCGTCCATGCCAAAGGGTTCTACGAGGTCGGTGTAGCGCGCATAGATGGCGCGGGCAAGACGAGAGTACTTTAGATATTGGTCATAGTTCGGCCGGACGATTATGAGGTCTTTACAGAGAAGCTGAGCCTCCCAAATGACCATGCCTGTTTTTATGCCGGCTCTTTTGGCGAGCTCGGACTTTGCAAGGACAATGCCGTGGTGTTCCTCGGCCGAGCCTCCCACTATCACGGCCTTGCCTCTCAGCTCGGGGTTACGCATAGCTTCGACCGAGTAGTAGTACGAGTTCATATCCACATGGAGGATAGTCCGGTTCAAAGAATCACCCCTTTCAAAAAGGTCTTGACTTCCGAACAATAGTACAGTATAATAAGACATACGTTCGATTTGGGATTAAAGTATATCACCGCTGTCTGTGAAAGTCAATCCGGTATATTTTGGGGTTGCTATCGAGTGGAAACACAATCGGAGGAGGGTCGCTATGAATGAGTTCACTTGGAAAGCATATGTCCCGGTGGAAGTCGCGTTTTCGAAGGACGGAACGATGCTGCCGCTTTCGCTGGAGTTGGACGGCATTAGGTATGAAATCGACAAGGTGGTTGATGTTTGCCCCAGACCGGCCACGAGAGCAGGAGGACAGGGCGACCGATACGAAGTGTTGATTCGCGGGAAGCGCAGCTACCTTTTCTTTGAGCGTTCTCCGGACGTTTCTACGCCGGTGGTGGGTCAGTGGTTCGTGGAGCTGAAACGACCCAGACCGGTGACGAACGGACGGGTGGCTGAGACTGTCAACCGCTAGACGGGTTGCCGCACCGTTCGTGCTTGTTCTCGGAGGTTCGGCATGATATAATCATATTAGATTATTATAAAAGTGGAGGTGCAAGATGAAATACAAAGTTACATCGGCCGAGGCATCGAAGCTCCTGCGAAAGCTGCTTGAGGAGAAGGAGACCGTATTGGCGGAGGATGCTCAGAGCCGCACGTTCTGCGCAGCCATGGGAGAGGACGTTGAGTCGGTACGCCCCGCTTACAGCTATGCGGACACGCAGAAGGCGCTGGAGACTTTGGACTGCAAGATAAGGATTCTGAAGCACGCCATAAACTGCTTCAACACAACGCACACCGTTGGGGACACGGGGATGACGATTGACCAGATTCTTGTGTATATCCCCCAGCTCACACAAATGCGTAGCCGGCTGTACTCTATGCAGCGCTGCCTGCCTAAGCAGCGGGCTGCTGCGGTCGGCGTTGGCAACAATGCGGTCATTGACTACCGCTACGCGAATTACTCGGTGGAGCGGGCCAAAGAAGACTACACAAAGGTATCTGATGAGCTGCGCAATATTCAGCTCGCGCTGGACATAGCCAACAACAGCGAGACGATGGAATTTGAACTGCCGGATTAACCGCGGTCTGGCGTTTTCCGTCCGCATCTGCCCCTATTAAACAAGAGCCGGCCTCGGCAAGGTCTATGAATGCCGGAGCCATTGCCGTTATTATTTTGTTATTGCTTATTATATAAGGTTTACGGTACAAGCTACTTGGTAGAAGAGTCGATTACGACTATCATCGGGCGGATGCGGAGAAAACTGGCGTCTCCTTTTCGGAGACCCGCAGTAGCCGAGTTCGGTTAGAGGCTACTGACTAAGAAACGATACCGGCACAAGCGAGCGGGAGGCGTAGCACATGGCAAAGGAAACCGTTATGAGGGTTGTTTTGGATGCCGAGCTCAAGGAGCAGGTCGAAAAGCTCTATGCCAAGCAGGGGATGACCTTCGAGCAGGCTATAAGACTGTTTGCCGAACAAAGTCTGCGTGTCGGCGGCCTGCCGTTTGCCGTCGGAAAATCCGGCGCATTCGGAGCGCTTGCAAAATATGCCGACGCTTCGAAAATCGAGATGGAGGATGAGGCGGTGAGCTTGGCAATGAAGGACAAGTTCGGTGCCGGCGATTAACGAATACTTTGCGAGAACAGCGCCGCAAGCGAAAAGGGACGGAGATTACTCCGCCCCTTCTCTTTTGCCTCCGGACAACGGTTATACTTTGGTACGATTACTCCTTGTCTGTGATTGGACGAACGATGTCAGCGTAAAACAAGATGATAGCATCGGCAGCCATCTCAGCCTCACTGTGCGTGAGACCGGAATGTTTGGTAAATGCTTCGGTGAGCTCGGAAAGTGTCAGCCGCCCTAAATATTCCCTGAGGGCGAGCAGCATGAACTTTGGGATAGGTACGCAAGCTTCACCGTTAAAGGTGAAACGAGCGTTGGCTTTGGCGCGGTTATAAGACGAGTTATTGCGGGAGTTGTGGTTCATGGGTTTGCGATTGTCGTTGGCCATTGTTATGATTCCTCCTTGAAAGATAGTGTGATTTGAGTTTGTCAATATGCGTTGTCCGTGCAAGGGCGGCCTGAGCCGCCCGGGTTCTGTCAGGGATGTATCGTTCTTCTGAAGTTTACAGGGCGTGGAGACGTTCCGAAACTTTGTAGGCAAAGCCGGAGAGTCGCTGTGAAGTGTCGTAGGTTCCTCGTACGAGGTCAAGAAATTCTGCGGTCTCCTCGTCCACGTTCCGGTGCTCGGAGTCGTGAGTGAAGCGGGCATTCAGAATTGTGACGCAGAGACCGTCATCGACCTTGAGCCCGGGGATGTTCTCGGAGCCGGTTCGGAACTCGTATGAAGCGTAACCTTTGCCGTAGAAGTCGTTCGTCATGACAATGATGATGTGGGTGTCCGGCTCGTCATCAACGTCATATCGGCGTGCAAGATACCGGGTGGCGGCATTGATGAGTGTACGAGCCTGCTGCTGCGGTGAGCCGGATTCCTGCGGGTTCAACTCGAGCGCAAAGATGGAGCTCCGTGGGAAATCGGAAAAACTTACCTCGGCCCAGACACCGCTCTGACCGAAACGGTCCGGCGATATTGGTGGCTTTATGGTTTTCAGGATTTGAAGCCTGTGGCCTGTGATGTGTTCGATGAGTTCGCCGAAGAGCTTCGTGTCGCTCATCACGCGATTGAAAGTGACGGGGTCGCTGAGATTGTTGTTCATTGGTATACCTCCTATAGTTTGATAGTGTGCGTTTAGTTTTTCGACGGTGCTAGGCGTACGCTCTCCCTGACAGATTAAGTCTCCGTGTCGTCTATCATCGTCTCTGCCATGAGTATGGTATTTTTCGATGAATCAAAAATAGGAGCCTATGGCATAGAGAATATTCCCGAGGCGGCAAGGCGTTTCTGAGGGGGGCGGGAGCACGGCAAATCGGTGAAAAATCGCAGCTTTGAGGCGCTTTTGCTTTCGTCCACCAGAACAAAAAATTACCACGATTATGCAAAAATTGCATTATTGTGGTAGTTTTCACTTTACCCTCAGAGCAAAATTACCACGATTATGTAAAAATTGCAGAAACGTGGTAATTTTGCTTGTTACGCTTCCACCGAAAATTTCGAAACACACCGGCAAACCCGCCTCGGCACACCTAACCCAAACCGGAGCGCAGAGGCCCGCTCCCGCCTATAATATACCGGCCAAATCAACTCTAAAATCCGGTTTAAGCTGCAGCGACAAATCGGCGAATATTTTCATTTTTAGGATAAAGGAATAAAAGCTGAAGAAAGGGCAAAAAGGGGAAAACGATTTTTAGGGTCTCCTTGCAGATACTACACGATTGTAAGGCGCAAATGGCTCGCTTTTTACTACGTTTTTTACCGCTTTTTGCCACGTTTTACTCCTCCTATTTGCAAAGGGGTAAAAACTGACTCGCTTTTTACTACTATTTTCACCACTTTTGGCGCTTTTTGCCTTTCCGGCGCATTCGCTTTCACGCACAACAGACGAGCAACGCCCCAAAACGCCAAAACAGCGGCCTCCGCGGTGCTTCCTTGGCAAATCACAAACTATTTTTACCTTTGGCCGGCTCTGAGCATTGGCTTTCGTCAAAATTCCAGAACATTATTCACACACGATGAAAACTCACGAATATTGAGCCTGCTTTATTCACATTTACTACCTCTGCCGAATCTAAACTCACCCTGTTTTAATCTGTCCTCTCTCTATGTCAACGCTCTCTGTCTCCCTCTGTCCTTTGCGAAACACAACAGGCTTGGCGCCGGTCCACACCTTCGTGACCACCACATCAACGCAGTACCGCCTTGCCTCTCACCACTGTCCCTTTGTCCTCTGCCACCCTGCACCCATTTGGCATTCACCAAGCCCTTCGTCACTACCGTGCAGTTTGTCGTCACCATCACCCTTTGTCGTCACCAACGCTTTGCTCTTTGCCAATCACCACGTTTCTTGGAAAGCTATAACGTTCCTTGGCGAGCCACGACGCGACCCTTTATTGCTTACCACGCTTGGTCTGTTGTCTCTCACCACGCGTGCTCCTTTGGTGGATTACTACACTTCCCTTGGTGGCGACTACATGTTTTCGTTAACATCTACGCGCCCTTCTTTGTTAATCACGACGCAAGCCCGTTTGTTAATAACCACGCTTCGCCTTTGGTCTCTGACAACACGAACTGCTGTCCATAGCAATGCTTCACGCCCGTCTCTGACAATGCTCCGCGCTTTGTCAGTCACAACGCTGTATTTGTTAACTGCGACGCTCCGGGCTTGGTCTGTGACGAAGCTATGCCTGCGGTCTCTAACGATGCCGTAGTCTTTTACTACCAGCGATGATAGCGACGCAGGTCCTTTGTCTATCACGACGCTTCTCGTTTAGTTTCCGGCCACGTTGAAGTATTGTTGTCGTCTACAATTCTTCGCTTGTGGCTCTTAACGATACGGCCCGCTGTCTCTAACAACGCCGGACCTGATGTCTCCAGCAACGCTTTGGCCTGTCACTATCTTTTATGTAGACCGCAAAGCTGGCCCTTTTGTCGTCAGCCAAGTCCGCCCCGTGGTTAACGACAACGCGGCGCCCTTGGCGCCCTTTTGTATATCACAACGGCGCGCCCGTTTTGTCTGTCACTACGCGCCCTTCAGCAACGCTCCGCGCTTTATATCACAAAGCAGCGCTTTCGCTGTTGATGTGAATTGACTGTCATACCGGCTCACCGAGAGACGGACAAACAAAAGTGGCCGCTGCAATAGCTGCAGCAGCCACTCAATGTGGTGGGAGACGATGCGTATTATGTAGGGGTATTGCAGGGCCAAAACACTTTGTCATAGGCGAGCTTAGTCTGAGACGGGAGCGTAGAACGTGAATCCGTTGCGGCGGAAAGCGGCGATACCGGGAGCACAAACCGGAGTGCGCAAGAAGCCGTTGTAGCGGACAAGCTCGCGAACGAGAGGGGTAGCGGTGGAAGTAAGTGAGAGCTTGACGTAGTTGGTCTTATCGCGCAATCGCGATATAGTATGTGATGTGAAGCCGGCTAAGTAGGCTATATGTTGCAGCTGGTCACGAATCGTCGTGTTGTCGTATTGCAAGAGCATGTGTTGTTCGACGCCGTCAAAACAAGCCCAGGTGTAAAGGAACAGCAAAGCTTGCTTTATGTCCATCGCCAGAAAAGCCGGCGCAATGGAACTCTTCTGACCGACAAAACCGGCGATGGTTTTCGAGTGTTCCTTGGAAAACAAGAAGCGCTTGACCCGGGAGTTATATCGTTCATCATAGTTGTCTCGAATCTTGAACTTGAGGTTCAGGGCACGACAGACCTCTTTTATTTCCTGAATCCCCGGTTTGCGGTTCGGAGACTTCGTTATGTTGATGCTGTGAAGAGAACCGTTGCGGACGACAAAACTACCGTCGGTGTAGACCATCGCCGCAAGCGCTATCTGGGCATCGGTCAGGTCGGCGGATGGCGAGTTGTCAACGACAAGGCGGGCAGGAAATCTGCGCGCTCGGTTTTCGTTGAACACGACTTCACTGGTCAGAACAGTGCAACGTTGGCTTTGGCGATACTTCACCATAAGTGGTTGGTTAGGCGCTGCTAGCTGCTCGAAGGCTTTACCCTTGTAGAAGTGGAGCTCGCCGTCATAGTGCTCGGCAAGCACAGCGCTGACGTTGACAAGGCGCATAGTTCCGTTCAACCAGAGATATATGCTGTCGCCCGGCATGAGCGCTGCCAAAGTTTTGAACCCGGTTGCCGTAAGTATTTCCGTCGCATCATCGAAACCGCGGTGTATGGGAGCGCCGGACCTGTTTGCCGACGGCAAGTCTACACTTGGCGTAGCCGTTTTGCTGACGAGAAGCGAGTTCGGAATATTTATCATGAGAATCCCTCCGAATACTGAAGATATGAGCATTTCTGCTTACATAATTAGTATGGAAGAATTCGGTGAATCAAAAATTCGACACAGAAAAAGAGACGGTTCACAGTTGCAGTGAACCGCCTATGAGGGTAGTTGATGATGAGGAAGTTTTTATAGTGTCATATATGGAAATAGCGGAAGCATTGTGATAAAATAAATTATTATATAGAAATATAAGGATTGGTGCGTAGCGTGACCCTGATGTAAATTTCCGCAGAATATATCTAAGGAAGGTGTCTTGATATGGCAGATAACAAGAAAGAGCTGGAGCGCGAGGAACTACACCGGGCGATATGGGCGATTGCGGATGACCTGCGCGGAGCGGTGGACGGCTGGGATTTCAAAAACTATGTTCTCGGCACTATGTTTTACCGCTATGTTTCTGAGAACCTGTGTAATTACATAAACAGCGGAGAGCGTGAAGCCGGCAATGAAGATTTCGATTATGCCGCTATCTCCGATGAAGAAGCGGAGCAAGCCCGTGAAGGGTTAGTGCAGGAGAAGGGCTTCTTCATTCTACCCAGCGAATTGTTTAGCAATGTCTGCGCGAGAGCAGCGCAGGATGAAAATCTCAATGAGACGTTGGAGCGCATCTTCCGACACATTGAAGAGTCGGCAAAGGGCAGCTCATCCGAGAGCAGCTTTGCAGGCCTGTTTGACGATTACGACGTGAACAGCAACAAACTTGGTTCAACAGTTGCAAAACGAAACGAGAAGCTGGTCAAGCTCCTTGAAGGTGTGGCCGCAATGAACCTGAGCGAAGTGAAAGACCTCGAGATAGATGCGTTCGGCGATGCTTATGAGTACCTGATGACTATGTATGCCAGCAATGCAGGAAAATCCGGAGGCGAGTTTTTTACGCCGGCTGACGTTTCTGAGCTACTAACTCGCCTGGGCACTGTCGGTAAAACGGAAATCAACAAAGTCTATGACCCGGCTTGCGGCTCAGGCTCCCTACTGTTGAAAGCAGCTAAAGTGTTGGGGCGCCAAGCGATACGCAATGGCTTCTACGGACAGGAAATCAACATCACAACGTACAACCTGTGCCGAATAAATATGTTCCTTCATGATGTAGGGTTCGACAAGTTCAATATTGCTTGTGAGGACACACTTCTCTCACCGCAGCATTGGGATGATGAACCGTTTGAACTAGTTGTATCCAATCCACCGTATTCGCGGAAATGGGTTGGGGACGATAATCCACTCTTGATAAACGACCCACGGTTCGCCCCGGCAGGTGTATTAGCTCCCAAGAGCAAAGCGGATATGGCCTTTATTATGCACAGCCTTTCATGGCTGGCCTCCAACGGCACTGCGGCCATAGTTTGCTTCCCGGGTATCATGTACCGTGGCGGGGCCGAACAAAAGATACGGAAGTATCTCATTGACAACAACTATGTTGACTGTGTGATACAGCTCCCGCCCAACCTGTTCTTCGGCACCACTATTGCTACCTGCATCATGGTCTTGAAGAAGAACAAGCCGGATAACAAGACACTGTTTATTGATGCAACGGATGAATGCATCAAGGTCACGAACAATAACAAGCTGACGGAAGATAACATCTCTCGCATCGTAGATGGATTTGCGAGCCGTGAAGAAGTTGCCCACTTCTCTCATCTGGCCTCTTATGACGAGGTCGTTGAGAATAACTACAACCTGTCTGTCAGCACTTATGTGGAGCAGGAAGACAAACGAGAGAAAATCGACATAGTAAAGCTGAACGCGGAGATTGAGGAAATTGTAGCCCGTGAGCAGGAGCTGCGTGATGAGATAGCGAAGATAATCGCGGAAATCGAGGAAAATGATGAACCCAAGGAGTGAACAGTATAGCAAGATGAGCCTGGGACCAATTGACTGCAATAAGCCGTTGCCGTCGCATACTAGGTTAGATTATTGGGAGTGTTATGCGAAGGTCATATTGGAAACTTTGTACCCTGATGAGTTCCAGAGTCTGCTCATTGTTGATAAGCCTGACCTGAGAACACTCAAGAATCTGATTGGCATCGAGGTTACTTCGGCCGTTCCACAAAGTCGGCGCGAGGCGTTAGCCCTTTGGAATGAGATACCCTATATTGACCAGAAAGAGGGCACTAAGAGCAGAGACCGTATGACTAGACTTGGAGTAACGTATCAGGGCGGGGTGCAGTCATGGCCAGTACAAAACTATTCTTCAGATAATATTAAAGCAACACCAATTAACACTATACTGAAGGTTTTTGCAGAGAAGGAGAAAAGGCTGAACAGCGGTAGTTATGCGGGGTGCCAGCGATACGACCTGTTCATTCATTCAGAGTCATGGTTGGTAGATGATAATATCGGCTCACTACTGGAGGAACTGGTTTCCCTGAATTCTGGAATCACCAAGTATCGCTACGTTTTTCTGACAACGACAGAAGATTTCTTTAGATTTGATTTACTACAAAAGAGTTGTTCTACAGTCTACTATGGAGATTTTTCCAAGATACAATATAACATGGCTTGTGAAGCGCGCAAGCTAGTAGAAGAAGGTGAGGATAGATGACAAGGCTTGAACAACTGATACAAGAGCTGTGTCCGAACGGGGTGGAGTTTAAGAAAATCAAGGAAGTATATAAACGCATAAAAGGAACTCCAATTACTGCGGCAAAAATGAAGGAAATAGAATCACCTGATGGTGAAATTAGAATTTTTGCGGGCGGTAAAACTATCATTGATGCTCATGAGCGTGATATTCCAAATGCAAATATAACTAGAGCGCCGGCTGTGTTAGTGCAGTCGCGCGGGGTGATAGACTTTCTTTATTATGATAAGCCTTTTACATTTAAGAATGAAATGTGGGCTTATACGACTGATGACCCGGTTTCTGTAAAGTATTTGTACTATGTCCTAAATAATAATGTGTCGTTTTTTAGGGACGCGGCATCCGGAATGGGGTCCTTGCCTCAAATATCACTCCCCGTTACTGAAGAATTCTCCATCGCTGTACCTCCTTTGGAGGTGCAACGTGAAATTGTCCATATTTTGGACAATTTCACGGAGCTTACAGCGGAGCTTACAGCGGAGCTTACAGCGAGAAAACAGCAATATGAATATTATAGAGATAAACTACTTACTTTTGATGTTCGCGGGGGGGCAAGTGAGTTTTGCTGGAAAACACTTGGAGACATTGGAAAAGTTTCAATGTGCAAACGTATAATGAAAAATGAAACATCGCCGACCGGAGAAATACCATTTTACAAAATAGGGACTTTTGGTAAACAAGCGGATTCTTTTATTTCGCGCCAAACGTTTGAAAAGTACCGCAGTCAATATCCTTATCCTAAAAAAGGGGATATTTTAATTTCTGCTGCTGGTACAATCGGTCGTGCAGTAGTTTTTGATGGAGAGCCTGCTTACTTTCAAGATTCAAATATTGTTTGGGTAGCAAATGATGAATCTCAGGTATTAAATAGCTTTCTCTATTATTGGTATCAGACGAATCCATGGAAAGTTTCAACGGGTGGAACCATCGCAAGGCTTTATAATGATAATATCTCTGGGGCCAAAGTACCGGTTCTGCCAATTAAAGTGCAAGAGCGATTAGTTTATGTTCTGGATAATTTTGAGACCATCTGCAACGACCTGAATATCGGTTTGCCCGCCGAAATCGAAGCCCGAAAGAAGCAATATGAATTTTATCGGGATGCCCTCTTGACATTCATGGAGAGGGGTGGGACAATCCTTACAGACAGACAGACAGACAGACAGACAGACAGACAGACAGACAGACAGACAGACAGACAGACAGACAGACAGACAGACAGAGCGTAGTGCGCTGATTCGTCTGTGTCAATATGTGTTTGGCGTCGCTTTGGTGGAACTGTCAGATGTCGTGAAACGTAAATCTTCTGGGGCGACACCGAATAAAACAAATCCTGATTATTATGCCGGTGGCGTTATTCCCTGGATTAGAACACAAGATGTAAAGTTTAATGAGATTACGGAAGTTAGCAGTTATATTACAGAAAAGGCTGTTCAGGAAACTGCTGCAAAGTGGATTCCGGAAAACTGTGTGATTGTAGCCATATCGGGAGCTTCGGCAGGTAGATGTGCTGTCAATAAGATTAAGGCTACAACGAATCAGCATTGCCTAAATCTTGAAATAGACGAAAGTATTGCGTCGTACAGATATGTATTCCACTGCCTTTGCCAGAGCTACGATGACCTGATAGGCAAAAAACAAGGCGCACGCGGGGACCTTAACTCATCGTTGATTATGAGTACTGTCATTCCCCTCCCAACTCCAGAGAAGCAACGGCAAATTGTTGAAATGCTCGACCGGTTCGATAGACTATGCAACGATATCAATGCTGGTATTCCGGCAGAAATTGAAGCGCGGGAAAAGCAGTACGATTACTATCGGGATAAACTACTAACTTTCAAGGCCAAAGAAGGGTAAGCCCCTAAAATCACGCAGGAGGTATGCGGGTATGGCTTTTTTCAATATCGTTGCCGAGACAAATGAGAACACAGTTGTCACGGAGTATGAGCCGGTCAAGAACCGGTCAGACAGCTATCAGAGCGAGGCAGCGCTGGAACGGGAGTTTATTCGCCTCCTGACGGAGCAAGGCTATGAGTATCTGCCCATCCACAGCGAGAAGGAGCTGGTGGACAATCTGCGGCGCAGACTGGAAGCTCTTAACGACATCCGATTCAGCGATGACGAGTGGAGCCGGTTCTTCGCGGGGAAGCTGGCGAACCCTAATGAGCATATTGTGGAGAAGACACGGAAGGTGCAGGAGGATAATGTTCAGGTCCTCCGGCGTGATGACAACAGCTCCAAGAATATCACGCTGATAGACAAGAAGAATATCCACAACAATAGCTTACAGGTCATTAACCAGTACGTTGTCGGCACCGATGAAGGGGCGAGACATGATAATCGCTACGATGTTACCGTCCTGGTGAACGGTTTCCCGATGGTACATATCGAGCTCAAGCGCTGGGGTGTTGCTATCCGTGAAGCCTTCAATCAGATAGACCGCTATCAGCGGGATTCCTTCTGGGCGGGCAGCGGTCTTTTTGAATATGTGCAGATTTTCGTCA
The DNA here is from genome assembly GCA_947625255.1 of uncultured Acetatifactor sp. GTDB lineage: Bacteria > Bacillota > Clostridia > Lachnospirales > Lachnospiraceae > Acetatifactor. The sequence continues at coordinate 27,619 of CANQNT010000022.1, read as the reverse complement.
TCTCTAACGGGACGAATACCAAGTACTATTCCAACAGCACCCGCTTCAACGCGGTCAAAAATGCGTCATCCGGCAACGTCAGAAAGGAAAAGACCAGCAACAGCTTCGAGTTCACTTCATTTTGGGCGGACGCGGGAAATCACATTATTCCCGACCTCATTGACTTTACAAAGACGTTTTTTGCCAGACACACTATCTTAAACATCCTTACGAAATATTGTGTCTTTACGTCTGAGAATATGCTGATGGTGATGCGGCCTTATCAGATAACAGCTACGGAGCGTATTCTGAACCGTATCGAGATAGCCAATAACTACAAGAAGTACGGCGACATCGCCGGCGGTGGATATGTCTGGCACACCACCGGTTCGGGCAAGACCCTGACATCCTTCAAGACGGCGCAGCTTGCTTCTCGCCTTCCCTATATCGACAAGGTGCTTTTTGTAGTTGACCGGAAAGATTTGGACTACCAGACGATGAAAGAATACGACCGATTTGAGAAGGGAGCAGCAAACAGCAACTCGTCAACGAGGGTGCTGCAGCGTCAGCTTGAGGATAGGGACGAAAAGGGCAATCCACACGAGTACCGTATTATCATCACGACTATACAGAAGCTCTCGAACTTTGTAGCGCGGAACAAAGGGCACGCGGTTTTCAACCAACACGTCGTCATCATCTTCGATGAGTGTCACCGCAGCCAGTTCGGGGATATGCATACCGCCATCGTTAAGAACTTTAAGAAGTACCATCTCTTTGGCTTTACCGGAACGCCGATTTTTACAACGAATATCGAAACAGTGAGGAACCCGCAGTTTGCGACAACAGACCTCACGTTCGGCGACAGGCTTCATACCTACACGATTGTGGACGCCATCAACGATAAGAACGTGCTGCCTTTCCGCGTGGATTACATCAAGACGATGGATGTCGATGCGGACATTGATGATGAAGAGGTATGGGACATCGACCGCAAGAAGGCTTTGGAAGCGCCGGAGCGCGTTGCTCTTGTGACGGAGTATATACTGAACCACTTTGACCAAAAGACCTACCGCGGCGACAAGACATATGTGTTCAATGCCCTTACGAACATCTCCGATGTGGCTGCCGGGAAACAGGGCACGGTGGAGGAGATTAAGCGCAAACAGCGTATCAGTGGGTTCAATTCAATACTCGCCGTATCTTCTGTACCTATGGCAATGCTCTACTATCAGGAGTTCAAGCGGCAGATGGATAAGGACCCGACTAAGAAGCTTCGAGTAGCTGTGATATACAGCTATGGCGCTAACGAGGCGGAGGCTGATGGCATCTTAGATGAAGAGAATCCGGAGGACACAAGCGCCCTCGACCAGACAGCACGGGATTTTCTGGATAAGGCTATCAAGGACTACAACGAGATGTTCCGTACAAACTACGACACATCTAGTGAAAAGTTCCAGAACTACTACAAAGATGTTTCTCTCCGAATGAAGAACAAGGAGCTTGACCTGCTCATAGTGGTCAACATGTTCCTGACCGGGTTTGACGCCACCACGCTGAATACGCTGTGGGTGGATAAGAACTTAAAGATGCACGGGCTGATTCAGGCTTTCTCAAGGACCAACCGCATTCTGAACTCTATCAAGACGTTTGGTAATATAGTCTGCTTCCGCAATCTGAAAAAACGTGTGGATACGGCTATTGCCAGATTTGGTGACAGGAGCGATGGAGGAGTCGTCCTGCTTCACAGCTTCAAGGACTATTATTACGGTTACATTAGTGCAGACGACAAACCACAACCCGGATATGTAGATATAGTAGATGAACTGATTAAGAAGTTTCCGCTCTCTGAGCCGCATATTGTCGGAGAACAGAACCAGAAGGACTTTATTTCGCTGTTTGGCGTGCTGCTCCGTATGCGCAACCTCCTTTCCTCCTTTGATGATTTCAAGGGCATGGAACTGATTTCCGAGCGGGATATGCAGGACTATCTTGGCCGGTATCAGGACTTGCATGACGAATGGAACGAACGTCGTAATCGGGGGGAAAGTACCGACATCATTGATGACATCGTCTTCGAGATTGAGCTGATAAAGCAAGTCGAGATAAATATCGACTATATTCTGATGTTGGTCAAGAAGTATCATGATGCCAACTGCGAAGATAAAGAAATCCTCGTTACCATCAGCAAGGCGTTGAATGCAAGCCCGGAACTTCGAAGCAAAAAGGAACTTATTGAAAACTTTATTTCAGGCATCAACGATGTAGACGATGTGGTAGCTGAGTGGAGCAGCTATGTTGCCGAGAAACGGGAAATGGAACTGGCGCAGATAATAAAAGAAGAACGGTTGCGCGAAGCGGAAACGCGGAAGTTTGTGGAGAACGCTTTCCGGGACGGAGAAATTAAGACTATAGGCACAGATATTGACCGTCTGATGCCGCCAGTGTCCCGCTTCAGCGGCGACGGCATCAGAGACAAGAAGAAGCAGACAGTTATTGATAAACTGAAAGCGTTCTTTGAGCGGTTCTTCGGCATCGGTGGTTATGCTTTCACAGAAACACCTTCAAGCGATTAACTATACGGACTGAGCTCCGGTGCAATCAACGCTGATGGTCACGGAAGAATCGACTCCATCGAGGGAGAAAAAGGAGAGTAAAAATGTCGAAATTAAATGTAGACCAGAAATCCATAAAGGATTTATTTCAGAGCAAACACGCTGATTTTCTGATACCGGATTATCAGCGTCCTTACGCATGGGGTGAAGCAGAATGTCAAACCCTTTGGGATGATATTTTCGCCTTTGCTTTTCCTGATAATGACAGGACAAAGTTTGATAGCAACAACGAATATTTCCTCGGGCCTATTGTGACGTTCAAGAACGACGACGGTAAGATGGAGGTCATTGACGGCCAGCAGCGTCTCACCACCCTGATGCTTCTACTACGGGCCTTTTATGTCCGTTTCGGCCATATGCAGGATGCAGAATCCCGTGCGACAAGAGAAAACATCGAGAAGTGCATTTGGAAGACCGATGAATTTGACAAGCCGAATATGGAGGCACTGAAGATTGATTCAGAGGTCGCCACAGATAAGGACAAGGAAGAATTTCTTGAAATCCTTCGTACCGGAGAGGTACAGAAAAATCAAAAGAGCAACTACGCCGTCAATTACCGATTCTTTCAGGAAAAGATTAGAGAATTCCTAGATAACTATGCGAGCTACTTTGCCTATATGCCCACCCGCATCCTGAACAACTGTATTCTGCTTCCTATTGAAGCAGAATCGCAGGACACCGCTCTGCGTATCTTCTCGACCCTTAATGATAGAGGCAAGCCGCTGTCAGATGCAGATATTTTCAAAGCGCAGTTCTATAAATACTACTCCAAGCTCGGCAAAAAAGATGAGTTCATCCAGCGGTGGAAAGAACTGGACGAACTGTGTGAGACGATTTTTCATCCCATTTCCGGAACTCCGATGGATGAATTGTTTACCCGATATATGTATTATGTCCGTGCCACGATGGGCATTAAGTCCTCTACGACGGAGGCTCTGCGGAAATTCTATGAGAAGGACAGTTATGCTCTGCTAAATAACGAACAGACATTTGAGAATCTGGTCGTGCTGGCAGATTTCTGGAATGATGTATCCAATCAGGACAATGCCCGGTTCTCTAACCGGGTGCTGCGCCGTCTGTTCGTCCTTAATTATGCACCGAATGGTATGTGGACGTACTTTGTATCCGTGTACTTTATGCAGAATAAGGATAAAGACGGACTGCTGGACGATGATGCATTCTATGCGTTCCTCAATAAAATCACTGCGTTCATCTGGACTTATGCTGTTACCAATCCAGGTGTGAACGCACTTAGAACGCCTGTCTATGCGGAAATGGTGAACGTCGTGAACGGTCAGCCGGTGACTTTTGCAGACAACAAATTTAACCCTGCTACGATTGAGAGTATGTTCGCTCATTTCAGCTTTAACAACGCACGGCCAATTACAAAGTCAATGGTCGCTTGGTGGGCGTTCCACGATGAGGCACAGGAGCTTCTGCCTTTGGAAACGGTCTTGGAGGTTGAACATATCTTCGCCCGGAACCGTCAGGATAAAGAGAAGTCCCTAACAGATGTAAATAATCTGGAATCTCTCGGAAACAAGGCTTTGCTTGAGAAACGTATCAACATCGGAGCAACTGATTACCGGTTTAAAGATAAGAAACAATACTACGTCGGCTTTACAAAACGTGGGGTGAAAAAGGAAGGAACAAAAGTCCGTGAGCTTGTAGAGATGGCGAATACGCTCACTGACTTTACTGAAGCGGATATTATAGAGCGTAGCAAACGTATCATGGCTGCCTTTATCGGGTTTTTGAAAGAAAACGATTTGACAGTCTGACGGTTCCCTGAAACCGAAATATGCGCGAATGACGCACAAAGAGTATACACTATGTTTTTGTTAAGTACATAGGAGGTTTTAATGGCAAGACGTCTTACCCCTTCACAGCTTAAATCTAAAATGCACCAACTCGAACAGAAGGAACGCAGGGTTCTCAATGATGTTAATCGAGCTATCAGAAATTATAATTCACAGGTCAAGAAGACAGTTGATGCCTATAAGCGTTTTGAGAGAGAGTATAATTCTACGGTGCGAAGGAATAAGCAAATCATTTCCCACGAGATTCGTAAGCTCAATGCTTCTACTGATAGCACATATACGGTGTCTGTCCGAACCATGCAGAGGCATTATACGGATGTTGGTGCTATATATACGGTTGGGTATCCAGTAACTCCAGAGCAGGATAAAATACTTGACCTTATTGAATCAGAGCAGGCAAATAGTATAATAACGGCAAATGCCATTGAGAATGATGAAATACCAGAAGAAAACACAGAGGATAGTGAAATCGGGAATAAACTCCGTAATGTATCTGAGGATTTGGATAATCGTTGGCAGGGTGCAGTATACTCATTAAATCCTAAGAACCCGGAAGCGGCGAGACATTTTTGCACAAGTGCGCGAGAGATATTTACGGAATTTCTTGAGATGAAAGCCCCAGATGCAGCGGTTTTTCAGTTTAATCCGAAGTGCGCCAAAACGGAGCGCGGAAATGCTACAAGAAAAGAAAAAATTAAATTTATGATGCGCGATAAGGAAATGGAAGCCTGTGTAATAGATTTTGCAGATGCTGACATTGATAATATTCTGGAGCTGTTTCATGTGCTAAGTGATGGAACACATGGAGTTTCTGGCAGATATGCTTATCCGACGTTACTGCAAGTTAAGAAACGTGTTGAGCAGGGTATCAATTTTTTGTGCACGATTTCTGCCTAAGTAATTGATAGAAGAGAGAGGATGCGGATATAACTGAGGGCTCTTTTGCGTAGTGCAAATTGCCGTACACTGAAAGTTCAGGATTTCGGGTTTGAAGAGAACTGAGGGAGATTTGACCGGATTAGCCGAATTGCAGACCACTACATTCGTCTAAACAAAAAGGAGCAGTCTTACGACTGCTCCCTGTCTTGTCGAGACCCATCTTCGGACTACTTGGTGCTCGCCATGAGATGCTTAACCTCGGCTTCAGTAATGCCGAGCTCGTCAGCGGCTTGCTTTGTCGTCAGGAGGTTCTTGCGAGCCAACCCAATGAGGGTCGATTCGCGGCCTTCGTTCCGACCGGCTGTATGGACGCTTGCACATTTCTGCACCCACAAACCGTAGCAGGTCTGCCACGTTTTGTCCTCACGGATTTCGAGGACTTTCTGCATGACGGACCCCGCAAATTCGGTGGTGACGGGTTCATCATCGTTCCCTGTTCCAAGATAGCGCAAAAACTCAAGGATTTCCGGGTTGGCGTTGGCGTGTGTTGCATCGTCGATATAGTGGCTGTTGAGGAAAATGACGTGCGTTCCGTCGTCGTATACGGCGGGAACGTCGCGGTATGACGTCTCTACGATGTACTGCGCATACCCAAGACCGACCGGGTCATCGTTGCAGAGAAAGATGATATACAGCGGAGCATCATCCTCACAGGCCTCGCTGTCTGCGTAAACATCGGAGTAGAACGCAGAGAGATACAGTCTTGAGCGGGCGAGCGCGTTGTCTGTGGGCACGATTTCGATGCGATAGGAATGCCCGGATATGTCCAGGACACTGACATCGAGCCGAACACCGCGGAAGTCATGGCTACAGTCTAACGAACTCTCCCCTTGGACTATCTCGATTTTTGCAATGATTATGTCCAGCAGCTTCTCCAGAAATGCTTTGCAGATACTAAGGTCGCTGAAGACGGCGCCAAACATGAAATCGTTATTGAGGGACATTTCAGTAAGTGGTACTTGCTTTGGGACCATTGGCATATTCTCCTTTTTGATAGATTATAGCGAATCGCAACGGTATGAATGGGGTTTTGAAAGGGTCTCGACACTGTCTCCCGTCGTCACATTCAACTACGTTACGAGTATGGGTAAAATAGTCTGATTCAAAATTGGTCGGATAGCCAATAGCGGTTGCGCTCTTAGGATATATGCCGGCACAGGAAAAAACGCGCGAAAACACCCGGCACTACAACGCGCCTTGCCGTCTGCAAGGCGCTTGCAGCCGCTTACAAGACGTCGAGCAAGACATACCCGTCGCGGGCACCAGAGCGCTCTGACGCACAGCCACGCTTTGAAAGAGCAACGGGTTGCAGCGCAACAAGCCGGGCGGGACTGGCGTCCCGTCCGGCTTTTGCTCCGACTACGCCGGCACGGTCTGATGACTAAGCTCAGCCCTCGTGTGGCGAGTTGGGACGGCCTTCGTCGTCGAAGAAGCGGGTACGCCACTCGCTCAGCAGCTCGTCCAGTCTGGGGTCTACGATAGGCTCGGGCGGCAGCATATCGTGAATCGGGGTGTTGTAGTCATCGGCGTGCCTGAGAAACGGCTTACCGTATGACTTGCAGCAGCTGCCAGCTTCGCAACGGCAAGAGTCGCTGCTGCAGGACGATTCGAAGTCATCCGGCACAAGCTCGTCGAGTTCGCGAAGGTCATAGCGGTGGTAGTAGCAGGGCTTCAGCTCGGTACGACACCGGGCGCGGGTGTTGTAGCTTCCCGGAAGCCAGACAAGCCCCGCGGGGTCACGGCTCGCCTTTTCGCAGACGGCAAAGCAGTTGATGTCGTCAGCGCGCTCTATGGCTTCCCACACCTTTTCGATGAGGAAGTCGGTGACTCTGCGGTACTGCTTCAGGTACACAGCGGTGTGGAGCGGCTTCAGCGACCACCAAATCTGCGCGCCGCGCCCTGTGAAGACAAAGTAGGACGGGCAGATATCTTCCGGTTCCAGCAGGAAGATAAGGGAGTGGAACAGTTCCTGAGAGAACAGATAGATGTCGTCATTGGTGTAATGCTCACTGACAGCGCGTACATCAATGACAATGTTGTTCAGGACACGCGGCTCGGCGCCGGTGTTCTTCGAGATTTGGTATCCCGCGAGCCTGCCAACTTTAATCGTCCGCAGGCGTTCCTTGGCCTGAGGGACGGGAAGCGACAAGACCGGGACGATACCTTTGCCGACAGCGGCCACCGTGAGCTTTTCGCTCGGGCGGTTTCCGTAGCAGACGTCTATGAACTTCAGGACTTCGGCGGGTATCTGCATCTTCGGCAGATGGTTGGACATAGGAATCAACTCCTCATTATGTAGAATTGAGGTCGGTGTATTTCGGCTCTCGATATATAATGGAAGTTTTCGATGAGCACTCATATTCGAAAAAAGCGGACTCAAGCCAAAACAACCGAAGAAAGCCGATATGGGAAATTGCAATATCTATGAGGCGAAAATGATGTATCTCTGATAGATTTACGGAATATTACTAATCTATCAGTGGAATATGCGTTTGACCTCCGGACGCTTCCAAGGAGTAAATCGCTTATATAGGAGTCGAGCCGGGCCAAAAAAATTTTTTGGGAGCCCTCAAAGTCGGTCGAAATCGGGCTCTGCGACGGTCAACTCTCGTCTGCGTGAACGGCTTACCCTCCCCGTAGGGACTTCATCTGTTGCCCGGAAAAAAGACCAGGCGGCGGCTATGTCTTGCGAAAGCAACCCCGCAGATGGTTACAAGCCCGAATAGTGTATTGCAATTCGCGATACAATGCGGTATAATAGGAAGCAGAAAGGCAGGTGTTTGCAATGGCAACAAAAAGCGCAAATGTAACAGCTCGTGTGCAGCCGGAAATCAAAAGGCAGGCGGAGGCTGTGCTGGAACAGCTTGGTTTGCCTGTCTCCGTCCTGATTGATACATTGTACCGACAAATCATAATGACCGGCGGTGTTCCGTTTACCCTCACCGTGCCGAAGCTGCCCACAAGAGACGGCTTGACCGATGAGCAGTTCAACGCCGTGATGGAAAAGGGCTATGAGCAGGCAAAGTCCGGCGAAGGACTGTCCGTTGATGAAGCCTTTGCCAAAATCCGTGAAGGTATTTGAGTATGCGGTATGAGGTGAAGCTGACCCCGCAGGCAATCGAACAAATCGGAGAAACGGTGGAGTATATTTCAAAAGTCTTGCTTGCGCCGGAGACCGCACGGAAATGGGCGGATACGCTGCAAAGCGAAATCAGTAAGCTGGACTCTATGCCGCTCAGATACCCTCTTACCGAGGAAGAGCCGTGGCATACGAAAGGCATCCGCAAAATGGCCGTTAAAAACTTTCTCGTTTACTATCTGGTTGACGAGGAAAAGAAAGCCGTGTGGGTCACGGCAGTTATCTACGGGCGGCGAGACCAGACTTCAGCATTACTCGATATGCCCGAACAACAGTAAAAGCAGACGATGCGGTTCTGCTGTCATCCGGCAACTCAGCCAGCATCGCAGCAAACAGCGGGCCGAATAAGGAAATAAACCAAAGCGTCCAAGCGTAGAAGCTTGGGCGCTTTTCTTGCCCATACATCGCCAACAAAGCGTGCTGCTTTGCGCGGCAAAAATCCCTCGGCAAATCTGCCGAGGGAATGCGTAGTGGATACACTCTTAGTATTGACAGGATAATATTAGTCTACTTCTGCGCTCAAGCTATCTAACTCTTTCTTATATTTTTCAAGCTTTTTTACTTCTCGGGCTACAATATCCTCTTGGTTTTTTATAGTTCCTTTAAGCCATTCGGCACGCACCTCATCCGCTTTATGCAATGCGTCCCGCAACGTGCGATTGCCGGATGACGGGGAAATGGATTTGTCCATCAAGTCACTCAAGTCTTTCCGTGACTTTGTCGCCCATTCAGCCTTGCAGGAATTGCAACGGATACGAATAGTGGCAATGCCTTGAACATTCCACGTCACATCTACGACGCTCCACGATGGCGAGGAACAACAACACTTGCGGGTTAAAGTAGCATTTGCGTTCTTTACCACTGAAAGGTTCCTCCTGTTTTGATTCTTTTTATAAATCTTATATCAATATTATAAAACTGTCAAGGGTTCTGACCGGAGAAGCGTGAGAGAGCAAATAGACGTCGAAGCACGAAGCCTCAAATCAGCCCATTAACTTCCCGGAACTCCTGCAGAGTGCTTCTTATGTTCTTAAGTCCGGCGGGTCCGCAGCCGTTTATTTTCGATAAAGTGAACGGACCCATCCGCATTACCTCGCGGACAGTTTTAACACCGGCATGAGAAAGCACATTGTAGGACCGCATCGTGAGGCCGTAATCAATCAGAGTTTGAAGCGGGCTTTCTTTGGGGTCTTCTGCAATGGCCTTTGCCAAGGCTATCTCGTCCGCGTGAACTGTCTCATAGTTGCGCATACCGGCTTTGTACCCTTCCCGGAGAAATATAAGATTTTCCGGTGTACGAAGTTCTCGCAGAGCGGAAGAGATACGGGCAAATATGTTCTGACGTGTGACTCCGAAGAGTTCGCCAATGTCTAAGAGCGAGAGCCCATCGCGGGTCCAAAGAAGTATCATCCTTCTGAGCCTGTCCGTAATGGCGTTTTCAAGTAGATAGTTCAGACCAGCGATTTGGTCATCGGAGTAGACTGTCGTGTCCTCAATAGCGACTTTGCGGTCCGGGTTAAGAATCATCGAAATAAGGTTATGCGGATAGGGTGAGCTGTTAATTCGTGTTAGATTTTCCAATGTTACCTCCTGATATGATATTATTCTGCGCCGAAGACGCCTCTAAGTTGGTTATCGTTTAAGTGCGGCAATGCTTTTCGCTGCAGTCAGCGCCGGCCTGTGTCATCCACGCTCTGACCAAAGCCAAAGGTATGTAGTAAACAGCGACATCCGAGAAGTACAGTCCCTCGGGGGTAGCTTATGGTCGAGAGCGGTCGTTTTTGCGAGAACAGAGTGCATATTCGGGCGGAGCTGATGCTTGTCCCGGGACGGAGAAGCAACGCTTTGCTTTACCCTCTTATTGTAGCACTTTTGGATTAGCTTGTAAAATAAAATGACCTGTATATGAGCGATTTCAAAAATATTTTCAAATAATTTCGCCAAATCCGCAAACCATCGAAGTCCTCCGTAGAAAGACCGGTTTACAAAGAAGAAAGCCGCCGCAGAACAGCGACAGCAATCTTAGCAACAAGACGCGGCGCACAGGGCCGCAGTGCTTTGCCGACGTGTGACCCTTCCTATTCATATCAATCCTGCGCCTTCAGCGGAAAAAAGAAAATCGGTGGGTCCTCATATTTTCGGGCTTGCACAATGTCTTGGAGGGTGATATACTCTCCTTGAGGCCACTATGTCCTTGCACCCCCGATTTTTCAAAAATTGACGTACCGCCGCAAGGCGTATGGCCTCAGCAACGCAAGTTGCCGGGGTCAATTTTTTTGCCGCTTTGACGCCGACAACGGGCGCGGTTGCCAGCCAAAAGGGCACTTTTGACGCCGACAAAGGCTTGGCAGCCGCGACGACTTTTTGACTACGACGAAGGGAGACGGAACGTCAATTTTTCAAAAATGCGAAGTTCCATGACATTTTTTGTCCTTGCACCCCCGATTTTTCAAAAATCAACGTACCGCCGCAAGGCGTATGGCCTCAGCAACGCAAGTTGCCGGGGTCAATTTTTTTGCCGCTTTGACGCCGACAACGGGCGTGGTTGCCGACAAAAAGGGCACTTTTGACGCCAGCAAAGGCTTGGCAGCCGCCACGATATTTTGTGAAAGGCAAAGGGCGGCGGAACGTCAATTTTTCAAAAATGCGAAGTTCCATGACATAGAGAAATTTGGAAAACGCGTTTTTGGGAAAACGAGCATCGCCTGAAACCGTTGCGCTGCAACGGTTTCAGCGCGGGTTTTGACTATCCCCATTTTGCGGTGCTATTGCGTTGTTTGTCGCTGGTTACGGGAATTTTTGGGGAAGTTACGGAAATAAAGGCAGAAGATGAAAACTGGAGATAAATGAGCTGCGAAGATTGCAAAACTTGTCGAAAACGATCTATTTTGAAGAAAGTCGCTATATTCGCCGAAAGCGTTGCGGCACAAGGGGCACAGGCCGCTTTTCGGCTATCCCCATTTTCTACGGCGTATGACTGCCGTCCTTACGGCATGTTTGGGGTGCTACACGGCAAAGGAGGTGGTAATTTGCAAAAGAAGAATTACAAGGGCCGCAGTGTCAAGCGAACACTGTCCAAGTGCCCGGACTGCTGCCGGACATACAGCGACATCCAGTACGCATATGCGAATATGCTGGAGTCGGATAAGAAGGTGAATCAGTTCCGGTGCAACGTCCCTCTGGATGGAACGGGTGTGGAGGAATATACGTCGGACTTCATTATCGTTTGGCGAAACGGCGATATGGCGGTGCGTGAGTGCGTGAAGCGGGACCTTTTGAACAAGCCGAGGACAGCGAGGCTTCTGGACAGCTCCAGACGTTACTGGCTGAGCCGAGGCGTGCAGGATTGGGGGCTTGTGGTTGATGCAGACGAGCAGCGTACGTAGATGCGGTAATCAAATCATTCGGGTGTTGGCGATAGAGGAAGGCGAGGTTTTTATCTTCTGTTGGGAGACGGGGTGCAGCAGTTTGCATCTCACGTTGGCGCGGGGATGTTGAACTCAACGGTCTGCGACATCTACCTGATCGACGAATCGAGGAACGTCGTCGACCGACCAATACGAACGCTTGCGTGGATGCCTACAGCAGACTTTACGGACTTTATACCGCACCGGAAAGATTGCATCCCGTTCTCCCAAATTATCGGGGTTTTGTTCACATCGCATTTCACTAAACGGTAGGGTGATGACAAATCTTAGATACTACTCAAAACGATTATGAGTTATTATGATGTTCTCGACGAACGCGCCCAAAACACCGTCAGGGATTTCTCTGTTTTTGCCGATGGGTGTGCACTGTGCAAGTGCAAATTTGAGGAACGCTTGCATCGGCGCGGGCCATTCGCCCCTGATTCGGACGTGCTTCCTTTCGGCGATGTCCGAAATGACCTGTTCGAGCAGCTCGTCCGCCTTTTTAAGCGCAGACTGCACATAGTCTTTATCCGTGAGGTCGAAGTTCGGCACCCAGTTGTCCACGGATTGAAGAAGAAAGTCCGCATCCTGCTCCCTGCCGGTCTTTTCATGCAGGAGCTTCGCAAGCTCCGCGGCGACGTTTCCGTAGTGGAAGCCGTAGGTGTCCACGGTGTAGACATAGTTGCTGCTGTCCAGCCGAATCTCCGCCCGCTCCAGATAATCCGTCACGATAGACGGCAGACCGCCGAAATATGTGGGCAGGACGAAACCGAGCGGCTCTCCCCTGTCGGGCAGGATGTCGAAATTCCCGTTTTTGTACTCGGCGCCGAGCGACACGATTCTCTCCGCTGTCCTTGCCGCTATCCGCTCCGCCGTGTACTTACAGTTGCCGGTGGATGAAAAATAGAGGATCACTGTTGTCCGCTCCTTCCCGAATGTGACGGTCTCGGCGTGTTATACTGCCGCTGTGCCGAACGCCCCGACGCTTATCTTCCGAAGCGGCCGTGGAGCGCGCGGACGAAGTTCGGGTCGAAGTGGTTGACTATCTCGCTGTGGCCGATGTCGAGCGGTGATATGGCGGCCATCTCCTCGTCGGTGAGGGTGAAGTCCCAGATGTTGAAGTTCTGCTCCATGCGCTCGCGGTGCGTGGACTTCGGGATGACAACGACGCCGCGCTGTACGTTCCAGCGAAGCGCGACCTGAGCGGCGCTCTTGCCGTACTTTGCGCCTATCTCGCTAAGCACCGGATGAGCGAAGATGCCGTGCTTCCCTTCGGCAAACGGACCCCACGCCTCCGGCTGGACCTCGTACTCCTTCATGAGCTTCAGCGCGTCCGGCTGCTGGAAGAAGGGATGCAGCTCAACCTGGTTGACTGCCGGGACTATCTCCACGGTCTCGCAGAAGTCCGCGAGGATGTGGGGGTAGAAGTTGCAGACGCCTATCGCGCGGATGCGCCCCTCCTTGTAGAGCTCCTCCACGGCTCTCCACGCGCCGTAGTAGTCGCCCATCGGCTGATGGAGAAGATAGAGGTCGATGTACTCAAGACCGAGCTTTTGAAGCGAGGTCTCAAACGCCTTTTTCGCACCCTCGTAGCTCGAGTCGGCGACCCACAGCTTTGTGGTGATGAACAGGTCCTCTCGGCAGGCTCCGCTCTTTTTCAGCGCCGCGCCGACCGCTTCCTCGTTGCGGTAGGACGCCGCCGTGTCGATGAGCCTGTACCCCACGCTTATCGCGTCCAGCACCGCCTGCTCACATTCCTTCGGGTCGGACACCTGAAAGACGCCGAAGCCCTCCATAGGCATTTTCACGCCGTTGTTCAGAATAGTGTATTCCATGATGAGATTCCTCCTGTCGGTTTCGGATGACTCAAAGGTCCGGACCAAGTCCCATATTTGCAAAGACGTTCAGCATCTCCGGCGTCATTGTGTAGTAGCGCTTGTTCTTGTTCACCTTTGCTATCTCCGCCATATCCTCATCGGAGAGGACGAAGTCGAAGATGTTGATGTTCTCGCGGATGTGGTCGGGGTTCTTGGAGCCGGGTATCACCACGTTGCCGCTCTGGATGTGCCAGCGGAGAATTATCTGCGCGCTCGACTTGCCGTACTTCTGCGCAAGCTCCTTGAATATCGGCTCCTCCTGAAGGCTCTTGTCGCCGTGACCCAGCGGATACCATGCCATGAGGCCCATGCCGTTCTCGGAAAGGAGCTGCTTGAGCTCGGTCTGCGGATAGTACGGATGCGCCTCGACCTGAACCATCTGGGGCTTCAGCTCCATGGTGTCGATGGCTTCGCGGAGCTCGCCGTCGGGGAAGTTGGAAAGCCCTATAGCCTTCACCTTGCCGGCCTTCACTGCCTTTTCGATGTTACGATAGCCCTCGCGCCAGTTGGCGGTGGGCTGATGCAGGAACAGCAGGTCGATGTAGTCCGTGCCGAGGCGGGCAAGCGTCTCGTCCACAGCCGTTTCCTTTTCGTAGACCGTGGGCCACAGCTTTGTGACAAGGAAGATGTCCTCGCGCTTGACGCCGCTCTTTTTGATGCCGCGCCCTGTGCCGCTCTCGTTCATGTAGCCGTTGGCGGTGTCTATGAGGCGGACGCCGCTGCGGAGCGCGCTCTCGACCGACGCTTCCGCCTCGGCTGGGGACATCATAAACACCCCGATGCCTGCCATCGGCATTTTGTTCCCGTTGTTCAATGTGATGTATTCCATACCCTATACCTCCCGAAGTTTGTTTGCCGTGGTTCGTTTGTAACTATATTGTAGCCCGATTTGCGGTATATCAGAAGTCTCGGTTGGTTCAGTAGTTCTTACTACAAGTTAGAACCGGGAATAAAGATACCCGCCCGCACGTTCGACGTGCGGGCGGGTTTCTTTGTGAGTCCGCCAAAAGCCTCGCAGAGTTTCGCACTGACGCAGTGCGATTCGCCGCGAAAGCTTATTTCAGCTTGTTCCCGTCCCGGAAGGCGTTGCCTACCTTCTCGCCGAGGCGGATATACGCGGCGCTCGTCGGGTCGAATATGATGGCGTCGAGCTTCCTGTAGTCCACATTGCCGTCGGTGAGGATGCTCTCGTCGGCGCTGACGTTGACTATCTCGCCCACCACAACGCCGTCCTCGTTGAACTTGAGAAGCTTACACTCGAGCGTCAGCGGCAGCTCGTTGATGATGGGTGCGTCCACGAACTCGCTCTTAGTGGTCGTGAAGCCTGCTTTTGCCATCTTGTCCGGCTCCTTGTTTGCCGAAACGATACCGACATAGTCGCACGGGACGACCGTCGCCGCCGTCGCGAAGCTCACGGTGAACGCCTTTTTCAGCTTGATGTTGTCGGTGGTCTTGTGGGAGCTGAGGCACAGCATGACCTCCTTCGAGTCGTACTGGCCGCCCCACGCCGCGTTCATCAGGTTGGGCTTGCCGTTCTCGTCATAGGTGCCAATCATCAGCACCGGCTGGGGATAGACCCACGGCTTCGATCCGAAATTCTTTCTCATGAAGATTCACTCCTTCTGCTGATTTTATTTCAGTATACCGCATTTCGCGCGAAAAGGAAAGACTCCCTTGTCATTCCCCGGCGGCAAAATCGGTTTTACTGCTGATGTGTTCCCACTCGGCGATCTCGCGGAGGCGGTCTTCCGTCTCCGCGCGGACGACGCGCACCGCGTCGCTCCCGAGGAGCAGCCGCCTCGGGAGAGTGCCGCCCTCCACGACCTCCACCAGCACACGGCCGGCTTTTTCCGGGTCGCCGGGCTGATTTCCGAGGTTTACTACGTTCTCCTTGCGGTTCTTGCCGGATGTCTCGTTGTAGTCGTCTATCTTGACGGCGCTGCCTTTTAAGGACGTGTCGTAGAAGTGCGTGCGGAAGGAGCCCGGCTCCACTATCGCGGCCTTTATGCCAAGCGGCGCGACTTCCTTCATCAGCCCGTCCGTGATGAGCTCCAGCGCGGCCTTGCTCCCGGCGTAGTAGCCGGAGCCCATGCCGGAACGCGCCGCCGCGATGCTCGAGACGTTCAGAATCACGCCGCTCTTCTGCGCGCGCATCGTCGGGAGCACCGCCTTGATGAGCTCCACCGGGCCGAACACGTTCGTTTGGAACAGCAAGGCGACCTCGTCCGCTTCGCCCTCCTCCACTGCCGCGCGGTAGCCGTAGCCCGCGTTGTTGACAAGCACGTCTATGCGGCCGAACCTTTCCTTTGCCGCCTGCACCGCGCTGCGGATGTCCTCCGCACAGGTAATGTCGAGCTTCACGGCAAGGGACGTCTCGGGATAGCCTTCCGTGAGCGCTGTGAGTGTTTCGGGCCTCCGCGCGGTGACGACCGCGTTGTCGCCGTGGGCGAGCACCGCCTTGGCGATGCCCGCGCCGATCCCGCTCGAGCATCCCGTGATGAGCCATGTTTTCATTTTGCATCTCCTCCTTTTGATTTGGCCTTGTACCGAAGCCATAACGTGTCCCTCTCGACGACCTCCGCTGACTCCAGAGAAAACGCCATCGGCGCGGCGGAAGAAAATCCGCCCGTCTCAAAGAGCGACGCCGCGCCGCTCTCGCCGTCCGCCGTGGGCGCGAGAACGATGCTGAGCTCGTCGATAAGTCCCTCCGCGGCGAAGGCCTGATTTGTCACGCCGCCTCCGGCGAGCAGAACGCGGTCGATGCCGAAAAGCGTCTTCAGCTTCCGCAGCAACAGAGCGCAGTCGACGGTCTCCTCTCCGGCGAAGATGTAGGAGATCCCGAAGCCGCGCAGATACTCAAGATAGCTGTCGGACGCCTTTTCGGTCAGCACCTCGACGACATGCGCTTTCGGACGGCCCTTCCTTTCGAGGTATTTCCCGTGCCATCTGAGAATGCCCTCGCCGTCAAGCGACACTATATAGCGCTTCACGTCGCTCTGCGCGACGTAGTCCTCGCGGGGGAAAACCGCCGCGCTTTTCGGCAGGTCGTACACGAACCCGTCCGAATAGCCCTCTGCCATCGTGGTCGTCCCGTAGACGGTGGCGGGGCAGTCGTAAAACTCCCGCACCTCGCCGTATTTCTTCAGCGCGGGCGCCGTTTCTGGCGCGGAGAAGAACTGTCCGTCTATCTTCCCGTCGAGCGCCGTCAGCATGTGGCATATCACAGTCGGTCTATCCATTATTTTCACCTTCTCCGGTCTGATTTTTCACATGATGAGATTGACGACCATTCCCGTCACAAACGAGAACAGCATGACAAATGCGAGGTACAGCAGGAACCGCTTCATCCCCAAAACTATTTTGAGCGCGCCTAGGTTTGTTATCTTCGTCGATGGCCCGGTGAGCATGAACGCCGCCGCGCTCCCCATGCTCATGCCGGAGTAGAGCCATTCGCGTATGAGCGGGATGGTCCCGCCTCCGCAGGCGTAGAGCGGGACGCCGATGGTCGCCGCCATCAAGACGCCGAAGCCCTCGTTCGTCTTGCCGAAGAGAGCGGCGAACTTATCCGCCGGGACATATCTCTGGAACAGCGCCGACAGCAGAACGCCCACGAGAAACCAGAGACCGGTCGCTTTGATGTTCCTGCCGATGTTTTTGATAAGCCGCAGGAACAGGTTTGGGTCGGTGTCGTGGTTGTGCGGCTCATCAAAGCCGGTGAAATCGAAGAACGGTTTGTCCTTATAGAATACCCGGATAAGAATGCCCGCCACACATCCGCAGATGAAGCAGGATGCTATCCTTATCGTCAGCGCCGCGGGACCGAGCGCCGTGCTGTAAATAATAAGCTGCGGATTCAGGAGAATGGAGCTCATCATGAACGCCGCGAGCCAGTCGTCCCGTATGCCGCTCCGTGAAAAGGACGCCGCGAGCGGAATCGTTCCGTACATACAGAGCGGCGACGCGATGCCGAGGATGCTTGCCGGAATGACGCCGAGGACGCCGAGCTTCTTGTCGCCCAGCGCGCGGAACAGTCCGTGTATACGGTCCTTGACGAACACGGAGATGACCGAGCCGAGGACGATGCCGAGGACGTAGTAGAGGGCTATCTGCCGCAGCTGCACGGTAAAGTAGTACCACACATAGACAAATTCCCGCCGGAGCACTTCCCATATCTGTTCCAAGCCCTGTCACTCCTTTCTTGAGTCTGAATTTTACTCGTCTATGTTTTCGAGCTGATAGGTGCGGCTCCCGAGCCCGATGGTCTCGCCGGCCTCGAGGACGTGAGCGCCGTTCTGTCCCTCAACGCGGCGGATAAAGCTCTCGCTGCCCTCCGCCTCGTAGATGAGGTCGAGGCAGGCCTGGTCGAGCGCCACCGGGTCGGTGGAGGCGAGAATGCCGATGTCGTGTATGTCCGGCTCGGCCGGGCGGCCGTTGCAGTCGCAGTCAATGGAGAGGCGGTTCATTACGTTGATGAACAGGATGTTGCCATCTAGAGCGTCCACGACCGACTTTCCGGCGTCCGCCATAGACTCGAGGAAGGCGTCCTGTTCGCCGCCGAACCAGCTCGTGTGACTGCGGCCTGCGGTGTGTATCAGGTTCTTCCCCTCCTGAGAGCCGATGCCGATGGATATGTTCTTTATCGCTCCGCCGAAGCCTGCTATCATGTGCCCCTTGAAGTGGGACAGCACGAGGAAGCCGTCAAAGTCCCCGAAGTGCGCGCCGACATAGTTCTCCGTGAGACGCTGACCGCCCTCCACGGGGAGGATCATCGATTCGCCGTCCTCGTCCATGATGACAAAGCCCTTGCCGAGGTCGGTAAAGCCGTGGTCCTCCG
This sequence comes from uncultured Acetatifactor sp., assembly GCA_947625255.1. Lineage (GTDB taxonomy): Bacteria > Bacillota > Clostridia > Lachnospirales > Lachnospiraceae > Acetatifactor. Next base: position 9,009 of record CANQNT010000022.1, on the reverse strand, counting down.
CCACCTGATAGTGCATATTCGTTTCGGAGCGGGAGCCGCCGTAGGCGGTGTTGCACTCCACGATAGTGCCGTCTACATGCTCCACGAGGTCACGGATGAGGTCGGGGTCGAGGTAGTTCGATGCGGGAGGTTCGCCGGTGGAGAGCTTCACCGCGATATTGTCGCCCGTGAGCTCCACGCCGAGCGCCTCATAGACCTTCATCAATCCCTCCGGAGAGATGTCGGAGGTGAAGTAGACCATGCTCGCGCCGCCGGAAGCAAGACCGAGGGAATCGACCCACTCCGCGACCTCGTCCTCGGAGACGCCGGAGCCGAACCGCCGTCCGTCCTGCCAGTCGCCGGTCCCGGCCATCTGCGCGAGAAGCTCGCCGCTCTCGCCCATGCCGGAGGAGGCGGAGGTGCAGAACGGTATGACGATCTTGCCGGTGAAGTCGTTGGAGGTGACAAACCCGTTCACCGGCCACGCCGCTCCGCCCCACCATATCGGGTAGCCGACAAATACCGTATCGTATTCGCTCCAGTTGTCGGGGACGGCGTTTTCGAGCTCTACTACGCGCAGGGACTCGTCTTCATGCTCGCGGGAAACGCGGCTGTCCGGGTCGGTCCAGTCCAAGTCGCCTGCGGTGTAGGGCTCGGTCGGAACAAGCTCGAATATATCCGCGCCCGCCGCGTCCGCGATGTACCCTGCAACTGCCTCGGTGTTGTTCGTGGCGGAGAAGTATACAACGAGCGTCTTTCCTCCCGCAGTCTCCGTTCCGGGAGTTTCGGTGGGAGCTTCGGAAGGCGTTTCGGACGGCTCCGTGCCGGACGGTTCGTCGGTTCCGGCAGACGGGGCGGGCGTACCGGTTCCCTCCGGCGGGGCGGACGGTGTGCCGCTTCCCGACTTTCCCGTGCCGCCGCAGGCGGCGAGACTCAGCAGGAGACAGAGGACAAGAATCATCGAGATTGCTTTTTTCATGTGAAGTTCCTCCTTTAAGAATTCCAGACGCTTTCAAGCCAGTCGGCGTAGGTCCCGACCCAGCCGCCCGCGGCGCCGAAGCCGTGCGGCCAGTCCTGCAATACGACTCTATCCACCGGGTGCCCCATGCACTCCAGAACGGCGTACTGCTGTTCAAACTGCCGATAGAAGGGGTCCTCGGTGCCGTAGCAGTAGAAGGTAGGCGGAAGGTCGCCGCTTCTGAGCCAGTCCGGGTCCATGTTGCCGACGCTGAGGCGGCCGTAAAAGGCATATATCATACCGCAGGCAGTGGCGTGGGCAGGCACCTTGTCCAGCTCGTCGGGAATATACTCCGGGTCGAGCGCGTCGCCGGTCACGTCCTCGTCGTAGTGCATCAGGAACTCACCCGCCTGAATGCCTCCCGCCGAGAAGCCCATGACGGCGATGTTGTCAGGGTCGAAGCCGTACACGTCCGCGTTTTTCCGAATCCAGCGCACGGCCCGCGCCACATCCAGCGCGCCCTCCTCCTGATTGTAGGGACGGAGGCGGTAATCCACGATGAATGTCACAAACCCCAGCTCCCGGAGCGCGTCGGCCACGGGCAGGGAATCGGTGTAGTTTCCTCGGAACTGATAGGCTCCTCCGGCCATCAGCACCACCGCGCCCTTGGGCGTCACGCCGTCCCGAACGGGGATGGCAGTTACATAGGGGCGGAAGTCCCAATTGTCGAAGTAGCCGGTCATGCCGGGGGTGAAATCCGTCACCGCCGGGACGTTGCCCTCCTCCCAGAGGTAGAGCACCTGTATGTCCGTGGGGTCTGCGGCGGTGTTCAGCACCGTCGCGCCGTCCTTGGGCTCCGGGAGCTTCTTCCCCATCAGTTCAAAGGACCACTCGCCGTAGGAATACGCCTCCGGCAGGTCTCCGAGGTGCGGCTTCGCCGCCGTGTCACGATTTTCAAAGTATTCCATAAGTCTCTGTGCCGCCTCCCCGCGTGTCACTGTTGTGTTGTCTCCCCGTGAGTCCCAAACGCCGGTGCCGTCCCAGGAAAAACGGGACAGAATCAAATCAAGCTGTTGGTGCGTCAGTGCATCCTCCGGGGCGAAGCGCCCTCCGCCTACCCCGTAAACTATTCCGCGCTCCGCTGCCCAGTCGACGGCTTCGCTGTACCATGTATCGCCGGGCACGTCACTAAAGTCTGCCGCGGGCGCTTCCGGGCTTCCCTCCGCCCGGTGGAGGATGGTGACTATCATAGCGCGGGACAGGGGTGCGTCGGGCGAGAAGGTATCCGTCCCCGTGCCCGCCATAAGGCCGTGTTCATAGACGTACCTTACCGCCTCGGCATACTCGGAGACCGCCGGAACGTCCCGAAAATGCGGCGCTCCGTTACCGATTATCCACTCAAGGACGCTCATGTCCTCAAAGATGAGGTTTCCGCCGCCGTGCTGATTTGTGACGCCGCGTTCGCTGAACCAGTCGGCATCGGGGATATTGAGGACGATGAGCTCATTGATCTCGCTTTCCGTCATTCCCGCCGCGCGGTAAGCCCCCGTGAGCCCCGCATAGGCGTCTCTTGCGCGCCGGGAGCCGTAGTACTCGTCGTCCTCGCCCATGAAGATGTAGACCGCTACCCGGTTTTCCGCGAGAGGCGCATAATCTCCGTCCCACTGCGATGAGACGTGGAGGTATGCGGCGTAGAGGTCGGGCCTCATGGATACTGCGCGGGACATGGTCTCGCCGCCCGCCGAGTATCCGGCGGCGTAGACGCGGTTTATATCCACGGAGAAATTATCAATAAAGTATTCCGCGAGCTCGTTAGCCTGCCGCGCGGACCTGTCGTTCCAGTCCTCGAGCTGCGCAGAGACCACTATCACAGGCTCGTCAAGACACGCCCAGTTACGGAACCCGTTCCAATCTATGTTGCTTCCCGAGGAGTCCTCGCCGAACCACATCTGCCCGTACCCCGGCATGGCCATCACAAGAGGATATTTTTGCGCGGGGTCGTAGCCGTCGGGCAGGATATAGCTGTAATGTATAGATCCGTCGGAGCCGTCCAATATCTGCTCCCGGACAAGTCCGCCCGCCGCCATCTGATTTTCCCAGAAGGCGACGGCGTCGTTTATCCATCCCTCGGCGACCGTTCCCGTACCGAGCCCGAAGCCGTGGGGCAGTCCCTCGTAGGCGTGAAACTCCGTGGGGATACCGAGAGCAGACATCTCGTTCAGCCGGTTCTGCATCGTGCGCCAGTTCGCTATACCGTCCGAGGTGCCGACGCAGGCGTATGTCGGTGGGTCGTCTTCGGAATAGTCCGTGTGGCCGGTGTACTGTATTATTACGGTTCCGGGTTTTGGGAGGTCGCCGCTTCCGAAATACCCCGGCCCGTAAGTGCCGAGCTCGGCGGCCATCCGCGCCCCGGCGCTGCCGCCCCAGACGGAGTAGCAGGAGGTGTCCACCTGAAGCTCCTCGGCGTGGTCGAAGATGAAGCTGACGGCGCGGGCCAGATCCTCTATTGCCGTGTCCCAGCCGGGGCGGTAGATGAGGGCGAAGGCGTTGTAGCCCATTTTGGAAAGCTCCAACGCGTGGGGAAAGCTGTCGTGCATCGCGCCGACATAGGCAAATCCGCCGCCGGCGTTGCAGACCGCAAACCGTGCTCCCGGTTCACCCCTGAAGAAGAACAGACCGGTATCGCGCTTTGCTGGGTCGGCGGCCTTCTCGTCCTCCGAATAGATGTCGTAGAAAATGACGTCCCCCGCGGCGGCGTGATTCCTCATGTAATTGCATATCTCCACCGTCTTGTCTGGGTCGATATAATTATACCATGTGAGGCGAAGCGCGCCCAGCGTGTCCCCGCTCCAATACCCCTCGTCCACGGGGAAGATGAGCCGCCCGTAATCGCCGAACACCGGGTCGGTCATCACGTCATCAATAGGCGTGTCCGCCGTGTATGCGGCGGACGCAGCGGCGGGAGAGGACTGCGCCCCTCCGAAAAACGCCTTGAGACCGTTGTAGGTATACTCCATGGAGGCTATGCCTCCGTGGGTGTAACCTTCCTTTGTCCGGTAAGCGAAGTTGATATTCTCGCTGAACAAATCGGACTGGCGCATTTTCTCCACTCGGTTCTCTACATAGGAATAGGCAAAATCATCGGTGCCGGTCATGATAAAGACGAAGAAGTCCTCCGGCTCTCTGCCCTCGGCGGCGGCAAAGATGTTGTCGTCGTCAAGCGTGGTCCCGCAGCTCATGGGGAGGTACCAGCGGAAGTAGTCCATGCAGTTCTGGAAGGTCCTCCATGTAGCGACGCTGCCCATCGAGAAACCTCCAAAACCTCGATGGTCCCGGGCGGCTATGAGCTCAGAGGCGGACTTACCCTCGGCGTATGTGCTGTATCTGCCCTCCACCGCCGGAAGAAGGTCGTTTATAAGCTCACGGTGAAGGTTCTGATTCAGCTGAAGCGCAAGTGAGAAGCTGGCGCTGTCCTCCGGGGAGGTGTTGTTGTAGGTGGGGCAGACGATGATGAGTGGCCCGAAGTCTCCGTTTTCAATGGCGTTGTCTATGACGTTCTTGAATGAGGAAGGAGAGCCCGGCGTCCCCAAGGTCTGGTTCTCGTTGCCCCAGCCGCCGTGCATCAGGTAGAAGACGTCGTACCTTTGGTTTTCGTCGTATCCGTAGGGCAGATATACCACCGCGTGCTTTTGAAGGGGCTGAGTCTTCTCTTCGTAGGAAAAGGACTCCCATGTGTCGTAGTACAGGTCCTCCAGCGTACCCTGTTCCTCCGCCGGTTCGAAATATCCGTCGGGGATCTCCTCGATGGCGTCAGGGATGGCTGCGGGGCTGTCCGCCGAAGGTTCCTCCCGACCGACAGGATCGGCGGCCGCCCCGCAGGCTCCCAGAAGAAGGGAGATAGCGACGATAATAGATATGACCGTGTTTATTTTTCTCTGTCTTCTCAAAGCAGCTTGTTTGTCCATTTTTTGCCTTCTTCGCAGTAAGTAAATTCGTTTATGTCGTCTCGCTCAAAGACCGGGAGCAGTGCCGCCATGTCCCGTGCAAAGGGCAGACGTTCCAGCCCGTCCCTCGGCGCCCACATGACCTCTCCCTCCGGGGAGGATCTGAGCCGGCCGTGGAAGCTGGCGGCGCGGTAGAGCAGGATCACATACCGGCTGCCGTCGTCTCTTGTGAACTGCTTGACGCCGCAGAGCCGTATATCGTCAAGGACAAGCCCTGTCTCCTCGTAAACCTCCCGCAGGGCGGCCTCGGTAAACGCCTCTCCCGGCTCGACATGTCCTCCGGGAAATGCCAGCCCCGGCCATGGGACGCCTTGCCGATTTTGAAGAAGGACGTTCCCGGCTCCGTCCCGGACCATGGTGAGCGTTGTAAATACCGCCTGTTCCAATGCCGCATCCTCCTTTACATATCTCATGATAAATCAATCGGGACCTCAAGAGAAGTCCCGATTGGTTTATGAGTTGTTACCTGTGGTTATTACTGGCGGTCGATGTCCGTCAGAGTATAGGTCCGACTGCCGAGACCTATCTCCTCCGCGTGCTCCAAGGTATGGAGACCGTTCTGCCGGTCAATTCTCTGCATCAGGCTCTCGCTGCCCTCGGCCGCCTTGCAGAGGTCGTATGCCGCCTGGTCGATGGCCACCGGGTCGGTGGAAGCGAGGATGCCGATGTCGTGTATGTCCGGCTCCGCGGGGTTGCCGTTGCAGTCACAGTCGATGGAGATGTTGTTGAGGACGCTGATGTAGATTATCCTCTCGCCCTCGCCGAGGTAATCAGAAACGGACTTACCCGCCTCGGCCATCGACTCGGTGAAGGCAGTCTGATCGCCGCCCCATGGGGAGGTGTGACTGCGGCCTCCGGTGTGGATGAGGCATTTGCCCTCCTTTGAGCCGAGACCGATGGATATGTTCTTTATCGCTCCGCCGAAGCCGGCCATGGCGTGACCCTTGAAGTGGGAGAGCACCACATAAGAATCGTAGTCGGCGAAGTGGGAGCCCACGAGGTTGGAGGAGAGCACGGTATCCGCACCCTCGCCGTCTACGGGCAGCTCCATGCTTCCGTCCGCATCCAGAATGTCCACGTTGGCAATAGCCGTAAACCCGTGGTCCTCCGCCACCTGATAGTGCATGGCGGTCTCGGAGCGGGAACCGCCGTAGGCGGTGTTGCACTCGACGATAGTGCCGTTCACTTCTTTGACGACTCCCTCGATGAGCTCGGGGCGCAGATAGTTGCTTGCGGGCGGCTCGCCGGTGGAGAGCTTCACTGCAACATCCCCGGTGGGCGTCCAGCCGAGAGCCTTATATACCGCGAGCATACCTTCGGAGCTGATGTCTGAAGTGAAGTAGACGACGCTTGTGCCATCCTCCGGCTCAGTGGGAGTGGTGGGAGCAGTGGGCGCGGTTGGATCGGCGGGCACAGCGGGAGTCAAATCAAGGCTCGCGACCCACTCGGTCACGGTTGTCTCCGAGGCCCCGGATTGGAACCTCCGACCGTCCTGCCAGTCGCCCTCTCCCGCAAGTGCCGCAAGGCCAGCCCCGCTCGAGCCCATGCCGGAGCTTGATGAGGTGCAGAACGGTATGACCGTCTTGCCGGTGAAGTCGTTGGCGGTGACAAACCCGTTCACCGGCCACGCCGCCCCGCCCCACCATATCGGGTAGCCGACAAAGACGGTGCCGTAGTTGTCCCAATTCTCCGGGACGGCGTTTACCAGCGCCACATTCCGGAGGCTCGCGTCGTTATGCTCGCGGGATACCCGGCTGTTCGGGTCTGTCCAGTCCAGGTCGGCGGAGGTGTAGGGCTCGGTCGGAACAAGCTCAAAGATGTCTGCTCCGAGGGTTTCCGCGATAGTCTGCGCCACTCTCCGGGTGTTGTCGGTAGCGGAGAAGTATACGACAAGGACCCCGTTCCCGTCGGTTTCGGCGGGCTCGGAGGGACCGGCAGACGGAGCGGGCTCGTCCTGTCCGCCTCTCAGAAGCCGGGCGAGAATGGCGGCGGCCTGCGCGCGGGTAATGCCGTCCTTTGGGGCAAATTGGTTATTTCCCACGCCGCCTACAACATCGTTCTCCTTGGCCCATGCCACGGCAGAGAGAGCGTAGCCCGCGATCTCGCTCTCGTCCGCAAAGCCGGTGGAAGTTCCTGCGTCCGGCTTTTCGGCGTATCGCCAGAGGATGGTGACAGCCTGCTCGCGGGTGAGTCTGTCGGTCGGACCAAAATTGCCGTCGGCGTAACCGTCCACTACTCCGTTTTTCGCGGCCCATGCCACTGCGTCGAAATACCACTGTCCTGCGGACACGTCCGGGAAGGTGGGTGCGTCCGTCACGGCAGGAGTGCCTTCTGCGCGGTAGAGGACCGTCACCAGCATGGCGCGGTTCATGGGAGCGTCCGGGTCAAAACGTCCGTCCCCGACGCCGCTCATGATGTTGTTTTCATAGCACCAGAGGGTGTCGTCGGAATACCAGGCGCCGTCCGGCACATCGGAGTAGGGATTTTCCCCTGCGGCCTCCGCCTGCCCGAAGTTCAGTGCCGTGAGGCAGAGGTCAAAGACAAGCACCAGCGCCAGAACGGCGCATCCGTACTTCAACAGCTTTTTCATGAATTGTGCCTCCAAAATAATAGTATCGAACAATAACATAATAAACCAACCGGGACCCCGAGAGAAGTCCCGATTGGTTTATGAGTTATAACCTGTAGTAAGCAGTCCTGGCTTTCCGACGCGCTCATTCCGCAACAGCGTATCGGCTATATACACTCCCGGAGGACGTTGAGCAGCTCGTCCCCTGTGAATGTCTTGCAGCAGCCGCCGGTGAGGACGGTGCTGTCCGCGACAGCCTTATAATCCGTGTCGGTCGGAATGCCCATTTCGGTAAACGTCGCCGGCAGGCCGACTTCTTTGACAAACGACGTGAGAGCGTCTACAAAGGCTTCGGCGAGTTCCGCCTCCGTCTTGCCGGCGGGGTCTACGCCCCAGACATTCACGGCGAGGCGGGCAAACTGCGGCGCGGCTTCGGGAAGCATGTGGCGGTAGAGGACGGGCTGGATCACCGCAAGCCCCTGCCCGTGATTGCAGTCGGTGTAAGCTCCGAGTTGATGCTCCAGCATGTGCGCCTGAAAATCCGTGACCTTGCCGATTTTGAGCATTCCGTTTTCGCCCATGGCCGCCGCCCACACAAGCTCGCTCCGAGCCTTGATGTCCTGCGGATCATTCAGCGTCGCCCGGAGATTGCGGATGATATTGCGCTGACAGGCTTCGTTTATCTCGTCGGAGAGATTTGTTTCCCGTGGCGCGCCCATGTAGGTCTCCATGCAGTGGGAGAGCGCGTCAAAGGAGCCGGAGATGACCTGACCCATCGGCATAGTCATGGTATACGCCGGGTCGAGAACGGCAAAGTCGTAAAACGCGCCCCACAGCGGGCCCTTGACCTTCTTCTCATCATTCGTGATGACTGCGCCGTTGTTCATCTCCGCGCCGGTGCCGAAGGCCGTCACCACCGCGCCCATCGGGATAAGCTCCGTGGGGCCGCCGTGCTGCACGGTTTCCAACTCCCACAGATCGGCGTCGGTTTTTGCCTGCGCAGAAACGACCTTGCAGCAGTCGATGACGCTGCCGCCGCCCACGGCCAGGATGAAGTCGATCTCATTCTCGCGGGCAAGCCGCGCTCCCTCCTGCACCTTGGCGTAGGTGGGGTTCGACATGATGCCGGAAAATTCCGTGACATTCTTCCCGGCGGCGGTGAGAAGCCCCATCAGTTCGTCGTAGACGCCGTTTCTTTTGACCGAGCCGCCTCCGTAGGCGAGCATCACGTTTTTGCCGACCCTCGACAGCTCTGCGGGAAGATTCTTTTCCGTCGCATTTTCCCCGAAATAGACCGTCACGGGGTAACGGTATGTAAATGAGTTCATACGAGCCTCCTTTTCGTCCTTATGTGAATATTATAAGAAAATCGAGACTTCCGAAGAAGTCTCGATTGGTTGGCTGGTTCTAACTTCAGGTTACTACCGGGCATTTTCTCCCGGAGCGGACAGCACCGTCTCCAGCGCGGAGAGAAAGCGGCGGACTACCTCCGTCGGCTG
>CANQNT010000021.1 GCA_947625255.1 uncultured Acetatifactor sp. | reverse complement strand
GGACACAGGAGATCCATAAATGAATTTTTACTTTAAAATCGACGGAAGAATCCTAGTACTACGACGGAAGACGGGTCCACCTCCGTTTCCAGAGGTAAGTTTACCACACTTGAGACATTTTCTCTTGTGATTTATTAAGACATTATCATAAATGACTTATATTTTTCACTTAAGTTTCACAAATTTTTCTTGACTGGTTTACCAATTTGTGTTAGTATGAATGATGCACTATTGTGCGGAGGTATGCCATTTCATGGCTATCCGTAGTCTGAAATACCGATGCAGATAGATTTATTAAAAAGAACGGGGTGAAGTGTCGATGGAAAAAAACAGAATACGTCCGATTGCGAACAGCAAGCACATGCGTATGAGTTATTCGAGACAAAAAGAAGTTTTGGAGATGCCCAACCTGATTGAAGTCCAGAAGGATTCCTATCAGTGGTTTTTAGACGAAGGTTTAAAAGAAGCTTTTGACGATATCTCTCCGATCGCAGACTACAGCGGCTCTTTGAGCTTGGATTTCGTGGGATTTGAGCTTTGCAAGGATGAGCGGAAATATTCCATTGAAGAGTGCAAAGAGAGAGATGCGACCTATGCTGCCCCCTTGAAAGTGAAAGTTCGCTTATATAATAAAGAAAAAGAGGAGATCAGCGAACATGAGATTTTCATGGGCGATCTGCCTTTGATGACCGAGACGGGTACGTTCGTCATTAACGGTGCGGAGCGCGTTATTGTCAGCCAGCTGGTTCGTTCCCCGGGCATTTATTATGCCATTGGACACGATAAGATCGGTAAGAGACTGTTTTCCTGCACTGTCATCCCGAATAGAGGAGCCTGGCTGGAATATGAAACGGACTCTAACGATGTGTTCTATGTCCGCGTAGACAGAACCAGAAAGGTGCCGATTACCGTCCTGATCCGTGCGCTGGGTATTGGGACCAATGATGAGATTCGTGAGTTGTTTGGTGATGAGCCCAAGATCGAAGCCAGTTTTACCAAGGACACTGCTGAAAATTATCAGGAGGGTCTGTTAGAGTTGTATAAAAAGATTCGTCCCGGGGAGCCTTTAAGCGTGGAAAGCGCTGAGAGCCTGATCAATGCCATGTTTTTCGACCCCCGCAGGTATGATCTTGCCAAGGTCGGAAGATATAAATTTAACAAGAAGCTTTCTCTGAGAAGAAGAATTCGCGGTTTCGCGCTTGCCGCGGACGTGGTAGACCCGAATACGGGGGAGATTTTGGCCGCTGCCGGTACGAAGGTGACTCTTGAACTGGCGGATGCCATCCAGAACGCCGCGGTTCCTTTTGTCTACATTCAGACAGAGGAGAAAAAGGTCAAGGTTTTGTCCAATCTGATGGTTGATTTGACAAGCTTCGTGGATTGCGATCCCAAGGAGTTCGGTATTCATGAGAAAGTTTATTATCCTTTGCTGAAGCAGATTCTGGATGAATACGGCGATGACAGCGAGAAGCTGGCGGAGGCACTGAAGAAGAACGCGCATGAGCTGGTTCCGAAGCACATAACCAAGGAAGATATTATTGCTTCCATTAACTATAATATGCATCTGGAGTACGGCCTTGGCAACGATGACGATATCGATCATCTGGGCAACAGACGTATCCGCGCGGTGGGCGAGCTGCTGCAAAATCAGTACCGCATTGGCTTGTCCAGAATGGAGAGAGTGGTCAGAGAGCGTATGACTACTCATGACGCGGAGGATATTTCCCCGCAGTCCCTGATCAACATTAAACCCGTGACCGCGGCGGTCAAGGAGTTCTTCGGATCTTCACAGTTGTCGCAGTTCATGGACCAAAACAATCCCCTGGGAGAGCTGACCCATAAGAGGCGTTTGTCCGCTCTGGGCCCCGGCGGTCTTTCCAGAGACCGTGCCGGATTCGAGGTGCGTGACGTGCATTATTCCCATTATGGGAGAATGTGTCCCATTGAGACTCCTGAAGGCCCCAATATCGGTCTGATCAACTCTCTTGCAAGTTATGCGAGAATCAACGAGTATGGTTTCGTAGAGGCCCCTTACCGTAAAGTGGACAAGAGCGATCCCAGAAATCCCCGTGTTACGGATGAAGTGGTTTATATGACCGCTGATGAAGAGGATAATTTTCATGTGGCTCAGGCAAGTGAGGCCCTGGATGCGGAGGGGCATTTCGTACGTAACTCCGTTTCCGGACGTTATCGTGATGAGACGCAGGAATATCCCAAGTCCATGTTTGACTTCATGGACGTGTCCCCGAAGATGGTGTTCTCCGTTGCAACGGCTCTGATTCCGTTTCTGGAGAATGACGATGCCAATCGTGCGCTGATGGGTTCCAATATGCAGCGTCAGGCGGTTCCCCTTTTGACCACAGAGGCCCCCGTTGTGGGTACCGGTATGGAGGTCAAGGCGGCTGTTGACTCCGGTGTCTGTGTGATTGCCAAAAAAGCAGGTACGGTGACTTATGTATCCGCGGACACGATTCGTGTCACCTATGATGATGGAGAGAAGGAAGAGTTCCATCTGACCAAGTTTGCCAGAAGCAACCAGTCCAACTGCTATAACCAGAAGCCGATTGTGTTCAAGGGCGACCGTGTGGCGGAGGGTCAGGTGATCGCGGACGGCCCTTCCACTGACGAGGGTGAGCTGGCCCTGGGTAAGAATCCGCTGATTGGTTTTATGACCTGGGAAGGCTATAACTATGAGGATGCCGTTCTGCTGAGTGAGAGATTGGTCATGGACGATGTCTATACTTCCGTCCACATTGAAGAATATGAGGCGGAAGCCCGTGATACCAAGCTGGGACCTGAGGAAATTACCAGGGATGTGCCGGGCGTGGGCGATGACGCTCTTAAGGATTTGGATGAGAGAGGTATTATCCGTATCGGCGCGGAGGTGCGTGCCGGTGACATTTTGGTTGGTAAGGTAACCCCTAAGGGGGAGACTGAACTGACTGCGGAAGAGAGACTGCTTCGCGCCATTTTTGGTGAAAAAGCAAGAGAAGTGAGGGATACCTCCCTTAAGGTGCCTCATGGTGAGTACGGTATCGTCGTGGATGCCAAAGTCTTCACTAGAGAAAATTGTGACGAATTATCCCCTGGAGTTAATCAGGCGGTTCGTATTTATATTGCTCAGAAGAGAAAAATCAGCGTGGGCGACAAGATGGCCGGCCGTCACGGCAACAAGGGTGTGGTTTCCCGCGTGCTGCCAGTGGAGGATATGCCTTATCTGCCGAACGGACGTCCTTTGGACATCGTGTTGAATCCTCTGGGTGTGCCTTCCCGTATGAACATCGGACAGGTATTGGAGATTCATTTGTCCCTGGCGGCCAAGGCGCTGGGCTTTAATGTGGCTACGCCTGTGTTCGATGGCGCGAACGAGACGGATATCATGGATACCCTGGATCTGGCGAACGATTATGTGAATCTGGATTGGGAGACCTTTGAGGCGAAGCATAAGGAAGAACTGCTTCCGGAAGTAATGGATTATTTGTATGAAAATAGAGATCACAGAGAGGTTTGGAAAGGGGTTCCCATTTCTCGTGACGGAAGAGTGCGTCTGCGCGATGGCCGTACCGGTGAGTTCTTTGACAGTCCCGTTACCATTGGCCATATGCACTATTTGAAGCTGCATCATCTGGTGGACGATAAGATTCATGCCCGTTCCACCGGCCCATACTCCCTGGTAACGCAGCAGCCTCTGGGCGGTAAGGCACAGTTTGGAGGACAGCGTTTTGGAGAAATGGAGGTTTGGGCCCTGGAGGCTTATGGCGCGTCTTATACCCTGCAGGAGATCCTGACTGTGAAATCGGATGACGTGGTAGGACGTGTTAAGACCTACGAGGCCATTATCAAAGGCGACAATATCCCTGAGCCGGGTATCCCTGAGTCCTTTAAGGTGCTGCTGAAAGAACTGCAGGCCCTGGGACTGGATGTGGTTATGCTCAATGGGGACGAGGTCGTGGAACTGAAAGAGAACATCGACTACGGCGACACCGATTATCGTTATGAGATGGAAGGCGACCGCAAGTACGATGAGGATTATAATAGCGGGTCTCTGGGTGCTATGGGCTATCAGAAGCAGGAATTCGATGAGGAGAGCGGCGAGCTGGTCAACACCGACGATGATGACTTTGAAGGCGAGGATGACGATTATATCGATGATGTTTTTGATGGTGACGATGACGAATTCTAGAAGGAAAGGGAGTGCCGTAAATGCCTGAAACAAAGAATGAAGCAACGCAACAGATGACATTTGATTCCATCAAGATAGGGCTGGCTTCACCGGATAAAATCCGTGAGTGGTCCCACGGCGAGGTTTTGAAGCCGGAGACGATCAACTATAGAACTTTGAAACCGGAGAGAGACGGCTTGTATTGTGAGAGGATTTTCGGTCCCAGCAAGGACTGGGAATGTCATTGCGGTAAGTATAAAAAGGTCAGATACAAGGGTACCATTTGTGACAGATGCGGCGTGGAGGTCACAAAGTCCAGTGTTCGCAGAGAGCGTATGGGCCATATTGAGTTAGCGGCTCCCGTTTCCCATATTTGGTATTTCAAGGGAATTCCCAGCCGTATGGGACTGATTCTGGATCTGTCTCCCAGAGTGTTGGAGAAAGTTTTGTATTTTGCTTCCTATATAGTGTTGGATCCCGGAGAAACCAATCTGGATTATAAGCAGATTCTTTCCGAGAGAGAGTATCAGGACGCGAGAGAGCAGTGGGGCAATAAGTTCCGTGTGGGAATGGGTGCGGAGGCCATCAAGGAGCTGCTGGTGGCAATTGATTTGGAAAAGGAGTCTGAGGAACTGAAAGCCGGGCTTCGCGATTCTTCCGGCCAGAAACGTGCCCGTATTATCAAAAGATTGGAAGTGGTGGAGGCTTTTCATGAGTCCGGCAACCGTCCCGAGTGGATGGTCATGGATGTCATCCCGGTCATTCCTCCCGATCTGCGTCCCATGGTGCAGTTGGACGGCGGACGTTTTGCAACCTCTGACCTGAACGATCTGTACCGCAGGATTATTAATAGAAATAACCGTTTGAAGAGACTGTTGGAGCTGGGCGCACCTGACATCATTGTGCGTAATGAGAAGAGAATGCTCCAGGAGGCCGTTGATGCCCTGATTGACAACGGCAGAAGAGGCCGGCCGGTAACCGGACCCGGCAACCGTGCGTTGAAGTCTCTTTCCGATATGTTAAAGGGAAAATCCGGACGTTTTCGTCAGAATCTGTTGGGGAAACGTGTGGATTATTCCGGGCGTTCCGTTATCGTGGTGGGACCGGAGCTGAAAATTTATCAGTGCGGTCTGCCAAAGGAGATGGCTATTGAGTTATTCAAGCCTTTTGTTATGAAGGAACTGGTGGCCAAGGGTATCAGCCAGAATATTAAGAACGCTAAGAAGCTGGTGGAGAGACTGGATACTCAGGTATGGGACGTGTTGGAAGAGGTTATCAAGGAGCATCCCGTTATGCTGAACCGTGCTCCTACACTGCATAGACTGGGAATCCAGGCATTTGAGCCGATTCTGGTAGAGGGTAAGGCAATCAAGCTGCATCCTCTGGTGTGTACGGCGTTTAACGCGGACTTTGATGGCGACCAGATGGCCGTGCATCTTCCGCTTTCCGTGGAGGCGCAGGCGGAGTGCCGTTTCCTGCTGCTGTCTCCCAACAATTTGCTGAAGCCTTCCGATGGCGGTCCGGTGGCGGTCCCGTCCCAGGATATGGTTTTGGGAATCTATTATCTGACCCAGGAAAGACCCAATTCCGTTGGAGAGCATAAGTTCTTCAAGAGTGTGAACGAAGCCATTCTCGCTTATGAGAACCAGGCCTGTACGCTGCACTCCAGGATTACTGTGCGGGTGTCCAAGACGATGCCGGACGGAGAGGTGGTCACCGGCAATGTAGAATCCACATTGGGACGTTTCTTGTTCAACGAGATTTTGCCTCAGGACCTGGGTTATGTGGACAGGAGCCTGCCGGAGAACCGGCTGAAGCTGGAAGTGGATTTCCATGTAACCAGAAAAGAGTTAAAGCAAATTCTGGAAAGAGTCATCAATACCCATGGCGCTTCCAGAACGGCCGAAGTGCTGGACGATGTAAAGGCCATTGGTTATAAGTATTCTACCAGGGCCGCAATGAGTGTGTCCATTTCCGATATGACCGTGCCGGCACGTAAGCCTGAGATGCTTGCGGCTGCCCAGGCCACCGTAGATAGGATTGCGGCCAACTTCCGTCGTGGTCTGATCACGGAGGAGGAGAGATACCGTGCCGTGGTTGAGACTTGGAATGAGACGGATAAGGAACTGACTGACGTCTTGCTGGCGGGTCTGGATAAATATAACAATATCTTCATGATGGCTGATTCCGGAGCCCGCGGTTCCAATCAGCAGATTAAGCAGTTGGCCGGTATGCGCGGACTGATGGCGGATACGACCGGTCGTACCATTGAGTTGCCCATCAAGTCCAACTTCCGTGAGGGACTGGACGTTCTGGAATACTTCATGTCCGCCCATGGAGCCCGTAAAGGTCTGTCCGATACGGCTCTGCGTACCGCTGACTCCGGTTATCTGACCAGACGAATGGTGGATGTGTCTCAGGAACTGATCATCCGTGAAGTAGACTGCTGTGAAGGCAGACCTGAGGATGCTCCGATTCCCGGTATGACAGTTCGGGCGTTTATCGATGGAAAAGAAGTGATCGAGAGTCTGAAGGATCGTATTCAGAGAAGATACGCCTGTGAGGATATCAAGGACCGTGACGGCAACATCATCGTGAAGAAGAATCACATGATCACACCCAGCAGAGCCAATAAGATTCTGACTGTTGGTGTGAATGAAAAGGGCGAACCCATTGAGGCGGTGAAGATTCGTACCATATTAACCTGCCGTTCCCAGAATGGTATCTGCTCCAAGTGCTACGGAGCCAACATGGCTACGGGTGAAGCGGTGCAGGTAGGAGAAGCGGTTGGTATTATCGCGGCGCAGTCTATCGGTGAACCCGGTACACAGCTGACGATGCGTACTTTCCATACTGGCGGTGTGGCGGGCGATGATATCACGCAGGGTCTTCCTCGTGTAGAGGAGCTGTTCGAGGCAAGAAAGCCCAAGGGACTTGCCATTATCGCGGAATTCGCCGGCAAGGCGGAGATTCGCGATACCAAGAAGAAGCGTGAGGTCATAATCACCAATGAGGAAACCGGGGAGAGCAAGACGTACCTGATCCCTTACGGTTCCCGTATCAAGATTGTTGACGGTCAGGAGCTGGAGGCCGGTGATGAACTGACTGAGGGCAGCGTGAATCCTCATGATCTGTTGAAGATCAAGGGCATCCGGGCCGTACAGGATTATATGCTCCGCGAGGTACAAAGAGTTTACCGTCTGCAAGGTGTGGATATCGCCGATAAGCATATTGAAGTCATCGTGCGCCAGATGCTGAAGAAAGTCCGTATTGAAAAGAACGGAGATTCCGATTTCCTTCCGGGTACGTTGGTAGATGTATTAAAATATGAAGACAAGAACGAAGAGCTGATTGCCCAGGGCCTTGAACCCGCAGAGGGCAAGCAGGTTATGTTGGGCATCACCAAGGCCGCCCTGGCCACGGACTCTTTCTTGTCGGCAGCTTCTTTCCAGGAAACGACCAAGGTTTTGACGGAGGCGGCCATCAAGGGAAAGGTCGATCCTTTGATCGGACTGAAGGAGAACGTGATCATTGGTAAGCCGATTCCTGCCGGAACCGGTATGGAGAGATATCGGAGTACGAGACTGAGTACCGAGCAGGATGAAGTTACTTTTGAGGAGTTTGATGATTCGGACGAGATTACGTTCGGAGAAGAACCCGAGGAAGACAAGACATCCGAAGAGTACGAGGATGCTCCGGAAGAAGAGGATTCCGCTGAAGGCGAGGAAGAATATGATGAGTCAGAAGGGGATTCTTCTGAAGAGGATTCTTTTGATGAGAATTCTCCTGATGAGGATGAGGAATCCGGCGAAGGGGAATCTGAGGAAGAGGCTCTTTTAGATGCCACGCTAAAGAATGATTGACAGATAAAAGAATGATTGACAGGCAAAAAAATGAGTATGAGGCAATCAGAAAGGATGCAGGGCGGAAACGCTTTGCATCTTTTTTTATAAAAATGAAAAAATGCCTTGACAAAGCGGTTTAAAAGTTTTAGACTATATATAGTTTAAAACTTTTAAACCAACAGATAATTTAAGGAAAATTTCAATCAATTTTCGCGAAAGTTATGGAATGAAAAAATGAAAATAGGAGGTAAAACGATGGTCACTTATGTGATGACGCAAGCGGAAAACGAATTGGCCCAGTTGATCTGGGAGAAAGAGCCGATTCCCAGCGGCACGTTAGTGAAACTGGCGATGGAGCATCTTGGATGGAAAAAATCCACTACTTACACGGTACTAAGAAAAATCTGTGAAAACGGAATTTTCCGAAACGAGGGGGCGATCGTGACTTCGTTGATGAGCAAGGAAGAATACGCCAGGAAAAAGGGTGAAAATTATTTGGAGGAGAACTATAATGGCTCACTACCAGGCTTTGTGGCGGCATTTTTAGAGCACAAGAAGCTGAACCGCAGGGAAATTGAGGAATTGGCGAAGCTGATTGAAGACTATCGTGAGGATTGAGCGCAGGGGGCCGCGCACAATTGAATGAGGGAACGTAGGGGTGCTCCGAAAAGGTTCGGAAAGCAGAGAGGAGTGTTTATGATACAAGCGGTTTTTGAAAAAATACTGGAAATGAGTCTTGTGGGTTGTTATAGCGTGGTGATTGTCATGCTGGCAAGGCGACTCCTTTGGAAATGTGAAAGAAAATATGCGTATTATTTGTGGTTTGTAGTATTTTTGAATTTGAGTATTCCGTTTTTTTGGCAAAGCGACTTCAGTCTGATACCAAGACAGGTGGCAGAATTTTCCGTCGAGGGGGAGGGAAAGTCTGCCATAAATGGGCAAAATGTTTTCCCGGTAGAGAATTGGAGTCCCGAGAATGGGATACCACAGGCTTTGCTGGATACCTTGGGGAATGGTTTTCATCCGGTTGAAACGGGAAATGATGAGCTCTTGGAACGTTATCGGAATGGAGCGGCCAGAGGAGATGCAAGCGAGGGAAATTCTCCCGTTATGAGAATCGCGGGCATCATCTGGCTGGTGGGCATTGTCGTGATTCTGGGAATCAATTTTGCCGAGTATCTGAAGCTGCGGAAACGGATCCGAAAAGGGAACGTGGTTTCCTGGGATCCCGAGAGGCGCATCCGGGAAGTGGATTCCATCCAATCCGCATTTCTGTTTGGGATGATCCGCCCAATCGTATATTTGCCTGTGGGAATGATGGAGGTGGAACGCTCCTATATCGTGGCGCACGAGCTCTATCATTGGAAACGCAGGGATTATCTGATCAAGCCTGTCGCGCTGTGCATTACGGCTATGCACTGGTTTAATCCGCTGGCCTGGGTTGCACTGGTTCTATTCTGTCAGGATATGGAAGTGTCCTGTGATGAAAAGGTGCTGCATCATACTTCCGGACAGATTCGGAAGCAATATGCGGCCAGCCTGCTGAGGTTTGCCGCCGCACAGAACGGTTTTCTGGTGACTTCTCTCAATTTTGGAAAGCCCGCATTGGAGAGCAGGATTAAGAATGTGCTCAGGGAAAAGAAGAGAAGCGTGGTGATTACGACGGCTGCCGTTATAGGCGTGGTGGTTCTGGCCCTGGGGCTGACCATGCGTCCGAAAGCCGAGAAGTTGGAGGACGGAACACTGGATTCCTCCAATCAGGCATCCAGCGGAGAGGACCAGTTGGAAAACGGTCAGAACGGTGGAGATAATCAAGACAGTCAAGACAAACAGAATATGCAGGCCGGTGAGAATTTGTCCGATGAGATTCCTGATGAGGCATCAGCGGCGGAAGCTTCCTCTTCTTCGGGACAGGAGTCGGGAACCGATGATTATTATAGGTTTTGGGAAGAAGCAGTGATCGGCACCCCCTGTAATCCCGGGGAGGAAGGCTGGGATCTGGCGCAGATTCAGGATATCCGAAATGATTTTTATGACGTGCTTGGCGGCCTGGAACCCGGTACTGAGAACCGTACCTATCTGTTGGCGGAGTCAGAAAGCTTTCTGCTCTATGGCAAAGGCGATCTTAACACCATGTTGCTGGAAATGGACGGGCATTATGCGGAAATCCACTGTGGCTATGCCGAAAATTACGGGAATCTGCCGAAGATTTGGGAAGCGGATTATGACGGCGACGGAGATGCGGAGCTGGCCATTGTCCTGAATCTCTTACATGGAACGGGGGTCTCTATTGATTCTTTCTTCCTGGCGGATCGGGATGAGGACGGGAACTTAAGCGTTTATCAGTTCCTGGATGCTGATTATCTGGCACTGCTGCGGTCACATTTGAGTTTTCAGTCCACGGAATCCGGCACACAGCCCTATGTGGATGGCATGGAGGCGGGCTTGGCAATTTTCGCGGATGAAGAGGGCGCATATTATGACAATGTGGACATTTATGACCAGGTGAGGTTTTTGGTATCATCCGGAAGCAATGGAAGTGCTTCTATTATGTTAAGCGCGGGGATTGGTTTTTATGTGGACGATCAAGTCATTGTGGATTACAATGGCAGTGATATTTGTGCCAGGGTAGTCTATCAGGATGGCGGCCGGTTTGATTTGGATAACTTCGGTGTCTACCATAGTGACTTCGTGGGACGGCTGTCCGCCTGTGCATCGGATTATTATTGGAATGGTTTTGAAAATTTTGCCGGGACGTTGTTCCAAAGCCATCGGCAGGCCCAACAGTCCGTGCAGGTTGTGAATGTTTATTTCCCTGAAATGATTTCGTCGGAGATCCTTGCGTGCTGCGAGGTGTTGGTGGATGGGGATATTCATTATCTTTATTTTCAACTGAAGCCCGCATATCCGGAAATCACCCGCCGTGTACAGTCCATTGGTCTGTGGGAAATTGCCGATGTCTGGGAGGAGGGAACCACGGATTATTCGTTGCCGGAATCCGCGGAGTCTTTTCTACAGGAAATGTGTCTGGTGCTGCCGGAGTTTTCGGGGTATGACAGTCTTGATGTGGATTTCTGGCATGACTTTATCTTCGGTGCTTACACGGGGATTCCTTATGACGATTTGGGTGATAAAGAACTGGTACGGGTCTACCGTGACGATTTGGAGATGTGGGAAGACCAGGTCAAGGTCAGTCTGGAAGAGGTACAAGAGCGAGCCCGCCTGATTCTGGGGGTAGAGATGCCCGTCTACGAGCCTAAGCCGGAAGAGATGCCGGCAAGAAGCACGGCGCTTTATTATCAGGATGGATCCTATTATATCGGATGCTCTGACAATCCCAGCCTGCAGTATCGCCTGGTGGAAAGCAGACACCACCGCGAAGCGTTTTATGACGCGATATTCGTGCAGTTTCAGATGTTTACGGACTGGGGTGAGGAGTACGGTTATGTCAGCTTTCTTCTATATCCCGCGGATAATGAGAACGGCTTTGTCATCCTGGAAAAGAGCATTAGCGAGGAAAAGAGGGAGTATTATTAAAAAATTGGTCTTTTCTTTTGGACGGACATGGAGTATACTGGTAAGAGAAATTGAGAAAATACTGGGTATTCCGGACGGTCGGACCGCCTGGAAGCGGATAAGGAGAAAAGATGAAGGTATTTGTGACGGGTGTGCGGGGTCAGCTTGGCTATGACGTGGTGAATGAACTGGAGAAAAGGGGAATCGAAGCCATCGGCGTGGATATTCAGGAGATGGATATCACGGATGCCTCAAGTGTGGATCGTGTGATCAGGGAAGCCGCTCCGGACGCGGTGATCCATTGCGCGGCCTATACCGCGGTGGATGCGGCGGAGGATAACGTAGAGCTGTGCCGACGTGTGAACGCTGGCGGCACGGCCAATATTGCCAGGGTTTGTAAGGATCTGGGAATCAAGATGATGTATATCAGTACGGATTATGTGTTTGACGGTCAGGGGACTCGTCCCTGGGAGCCTGATGATGAGCGGAATCCGCTAAATGTGTACGGCCAGACGAAATACGAGGGTGAGCTGGCGGTCACGGAGGCATTGGATCAATATTTCATTGTCCGTATTGCCTGGGTGTTCGGCGTCAATGGGAAGAATTTCATCAAGGCGGTCCTGAATAAGGCTAAGACCACGGATACCCTGACGGTGGTCAATGATCAGTTTGGCTCGCCTACCTATACTTATGACTTGGCCAGATTGCTGGTGGATATGATTCAGACCGATAAGTACGGGTTTTACCATGCCACCAATGAGGGAATCTGCACCTGGTATGAATTCGCCTGCGAGATTTTCCGTCAGGCCGGCGTGAAAGTAAATGTGATTCCGGTGTCTGCTTCTGAATATCCGGCCAAGGCCAAGCGGCCTACCAACAGCCGTATGAGCAAGGAGAAGCTGACGGCGAATGGATTTGAGAGACTGCCTGCCTGGCAGGACGCCCTGCGCAGATATCTGGACGTCATCCTGGCCCGTGATTAAACGGCAAGCCCCGGCGAATCAGTTGTGAAACCGCGTAAATGGGCGCTTTGTCGCTGCGCGAAACTGGAAAAATTTTTAAAAATCTATTGACAATGCATCTGTGAACAAGTATACTATTAAAGCGTGTCGGTTTAAGTGCGTTTTTTTATGATGCGCTGGATTGACGGCGGCTTGTTCGCAGATGTTTTTTGTATCAGTGAATAAGTTGGAAAAAATTATCAATACTATAATGCAGAAAGAGGTGAAACAGAATGCCAACATTTAACCAGTTAGTAAGAAAAGGGCGTGAAACATCGGTTAAGAAGTCAACGGCTCCTGCTTTGCAGAAAGGGTACAACTCTTTGAGCAAGAAAGCTACGGACGCTTCTGCTCCCCAGAAGAGAGGCGTGTGCACAAAGGTTACGACTGATACCCCTAAGAAGCCGAACTCCGCAATGAGGAAGATCGCCAGAGTGCGTCTTTCTAACGGAATCGAAGTGACCAGTTACATTCCCGGCGAGGGTCATAATCTGCAGGAGCACAGCGTTGTACTGATCAGAGGCGGCAGAGTCAAGGATATGCCCGGTGTGAGATATCACATTATCCGTGGTACCCTTGATACCGCTGGCGTTGCGAACAGAAAGCAGGGCCGTTCCAAATACGGCGCTAAGAGACCTAAGGCTGCCAAGAAGAAGTAATCAGGCAGTTGCCAGTACCACTAAACGAACTAAGAAAAGTGTTGGAATTCTGTAAGGCAGATATCACAGCACGAACACTTGGGGAAACACATGTGAGTACCGATGATTTATTGGAAAGCCGTAGAGGCTATGAATAAGGAGGGAAGAACCGTGCCACGTAAAGGACATATTCAGAAGAGAGATGTATTAGCTGATCCCATGTACGGCAGCAAGCTCGTAACGAAGCTGATCAATACCGTTATGTTAGACGGCAAAAAGGGCGTTGCCCAGAAGATCGTATATGGTGCGTTCGCTAAGGTAGAAGAGAAGAGCGGGAAACCGGCCCTGGAGGTTTTTGAAGAGGCCATGAATAACATTATGCCCGTGTTGGAAGTAAAGGCAAGACGTATCGGCGGCGCCACCTACCAGGTGCCTATCGAGGTAAGAGCTGACAGACGTCAGGCTCTGGGACTGCGTTGGCTTGTTACGTTTTCTCGTAAAAGAGGCGAGAAGACCATGGTTGACAAGCTTGCCAATGAGATTCTTGACGCAGCCGGCAACAGCGGATCCGCAGTCAAGAGAAAAGAAGATATGCACAAGATGGCGGAGGCCAACAAGGCTTTCGCGCACTACAGATTTTAGTGCGGTTATTTAGGAGGAGAAAACCTTGGCTGGAAGAGAATATCCATTAGAGAGAACCAGAAATATCGGTATTATGGCGCACATCGACGCTGGTAAGACCACGTTGACAGAGCGTATTTTGTATTATACCGGTGTGAATTACAAGATTGGTGATACTCATGAGGGTACTGCTACAATGGACTGGATGGAACAAGAGCAGGAGAGGGGTATTACCATCACATCTGCTGCTACAACCTGCCACTGGACTTTGGAAAAAGAGACGAAGCCCATGCCCGGCGCGTTGGAGCACCGTATCAACATCATTGATACTCCTGGCCACGTTGATTTTACTGTTGAGGTTGAGCGTTCTCTTCGCGTGCTGGACGGCGCCGTAGGCGTGTTTTGTGCGAAAGGAGGCGTGGAACCCCAGTCCGAGAATGTCTGGAGACAGGCAGACACCTATAACGTGCCTCGTATGGCGTTCATTAATAAGATGGACATCATGGGCGCGAATTTCTATGGGGCAGTAGATCAGATCAGGACCAGACTTGGTAAAAACGCCATCATTCTTCAGCTTCCGATTGGTAAGGAAGATGAATTTAAAGGAATCATTGATTTGTTCGAGATGAAAGCCTACATCTATAATGATGAAAAGGGCGACAATATCACTGTGACGGACGACCTTGGCGACATGGCTGATGACGCGGAGCTGTATCGTTCGGAATTGATTGAGAAGATCTGCGAACTGGATGATGACTTGACAGAGATGTATCTGGAGGGCGAGGAGCCTAGCGTAGAACAGATGAAGAAAGCGCTGAGACAGGCCACCTGCGAATGCAGAGCCATCCCGGTTTGCTGCGGTTCCGCATACCGCAACAAGGGCGTCCAGAAGCTTCTGGACGCGATCCTGGAGTATATGCCCGCTCCCACCGATATCCCGCCCATCAAGGGCGTGGATCTTAACGGCAACGAGGTTGAGAGACATTCCTCTGACGATGAGCCTTTTGCCGCGCTGGCATTCAAGATCATGGCGGATCCTTTCGTAGGAAAGCTGGCATTCTTCCGTGTGTACTCCGGTACCATGAACTCCGGTTCCTATGTTCTGAACGCCACCAAGGATAAGAAAGAGCGTGTAGGCCGTATTCTTCAGATGCATGCAAATAAGAGGACTGAGCTGGATAAGGTATATTCCGGGGATATCGCCGCGGCGGTTGGCTTCAAGTTCACGACGACCGGCGACACCATCTGTGATGAGCAGCATCCGGTAATCCTGGAGTCCATGGAATTCCCTGAGCCCGTAATCGAGCTGGCCATCGAGCCTAAGACCAAGGCCGGTCAGAGCAAGATGGGTGAGGCTCTTGCAAAGCTTGCGGAAGAGGATCCCACGTTCCGTGCGCACAGCAATCCCGAAACGGGCCAGACCATTATCGCCGGTATGGGCGAGCTGCACTTGGAGATCATCGTGGACAGACTGTTGCGTGAGTTCAAGGTGGAGGCAAACGTAGGCGCTCCTCAGGTGGCTTACAAGGAAGCCATTACCAAGACCGTGGAAGTGGATTCCAAGTATGCGAGACAGTCCGGCGGACGCGGACAGTATGGACATTGTAAAGTTAGATTCGAGCCGATGGATCCCAACGGTGATCAGCTGTTTAAGTTTGAATCCTCGGTTGTCGGCGGAGCGATCCCTAAGGAATATATTCCCGCCGTTGGCGAGGGCATTGAGGAGGCCACTCATACGGGTATTCTGGGCGGATTCCCCGTGGTAGGTGTTTACGCTAACGTATTTGACGGTTCCTACCATGAGGTAGACTCTTCCGAAATGGCATTCCACATTGCCGGAAGTATGGCTTTCAAGGAAGCGATGCAGAAAGCGGCGCCGGTTCTGATGGAGCCCATCATGAAAGTGGAAGTGACCATGCCCGAGGAGTATATGGGAGATGTCATCGGCGATATCAACTCCCGCCGCGGACGTATTGAAGGAATGGATGACATCGGCGGTGGCAAGATGGTACGCGCGTTCGTTCCCCTTGCCGAGATGTTCGGTTATTCCACGGATCTGCGTTCCCGCACCCAGGGCCGCGGCAACTACTCCATGTTCTTTGAGAGATATGAGCAGGTTCCGAAGAACGTTCAGGAGAAAGTGCTTTCCGCCAAGCAGAAATAAGCGTTAAGGCGCGATTTTCCGCTGATAACGGGCAGGAATTGCCGCAAAATTATTTAATAATTTGTAAAAATGACTTGAAAAAACCATGATTATTTAATATAATCAGTGATAGCGAAGTTTTCACGCCGAACGCGTGGAAGAGCGCTTCGGCAAACAAATAGTTGATTTTATTAAGGAGGACTGCAATAATGGCAAAAGCTAAATTTGAAAGAACTAAGCCCCATTGTAACATTGGCACCATTGGTCATGTAGACCATGGTAAGACCACTCTGACGGCTGCTATTACCAAGACCCTGCATGAGAGACTGGGCACCGGCCAGGTTGTTGCATTTGATCAGATCGACAAGGCTCCCGAAGAGAAGGCACGTGGTATAACCATTTCTACCGCTCACGTTGAGTATGAGACTGAGAAGAGACATTATGCGCATGTTGACTGCCCGGGCCATGCTGACTATGTAAAGAACATGATCACTGGTGCCGCACAGATGGACGGCGCTATTCTGGTAGTTGCCGCTACCGATGGCGTTATGGCTCAGACCAAGGAGCATATCCTTCTGTCCCGTCAGGTGGGTGTTCCTTATATCGTAGTATTCATGAACAAGGTTGATATGGTTGACGATCCCGAGCTTCTTGAGCTGGTTGAGATGGAAATCACCGAGCAGCTGGAGGAGTATGGCTTCAACGATTGTCCTATTATTCAGGGTTCTGCTCTGAAAGCTCTGGAAGATCCCAGCAGCGAGTGGGGCGACAAGATCATGGAGCTGATGCACACTGTTGATGAGTATATTCCTGATCCTCAGCGTGACACCGACAAGCCTTTCCTGATGCCTGTAGAAGATGTATTCACCATTACCGGTCGTGGTACCGTTGCTACCGGTCGTGTGGAGCGTGGTACTCTGCATCTGAATGAGCCGGTTGAGATCGTTGGTATTAAGGAAGATACCAAGCAGACCGTTGTTACCGGTATTGAAATGTTCCGTAAGATGCTGGATGAGGCTCAGGCCGGTGATAACATCGGCGCTCTGCTTCGTGGTATCCAGAGAAATGAAATTGAAAGAGGTCAGGTTCTTGCAAAACCCAAGACCGTTACCTGCCATAAGAAGTTTACCGCTCAGGTTTACGTTCTGACCAAGGATGAGGGCGGCCGTCACACCCCGTTCTTTAACAACTATCGTCCTCAGTTCTATTTCAGAACCACTGACGTTACCGGCGTTTGCAACCTGCCCGCTGGTACCGAGATGTGTATGCCTGGTGATAACATCGAGATGACCATCG
The DNA here is from genome assembly GCA_947625255.1 of uncultured Acetatifactor sp. Classification (GTDB taxonomy): domain Bacteria; phylum Bacillota; class Clostridia; order Lachnospirales; family Lachnospiraceae; genus Acetatifactor. The sequence goes on along the minus strand of CANQNT010000021.1, from coordinate 36,022 downwards.
AACTGATCCATCCCATCGCTATGGAGCAGGGTCTTACGTTCGCTATCCGTGAGGGTGGTAGAACCGTGGGTTCTGGTCGTGTGGCTACGATCATCGAGTAATAAGGATTTTAACGAATTTACTAAAAGTTATTCAGTAAAGTCAAAGGCTTCCGAGAGATTTCCCGGAGGCCTTTTTCTTGGAATATAGAAGATATTTATTTTATCTTTTATTATTGAATTTTATAGAGCAGTGAGTTAATATATCTTTGTGGGATATCGGGTCGCCTGACTGGACAAGACCCCATCGCAATTTATAATACAACGAAGCGGTCTATGGGCGGTTCAGTATTATATGGAATGATGATACAGAGATGAATGCAACCTCAGAAGTGGTCCTAAAAACAACCGATTTAACCAAAACATATCGAAAGCACTGCGCGGTCGATCATATCTCTCTGGAAGTCCAAAGAGGAGAGATCTACGGCCTGGTCGGAGGTCAGGGCGCCGGAAAAACGACTCTGATACGTCTGTTTCTCGGTCTGGCGAAGCCGACAGAGGGAAGCTTTACTCTTTTTGGGGAAAGTTCCGAAGAGGGTAAGGCGAAAAAGCGTGCGAAAATCGGCGCGATGATCAACGGACCGGCCATCTATCAGAACCTGACACCGATGCAGAATCTTAAGATACACAAGAAGAGCATCAGGGCCGTTGACAGGGATGTCGCAAAGGAGGACTTGAACGAATTGTTGGAGTTGGTTGGTTTGGACCCGGAGGAGAAAAGGAAAGCAAGGGAGCTTTCCGGCGGCGCGAAGCAGCGTCTGGGGATTGCCATATCGCTTCTTGGGAATCCGGAGCTTCTCTTATTGGACGAACCTTACCAAAACCTTGCTCCCAAGGGCGTGGCGCAGATGCGAAACCTGCTATTAAAGCTGTATGCCGAGAGGAAGCTTACGATCTTGTGTGCCTGCGAGAATCTTCATATATTTTCGGAATTTGCTACCAGGTATGGTTTTCTATATCAAGGGAAGCTGCAAATGGAACTTACGGCGGAGGAACTGAAAGAGAAAAATAAGGAGCAGACTTTGGAGGAATATTACACGGAGCTGGTGCGGAGCTTTGCGGGGAGGGGAGGACATTGAGATACCTTTTGTATAATGAAGTGTTCAAAATGCGTTACTCCAGGGCCGTGAGATTTGCTTTTTGGTATTTGTTGGCGCTGGCCGTTGGGTGTGCCTATCTGCAAAATGGTTTTGATACCACATTTTTTATGTCCGGATATGGTGCGCCGTTTACCGTTTTTTTGCATTACGGAATGGATTGCCTGGGAGCATATGCCGTTATGGCCGGCGGTTTGATCGCTCAGGAATTGGATTTTGGAACGCTGCAAAGCACCTTGGGACGCGGTGTGAAACGCAGTCAGATATTCTCTGCGAAAGTGATCTGTCTGTTTGCGGTATCTATTCTTTTTTATTTGATTGATGTCGTGGCAGCTTGTTTGGTCCGCACGTGGAAAATGGGATATAACCCCCATGGATTTGTGTTGGAGCATTATTGGGAAAAGGTGGTTCGTTACAATGCGGGAGCACTTGCCATCATTCTTTCCTATATGTGTGTTTTCATTTTTCTGATGGTGTTGTTCCAAAGGACGGGAGTGGGCTTTGCGGTTTCTGTCGTCGTGATGTATCTTGATTCCGCCTATCAGGACCGGTTCACCTATTATTATTACAGCGGTGGGGGATATGGGAAGATTGGAGGCTCTTTTTCGGCTCGGATTCTCATGCGGCTGGCGGTTCTGGACGACAGCATTTTATCAGGTGGTTTTTGGCTGATGTTTGTTCCTTGTATTTGTATTGGCATCGTGGCATTGATTCTGGCGTTTGTTTTCTTTTTCAAACAGGATATGAAGTGATTTTCTCACGGATTGGGAAACCAGCGAGGAGTAAGAATGAGAAATCTTTTGTAAATGAACGGGTGCGGATCAGGCACGGCAAGGGTCATGGGAGTGGCCTTGTATCTCTTGCCTCGTGTCGCGATGAGTGCGTTTTTTGCGGGCAAGGAGAGTTGTTTCAAGCCCGTTTGGGTGGGAATTGAGTCGGAAAAGTGGAGGCTATTATTGGCAATGCCAGGACCTATCTGGAGATTATTTGTCAGTTTGGAAGCTTTGATCAATAGATCTGGTCTTTTTCCGACCATAAGATTCTGGTGTACCTGAAGCACCATCAGGGGCTTTGGGAAGTGAGCAACGAATTGTCGGACCGCCTGAGCCGGAACTTGCGAAAACGCGGATTTAAATACCTGGGCTCGATCACGGTTTATTCCCATTTGTAGGCCTACGGGATCCTAAACGACCACGATCCAAGGTGCTTTTTATATCAAAAACTTATTCGAGAAAACAATGTGCGGTTTGTGGAGGAATAGGGCTTGGGACGGGGATTTTTTCTTGGTATTTATTGAAAAGCCGGAAAATACTTTTTAAAAAGTGTATAATAAAATTTACGAAGTGTCAAATCAGTTTCAGGAGAAACATATGATTATAAAGAAACCTATAGGATCTATGCCATGGTACAGACGAGGAATCTGCTGAAAAAATAATGGCAGGTGGTTTTGAGATTAGGGCATCCAGGGATAGCTGGTGTGGAAAAGGAATTTATTTCTATGATATTAAAAAGAAAGCTTGGCGGGCCGCGAATAGGAAGTGTAACGAGCTAAAAAACTGACTGGTAAGCAAGTGAAATCCACAATTAAAGATTCTATTACGATCAATGCTGATTAGTTATTATGCAGATCGAATCATAAGAAGCTGGTAATTGGCAATTTCGGACAAAGACCGCAGCCCCAATTTGAACATGCAATAGAATTCTCAAATAGTCTGGACATGGTTTTTGGTATAGAAACCATATATTGTGTAAAAGATAAAAGTATCATAGATAACATTCATCAGGGAAGGAAATAAATGAAAGCGATTGAGTAAAAGTACAATATGAAAATATTGGCGTTAATGTATCTATTGAAATAAATGACATGATTGAGGATTCTTATCATGAAATCATTGATTTAGCTGCTTGAAAGGATACATATGGATATCACAAAAATGCAATCATATATAGGATCCTAATCATTTAAAAACTGCCCCACAACTCTATTAAAAGCAGTGGGATTCTTGACCGCCACAAAATGGTCCCCTTCGATAAAGGCGATTTCCGCGTGAGGGATATGATGGGCAATGAGTTCCGTATGTTTTTTTCGGATCATGTCCTTGGTACCGGCGATCACCAATGTTTTTGCCTGCACGGAGGACAAGACTTCGGGTGGAATATTGGGATCGTTGACCATCAGCCCCAGCATTTCCGCATGGGACTTTGCCCGTGGACTTATGCCTGCCAAAAGCTTTGCAATGCCATAACCGATTTCGATAGGAACCTGGACGCTGGGTTTGACACCCTTGGCGGTCAGGTTCCCGCCGTTTAAGATCAGTTTATTTACCCGATCCGGGTACTTCAACGCGAAGATCAGCGCAATATTCGCCCCGTCGGAAAATCCCAACAGGTCCGCTTTGGAAATTTTATGCAAATCCATAAAATCCGTCAGATCCTCCGCGAACTGACGGATGGTAAAAGGTGCATTTCCCCTCGGCGTTCTGCCATGACCTCTTGTATCGATGGCATATACATGGTACCGCTTTGAAAATGCCTTGATCTGATGAAGAAAATAATCGCAGTTTTCCCCATTCCCATGGAGTAAAATGAGAGGGCGTCCCTCTCCCTGTTCTACATAAAAGTGAGAAATATCCATAAATCGGCTCCTTGTTTTGTATCGATCCTTGTATCTGTATCATTTTGGCATTTATCGGGTTTATCCGTTTCCCAATTCCAGTGTCCGGAACTTAGGCAGGAGAATTCCGCAGGAGCGGTAAATTCAATAACATTATATTCCAACGTTTTGAAGAAGGCAAGTTTGACTTGCATCCAATCTCAGACAAGGTCCTCTTCCCGCCGCCCTATAAAAATTCTTGCATTTTCTGGGAAAATAGGATATACTTCCATTGTTACTCCTGGTATGGAATTGACAGTTCGAGACCATCCTGTCGCGAGAGTCCGTGGGGCAAGCCCGGGACTTTCGAAATAAAACTAGGGACAATCCGTTTGCAAATAGATTGTTGTGTTTCCAATGGAGGTGGACAAATGGTAAATAATACTTTCAACAGAGTGCAGAAGCTGACGTTTTCCGGTGCGGTCATCGCCCTATATGTGGTGGTGATGTGGTGCACCCAGAGTTTTTCTTTTGGAGCTTATCAAATTCGCATCGCTACGGCGATGTATGCGCTGTCCTACTTGTTTCCGTTCCTGGTGCTTCCCCTTGGTCTTGCGAATTTCATATCCAACTTTTTCGGCGGTCTGGGACTTCTGGACATGGTGGGCGGCTGCGCCGTTGGAATCGTGACATCTCTTTTGATCGTTGGAATTCGCCGGTGCAAATGGAATCGGTGGCTGGTCGCGGTACCGATCGTTCTGGTGCCGGGACTGGGGGTGTCAACCTGGCTTTCCTATTTGCTCCATATGCCGTATCTGCTTCAGGCGTGCAATCTCTGCGTGGGTCAGATTGTTCCGGCAATTTGCGGGGTCTTGCTGATCAAGGGCCTGGAGCGGGTTCGGGCGAGAAAGGCTTCGGAGAAGTGACGGGCGGGGCGGGAGAGAAAAGTCCCGGAGAAGTGAGAAGAAAAGGAGAATCATCCATATGAGTGGAAGAAGTAAGGAAGAATTAGAGGGTGTGACGTTGCTGGGCGGTAAGAAGACGGAATATCGCGGTGATTACGCGCCGGAGGTTCTGGAAACCTTTCTGAATAAGCACCCGGAGAATGATTATTTTGTGAAATTTAATTGTCCTGAGTTTACCAGTCTCTGTCCCATGACGGGGCAGCCGGACTTTGCCGCCATTACGATTTCCTATGTTCCGGGGGAGCGGATGGTGGAAAGCAAGTCTTTAAAGTTGTACTTGTTCAGTTTCCGCAATCACGGGGATTTTCACGAGGACTGTGTAAATATTATTATGAAAGACTTAATCAAACTGATGGACCCTAAGTATATCGAAGTTTGGGGGAAATTTACTCCCAGGGGAGGCATTTCCATTGACCCGTATTGTAACTATGGCAAGCCGGGCACGCGTTGGGAGGAGATCGCCTTTGACCGCCTGGCCCACCATGACTTGTATCCGGAAAAGGTGGACAACCGCTAGGCAGTCGGGCCTTGCGGCAAAGGGGTGAAATGATTATGCGTGAAAAAGCGATGGTTTTATTCAGCGGCGGGGTGGACAGTACCACTTGTCTGGCCCTGGCTTGTGAACGGTATGGCAGGGAAAATGTAATTCCTTTATCCGTTCGCTATGGGCAGAAGCACATCAGGGAAGTAGAGGCCGCGGGCAAAGTTCTGGCTCATTATAAAATGGTAGGGCTGGAGCTGGACCTGACACCGATTTTTGCCTACAGTGATTGCTCCCTGCTTGTCCAGTCCGGGGAGGAGATTCCCCGGGGTTCCTATGCGGAACAGTTAAAAGGGCGAGAGGGCGCTCCGGTAAGTACCTATGTGCCTTTTCGAAATGGCTTGTTTCTGGCTTCGGCGGCCAGTCTGGCATTGTCCAAGGGATGCTCCGTGATTTTCTATGGAGCCCATCAGGATGATGCGGCGGGCAACGCATATCCGGATTGCAGCCGGGATTTTTACGAGGCCATGAATCGTGCGGTTTATGAGGGAAGCGGCCGGCAATTGCGTATTGAAGCTCCATTTATTGGCAAGAATAAAGCAGAAGTTGTAAAAGAAGGTCTGCGGTTAAAGGTGCCTTACGAGCTGACCTGGAGCTGCTACGAGGGTGGAGAGAGGCCTTGCGGGCACTGCGGAACCTGCATTGACAGACGGAAAGCTTTTCTGGCCAATGGGATGGCGGATCCGCTGGAGAAAGATGGACTATGAAGTCTTGGGAAAGGACGTGGTGGCGGCAATGAATGATCGGATTGCTTTGGTGGTTATGGACGGCGTTGGAATCGGCGACGGGGACAAAGGAGACATGGTGTGGAAAGCGTCCACGCCCACGCTGGACCGGCTGCTTGCGGAATATCCTCATTGTCAGTTAAAAGCGCATGGCACTGCGGTGGGATTGCCCACGGATGATGATATGGGCAACAGCGAGGTGGGACATAACGCCTTGGGCTGTGGTCAGATTTATTCCCAGGGGGCCAGACTGGTGAATGAGTCCATCGAAAATGGCAGTGTATTTGAGTCAAATGCCTGGAGGGAGATTCTTGCCAATTGCATTGTCAGTAATTCGAAATTGCATTTTATCGGTTTGTTATCGGACGGAAATGTACATTCTAATATCAGTCACTTGATCGCCATGCTGCGGGAGGCCAAGGACAATGGAATTGAAAAATGTTGTATCCATATCCTTTTGGACGGGAGAGATGTGTCTGCCCAGTCCGCGCTTCAATATGTGGATGCTTTGGAGACCGGGCTGCAGGACTTGAATAATGAGAATTTCTTCGGATGTATTGCCAGCGGAGGCGGACGGATGAGCATCACGATGGACTGTTGTCAGGCGGATTGGGACATGGTGAAGCGGGGCTGGGATACTCATGTGAGAGGGATTGGCAGACAATTTGCGGATGCCCGGACAGCTATTGAGACCTATCGGGCGGAAGGCTGTGTCTCAGATCAGTGCTTTCCTGCGTTCGTAATCGCCAAAGACGGAAAACCGGTGGGAACCATTGAAGATCAGGATAGCGTGATCTTGTTTAATTTCCGTGGGGATCGTGCCATTGAGCTTTCCATGGCTTTTGAAATGGAGGACTTTCCTTACTTTGACAGGGGAGAAAAAAGGGACGTGGTATTCGCGGGAATGTTGCAGTATGACGGAGATCTGAAGCTGCCCCGGAGATATTTGGCGGCTCCGCCCCAAATCCGGCACACTTTGACGGAAGTGCTGACAGAGCGGCGGATTGCGGAATACGCGGTATCTGAAACGCAAAAATACGGTCATGTAACATATTTCTGGAACGGGAATCGCAGCGGCAAGATTAGCGAGGAGTACGAGACATATCAGGAGATTCCCTCGGACAAGGTGCCCTTTGAGCAGCGTCCCTGGATGAAGGCGGGAGAAATTGCGGATGCGTTCATTGAAGCGATAGAAAGCGGTAAATATGGATTTATGAGGTGTAACTTCGCCAATGGGGACATGGTGGGACATACCGGCAACTTGTTGGCAACACAGATCGCGGTGGAATGTGTGGATCTGCAGTTGGGAAGAATTCTGGAGGCCTGCCAGAGAACCCATACCACGCTGCTGGTGACGGCAGATCATGGAAATGCGGATAAAATGCTGGATTTTTCCGAAAAAGGGGAGGAAATCACGCGGACGGCCCATTCTTTGAACCCGGTACCCTTTGTGATTGTGTCGCCAGACAGGAAGGTCCGGATAAGGAAAGGTAACTTTGGCCTGGCCAATGTGGCTCCGACGATTCTGGGGCTTATGGGAATCCCCGCTCCGGACTGTTGGGAAGAGAGTATGTTAGTTGGGGATGAGGAGGAGCTGACAAGGGATGCGGCGCAGGCCGGGGACGGTATGCGGATGGGAGAAAGTGTCCCGGTCAAGGATGGACGCCCTGGAGGAAGTACAAGGTCAGGTCCCGGAAAGAGGCCGGCGCATGGCGTGCGGGCCAGGAAGAAAAGCGCCAAGGCAGACCGCGAAAAGCAAGTTGGAAACGAAACGCAGACTGCGCAGAGCGGCGCTTCTGACTCCAATGGGCGCGCTGATCATCCCAGCGGCAGCGGACACGGCGGCCATAGAAAAGGACGGGGAGGACGTGAAGGAAAGCGTTCTGATTAAGGTTAGAGCTTTGGAACAAGGCCGATCATAGTTTTAGCGGAATCTGAATTGGATAGGATATAAGCTTCATAGGAATCTGGATTAGGAAGTAGACAGAGGATGTAGGTGACGATGGAAAGAAAGCGTAGAAGAAGAGATGAAATTATCTATCGGCGCGTTGGCACGGACGGCGGCTGGGGACGCAGGCGCGGCGGCTTTGCGCGGGGCCTGGGGATTGCCCTGTTGCTGCTTTTGTTAATGGTTGCCGCCGCTATCGGAGGCGCCTTGTTTTATCGACATTTTCTGGAGGGAAAAGACATTACGTTGATTCCGGAGCGCTGGGGCCAGAATGCAGAACGGGAAGAAGAGCCTGAGGAGATGTTCGTCAGTGAACAGCTGCGCCAGGGAACGATTCAGGGGGCCAGGGCCGGAATTGCGGATCCCATGGAGGAAAGGCTGAAAGAGTTGGAAGAGGCGCGCCATAGGTATGCTACCAATCCGGACCGACCCAAGGTAAAGGGGATCTATGTAACCGGCCCCATGGCGGGAAGCTCCAGTCTGGAGCAACTGATCGACCTTGTGGATACTACGGAACTCAATGCCATGGTCATTGATGTCAAGAATGATGCGGGCGAGATTACTTTTCGTCCGGAGCAGAGCTCGGATCTGATTCGGGAAGCCAGCGTGCGCTATATTTCGGATATTCAGGAAGTGATGACCAGACTCAAGGATCATGGTATCTATACCATTGCCCGGATTGTCTGTTTCAAGGACCAGTTCTTGGCGGAAAATGCTCCGGAGCTGGCGCTTTTAAAGGAAAATGGCGACTATGTGACAGACGGAAGCGATGTGGCATGGGTCAATCCATATTCACAGAAAGTCTGGGATTATCTGTTGGAAGTGGCCAGAATGGCAGCCCAGGCAGGTTTTGACGAGGTACAGTTCGATTATGTGCGGTTCCCGTTAGGCGCGGATTCAGGAACGGCCCGGTACGGTGTGGATACGGAAAGCTACACCAAGCAGGAGGCCATTAGGGATTTTCTGAAATATATGACGGAGAATTTGAAAGAGGACGGAGTTCCGGTGACGGCAGACGTATTTGGAACGATTATTGGCAACAGCGTGGACGTTGCGAACGTGGGGCAGGATTATACCGCTTTGGGAGAGACCGTGGCAGCCCTTTGTCCCATGGTCTATCCTTCCCATTACGCGGCAGGAGTGTTTGGTCTGGAGGTTCCGGATGCGCAGCCTTATGAAACGATTTATGCGGCCATGATGGATTCTCAGGAGGATTTGGGCGAGGTGTCCAGGGAGCAGTGCGCGGTTGTGCGTCCCTGGCTGCAGGCCTTTACCGCCACCTGGGTCAAAGGACATATCACTTATGGCGGGGAACAGATTCGGGCCCAGATTCAGGCTGTTTACGATGCCGGCTATGAGGAATGGCTGCTGTGGAATTCTTCCAATCGTTATTCGAAGTATGGTCTATTGTCGGAAGACGGTGTTTTGCAGCTGGAAGAAGAGGGACAATAGGGAGAATAAGCGAAAGACAGGGATAGACGGAGAATATATTGCCTAAATTTGTAAAATCAAGCAGGAACTGTAAAAAAAGTATCAATATTTTGTAAAATATGCGAATTTACAAGGGTTTTCTTTTTTCATAAAATAGGAAGTAGAGTTTTGTCGGTTTCCTATTATATTTATTGCGAGGTAGATGTTATGAAGACAACAAAAGAGATGTCACAGGCAGCCTATCAGTTTGAAGGAAAGATGCCTTTGACACAAGCCATCCCCCTCGGACTCCAGCATGTTCTGGCAATGTTCGTGGGCAATCTGACTCCGATTCTGATTATCACCAGCGCGTGCGCGGCGCTGAGTGACGGGGAAGCGTTCGCTGCATTACAGGTGACGCTGCTCCAGAATGCCATGTTGGTGGCAGGTATCGTAACGCTGATCCAGTTGTTTGCGATCGGGCCCATCGGCGGCAAGGTCCCCATTGTCATGGGTACCAGCTCCGGCTTCATCGGTGTGTTCCAGAGCGTGGTAGTTTCCATGGGCGGCGGAGTTCTTGCTTATGGCGCCATCATGGGAGCATCCCTGATCGGCGGTTTGTTTGAAGGAGTTCTGGGCTTTTTCCTGAAGCCTCTCCGTAAGTTCTTCCCTTCCGTGGTAACGGGTACTGTGGTATTGTCTATTGGTCTGTCTTTGATTTCCGTAGGTATTAATTCTTTCGGCGGCGGCAATTCCGCTAAGGACTTCGGTTCCATGGAAAATCTGCTTCTGGCGATTTTCGTTTTGATCGTAATCCTGATTTTGAAGCATGGAACCAAGGGTTTTACCAGTTCCTCCTCCATTCTGTTAGGCATCATTGTCGGTTACATAGCGGCCTTTATCATGGGACTGGTATTGCCTCATACCGCCGTGGATCCTGCGACGGGTGCGGAATATACCAAGGCATGGGTGTTGGACTGGAGCAAGGTTGCCGAGGCCAGTTGGATTGCGGTTCCCTCTCTGGTTCCTGTGAAGCTGGTCTTTGATCTGCGCGCGATTCTGCCCGTGATGGTCATGTTTATCGTTACGGCAGTGGAAACCGTCGGTGATATTTCCGGCGTTATGGAAGGCGGTATGGGCAGAGAGGCTACGGATAAGGAACTGTCCGGCGGTGTTATCTGCGACGGTATCGGTTCTTCCATCGCGGCGGTCTTTGGCGTGCTTCCCAACACCTCTTTCAGTCAGAACGTAGGTCTGGTAGCCATGACCAAGATCGTGAACCGTCTTGCTCTTGCAACCGGCGCCGTGTTCCTGATTTTGTGCGGCCTGATCCCTAAGCTGGGTGCGCTGGTATCCATTATGCCCCAGGCGGTTCTGGGCGGCGCGGCGGTTATGATGTTCTCCTCCATCGTAGTCAGCGGTATCCAGTTGATCATGAAAGGACCCATGACACCGAGGAACCTGACCATTGTTTCCGTGTCTCTCGGCGTAGGTTATGGTATGGGCGCCAACCCCGGCATTCTGGCACATGCGCCTCAGTTTATCAGTCTGATCTTCGGAGGCTCCGGTATCGTGCCCGCGGCCTTGATGGCGATTTTACTGAATGTTTTGCTTCCGAAAGAGAAGAATTCATAAAAAGTGTTCCGGCAGATGACGTGCAAGGATCCGCAAGGCCTCCGGCGTGTCCACATCTGCCAGTTCATAAGGATCCCGGACGGGTACATAGACGACCCGTTCGGGATATTTTTTCACCAGAACGGAACCGCCCTTGCCCTCGGGGAGCTGAAGCAATTCCGGAAAAAAGCGCTGTCCAAAGAGAACGGGGCTTCCCGGAACCAGGGGGGCGCTTTCTTTGACGCGGTATGCGGGGCGCAGGATTTGACCGCCATCCAGGGGAAAAGCGTTGATCATGGCTTCCAGGGTTTCCCGGCGCAAAAGAGGTTGATCGGCAGGACAGAAAAGGCAGCCATCCATTTGGAAAGCCGACGACTGCTTTCCCGGTGATGGGGAAAGCAGGTTCTCCAGACCCAGTCGTACAGTGTCGTTGCGTCCCGGCAGATCATGCAGGATTGTATCGATTCCCATCCTGCGGCAGAGGGCGTTAATTTCCGGATGACGTGTCACAACGATCCTTTTGCTGAATAGATGCCCCCCGGTGATTCCCAAAATATGACAAATCAAGGGTTTCCCCAGAAATGGGACCATGAGTTTGTTTTCCCAGGATGGATTTTCACGCGGCTGGCCCGGCCGAGACGTTTCGGGAGGAAAGCCGTTTTTTTGAAAGCGATTTCCCATGCCTGAGGCCATGATGACACAGCCGATGGTTGGTTTTTGTTCTGGCATCTTTTACTCCCCCTTTCAGCTGTAACGATTGTAGCAGAAAAAAGGGGATTTGCAAAGGGGTTGTAATTGCCTTTTGCCGTTCCTTATGGTAAACTGTTAGCAGTTGGGCTGGCGGTGAAGCGATGGGAATGGATCGTATTTGTATTTGACGCAAGTTGGAACGCTTTTCGCGGGAAGAGGAGAGATTCGATGATAAGTATTCGTACATATAAAAGGGTGGAGAGCCTGGAAGAAGCCTGGCAGCTGAATCAGCAGCGTTCCAACCGTATTATTGGCGGGATGCTGTGGATGAAGATGGGACAAGGAAGTGTCCAGACGGCCATTGATCTTTCGGGTCTTTCCTTAGACCGGATTGAGGAGCGGGAGGATGGCTGGAGCATTGGCTGTATGGTGACGCTCCGACAGCTGGAGCTTCATGAGGGTCTCAATCGTTATACCGGCGGCGCGCTGCGGGAGGCCTTGCGGCACATTGTGGGCGTGCAGTTCCGCAATCTTGCCACGGTGGGCGGGAGCGTGTTCGGACGCTTTGGGTTCTCGGACGTTTGTACCATGCTTTTGGCCATGGACAGCTATGTGGAGCTGTATCGGGGAGGGGTTCTGCCTATGGCGGATTTTCTGGCATCCAAATATGACAGAGATGTATTGGTTCGGATTCTGGTGAAGAAGACTCCCGGAAAATATTATTACCAATCCGTTCGCAATTCCCGGACGGACTTTCCCGTACTGGCCTGTGCGGCGGCCCTTTTGCCTCTGGAAAAAGAGCGCGGGGAGAGCGGCGGAGAATACCGGATCCGCCTTTCCGTAGGCGCCAGACCCGCGAAAGCGATGTTGTTGGAGGAGGGAGGCAAACGCTTTCAGTCTCTTATTACGGAAGAAGAGGCTCGGGATTTTGGAGCTTATGCAGCTGCCCATATCCCTACGGAAGGTAATCTGCGCGCCAGCGCGTCTTATCGAACCCATTTGACCGGGGTGTTAGCCATGCGGGCGGCTCTGAAGTTGGGAGGAAAAGCCTGATGTTGATCAATATTGTATTAAATGGGAAAAAAATATCTTCTGAAATTGCGGCAGACTGTCTGCTGTTGGACTGGCTGCGGGCGCAGGGCTGCGCCAGTGTGAAACGGGGATGTGAGACCTCCAATTGTGGGTTGTGTACAGTCATTCTGGAGGGAAAGCCGGTTTTGTCCTGCTCCGTGCTGGCGGCCAGAACGGATGGAAAGCGAGTGGAAACTCTGGAGGGCCTGCAGCAAGAGGCGGCGGAATTTGGCGCGTTTATCGCGGACCAGGGGGCGGAGCAATGCGGCTTTTGCAACCCCGGTTTTGTAATGAACGCCCTGGCTCTTTTCCGGGAGAATCCGGATCCTAACGAGGAGGAAATCCGGGAATATCTGGCCGGCAATCTTTGCCGTTGTTCCGGCTATGAAGGGCAGCTGCGCGGCATTTTAAATTATCTGGTCTGGAAAAAAGAAAAGGGTAAAAAGGAGGAGGCTCAATGAAAGCAGTAAATCAGCCGATCCGTAAAAAGGATGCCATGCAGCTGTTGACAGGGCAGCCGGTCTATACGGATGATATCGCGCCCAGGGACTGTCTGATCGTCAAGCTTCTGCGCTCTCCTCATGCCAACGCCCTTGTGCGGACCATCAATACCGGCATTGCAAGCCGGGTGCCGGGCATAGAAGCCATCTATACCTGGGAGGATATTCCGAAAGACGCCCGCCGCTTTTCCATCGCGGGGCAGACCTATCCGGAGGCCAGTCCTTATGACCGGTTGATTCTGGATCGTCATGTGCGTTATGTGGGAGATCCGGTGGCTATCGTGGCCGGGGCAGATGAAAAATGTGTCGATAAGGCCCTTTCTCTGATCAAGGTGACCTATGAGGTCCTGGAACCCATTCTGGATTATCATAAAGCCAAGGATTCCCCGATTTTGGTGCATCCGGAGGAAAACTGGGAAAGCCTTTGCCCGGTGGGGGCTGACAACAAGCGCAATCTTTGCGCCCATGAGGAAAGCTCCTCAGGGGATATTGACAGGGTCCTGGCAGAATGCGAGGTCGTGATCGACAGATATTACCATACAAAGGCCTGCCAGCAGACCATGATGGAAACATTTCGTACTTTTTGCACCATTGATGTATACGGGAGACTGCATGTGGTCAGCTCCACCCAGATCGTGTTTCATTGCCGCCGCATTATTGCCAATGCGTTGGGAATTCCCAAGTCCATGGTCCGTGTGACGAAGCCCCGTATTGGAGGAGGCTTTGGGGCCAAGCAGACCGCGGTTTCGGAGATTTATCCCGCATTCGTGACCTGGAAGACAAAGAAGCCTTCCAAGATTATTTTCAGCAGGAGAGAATGCATGACCGCTTCCACGCCCCGGCACGAGATGGAGCTTCACATTCGTCTGGGGGCGATGAGAGATGGACGGATTCGCGGCATCGATATGTATACCCTTTCCAACACGGGCGCTTATGGGGAGCACGGCCCCACCACGGTGGGACTTACGGGACATAAGGCCATTCCTTTGTATGGAAAGGCGGAAGCCTTTCGTTTTACCTGCGACGTGGTGTATACCAACGTCATGGCGGCTGGCGCGTACCGGGGCTATGGGGCGACACAGGGTCTGTTCGCGGTAGAGTCCGCGGTGAATGAGCTGGCGGAAGAGCTGCATATGGATCCCTTTACCTTGCGCGAGATGAACATCGTAAAGGAAGGGGACGTGATGCCTGCCTATTTTGACCAGGTCAATACCAGCTGTGCCCTGGACCGTTGTCTGCGCAAGGTCAGGGAAATGATCCGCTGGGAGGAAAAATACCCCATTCGTTCCATGGGAGATCATAAGGTTCGCACCGTGGGCATGGGGATGGCCCTGCAGGGCTCCGGCATTGCGGGACTGGACGTGGGAAGCGCCACCCTGCGCCTGGGAGAAGCGGGCAATTACAATCTGGTGATCGGTGCGGCAGACATGGGGACGGGCTGTGATACCATTTTGGCCCAGATCGCGGCGGAGGTCATGGAATGTGACGTGGATCGCATTATGGTGTTTGGCGCGGATACGGATGCTTCTCCGTATGATTCCGGTTCCTATGCGTCCAGTACGACTTATGTGACCGGCAAGGCCGTGGAGCAATGTGCCCTGCAATTGAGGGAGCGTATCTGCCGAATGGGTGCGAAGCTTTTAAATTGTGCTGCGGATCAGGTGGAATTTGACGGGAAAAAGGTCTTTCGGCGGCCGGAGGAAGCAGACGCGGAGGAAAAGGCTCCGTCCGTGTCTCTGGAGGACATTGCCACCGCGTCCATGTCGGGCAATGAGCTCTCCCTGGAAACCAGCTATACCCACAGTTCTCCTCTCTCCCCGCCGCCCTTTATGGTCGGGGCCGTGGAATTGGAGGTGGACCTGCTGACGGGTGAAGCCAGGGTGATTGAATTTGACGCTTGTGTGGACTGCGGAACCCCCATCAACCCCAATCTGGCCAGAATTCAGGCGGAGGGCGGCATCCTCCAGGGAATCGGCATGGCGCTCATGGAAAATATTACCTATGACCGAAACGGGGGTGTCTATGAGAATTCTCTCATGGAGTACAAGATTCCTGTCAGGATCGATGTGGGGAGGATCAATGTGGCTTTTGAAAGCAGCTACGAGCGAAACGGCCCCTTTGGCGCCAAGTCCATCGGAGAAATCGTGATTAACACCCCTCTGCCGTCCATAGCGGACGCCCTTTACCATGCTACGGGTTATCGTTATTACGAATTGCCCATTACCCCGGAACAGATCGCGATGCCCGAAAATCGAAAACGGGATTTGCGGCTGGAGGAGGATTTTACCGCCCCGGTGCGTAAAAGCAGCCCGGAACCATGGGAGGAAAAGTAGTCCGGCACTTGCGGTTATACAGAGAAAAGAGAAACGAGGTACAGTCAGATGAAATTGTTGGAAGATCGGATCAGAAAGGACGGAATCGTCCGGGAAGGAAACGTCTTGAAGGTGGACAGCTTCATCAATCACCAAATGGACATCTCGCTTTTTGAAGAAATGGCAAAGGAATGGAAACGTCGTTTTGCCGGAAAGCCCATCAATAAGATACTTACCATTGAGGCCAGCGGGATCGGTATTGCCGCGGTGGCGGCGAGGGAATTCGGGGTTCCGGTGGTATTTGCCAAAAAATCCATGAGCATCAATCTGGATCATGACAATTATTGTACCAAGATCCAGTCCTTTACCCATGGCAGAGTGTATGACGTGATCGTATCCAAGAAGTTTTTATCGGCAGAGGATCATGTTCTTATCATTGATGATTTCCTGGCCAACGGCTGTGCCCTGATAGGGCTTCTGGATCTGGTGGAAGCAGCAGGGGCCACGGTGGAAGGGATTGGTATCGCCATTGAAAAGGGTTTCCAGAAAGGCGGGGAGATCATTCGCGGCAAAGGGATTCAGTTGGAATCCCTGGCAATCGTGGAATCCATGGGAACAGATGGTTCCATTGTGTTTCGTGAATGAGCGATGAGGCGCAGAAAGCTTACGGTTGTGAACGTCGGCCTAAAGCAGCTTGAGAAGGATTTGGTCCAGGTATGCGCGGAGCTCCTGCGAAGAGGCGCGCTCCAGCCTGGCCAGTTCGGCCAGGGAATTGCATTCCAGGTAATACATTTGAAAAAGCAGCTTTTCGTGGCCGTTCAGATTGGAGCCATTGACGCAGGAGAGATCCACAGAGCCATACTTTTCCCACAGAAGCCGCATTTCCTCACGCCATTTTTTGTGTTCATCGGCATCCTGAAGCTTCTGTTTGCGTTGGATCAGCTCGATTTTGATTTGCAGGGTCTCTGTCAGCCAACGATCCGGATCTTCTGCCAGCATCGGGTAGTCAAAACGCCGGAGCATTTCAAAAAAGACTTCTTGTACGAGATGCTCCGATAGAAGAGTACAGTCGGGTTGACTGGAAACGGCGTGCAGAAGCCTGGAATAGTTATTTTGATATAAAATGTCAATGAATTCTTTCGGGTTGCGGCAACTTTTGTATTTATTGACCATTTTCAGATTGGGGAATCCTTTTTGTCGTTATCATAAATAGATTATACTGAAAGATTTTTGCAATTACAATTATGTCACACATATCAAAACTTATTTTTGGAGGAACATCGTGTCAAAGCAGAAAGAAGGAAAGACAAACGCGATGCGGATTCTGGAATCCATGAAGATTCCGTTTCAGCATTATACCTATGAGTGCGAGGAGTTCGTGGATGCCCTGCAGGTGGCGGATATGCTGGGGCTGCCCTACGAAAAGATGTACAAGACCCTGGTGACCAAAGGCGCGTCCAGGGACTATTTTGTGTTTGTGATCCCCATCGCGGAAGAGCTGGATCTGAAGAAAGCGGCCCGCAACGTGGGGGAAAAGAGCGTGGAGATGATCCATGTCAGGGAAATCAATACGGTGACAGGTTACATCCGGGGCGGGTGTACGGCCATAGGCATGAAGAAGCAGTATGTGACCCGGGTGGACCAAAGCGCGGCTGCGCTGCCGGCCATGATCGTGAGCGGAGGCCGGATTGGCTCCCAGATAGAACTGGCGCCGGCGGATCTTTTGCGGGCTTCCCACGGGGAATATGCGGATTTGCTGTCGGGCACGCGACGTGATACGGGGAAAACGCAGGCGGAATGAATGGTATGATTGATGTGACCCGGACGGAACGAGCGGTGTGACATGACATAGAATTTATCATTTAAAATCAAATCATAGCGGAGGAAGATAACAATGGCAAAACTTTATGTTCAGGAAAAGAAGAAAAAGAGTCATATTCAGCCGGAGGTTTACGGACATTTTTCCGAGCATCTGGGCAGGGGGATTTATGGAGGAATCTTCGTGGGAGAGGATTCCGAGATTCCCAATGTCAAGGGTATGCGTAAGGACGTGGTGGACGCGTTAAAGGAGCTCCGTGTACCGGTCCTCAGATGGCCCGGCGGCTGTTTTGCGGACGAATATCACTGGATGGACGGCATTGGTCCCAAAGAGGGCCGGAAGAAAATGGTGAACACCCACTGGGGCGGTGTCGTGGAGGACAATAGCTTCGGAACCCATGAATATTTCGAACTGTGTGAGCAGTTGGGCTGCAAGACCTACATCAACGGCAATGTGGGAAGCGGAACTGTGCGGGAAATGAGCGAGTGGGTGGAATACATGACATTCCCCGGAGTGTCCCCCATGGCGGATCTGCGCTGCAAAAACGGCAGAGAAGAGGCCTGGAAAGTGGATTATTTTGGTGTGGGCAACGAGAACTGGGGCTGCGGCGGCAATATGATGCCGGAGTATTACGGCAATCTGTACCGCAGATATCAGACCTATGTACGGGATTACAAGGCCGGTGAGCATATCCGTAAGATTGCCTGCGGACCCAATGTGGACGACTATCAGTGGACCGAGGATCTATTGAGGGTTTGCTTTGCCCGGAACGACCATGGGTATATGGATGGGCTTTCTCTGCATTATTATGTGGTTCCCCACGATTGGAAGCACAAGGGAAGTGCCACCCGGTTTACAGGAGCGGAATGGTATTTGACTTTGCATAAGGCTCTCTATATGGAGGAACTGATTGAGCGTCACGGAGCGATCATGGACCGTTTTGATCCGAAGAAGAAAGTGGGCATGATGGTGGATGAGTGGGGCGCATGGTTCGATGTGGAACCTGGCACCAATCCCGGCTTCCTCTATCAGCAAAGCACCATGCGGGACGCCCTGGTGGCGGCCGTTACCCTGAATATTTTCAACAAGCATAGTGACCGGGTGAAGATGGCCTGTATTGCCCAAATGGTCAATGTGCTGCAGTCTGTTATTTTGACAGAAGGAGAGAGGATGCTGAAGACTCCTACCTATCATATTTTCCATATGTATCGTCACCATCAGGACGCGGATCTGCTGGAGAGCTGGATGGAGGGTGTGGAAACCGTTGGGTCGGGAGAGGATCAGGTCCCTTGCCTGCAGGAGTCCGTGTCAGTGGATCAGAACGGTATTATGACCGTGACCGTGGCGAACTTGTCTTTGGAAAGAACTGAAAGTCTGGAGATCGTGTTTACGGAGAGCACTCCCGAACTGGTGGAGGCCCGCATTTTGACCGGCGCCATGAACGCGATGAATACCTTTGAGGAACCGGATCAGGTTCGGGAACAAGCCTTTGAGGGCGTTGCAATATCCGGCAGACAAGCCAGCTTAACCATTCCGCCCTGCGCGGTGGTAAGCCTGCGGCTGCAATAATAAGCTTTTCCGGAGAAAAAAAGCTTTGGAGGAATGGAATGGATCAAGAATGGAATTGGAATAAACCCTGGATTCTACAGAGGGCGGATCCTTATATCCTGCATCATCGGGACGGGACTTATTATTTTACGGGAACCGTTCCCTCCTATGACAGAATTATTCTGCGCAAGTCCGATACCTTGCTGGGGATTCGGGATGCCAAAGAGGTTACTATTTGGAGAAAGCACGATACCGGCCCTATGGGAAATCATATCTGGGCGCCGGAACTGCACGAAATCAATGGAAAGTGGTACATTTATTTCGGAGCGGGAGACGCGGAGGATAAATGGAGGCTGCGGCCTTATGTGATGGAGTGTCAGGATCCGGATCCCGTGACCGGGAAATGGGTGGAACTGGGCAGGATGCAGCCCGCTGACGAGGATGAGTTTTCTTTCCGCTCCTTTTCCCTGGACGGCACGGTTTTTGAGAACAGGGGAACGTGGTATTATGTTTGGGCGGAAAAGGTAGGAGTCGGAAAGATGATTTCCAATCTATACATCGGTGAGCTGGAGACCCCCTGGAAACTGAAAACGGTTCAGGTGATGCTTTCCACGCCGGATTATGATTGGGAAAGAGTGGGGTTCTGGGTAAATGAAGGTCCGTCGGCGGTGAAGCATGCGGGAAAGATTTATCTGACCTACTCGGCCAGCGATACGGGGCCCGCCTATTGCGTGGGGATGCTGACGGCGGATGAAAGCGCGGATTTGCTGGATCCCCTGTCCTGGAAAAAGGAACGCTGTCCGGTGCTGGCCTCTTCGGAGGAAAAGGGGCTTTATGGACCGGGACATAATACCTTTACGACGGATGAAGAGGGGAATCCGATTATGGTTTTTCACGCCCGGACGGAGAAAAGGATCGTGGGAGATCCCCTCTATAATCCCAACCGTCACGCGATGCTGATGAGAGTGAAGTGGGCGGAGGACGGGAAACCGGTTCTCGCCTGGGAGTAAGAACGACGTTTGGGGCGTCTTAGTGCAGGAGCCGTTGGGAGCGGTCTGGAAGGGTCAGTCGCTTGTGGGCCTGTGGAAGGAAGAAATGAGGTCAACATGAAAAATACTGGTTATTTGTTTGTACATTTTATCGGAGAGCAGGAAGACGGGGAGCAGATTTATTTTTCCCTGAGCAGGGATGGGCTGTATTGGGAGGATCTCAATGGAGGGAAGCCTGTGCTGCGCTCCCATATTGGGGAAGGCGGCGTGAGGGATCCGTTCCTGATCCGATCTCCCTGGCTGGAGAATGGAAAAGCGAAATATTATCTGATCGCCACGGACTTGCGCATTGGCGCGGGCAAGGGGTGGCAGGTCGCCCAGTATGAGGGCAGCAGGGACATCATCGTATGGGAGTCGGAGAATCTGACGGACTGGAGCGGTCCGGCGGCCCGAAGGGTAGGAATCGAGGAAGCGGGCTGCGTCTGGGCTCCGGAGGCCATCTATGATGAAGAAAAGGATGCCATCATGGTTTTTTGGGCTTCTATGACCAGGAGGCCTGGAGATGATGGGCCAAAGCAGCGGATATATGCTTCCTACACAAAAGATTTTCAAAGCTTTACGGAACCCTCTCTTTATCTGGAGAGCGAAAACCATGTAATCGATACCACGATCATCCGTGCCCAGGACGGATATTACCGTTATTCCAAGGATGAGACGGAGAAAAACATCCGGGTCGATTACAGTACTTCTCTGGCACCGGAAACCTTTCGCCGGCTGCCTTCGGATACTTTGCAGAATCTGTACGGCGTGGAGGGTCCGGAAATTTACAAATTCAATGACCGGGAGGAATGGTGTCTGATCGTGGACCGGTTTGCTGCCAGAAAGGGCTATTTGCCCCTTGTGTCCAACAATTTGTCCACAGGGCATTTTCGGATTCTGGAAGACGGGCAATTTTGTATGGGTCAGACCCGCAAGCGTCACGGTGGCGTGCTGAACATTACGGAAGAGGAATACCGGGCTCTGTGGGAGAGATATGGAAAAGACTGAAAACGCTCAAAATATTTGGAATGATTTGAAAAAATGTCGATGGCCCGCGCTTCCCTGATCCTGCCGATTTTTACCATAACGCTTTCGCTGTGGACTGGCGGGCGTGGGAGGAGGCGCGTTGGTTTCTGGGGAGGGTGCAATGGATATTTCTGTTATTTTTTCCATTCTATATTTGGTTGTTTTGGGAGGCTGTTTGTATGGAGCCTGGAAACGGCATTGGATTAAGGGAGCGCTTTCACTGGGGGTAGTTGTGCTCGCATTTGCCGCGGCATATTTTCTTGCGAGAGGGACCGTCCTGGCATATGGGAATAGATTTTTCGAACTGTTTGGGGATGATTTGTTGGAGCTTTTTGATCTTCAGGGCAGCGCTTCCATGCAGGAAACGGACATGCTTCAGGCGGCCAGACTCGCGGTGTCCATGCTTGCGGGGATGTTGGTGTTTTGGATAGCTTTTCTTTTCGTTTGGTTGGTTGGCAGCTTTGTCAAAAGATTGGTCTTTTCCAAGATCGTACGGGTGAAATATGCTTCCTATGCGCCTGAAAAGAACTTGCATTGGTTGGGGATGGTTGTAGGATTGGCTTCCTTTTGCGTAGTGTCCTTTGTATTGCTCTATCCTTTGGGAATGGTGTCGGAGGTTGGAGGAGCCGCGGCGAAACGATGTGATTATGAGCTTTCTGACTCAATCCTTACCAACCCAATCGTCCGTCTTTACGGTGCGCCGGGACGGGGCTTTTTTGATCGGCTGACCCAGCGGGGGGACGGGGCATTTCGAAACAGCCAGGAAGGGGAGAATGGCGCCGCAATCTATCTGGCGATGAAGAAAATTGTCGAGGGCCGGGATGCGGACGGCAAAAGCACTGAATGCATCACGGAAGCATTGAGCACTTCCAGACTGCTTCCGGGCCTGGCCAGCGAGCTTGTAGCCAACGCCGCCGACAGTTGGAAAAATGGCCGGGCATTTCTATCCGTTACTTTGGAAATGCCGCAGGGCCGGAGCGCGGAGCTGGTTGTCAGCATTTTGGAGATTTTAAGTCAATGGCGTAAGGAAAATCTGATTCAGGACGTGAATACGGCGATTCAGATTTATAAGCTTATGCAAAAGCAGGGGATTCTGGAAATCAATGACGGGTTGGCCCTGATGGAGGCCCTTTCCCAGGAGGAATTTGTGGAAACCTTGTTTTCGGAGCTTTCCCAGAACGATGATTTTATCGCGGTGATTCCCAAAGTCATGCATTTCGGGATCGGTTCCGCGTTGGATGCCATGGGACTGCCCATGAAAGATGAATATCTTGTAGAATTTGATGCGGAGGAATTGAGTCAGGACGAATGGCAGCGGGAAGCAAGGGCTTTTTCCGTTCTGATCCATCGTATGTGCCTGATGGCGGAAGACGGTGAAAGCTTTGACGCGGCGGGTTTTGTGCAGGATCTGTATCAGTTAAGGGACAGCAAGCTTTTGGGCAATCTCTTTATGAACCTTTTGATCCAGCTTATCAGCAATATGCCCGGTATCAGCTAGAGGATAACGGGGATCGGCTAAAAGATGCCAGGCTATTCAGAGATGGCTGCTTTTCAGACTCAGGTCAGTAACCGGTTCGGATATGTCCATGTATTATTCATGGCAGTTTGGCATATGTGTCCCTTGTTATTTTATTGATAAATAGGTATAATATCGGCAGCAAGAGGATTGTTGAATCCTGAATGAGCCGTACCTTTGACAGTGTATGGATTTGTTATAACGAGAAGCTATCAGGAGGAAAGAAAGCGTATGGATAGAAAGCGGGAGGGGAAGGCAATGCTATTCTCTCTCGAGTTGAGTTAAATCGCAGAACGTATCCGTTGTATGTAGGAGGCAGCGCGGCAGAAGATTATGTGGACAGCGCCGAAAAAGGAAGCAGTTTTCTGCTGGAGGCGCGGGTAGTTTCAGAACAGTATGATATTGGGGATCTTGTATGGAAGATTACTGTGATTGATTTCTATAGCAGACTGACAACTGCTGAAGTGGTATTGAATACCAGCGAACTGTATTTGATGCCAGGAGAATCCGCCAGATTATTCCCTGTTTTGTATCCGAAAGATCTTTTTGGCAACTGTAGATTCGGGTTACTTCGGACTTTGAAACGGCTACCATGGACAGGGAAGGGAATGTTCAGGAATACCGGCCTGGCATCTGCAGGATCTATGCCATTGCGGATGACTCACTGACAGAGGAGCAGAGAAAATATTTGAAAGCATTGGGAACCAATGCAATATCGAGGAACAGGACAATCGTTGCCTGTATATCGTAAAGCTGTCGGAGGATTATCTGGCTGTTACGGATGAATACCGCAGGATTAAGCCGGCTTATCGGAGAGAAGCGGCTGCCGTGGTGTACCATGAGGGTTATTATTATATGCTCACTTCCGATCTGACATCCTGGAGATTCAACCGGGCGAAATATTTCCGGGCGAAGGCTCTTTTGGGAGAATGGGAGGATATGGGAGATCCTTGCGTTGGTGATGAGACCGGAACTAGAAGGTACAGAGGATCACTATATCCACATGGCTGAACGTCATAATACGGAAAATTTCCTGAACTGTTCCTATATATGGCTTCCTGTCGAATTTGCCGGAGAGAATACATTGCGGCTCAGGTACCGGAAAGCGTGGAGACTGGAGGACGGATGGAAGGAGACTCAGTGAGGAACCATAGAGGTTCATTAGGAGGTGCAAAATGAATCAAATGCAGCAGAATCAGAAAAGAAAAGAACCGATTTTTTACGCACAGGCGGCCGTGGAGACCATGATGCGCAGATTCAAAGCCCAGGATCTGCCGCCTAAGGGACATTTCCATTACCATCAGGGCGTATTTCTGTCCGGTGTCTACCAGACATATCTTCTCTGTAAAAAGGATGCCTACTTCCAATACATAAAGGATTGGGTGGATTCGGTCATCGATGAGGAAGGGAATGTGTTGGATTATGATCCGGGACAGCTGGACGACATTCAGCCCGGAATTTTGCTTTTTCCCTTATATGACGCGACTGGAGAGGAGAAGTATCGCAAAGCGCTGGATGGGCTATTGCCCATCATACGGGATTTCCCGAGGAATGAGGTCGGCGGCTTTTTTCACAAGAAGCAGTATCCGAATCAGATGTGGCTGGATGGCCTTTATATGGCGGGGCCCATCAGCGCTGAGTATGCGGCGCGGTATGGGCGGAAGGAATATCTGGATCTCGCGATAGGACAGGCCTTGCTCATGCGTGAGAAGACGGAGGATCGGGAAACCGGTCTTTGGTATCATGCGTGGGATTGTTCGAAAGAAGCGAAATGGGCGGATCCGGTAACGGGTCTTTCGCCGGAATTCTGGGGAAGATCTATGGGCTGGGTGCCGGTGGCGGTGTTGGACGAGATGGATTTTATGAAGCCGGAGCAGGAGGGCTATGATAAGCTTTGCGGTCTGGTAAAAGATCTGCTGACCGCGCTGGTCCGGTATCAGTCACAAGAAGGGCGCTGGTATCAGGTGGTGGATAAAGGGAACGAGCCCGGCAACTGGCTGGAAAATTCCTGCAGTTGTCTGTATGTGGCAGCCATCTGTAAGGCAGTCGGCAAGGGCATCCTGGGAAAGGAGTATCTGGAACAAGCGCGCCGGGGTTATGAGGCCGTTATCCGAAGCCTTACCTGGGACGGCGAAGATCTTCAGATCGGCAATGTGTGTATCGGAACGGGCGTGGGGAATTATGAGCATTACTGCAGACGTCCCGTGAGCGTGAACGACCTCCATGGTGTGGGCGCGTTTCTGCTCATGTGCGCCCAGGTACAGAAGAAATGGAAAGAGATCCTGTAAGGTTATGGGGTTTTATGTGAGCGGAAGGAAAACGGTGTCAGAAGTAACTCTGACACCGCTCTTTTATCGTTTGATATCGTAGTTCATATTCATCAGATTCGTGATGGTGGAGGCATCATCGGTAATGTTGGCATCGCCTCGGATGGTGTGTTTAATGACACTGCTGGCCACGGCGAAATTGATCATATCCATGGGCTTGAAATCATGCATCATGGCATAGATGAGACCGCTGGCAAAAGCATCTCCGCCGCCGACACGATCCAGAATGTTAAAGGTAAACATTCTGCTCTCAAAAGTATGGTCCTCATACCACATGAATGCTTTCAGACTGTTTTCACTTCCGCTGTGGGCGTAACGCACATGGCGAGCGATACATTTCAGGTTGGGATAGCGTTCCACGAATGCCTGGAAAATATCGTCTTGTTCCTCATAGCTGGGACGGAACGGGATATCGTCTTTCAGATCTCCCTTGCTGTGGTCGTTTTCATCTTTCCAGAGATGATAAGGCTCGATTCCTAAAAGGACGTCTACATAGGGCAGGCATTCCGTACAAAAATCCCTTGCCTCTTCCCAACTCCAAAGGGTGCTGCGGAAATTGCCGTCAAAGCTGACGATCAATCCCTTTTCTTTGGCGGTTTTGATACTTTTCATAGTCAGGTCACGACAGTTGGGGGAAAGGGCCGGTGTAATTCCGCTGAGATGAAGCCAGGTAAATCCGTCCAACAGTTGGTTCAGATCAATGGTGTCAAAATCAAACTCCGTGATAGCGCTGTTTTTTCTGTCATAGGTAACTTTGCTGGAACGGATTCCAAAACCGGTTTCCAGATAATAGGTGCCCAGGCGATGGGTAGGAGTCTGTTCGGGTGTGCTGAGGATTACGGGAGTACAATGCACATCGTTGCTTCTCAGCATGCGAATGGCACTTTTTCCCAGACTGTTATTGGGAACCACGGTGAAAAATGTGCTGTCAATGCCCAGATTCGCGAGAGACAGTGCAATATTCGCCTCGCTTCCGCCGTAGCTGGCATCAAAGCTGGTGGCCATACGGATTTTTTCATAATTTGGCGGGGTTAGACGAAGCATAATTTCGCCGATGGTGATAAATTTGGGGGCTTGATTGACGTTGTTTAGCAGTGGATTGGTATGTTCCATGGGAATCCTCCTTCATTCATGAAAAAGTTAAATGCATTTTTCAATGAACCACTTTATTTACGTGTGGTCCGATGTTCCACGATATATCCTGAAAACATGGTTTTGGAAGGTACTTGTTGCTTTTGAAGCACCCGTATCATTTGGGATACGGCGGTGGTGCACATGAATTCCAGCTGGTTATCCAGAGTGGTGATTTCCGGTGTGCTGCAGGCGGCCAGCACAGAATTGTTATAACCCGTGATCTGAAAATCTTCCGGTATACGCAGGTGATTGCGTAAAGCGTATTTTACGGCTCCTGCAGCCAGTTCATCGTCCACCGCGACTACGGAGTCAAAAACAAGGCCGTTTTTGCGGGCGTTTTCCAGAATCTGAATGGTTTCCACCAGCGGGCCGGGACAGGAAAATGTCCGATGGTCTCCGTCCTCCAGGCCATGCTCCTTGCAGACGTGAAGAAAACCGCGGATTTTTTTCTGACCACTGTAGGATAAAATGCGATAGAGCATAACGGGTTTCTGGCTGCCTTTTGAGAAAAGCAGTTTGGTAATATCACTGGCAGCCGCATAGTCGTCACATAGGATAGAGTAAATGTTGCTTCCGGCCAGTTCCCCATTTAAGATAAAAACAGGAATCTTTTGAGCGGCTTCTAAGATATAGCGGTTTTTCTTGGAAGACGATTCCACAAAATGGGAGCCGATAAAGAAGACGGCATCCACGTTTCTGGAGAGAAGGAACTGCAAATACGCTTCCTTTTCCTGATGATTGTGTCCGGTACAGCACAGCATCGAGGTATAGGAATTGTTGCGCAGCTCCCGCTCCAGGTAGTAAATGGCCTGTGCCAGGTAGACATCTGAGGCATCGGAGCATAAAATCCCCGCGGTGGACATGGTATTTAATCCCAGACTTCTGGCGAAAGCATTGGGCATATAGCGGTTCTTTTCAATGACATCCAAAACCTTCCGGCGAGTCAGATCGCTTACCTTGTCGCTCCCGTTCAATACACGGGATACGGTTGCTATGGATACTCCGGCTTGTGCCGAGATATCGTAAATATTCATTACAAAGTCCCCTTACAGACAATTTTTCATTGCCGCATAAGCTCCGTTTAGCTCAACCTCTTTTAAAACCCGTGTCACTTCCGCCTCAAATCCCGGTATTTCGGATAAATCCTGGTCCCAGAAATCCGTGTTGGTGCATACGGCATGGACCAGTTCGCCGGCAGAATCCTCCTTGTGTTTATAGAAGAACTCCAATACGGAACGGTCGTCGGAAATGGTATAGGTATTTCCTTTGGGACGTTTCGCCAAAAGACCTGCGTCCGTCAGCTCCGTACCGTGATAGAAAGCGATGTAAAAAGCAAAGGATGCGGTGATACAGGTCGGCAGCTTCCCGAATTTTTCCACATAGCCAAGCAAAGACGGCATCACGCGGGCCTTCCATTTGGAAGTGGAATTCAGAGAGATGGACAAAAGCGCATGGTCGATGAACGGATTTTTAAAGCGTTCCGTTACGGCCGCGGCGAAGTCCAGACAGTCCTCTTTGGAGAGGGACAGTGTGGGAATGATTTCATCATAAATGGTCCTGGTCATGAAATTCAAAATCGTTTCATCATTCATGCAGTCCCACACGATATCTTGTCCGGCCAGATAGGCGCCCATGATCATGGAAGTGTGCGCGCCGTTTAAGATACGTACCTTTCTCTGCTTGTAGGGCTTGTGATTATCCGTAATCAGTACGGGCAGATTGGCCTTTGCGAAAGGAAGCTCTTTCTTCAGAGAATCGGGTCCTTCGATTACCCAGAATCCAAACACCTCGCCCGTGTCGATGAGGTTGTCCTCATAACCATTTTCTTCATTGATGGCGGCCGCTTCGCTGCGGGGAAATCCGGTAACAATGCGGTCTACCAGCGTGGAGCAGAAAATGTTTTCGTCTTTTATCCATTTGATGAAAGCTTCTCCCAGTTCCCATTGTTCGGCATATTTTATCACGCATTTTTTCAGCTCTTGTCCGTTGTCGTCAATCAGCTCGCAGGAAAGGATGATAAAGCCTTTTCCGGTTTCCGAACCGAATTTCTGATACCTGCGATAAAGAAATTGTGTCAGCTTGGCGGGATAGCTGGTCGGAGGCGTCTCAGTAAACTGGCATTGAGGATCATAGACAATTCCCGCTTCCGTTGTGTTGCAGGCAATAAAGCGAAGCTCGGGGTTGTCGGCGCATGCCATAAGCGCCTCATAATCATCGTAGGAATTCAGACAACGGCTGACGCAGGAGATGATTCTCTTGTTGTTCACTTTCCGGCCGTTTTCAAATCCCCGCAAATACAGGGTATAAAGCCCTTCCTGCTCATTGATGACGTTTGCCAAATTGAAATTTCCATGGTTTGGAATGGGCTGTACAAGAACGACCTTGCTGTTAAAGCCGGCTTTCTCATTCATCATGTCAATAAAGTAATCCACGAAAGCCCGAAGAAAATTTCCTTCCCCAAACTGCAGCACTCTCTCGGGAGCGTCTTTTAAGAGATATCCATCGTAATTCTGTTCCTCGAGAGTTTTGTAACATAATTTATTCATTGTGCGAAACCTCCTGTTTGTTATAGTGTAACGCCTTGTTTAAAAATAGCCATATCATGGAATCCGGCCTTTTCGGATTTTACTTTCTCGCCGGATGCGACAGCAATCACATAGTCAAATAATTGATCACGAAGAGTTTTCAGGTCCGTGCCCTCCACCAAAACGCCGCAGTTAAAATCAATCCAGTTGCCCTTTTTCTGGCTGAGAGCGGAATTGCTGGATATTTTCACCGTGGGAACGGGGGATGCGAAAGGAGTCCCCCTTCCTGTGGTAAACAATACGATGTGAGCGCCCGAAGCCGCCAGGGCGGTAGAGGCCACCAGGTCGTTGCCGGGCGCGCTGAGCAGATTCAGGCCCTTGGCGCTGACCCTTTCGCCGTAAGCCAAAACGCCTCGCACGGGAGCACTGCCGGATTTCTGGGTACAGCCCATAGACTTGTCCTCGAGGGTTGAAATACCGCCCTTTTTATTGCCCGGGGACGGATTCTCGTAAATAGTCTGATTGTGACTGGTGAAGTAGTTTTTAAAGTCGTTGATCAGGGCCACCGTTTTTTCAAAAAGGGCTTCATTTTCACAACGGTTCATCAACAGTGTTTCGGCGCCGAACATCTCCGGCACTTCCGTGAGAATGGTAGTCCCGCCTTTGGAGATCAACAGATCGGAAAACGCGCCTACGGTAGGGTTGGCCGTAATGCCGGAAAGCCCGTCGGAACCGCCGCATTTCATGCCGATAATCAGCTCGCTGCAGCTGATGGGTTCTCTTTTGAAGGCTCCCGCGTAGTCTGTCAATTCCCGGATGAGGGAGAGGGCATCGGCAATTTCGTCCTCTGATTCCTGAGAAACCAGGAATTTCACGCGTTTCTCGTCATAGGGACCGATGTACTTCTTCAATTCTTCAATGTTGCTGTTTTCACATCCGAGACCGAGAACCAGTACCCCTCCCGCATTGGGGTGATTTATGAGGTCGGCCAGAATCTGTCTGGTGTTGTCCTGGTCGTCTCCCATCTGGGAGCACCCGTAGGGGTGTGGAAAGGCCGCGATGGCTTCAATGCTGCCTTTGATCAGAGCCTGGGCCTTGCGCTCGATGGCGGCTGCCACGTTGTTGACACATCCGACGGTAGGGATGATCCAGATTTCGTTGCGGACGCCTACTTTGCCGTTGCCGCGTCTGTAGCCCTGGAAAAATCTCTCCTCGCTGGGAGCCGGTTGGGATACTTGCTTGTGGTAAGTGTAGTTGAGAAGATCTCCCAGAGCCGTCTTCATATTATGGACATGAACCCATGCGCCTTTTTTGATCGGCGCTTTCGTGATGCCGATGGGGTATCCGTATTTGATGACGGGTTCTCCTTCCGACAGATCCGCCAGGGCAAATTTATGTCCCTGGGGGATCTGTTCCAAAAGGGTGATTTCCTGACCGTCCACAGAAATCGTGGTTCCCGCTTCCAACGGACAAAGCGCTACGGCAACCTTGTCATCCGGATGAATTCGGATAAATGTTTGCTGCATAATGTTACCTCTTGTTGATGGAAGTGATTTGTAATAGCAATTCATAAATCATAATGGATATAATGCAATGGAAATATATATGTAAGAGCTTACATAAATAATACATCAAGAGGGGAAAAAAGTCAATTGGAAAACGAGGAAAAATGCTTGACAAAACGTATTGGACACGAAGTTCGGCCGTGTCCTGACGCTGGAATGTAAGGGCTTACAATTCAGGTGAAAAATGGTCCGGAAAGATAGATGATACTACTGGTGGAAGAGTTATGCTTGTTATGGATATGATGTCAGATTATGAACCGGAACAGGCGGGCGGCGCAGGTCTGCCAGCTCCCGGAGAGGGAAACAAGCAGACTTGCAATTTACGGCTATTTGAAAGCGGTCTCCCTGTCATTCGCTGTGAGCCATCCTGTGGAGATGTCCATCGCGATTCTGCAGGCGTTGGTCTGGTTCAGGGCGTTCAGCATCACGAAATCGTGGATGGTGGCCTGGATCTGGACGGCTGTTACGTCTGCTCCGGCGCAGAGCAGTTTTTGCGCAAAGGCTTCGCCTTCGCTCCTCAGGACATCCGCCTGGCCGTTGATGATCAGGGTCTTCGGAAACCCGGACAGACATTCAGTGTCTGCGCGCAGGGGCGATGCGGTGGGATGGCGTCTGTCCGCCGGACAGGGGGCATATTGATCCCAGAACCACTGCATACCGGCGCGATAAAGATAATATCCTTTTGCGTACTGACGGTAGGAGGGCGTGTCAAAGTAGGCATCCGTCACGGGATAATATAGCAGCAGCTTTCGGATGGAGGGACCCTTTCGTTCCTGGGAGAGCAGACACATGGCGATGGCCATGTTTCCGCCCACGCTGTCTCCGGCCACATCCAGGCTTTCCGGGCTAAGGCCTGGAAATTGCTTTTCCAATATCCGTGACAGGCGGGAGAGGATATCGTAGCATTGTTCGATGGCAACAGGATAGCGCGCTTCCGGAGAACGGAAGTATTCAGGAAAGACTACCAGGGAGCCTGTCCTGTACGCCAATTCCCGGACCAGCTTTTGGTGAGTATGGTAACTGCCGAATACCCAGCCTGCCCCATGGATATAAAAAAGGACGCGCCGGATGGACTCCATGCTGGGAGGCGCGATGAACCAAAGGGGGATTTCGCCCCATTTTCCCGTGCGGATTCTAATGGATGAGACTGTGGCCGGATAGAGGCGGACGGGCGTTTCCTGCGCCGTTTCCAATAGGCGGCGTCCCTGTTCTGGCGGAAGCTGGAAAATGAGCGGGCAGATGGAGTTTTGGTCGCAGACCGCTTCGGCGGCGGTTTCCAGTGGTGTGCATCGTATGAATTTCATGTTTTTGCCAATCTTGTTTTTATTATTTTATGCAGTATGCGCGGGTTGGTGAATCGGGTCCCATGGGGGAGCTCTTTCTGTTTTAGGGATCGTCTTTTGGACAAGGGCAGGCATGTCGGGGACGGAAGCCCATATCATTCACCGTTATCTGCGTGCATACGCGGGCTGGTTGGATGATGACGGAGGGAATTTTATCAGTGTGGATCATGAGAGGGCTTTTGAGAAGATGAATCGAATCAGGTTCCCCAAAATCTGTCCAATTTCGGAAAGCCGACGGCAGCCGCAATAAAAGGGTACAATGTGATCACTTCTTCATGGGTATGGATTCTGCTGCTTTTGATCATGGCGGTATCCATATCGCCGCTTTTTGTAGTCTATTCGAGAAGACTATGCCGCATCCTCGGAATGATTTTTATCACACAAGGCATTTTTGGGGCGGTCATTCCGACAGTGATCATAAAGGCTGCTGGTTGGAGATTGCTTCGTTTTGCAGACAGGCTGCTTGGACGGTCAACGTACCTGGAAGTCACGCCTTTTTATGGCGCGGCGGAGTGTTGGTCGGAATTGGCGGCATTCTTCTGGCTATTCCCTTTTTGCTTATCATTTGATTCAAAAAAGAAAAAAATAGCTCGGAAAGCGGAAAACCTGCTTTCCGGGCCTGTTCCGTTTCTGAAGCATGGCCAGCCTCTGGCGGAGAGACTGTTTTCGGACAGTCCCTCCGTTCTGGCTTTGAGATTGTCAGTGCCGGTGCTTGATAAGGCCGCAGGATTTGGAAAGCTCCATAACCAGCAACGGAACCAGAATCAGGCACAGGCCTTTCAGATACAGACCCACGGAAAGCGGAATAAAACCGAATAACGTGGACAAGGGGGTAAAAAGCACCAACGCTGCCAGCACAGTTGAGGCAAGGGCCGCCAGGTCCAGTTTATGGTTGCTGAAAATGCCGATCTGAAACAGGGAATGTTCTGAACGCATATTAAACGCCTGGACGATTTGTGACAAAGCCAATACCATAAAGGCCATTGTCTGGCCGCCTTTTTCGGTCCCTGTTTCCCGTTCTCCCACATAAAATGCGATCAATGTCAGGATCCCGAACATGAATCCCTGAAGGATAATGCGGATGCCGAAGCCATGGGCAAATAAACCTTCGTTCTTTGCCTTGGGCTTTTGCTCCATAATCTCTTTTTCAACAGGCTCCATGCCAAGGGCAATGGCCGGCAGACTGTCTGTTACAAGATTGATCCATAAAAGCTGCATGGACAGAAGGGGTGATTTATGCCATAGCAGCATTGCCCCGAAAACGGTGATAACCTCGCCGATATTGGTACCCAGCAGATATCCCACCACTTTTTTGATATTGGCGTAGATACCGCGTCCTTCCCGAATGGCATCCACGATCGTGGCAAAATTGTCGTCGGTCAGAGTCATATCGGCGGCGCTTTTTGCCACGTCGGTACCGGTAATTCCCATGGCACAGCCAATATCCGCGGCCTTGAGTGCAGGGGCGTCGTTTACACCGTCGCCGGTCATCGAAACCACGTGTCCTTTGCGCTGCCATGCTTTTACGATGCGGATCTTATTCTCCGGAGATACACGGGCATAAACAGAAATATCCTCCACCTGTTCATCCAGTTCGGAATCCGTCATGGCGTCCAGCTCCGCACCGGTGACAGCCTTATCGCCATATTTTAAAATACCGATTTCTTTTGCAATCGCCGAGGCGGTCACTACATGGTCGCCGGTAATCATAATCGGACGAATACCGGCTTTCTGGCATGTTTGTACTGCGCTTTTTGCCTCCGGACGGGGCGGATCGATCATACCGATCAGGCCCATGAATGTCAGATCGTTTTCAAGTTCTTCCGGAGTGGGGGCTGCCGGGACGCAGCTTATTTCCTTATATCCAACGGCCAGCACCCGCAGGGCGTTTTTACTCATATTTTCGTTTGCCTGCGCGGCTTTCTCTAAATCTCCATGAATACACCGCGAAGCCATCACATCGAAAGCGCCTTTGACGATCACAATATTTCTGCCGTCAATATGGTTGACCGTTGACATTAACTTCCGATCGGAATCAAATGGGATTTCCGCCAGACGGGGACAGGTTTTATTGAGTATGTCCTTGGGCATTCCGTTTTTATATGCTGCCAACACGATCGCTGTTTCGGTGGGATCGCCGATATGCTGCTCCTCTGTTCCGTGAAAAACGACATTGCCGTTGCTGCAAAGAGTGCCATATTGGAGCAGCTGGCAGATCTTTTCCGAGCTTTGGTCGCTGACCTCTTCTATTTCCCCTGTGTCATCCAGATATGCTTTTACAAGCGTCATACGGTTCTGTGTCAGGGTCCCGGTTTTGTCCGAACAGATGACGGATGCGCTGCCCAGTGTTTCTACGGCCGGAAGACTGCGTATAATTGCGTTTTTCTTGACCATTCGCTGCACACCGATGGATAATACGATCGTTACAATGGCAGGAAGCCCTTCGGGAATCGCTGAGACTGCCAGAGATACGGCCGTCATGAATATTTCCATGACAGGCAGACCGTTTGCAATGCCGACGGCAAAGATGACAGCGCAGACAACCAGTACCAGGACGCCAAGGTATTTTCCGAGCTGTGTCAGTTTTGCCTGAAGGGGAGTTTTCACATCTTCTTCATTGTCCAAAAGGTTTGCGATTTTTCCCATCTCTGTGTCCATTCCGATGGCGGTTACAATGGCGGTGCCGGATCCATAGGTAATGGAACAGCCGGAAAATACCATGTTGCTCCGGTCGCCCAGAGCGGTTTTTTCATCTACAATGATTGACGCGTTTTTTTCGGATGGAACGGATTCTCCGGTCAGGGCGGATTCTTCGCTTTTCAGGCTTACACTTTGCAAAAGCCGTGCATCAGCCGGGATAAAGTCGCCGGCTTCCAGACGGATGATGTCGCCGGGAACCAATTCCGCGGCATCGATGATTTTTTCTTCCCCATTGCGGATGACCCTCGCATGGGGAGCGGAAAGACTCTTTAAGGCATCTAAAGCTTTTTCCGCTTTGCTTTCCTGCATGACACCCATGATCGCGTTAAGGAGGACGATCAAGAGAACCAACAGAGGTTCAAAAAATTCCTTTGGGTCGCTTTCTATGCAGGCAATTACAAAAGAAACAATGGCCGCTATAATCAGGATGATAATCATCGTGTCCTTAAACTGATCCAGGAATCGGCTGATATTGCTTTTCTTTTTCTTCTCCTGCAGTTTATTTTGTCCATACTGTATACGCCTTTCCTGAACCTGTTTATCCGTCAGTCCGGAAGAAGGGTTGGAATTCAGGAGTTGAATGATTTTCAGAGCGCTTTCACTGTGCGGATTCAAGTAAAACACCTCCTATAATTTGTTTTATTT
The DNA here is from genome assembly GCA_947625255.1 of uncultured Acetatifactor sp. Taxonomy (GTDB): domain Bacteria; phylum Bacillota; class Clostridia; order Lachnospirales; family Lachnospiraceae; genus Acetatifactor. The sequence continues at coordinate 1,342 of CANQNT010000021.1, read as the reverse complement.
ATTATATGGAAAATCGGAGAGAATATCAAGGGGCAAAGCTTTCGACGCGCCGCATTTTTCTCCGGAGTACTTTTCTCCGGGCTAACTTTACGAGGATGCAATTATTGACAGTGGCTAATCAGAAATCCAATATATTAAACCAAGCGCCCGTTTCCGTCGGCCAATCCCCCCCCGGTGTCGCCCCTAAGATCATGCCGGACAGCAGACACATCACATTTCCCATATGAAATAGAAATGGGAATGATTAAGCCATTCTATGAGTTCGACCAAAGTATGCAATACGCAGTTCAATGCTGCTTCAAAATGGCTTAACCATTTTGGGATTCATGCAACAAGAGAAAAGATGAACTTTGAATCTAATGATTTTCGGAAAATGGCTTCTGACGACGTCTACGCTTATGTAAAAAAACAAATCGTGCCGGGAAAGCGAATGTATTTATTTTTCGATGAAATCCAGAGGATTGACGCCTGGGAGGACGCAATCAATGCTTTACGTGTGGATTTGGACTGTGATATCTATGTAACCGGTTCCAATGCTTACCTGCTTTCTTCAGAATATTCCGCTTATCTTTCCGGCGGATGTGTGGAGATCAAGATGCTGCCGCTTTCTTTCAGTGAGTTTCTTTATTTTCATAATTTTGAGGTGAGGGAAACCAGGAGCGCTCTTGGCGGCGTCCGCAAGCAAGTGTTTGATAAAAACGGCGAACGCTACGAACTGCGGGAGGCCTTTGAAGCGTTTATGCGTTTCGGCGGAATGCCCGGTATTGCCGACATCGGTCTCGACCAGGAAAAAGCGCTTTCCCTTCTTGACGGTATCTATTCTACCGTTGTCGTTCGCGATATTCTGGAACGTGAAAGGCGTCGAGGGCAGAAGCGGATTACTGATTCCATCCTGCTTCGTAAGCTTATCCTGTTCCTTGCAGACAATATCGGTTCAAATGTTTCTATTGCATCCATAGGCAATACCTTTGTGAATGAAGGCCTTCTTGAGGATGGCAGACGGAAAGGCGTCCCAAGCGCACACACTGTTCAGGCATATGTCAACGCACTGCTTGAAAGCTACTTCATCTATGAGATTAAGAGGTTTGACATCAAAGGGAAAGAGTATCTCCGCACGCTCGGCAAGTACTATATTGTTGACATTGCACTGAGAAATTATCTGCTGGGCTTCCGAAATCGTGACAGCGGTCATGCAATTGAAAATGTCGTTTATTTTGAATTGCTCCGAAGAGGATACGACGTCGCGATTGGTAAGATCGATAACATGGAGGGTGCGCCAGTTCGGCGCTTGAAATATAGGCAGGTGAAAGTCCTGTCCCGGTAAAGTTTAGCGAACAGCCGG
>CANQNT010000020.1 GCA_947625255.1 uncultured Acetatifactor sp. | reverse complement strand
CTTTCTGTGGCGTTTTATTTTTGACCGCCTGTTATAGGCCGCAGTCTATATAGCTTGTCAGGCAGCGAAATTAATTTTGAAAAGGCACAAATGCTGATTTATTTACAGTTATCGGGTTATTTAGCTCCACTCCTTCCGAGCACAACCCCGATGGTTTTCCATATAATTTTCAAATCCATTCCCAGACTCCAGTTTTTGATATACTCATTGTCCAGACGTACCACCTCATCAAAATCCGTAATCTGGCTTCTTCCGCTAATCTGCCACATTCCCGTCAGACCCGGCATAGTTGCCAGCCGACTTTTATGTATCAGATCATACTGCTCATATTCATCCAATGTCGGCGGTCTCGTTCCAACCAGACTCATCTTGCCCTGCAAAATATTAATAAACTGCGGAAGCTCATCAATACTGGTTCTCCGTAAAAACCTTCCGATAGAAGTAATTCTCGGATCATCTGTCATTTTAAACATCAATCCCTGCATTTCATTGTACGCCATAAGCTCTTTTTTCCGCTCCTCTGCATCAACATACATTGAACGGAATTTAATGATCCTAAATCGCCGCCCGTTTTTTCCTACACGCTCCTGTGTGAAAAAAATAGGTCCAGGTGATTGGATGTAAATAATGGGACCGAAAATCAGACAGGCAATTGCAGTTGCAAACACTCCAAATATCCCAATCAGAATATCGATTGCCCGTTTGATAAAAAGCTGACAGTTGGTTACCGTATGAATACAAGTTGTGAATACAGGAACGCCGTTCACATAATTAAGCATTCCTTTTTCCCTGTGTAACAAGTGTTCCAAATTAATATGTACGGTAATCCCCATACAGGCAAAACCGTCGAGTATTTCTTCATAAGGCAGCCTTGTACTGATCAGGACTTCATCGACAACATGCATTTTTGCATATTCATACATCGTCTCCCGACCAGCTACCACCGGTATGCCGTCAATCTGACTTCCCACGGCAGATTTATCTAATAATATGACCCCGTATAGCCTCGTAACTCCAAATTCATTTTCGCGGATTTGCCTGATCAGATCATTCGCCTGGTCACTATCCGTTACCAACAATAAATACTGTTTTTTCCATTCATTGACTTTTCGTTTCCTCAAAAACTCTTTATATCCTTCATGTGCAATATACATTCCGACACAGACTAAAACAAGAAATGTGATCAGAACAAACCGGGAATATTCTCCGGTATTTTTGCGGAACAGCATATAGCCCATCATAGCGGCAAATACGATAGCGTTAAATTGCCCTATTTTTTTTATTTCCATCAAACGGCTTCGTTTCAGAATGTCCCGATACGGCTCCAAAAAAAATACAAACAAAAAATGAAAAACGAGAAGTACCAGCGCCATTTCCCAATAGATTCCGAAACCAAACAACAGATGCCTATGGCGGATATAATATGCCAGAGCAAATGCAACTTCCATCACACATAGATCAATTAAAATAAAATCCAGATGTTTCCACCGGCTATGCGCGCGTCTTACATACATTTTTCCTTCACTCCTCCAATAAAGAATAGAAAATATGCCCTGCAAGCTTCTTATTGTTACAAATCAGGAAATCCCATAAGCCATTTTTGATAGCTTGTTGGGACTTCCTAATCCGAACGCCTCCAAAAGTGCCAGATTTCTTATGCTTTTTTAATTTTTCCTTTGAAACCAGCCTTTTGCAATGACTTCTGCAGCTTTTTGAACTGCTTCTTTGACATTTTTTTGTTAACCTTAATGGTCATCTTTTTCGTATTAAGACCTTTGAATGCACCTTTTTTTACAGTAATAGCCTTCGTGCTTTTTAAGGTAATGTTCTTCAGTTTCTTAGCGCCGGTAAACGCCTTACTGCTAATCGTTTTGATGGAAGCAGGAATACTTACCTTAGTCATCTTCTTGCAGTTTTTGAAAGAATTTGCTGCAATGGTTGTCACTGTATAGGTCACACCGTTTACTTTGACTTTACCCGGTACAGTTACGCTTTTCTTAGATGTTTTCTTAATACTTTTTAACGTAGCTGTTCCGCTTGCCTTTGTATCAACTGTACTTACCACGCCATCTTTCTTTGCTGCCGTTACATTCTTCTTTGTCTGCGGTCTAACAGCCACAGTAGTACTGTCTACTTTTTTAGTACTTGCGGAAGCGCTCTGCGCAAGGCCAAAGGTCAATGCTGTTGCCAAAGTACATACCAGGATTTTCTTAAATGCCTGAACCATTTCCATTTCCTCCTTTCCAGCGCCATATACCCGCGCTTTTTTTATATTGAATAATCCGCTTTTGCGGAATACCCACCAATTCATCATTCCTTATAGTAATAAGGGTCTGCATAGTAGTTATATCCGCCATACTTTCCACCATATTTTTTGTAATAATATTTTCCCTTGCTGACCTCTACACGATTCAGAACTACGCCCAAAAGCGGGCAGCCTGCCCTCTGTAGCTGGCGGATTGAATTTTTCACTATTTTTTTCGAAGTCGCCTGTCCTCTTACAACAAGAATCGCCCCGTCGCACAGGGAACCAATCTTTTCGCCGTCTCCAACCATTTCTAACGGCGGTGCATCAATAAATACATATCGGTAATGTTCTTCCACATATTTCAGCAACTGCTCAAAGCGCTCGCTTTCTAACAGCATGGATGGATTGATGACATTATCTATATTTGGGATCAAATCGCCACATTCCAGCTCCGTATGATAAATCACTTCCTCTATCGAAAGTTTTTGGGATAAGTAATGTGATGTGCCCCGTATATCGCCGCCCTGCTCAACGGCAATCCCATATTTTTCCTGCAGGACGCTTTTGCGCAGATCTGCATCCAACAATATGGTCGGCGTCCCTGACTCTGCCATTTGTTTCCAAAGCTGCATCGTCACAAAGCTCTTTCCCTCGTTTGGCAGTGCGCTGACAATCATAATTTTTTTTATTTCATTCCCCAGGAAACTTACATTGACGCGAAGGCGGTTAATCGCTTCCTGCAGCGCATAAGGAATTTCCGGCATTGTCTCTAACTTTAATCGGTTCATTTGCGTTTCCTCCTTCTTCTGCGCAGCTCCCTCTTTCTTCTTTTTCGAGAAGACGTTTCTGCCTCTTTGTCACTGCCTCCCAGGTCTCCTTCCGGAATCACGGTCATAGGCATAATGCCAATTGCCTTTTCTATATCCTCCGCTGAACTCATCGTATCGTCCAGCAAATACAGAACAGTCCAAACGGCAATCGCCAACACCAGTCCGATTCCCCCGCCCAACAATACATTTTGGGAAAGGCTCGGTGAGCTTTTTCCCTTCGGGACAATAGCGTATTCCGCAATATTCGGCGTAGCTGTCTCCATTAGTTTAGGTAGATACGTCACCGCTTTTTCCGCCAGGGCGTTGGCAATATTTTTCGCCTCAGCAGGAACGGGACTTTCCACGGTAATCGTGAGAATCCGCGTATTCTCAATCACGGAAACGTTTACCATCTGCAACAATTCTTCATAGGTATAACTCAATTTTTCCTCGGAAATAATTTCCTCAAAGATTGGGCGGACATGTAACAATTCCTCATAATCAGAAGAAAGCGATGTGCCCAGATTTAAATCGTTCAAATCAATCACAGAACTGCTGGAGGCAGATACCACATATAGCTTTGAGGTTGCCTCATACATAGGCGTAATACAAAAATAGGTAAACAATCCTGCCGCTAATGCTCCCACCAGAAAAGTGACTAATATTGAAAGATATCTTTTGCGCAAATAAGAAAATAACTCAAATAAATCGATTTCCATTTCTTCTTCCTGCGTTTGTATCATCTCTGTTTCTTTATTCATTTCATTCTGCCCTCTTCCTATTCTGTCTGATTTTTGTACTCCTTCAGCATATAAAACTGTTTTATTACGTCAAACTGTAGCTGCCCAAAATTTTTGTCACAACTTCTCATTTTTTTTGTCACAAATTTTCGGGAAATGTTTCCCGATTTTAGAAAGAGAAAAGGGATGTGATTACTCATCACATCCCTCTCTCTTTGGCTTTCGGTTTCCATGCTCTTCAATCACCAGATACTTGCCTGTCTTTGGCACTTTATTAGGAATTACCTCTATCAATTCATCAAGTGAACATCCTAAAACCTCACATATCCGGTCTATATGCTCTACCTTCAGACTAACAGTAATTTCATTGTACCATTCACTAATGGTATTTGCTCTTATCCCGGTAAGCTCTGCTAATTTTTTCTGAGACATTCGTTTCTCTCCGAGAAGCCTTGAAAGGTGTATTCTTACCATAATAATGCCCCTGTGATACAATCTAACACAGTTTGTTGCATTATTCAGCGTTTTGCTATTTTATATCGCTTTTCGCTATTAGTAATTTTTGATGAGCAATTCTTTATATCTCGGCTTTTCTTTTCCCTTTCCCTGCACCAAGTTATGCGTCCGGTCAACCTCCACAATGCTGTATCCATCATAAAGCTCCCGGATATACTCACAATCGTTGTAAGACAGAAGAAACTTCCCTTTTATCCTTCCTAACGCCTCTTTCAGCCTTACATGATCCTCCGGCATAAACCTGTCCGGATAATACTTCTCTGTTTCATAATATGGCGGATCAAGGTAAAACAACGCATCCTTTTTGTCATATGTTTTGAGAATACGCTCAAAATCCTGATTCTCTATGACCACCATTCTGAGCCTTTTTGACACCTCCGATATGTACTCTATTGCATTTGCCATGTCTTTAGGACGCACTCCGAATGTCCGTATATCCGAACCGAAGCTCTCTTTAATCAGGATATAGAACCTTGCAGCTCTCTGGATGTCCGTCAGACCTTTGACTTCCATCTGCTCTTTTGCATCAAAGAACTGCTCCCTTGACATAAGTATAAATTCCAGTTCCTTCTGAAGAGCTTCCGGGTGATGTTTTGTGCATCGGAACAAATTGACAAGATTTCCGTTCACATCGTTGTAAACTTCCATCTTAGCGTGTCTTTCAGACGAAAACAACACCCATCCAGCTCCGCCAAACACTTCAATATAGCGTTCAAATGTCCCCTGATCAGGGAAAGCCTCTAAAATCTTACTTCTAAGTAACTTCTTACCGCCAATCCAACTGATAAAACTATTCATCATAATGCATTCCTTCTTTCAAATAATAATGTAGGGCATTATTATCAAAGAATACATAATGAATTACTCTGCATCTTCCTCCGGAAGTGCTGCGATTTTCTCCTGAAGCTCATTTATCTGGTCACGAACTGCCTGACGCTGTTTGCTTAATTCCTCAAAGTCATATGGCAGCTCCTTTCCTGCAAGCTGGTATTCCATGCACTTTGTAACCTTCCAGTCCCCAATAGGGGAAGAATTACAGGACAGGCTCGATTCCAAGTCCCTAATCTTTTGCTCCATTATCTGCTTTTCGTCCATTACCAATTCCTCCTTCAATGAATGGCTCTATAAAGAGCTCATTAAACAACTTATCCATATTTTTCAGAGTAGTATATGAATCGTAATGCTTTTTATCCCCTCGCCATGAAGCATATGCACACCTTACATCTTCAAAAGTAACCTCACCGGCATCCAGTTTCTTGCGGAGCTTTTTGAGTTTCCTACGCATCCTTGTAATCCCGTCCCGGCTAATCCGTTCCACAACCTTCCCGGTGTCCGTCAATATATACTTTATTTTGAGGAAAGTAAACCCTTTCGACAGTTTTATAATCTGCGTTTTCTTCGGGTTGATAAAAAGTCCGAGTTCATCACACATCCCCTGTATCTGTGTAAGAAGCTCCTTTAGGTACTCCTTATCTTTGTGGATGATATAAATGTCATCCATGTATCTTCCGTAATATTTCAGGCTTTTTACAACCTTGCAGTATGTGTCTATCCGGGTAGGATAGAACACTCCTGAAATCTGCGATATCTGACTTCCAATGCCTACGGATTTTTTCATGTATTTTTCCCCGGTCAGCTTTGCCTTGTCTATCTCTGCATATTCTAAAGCGTTATAAATCGTGTTCAGGCATTCTGCATACTCTTCATCAGTCATATAGGAAACATCTATCTTGAATGTGTCAATCAGTTTTTCCACAAACTTCATAGCCTCCCCATCACCAAGCTTGGCTCTCATTTCCTTCACAAGCGGTTCATGGCATATATTGTCAAAAAACTTTGTAAAGTCAATTAGAAGAATATACCCTTCATTGCTGCCATTTTTTCTGAAGTATTTATGAAGGTGGGTTGTCAGCCTCTTTCTTGCAAAATGGATTCCCCTGCCCTTCATGGACGCTCCATTATCATATATAAGATACCGTTCTAATTCAGGTATCAGTAAATTATCGCATACCGACCTCTGAACTACCCGGTCTGATATGTGCATTGATTTTATATGTCTTGTCTTGCCTCTTTCATTTAATGGGAATTCATAGAAGTCCTTCTGCTCATATGTACCATTAGCAATTTCCTTCTGCGTCTGGTTGATATTCCGTAGCAGATTCATTTCATACCGCTGTACGGATTCCTTCCATGATGTTCCCTTCTTGCTTTCTCTAAAAGCATTCAGGAGAGCATTGGCATCATAAATTGATTCCATATCTTTCATATCAGTACCTCGTTTCTAGCACCAACGGACGTATCCGGATGCATCAAGATATATATTTACCTTGCGGAAGGACAAGTTTTCCTTTCCTGTCGGGTATGTCGGCACTTAGCCTACACTTAGCATAGCGACACGAAATCGGGCGGACGCAACCCTCGGCGGAAGCGTTATTATTGTTACTATTACCATTATTGTTACAATTAGCGAACGCCGAAGCCGACACAACAGCACTCATGGGTTGCGACTTAGATACAAAACTTGCCCTGTATTTTATTGTTTCTTACTCTCCTGAATACGTTTCAGAATCTTGTTGTCACTTTTCCTCCAACCTTTGAGAAGTGCAATCTCCTTCTCAATCATGTCCACATACCGCATATATTTCTGTGCATCAACCGGGACAATGGATATAATATACTGCATTTCCTGAAGAAGCTGCTCGCAATTACCGATTGCATGGTTCTGAAAATTCCTTCTGTCGTAAAACTCGCTCTCATGCATGGGATAAATGGTATTGGCTTGAGTAATATTCATTACCATCCTATGGCAGATTTCCATGAGGTTTGTCCTCTCCTTGTCTATCCACCATACAGGGAACTCTTCTATGATAGTTCCTATATTTTGGTATTTTCCTATCAGCTCATGGAGCTTCGCCTCATCCTCTGGCTCCATTCCGGCTGTCCCGGACAGCCCCTTTACGCTTCTTACTTTGTCCTTGATTCCAAAATCCCTCAGTAACAGAAGCGTGATTTCCTGCCTCAACCTAATTGCATTATTGTAGAACTCCAACCCTGACAGAGCTCTTTTGTTCTTCAGTACCGCCACATTCCATCCTCCTTCACTCCATCCACCCCCATATAGGGGGTGGATTCACAGATTACCCGATCAGGAAATACGGGCGGACGCAACCCTCGGCGGAAGCGTTATCATTGTAACTATAACCATCACCGCTACAATCAGCGAACGCCGAAGCCGACACAACAGCACTCAGCCAATACCAGTACCGGCTTCCGTTATGTCCAATTCCTGCTACCTTCATTGCCGGGTTATGCATGAACAGACTAAACTGCTTATTACGTTCTCCTGTGTCATAGAAAGATGAACTCAACACTGTTGAGCCATAAACCTGAATCTCGCTCATTAAGCTCAGTTTAGTGTCATACCACTGCCATCCGTTTGCATATCCTGTATATCCTGCCCCTGCATTTGAATTTCCTGTCGTGGACACTCCGTTTGAAAGAAGTGACCTATGGGTTATTATATGATTTTCATTTGCATTTTGCAATGCCTCAGCATAAACCGGCAGCACTTCTTTATGCATCTTTGAGTTCGCATATCCTCCAGTCGTTTCATTGGTATCATTCATTTTTGATGTTGTTTTGAAGCAATCCTTCGGAACTATGGCAGCATGATGCCTTGTCAAAGGAGAATCCCCATTATTCCAAAATGTATCAAAATCTGCCATGACATGCCGGACGGTCTCAGTGCCACCAATACTTGTTGTAATCTGCTTATCATAATAATCGCCAATGAATATATCGTCAAAACCTCCTGAAGAAATCATGTCCTTAATTTCATCAAGGCTGTATCTTGTTGAAAGGTCAATGCCCCTGTAAATTGCATTATGAGCAGCACCCCCGGAACATAACACCTTATCAATCTGTTCCTTCAGCCATTTGTCATTGTTCAGAAGCTGCTGATACCGCACATTCCACTGGTCGCAGTGTCCCGGTGTTTTTGTAGTCATTGCCTCCATCATATCATTGTAAACGGATTCTACTGTTAAATTTGCCATGTTAAGCACCTCCTAATAATTGTCCTCGATTGTGAATGTGGTTTCCGTTTCATCCTTGCCTTTCGGAAGAAAGTTAGAAATTGCAATCACATCACCCTCTGCATCTATCAGAGCCATCTCTGAAATAAAAGTGCCGACCAGCTCATCCTCTGCCAGTTCAATCACATATTCATAACTGGTATCGGACGTCTTGGCAGATGATGTGTATTCCTTCCTGATTACCTCGTTATTGAGTTTTACATTTTCAGCCAGTGGTGTAATGATGTTCCCTCCGGAATCCACCCCACCAGAACCAAGGGCAATCCATTTTGCCTTTGCGAGCTTTCCGGTGGTATGTGTTGCCTCTGCCATCTTTTTTCTCCGTATTGCTGTAATAACATTCTTCATTTACATTACCTCCTGATTTTCTATTCCGTCCAGAATGATGTTACCATCCTGAAGCCATGAACCATCCAAATAGTGGAGATCATAGCCTATTATAATTTCCTGCTCCCATGCATCCAGTACCCTGCTTCCATCTGTCAGGCATGATCCATCAAGGTAAAACAAATTATGCTGCCTGTGCATCCTTGCCTGACGGATTTCCTCTTTATGGGAAATAGATGTCCTGTACCCGTCCTTGACTTTATATACAGTCCTGTCTGAATCTAATAGGCAGTTTCCGTCTGTCAGCCATGAACCGTCTGTTTTCCGATAGTCCCAATAAAACAATGGGATATGGAAAGCTGCTCGCTGCCCAATCTGTTCGTCAGGCTCCCGGATATGTATTTCAAATCTCTCATTGAGCTTTGATACGTTGTATGGAAATACCATAAATCCTTTATACCGAAAGCCGATTTTGACCGGATATCTGCTTCTGTCCGAATCCAGTAAATATCTTCCATCCAAGTTCCATGTTCCATCAAGCATACGGTAATTCCAATAAAACAGCTTCCACCGGTAGTCTGCCCGGCTTCTGGCATCATGTGGCTCTCGGATAGATAAGCTGTATTGAAAACTGTAATTATCCTTTGCCCCCACCTGCTTTGTCTTTCTAACTTCTTTCTTCAGTATGGCAGTTGGAATTGGATGGGACTCGTCTACGCTCATTCTGATTACAATATAAAACTCTGCCCATCTGTCAGGCAACACGCCAGCTTCCAGTAACCGGCTTCCGTCCATGTTCCATGTGCCATCTGTCTGATAATACACACGTCCTTTGAATTCATTTGCTTTTATCAGCTCTGGTGTGGCATATCCAAGCGTCCTTACCGCAAGCAGCACTCCCGGATCAGAACCGCCAAGCCTTAACACCTCCGGATAATTTGCTATCCTTGCCCGGAAGTTTTCATCTTCTTCTCCGGGATATCGTGCCATCTTCCTGTCCTCCGCATGAACCGGAAGCATCTCCGGCTCACACGTTGCAAGCATGGTCTGTTCCTCTGCATTGTACAGGCTTTCCAGTGCATCATCAAAGCGTCTGCCCAATACCCGGAACAGAATGTACCACTGGTTTATCGACTTCTTTACTCTTTTAAAGGGGGAAGTCAGCAGATAATACATGTAGTCACAAAATTTATCAAACATCTTACGCACCCCCTACATTCAATACTTCCACCTCCAAACTACCGAGCATCACAACAACATCCTTTTCCTTTTCAATATCTGCAGCCGGTTTTGAAAACTCCACCCTTTTACAGTCAGCTATGCCTTTCTTGAGTGCATACCGCACATCGTCCATATACAGGCAGTTCAATTCCTCACGTTTTCCAAGCTGCAGCACATCTTCGATAATGTGTTCTGCTGTTGCCTTTACACCGGTGGTGGAAGCCTCTTTTGATATGTATATGGTAAGGCTGATATCCTGACGTATGACCGTTGATGACTTGTAAAGAAAATCATCATAATTTCCCTTCAGGTAACTGGTGGCTGTTTCCACCCTCTGCAGCAGTTCCTTTGTAGCCTCTCCTCCTGTACCTGTAATGATAATGTCTGTTGTACCCTGCCCTCTCGGATGCTGTGCATCCACCTCTACATTCAAGACACCGCTGACTTTCCTTGCCACGTTTTTCAGCTTATCCTCCGTAGTCAGTTCTGCAAGTTCAGACCAAGACTCCCCGATTCGTTCCCGGAAATCCTCAATATCTTCTATGTCAGAACCTTCCAGATACAGCCACCCCTCTTCATTGGATACTGCCTCCACGCCATCAAGATGTATCATGGATATGGTTATCTTCCCGGAAGATAAGTTATAACTGGTTCCGCTTTCCTCCGCTTCCACCAATACCCTGCCACTTTCTTCCCCTGCACCGATAACCGTTGTTTCAAGCACATAATATTTTAGTTCCTTTCCATTTACATCCGGAAGCGTTTTGAACATATGCCCTTTTGTTATCTGCAAAGCGTTCTGGTATTCATTCCGATAAATAGTCACATACCCCTGAGCTTTGACAGCTTCCTTCCTTGTCTTGCCGAAGTCTGGAGCCTTTATCTCAAGCCAATCCTCATCCGCATGTTTGATAAACAGGTTATTGATGACCGTCCGAGCAAGTGTTTTTATCTCTATGTAAATTGTGACAAATATTCTGATAATCAGGTAAAAAATACCGCCTTTGTTAAAATTGTTTATGATAAAGCCTTCGTTCTCCAGTTCATTCCTGATCCGTTCCATTTCCTCATCCTCGTCAGGAACCGGGCAGACCTTGTCCAGTATTTCTTCACTTATCATTCACTCTCAACCTCCACTTCCTCCGTTGACAATTCCATGTTATATTCATCATTGGAATCATTTTTTGAGATGGATACGCTGTCATAATATATGCCATCACGAAATGTTACCTCCTGCGTGGTCTTTGCCAAGTCAAGGTATGTCCTCTTGGCAAGTTTGCCCCTGACACGCTGCATAATCTCCGTCTGTGTAAACTCATCATTCTCTGCATGGACAAAGTCTAACAGTCCAAAACCATATGCCTCATCGCCATCTTCATCTTCGTAAAACAGCTCACCTTCCTCTGTATGTGCTTCCAGTCTCAAATCCTGTTCCCAACACTCATCACCAGACACAGTTGCAAAATCTCCGTTTTTATCAGGAACCGGCTGACCATTAGCATCCAGTTTGATGTCTGTATTGTCTTCTCCGACTATCGTCATGGTTCATACCTCCCTAATACAAAAACAATGCTTCCACCATACAAAAGAAGAATCACAGCAATATCCCCCTGTTTCAGTTCGATTTCTGTTTTTACATTCGGTATCTCCGGAAAATCATTGTCAGTGTTCATGGCTTTGTCAAGAATTTTAAGCGTACACAGATACCTTCCATTAACTTCTTTAGACCTGACAACTTTTGCGTACATCCCTGAAGGATGCTGCATATGGGGATATTTTTCCTGAATCTGCTTTTCCATTTCCTTTTTTACAAATGTCTGGAGCATATCTGACATCCTATCCGCCTCCTTTGAAATAAATATACATTCGTGTATATCCCCTCGCATCGCTCTTGATGATTGTCTTTTCAACCTTTACTGTCCCTGAATACTTGGAATGCACCACTTCTACCTCTTGGCTGTGATGTATCCAAGGGACTCCAAGCGTTTCTATCTCATACAGTTCTCCGTACTTTTTCAGGGAAAGTATATTTTCACTCTCCTCCAGAACATAGATGGTTTCCTGCTCTGGTTTGCATCCCCAATAAAAAATTTCATTCTGGAAAAAGAAGTCATTATCTATTCCCCATGTACTTCCAACCTGTGCTATTGCCTTAATCCCATTCTGCTTATTTACAATAAATGTATCTTTTTTCCCATACTCCGTTTCATTCAGCCGGTATTCTTTAATCCCTGCCTGTGTCAGCACATACCGGATAATGTCCTGCGGAGTGCAGTCAATAAAAGTCCCTTTGATTTCAGTCCTCTCAACCTTTATCATGGCATCCCGGATCATAATTTCCTTCCAGTAATCGCCTTCAGTCCTTCTGCAGTATCCCTGCAGGAGAATGTCATAGTCATCCCCATATCCAAGTTCCACTGTGGCTTTTTCCATATCTTCATACGATATGATCCCCTGAAGCTGGGATGTAAGCTCCACCTTGCACCAGTCTGACCGGGACTCCCGGCTGCTGAAACATTCCACTTCCATGCCACTGGTTATCTCATACTTTTTTGTGCTGATACGGAACTCCGGGCTGATTAACCTTTTATATCCCATCTCCGCACCTCCTACTTAATCAGCTTTTTCGCCTTTTTCTTTGCTGCAGCTGTGGAACGCTTTTTAGCAGACGGACTTTTGCTTTTCTTTTTTTTAGACTTTCCAAAAGTTTTTTTGATCTGCTTCTTTATTGCTTTTGCCTGTTTGGACGGCTTCAGTTTAATTCCTGCTATCGTTGGAGCAAGCAGCTCCAACGTAGCAGTCCTTTCACTTTCAGCCACTTCATTTTTTGTGCCGAGTTTCTCAAAATACACTTTTGAAATGCCTCGTGCTGCACAATCCTCATTTACAACCTTCAGGAGTTTTGCCTTCTTTTGTTTGTATGGTTTGAAAAGCCTCTGCATAGCGGATATCTGTTCTATCTGTGTCATTTTCTTTGAATCCTCTAAAATGAACTCAATAGAAATTTTCGCTGCCTCATAGCCTGTCGGCTGATTGGCTTTTGTTTTTCCTTTGTCATCCTCTATGTTCTCAATCGTTGCAACTTCAGAAATGTCAATGCTCTTCATCTGACCAGAGAGCTTCACGCCTCCGAGTTTTATCAAATGTTCCTGAACTAAAAGCATAGGCTTACCTCCCTCTAGGCTGTTACCGGTTCATCTGTGGAATTCTGTGCATCCTTAATCTCATCAATCAGTTTGAACAGCATCGGAAGGTCTTTTATCTTCTCGACATCAACCCTGATTTCCAGTTTCTGGATGATGGTATTCCCTTTTCCGTTACCGGACTTTAATTCCTGTATATCTCTTTCTGTTACTTTTTCTTTGCTCTCAAGCGTTCTTGTCTCTTTCTTCGTCAGTGCTGATATAACCGAACCAATGCTGCCCCGGCTCTTATCCTCATCCTGATCCATTTCATTATGGATGAATACTTTTAACTTATCCCACAATGCAGACAATGGAAGAATTGCCTCATCTCCTGCCTCGCCTCCGCCTAACAGCTTGCCTCCGGCTGCTCCAAAGATTGTCGGGGCTGTCATCACGCCACCCTCTGCATACCACTGGATATCAAACTTGGGAAGTGAACCCTTTCCTGCAATACCGAATGGAGCCTCTCCGCCTGTCACGCTGATGTGGGGAAGTTTCAGTTCCGGGAGTTTCCAGTTGAAATTGAACACACCCTTTATCTTGTTCACCACTCCGGTAACAATGGCGTGTGCTGCATCTAACTTGCTTTGGAAACCGGATTTTATATTGTCCAGCACACTGGTCACAGCATTTTTTGCCCCATTCAGACCGTCTGTGAATTTGTTCTTTATGGCTGTGAGTTTCCCCCCTGTCAGATTGTCGATAAAGGAAAGCCCTGCTGTAAAGTAACCCTTCACTGCCTCCTGTGACGCTGCCACCACGCCTTTAATTCCTCCGCCATTGGCTTCATAAGCACTCTTGATATTATTCAGTTTCTGCTTCGCTGTGTCTGCTGCAGCTCCCATAATGTTCCCGAAAAATCCCTTGACCGCATTCAGTCCGTTTGAAACGGTACTCTTGATTTTTGAAATTGTGCCTGAAGCATCTATGCCGACAGCATCCAACGCTCCGCCTACCACATTCAAAAATCCGTCTACAAATCCACCGATAAATGATAAAATCGCATCGAATCCATTGATAAAGAAGTCTTTTACATTGTCGACTGCAGCAATCAGGAAGTCGCATGCCCCACCAAAATCACCCTTAAACAAGGCTACTATGGCATTGATAATATTTGTAACAAATGAAACCAGACTGGAGAGTGCATTTGTCAGTGGTGTCAATGCTGCAAGAACGCCCTGTATCGCCCCGACAAACGTGCCGACAAAGTAAGTGCCTATCACTCCGGCAATCGTGCCAATTACTTTCAAAATTGGCTTTGCTGCTTCATACAGCCCTATGAGCTTCTGCCCCAAGTTCTGGAGTGCAGGCTGCAGTGTGCTCCACGCATTCTGAACCGCACCCTTGACCTTGTCAAACAAGCCTATCCAAAAATTCCTGAAGGCTTCTGACTTATTCCATAGCAGTACAAACGCTGCCACTAAAGCCACTATTCCTATGACTACCCACCCGACTGGGGAGGCTGCAAAAGCTCCGCTTAATACTGTCCATGCACCCTTGACCGCTGTTATTGCGTTCTTTGCTGCCAATACTGCTTTCCCTACTGTGCCGACAACACCAATTACCGTTCCTAACACTGTCAGGATAATGCCAAGTTTCAATGCAATGTTCATAATGCTCTGTACGGTTTTCTGGTTGTTACTGATCCACTCCGAGCCTTTCTGTATGACTCCGCTTACTTTGTCCATTGTTTCATTGACAACCGGGAGTAATCCGTTTCCAAGTTCCTCCACATTGTTATGTATCTGCTGTTTCAATACCTGAAATTTTTGTGCCGGTGTATTATTGATAGCCTCTGCCATTTCTGTTGTGACAGCAGAACCCTTTTTCATGCTTTCCGCCATCGAATCAATGCCACCCGACAAACCGTCTATATCTGAATACAGAAGGTCGATCATCGCCACAGCTTCATCTGTTCCAAATGCTTCTTTGATTTGCTGTTTCTCAACCGCATCAATGGTATCCCCATATTTTCCTTTTAACTTTTCAAGGATTTCCGGTGTCGATAACAGCTGATTGTTGGCATCCACGAAAGACAGCCCTAATTTCTTTCCTGCCGATGCTGCCTGATTAAGGAAAGATTTATATTTTGTTGCTGCTTCCGAACCGCTCATCGTTGTCTGAAGCTGCCCCAATATTGCAAGCTGTTCTTCCAGTGGCACCTTGTTATTGGTTGCGGTTGCCCCCAACGCAGAAATGGAACTTGCCATCTCAGAACCGGCTGTCTTGTAATTCTTAACCGCTGTTGATATCCCGGCGGAAAACATCTCGCCAAATTCCAAATCCGACATATCTTCATATGCACCTTTATAGATACCATATCCTGTCGCAAACAGTGAACCCATTTCTTCAGTGGTTGATTTTGTTGCCTTTCCGGTCAGTGCTGCAAGCTCTGTGAACTGAGCCACGCCTTCATCCGTCAGGGAGGCAATACCTGATTTAATGTCATAAGACGCTGTGATAAAATCACTCTTTGTTGTTCCTGCCCATGTATCTGAAAAACTCTTTGCTGCATCTTCGACTGCCTTTAAGTCTGTAACTCCCAAGGAAGAAAGCTCACCAAGGGCATCCTGCGTATCAAAAGTTGACGTTACGGTTGCAATACATGCTGTCGTGATTCCGGCTCCTACCCCGGCAAGTGCAGCTCCTGCTTTCTGAACCGTCCCAAACGCATCATCCAGCTTTTTTGTTGTATCTGTGACACTGTCGGTAACGCCTGAGAGCGGAGCTGTCAGGTTGTCCTGCATTCCCATAACCACTGAAAGCCGGAATACAGAGTCCATACCCATAAACTCCACCTCCTCTGTTATGGCAAAAACCACACCCCCTCATGGAAGCATGGTTTTTATTGTGTATCCGGATGAGCCTCCACATATCCTTTGTTCACGCCGACCTCAATATCCTCTATCCTCATTTCCCTTGCCACCTGAGCCATTGCCATGAGCCGGAAAAATTCATCAAAATCCACGTCCTCAAAGTTTCCGGGAATCATTTCCCTTGGAAGGTATTGATATACCAGAAGCCTCCCATAATCCACAATATTATTTTTAATTTGTTCCGAGTGTTCCTCTATAACTTTTTTACCGTAGTATCCTTAGACAAGCCAAGCATGTTCAGGAGCTTCTCCCCAAGGCTGATTGCCATTGCCGGATATTCCTCCAGAGTGCTTTTCAGTTCGTCACGCTGCTCTTCACAGATATTGTCAAGCACAAAAGTCCTTAATGCCTTTGTGCCGGAAGTCCCGGAGGTCTTTACATATCTGTCATATGATGGCGTCCCTGGCTTCCTGAAGATAAAGTCAAACTCTGTTTCGTTTTCGTCATCCTCCTGAATGGATGTTTCGATTTCATATATCTTTCCATCCATCTCCTTGTACTTCTTACGGAGCTGCTCCATCCTCTCTTTGCTTTCTTTTTCTTTCCTTTCTTCATCGCTTACTGCCAAAGCGTTCTCCAGCTTCGCTGCCTGTGTTACATTCTTTTCTGTTACTTCCATGATATATCCTCCTTGTTTATGTCAAAAATAATGATTGCTAAGCACCAAGACCATTCATCTTGATACCGCCCATAGCCATTCCATCAAGGTCAACTTTCATGCTCTTATCGCCCTGTGCTGCCTTCAGGGAACGCTTCGAGAATTTTACATTAGTGAGTACATCCGTTGTCGTTGCTACGCCATCATCCGCATAGCTCACTGTTATTTTCGGGATTGTGTATTTGTAAAAACTCTTGTACCCTTTGCTCTTAATTACCAGAATCATCTCGTTGAAGTCTTCCCTTGTCATGGAGAGCTTAACTGAATTTTTTTGGTTTCCAGTGCCATACCCCCTGATCTTACCGCCTTTTCCATAGATAGCTTCCATTTCCTGCTCATCATCATATGAGATTTCCTGAAGCTCAATGCTGTCCATGCCGGACACATTGATGGTAACGCTTGACCAGTCATAGCACTTTCCATTTATCAGCTGCTTTGCCATATCCTACACCTCCTATTCTCCACCGGATGCTGCCGGGTTGTTCACAGCAAACTTGATATTGAACCTTCTCGCTGTCCCCATCGGAACCCATGTTGCAGCAACATCCAGTGTTTCGTCTGCAAGAATATCCAAGTTTTCTGTGTCAATCGACACCTCTCCGGAACTGATTATCTTATCTTTCTCGCAATCTTCCATTGCAATATTGAGATATGCCTCAATCGTCTTTACGCTGCCTTCGAGGTTCTCCGGATCAACTTCCGTCTGAATCTTATCCGTTGCCTTCAAATTTACTTCCCGGATAATCCGGCAGAGTACCCGGACATCCTCAATATATCTGAAATCACTCCCTGCCGGGGACATAACATAGCCATTGGATACATAATAATCCTCTTTTCCGTTATACTGACGGAATATGGTGTACCCCATTTCATCAAATTCCCTGCTGTAATCTTCAATCCCTTCAGGAAGCAGCCTGATAAGTTTTGCTGAACTTACTGGAAACTCCTCCACGCAGCCGATGGAGAGGCTTTCTTTTGCTTTTCCAATCAATCCGGATATCACCCCTGCAAGGTTGATGTTCTGCGTCCGGAGGTCTTTCCTCTGGTATGTGGCATAGGACAGGGATACGCTTATGAACCAGCTGCTGATGCCCTTTCTTTCAGTTTCCATCGCAGCCATATATTCATCCAGTGTTTCTCCCTCCCTGCAGCTTCTGCCTTCACAAAGGAAAATCAGCGGTCTCTTATAGGTGGTCAGGAATTCCTCTGCCTCGCTCTGTAAAGCTGCCCATAACGTCTTGGTGGAAACGCCCACTATATGGCATACCTCAAATGCTTTGTTATACCCGATCAGCTTCTCCACCGCCTCCAGTACATTGGCATTGTTCATGGTTGGTGCTGTTGTGCTGAATGCATAAGCATCCTCGCCAATGAAGCTCTTTGCCTCAGAAGTGATGTCCGCAAAATCCAGTGACAAGCCAGTACCGGAAATTTCATATTTTCCCCCAAGCGGAATCGTGTACTCCTCGGAGAAATTATTTCCCCCATCAATGGAATAACGGAAACTGCCCTCATTGGTGTCACCTGTTTCTGTAATCTGCACCACAATGTCATAAGCATTGTTTGGTGTTCCTTTGACCTCAAAGGTTCCTTCCCCGGTTCCTGTATGCGTAACACTCCCGATTTCTCCGGGAATGTCTGCCTTCATGGGGATTGCATAGATTGTTTTCAATCCGTTCTCGGTTGCATCTATACATGCATCTGCCAGTGGCGTATATCCCAATTTTGACTTGATATCCTCCGGCTTCATGGCATTAGTAATCAAAAGAGGGACACTGCTTTCTGCACTTGATACCCCAATCTTTACCTGAGCATGTGTCGCTGTGCTTGAATTTCTCCCAAGGTTCCCATCCTCAACCTCAACATTGATTTCACTGAACATATCTCTTCACCTCCCTCCCATCCATCGGTGCCTTTCCAAAAGCATCCACCGCATCTTTATAGTCTTTTTCCTTAACCATCTTTCCGGTTTTCCAACCATTGGCTGCTTTGACACCCTCAAACACTGCATCCGGTGTCCCTTCTTTTTCCTTTAATTCTTCAATGGCTGCATATTCCTCTTTCTGTCCTTCCATTTATGCTACCTCCTATTCTTTGTTGGCTTCAACACTGTCAACTTTCGCTGTTATAATATCTGTATCTACATAGATGCCACCTGTCAGGATGACATCAAATTCCACTGCAATCTTACTCTTCAGGATGCTGTCATCCCCTTCAACCCAGTCCGCCTTTCCAATCTCAATATCAACCCAGTTTCCATTGACCTCAAGACCTTTAGAAATGCTTTTCAAGAAATTTGTCAGTATTTCCTCTACCTTGGCTTCGTCAGTATCGGCTATGACAACATGCAGTTCCGAAGTTCTTTCAAACAGTTTATTCCTCTGTTTCCGATGCCCCTCTTGGTCTGTATATTTCTTTTTTGAGCCTGAACGAGTGAAATCTTCCCCTGTCCTAAGAACCGCACCCACATGAACCTCATTGCAGTTTTTCAGGCTTTTCATGGATTCGTGTATCTTCCCATGAATGCCTGCATCTTTTAGCTTTTGAACCAAAAAATCTCTTTCTGCTTTCATTCTTTATTCCTCGAATACTTCATCCAGTATCGCCTTGATTTCCTCTTCATCCTCTTTGCTGATTCCGAGGAATGGTCTGGCTGGGATATTTACCCGGACAGAAGGGATGTTTACCCATCTGTCCCCGATCTGGAACCGTAGGTATCTGCCCTTCTTTGCCCTGATTGTTCTCTCATCTCCAAATTGATGTGTTGCTGCATATACCAGATTGGTTCCTACCGCTGCACCGGTTCCATCAGCCTGTGCCTTAATTGAGTTCTTCAGTCCCACTGATTTTGTAAGCGTCTTGCCACCCTGCCTTGTTGCCCGGATAGATGGCTTCCACTTGTTTCCTTCTGGTGACTCCTCCGAGCTGAACCGCTCTACTGTAGAAGTCCGCAGCCCCTCGGCAATGGCATTCATCACTCCGGCTTTGTCAATGCCGGACATCTGCTTTAATCTGGCAAGCAGCCCATCCACTTCTCCGTCTAATCTTACAGATATGGAAGACATCTGCTCACCACCCCCTCATGCTGTCCCTTGTAAATGTCCGCCTTGAGCTTTTCATGGAAAATCCGTTCTTGGCTGCATCCTCTGTGGAATACCCCTCCGGCACACCTATGTCTATCTTCCCTTCCGCAACTTTGGTCAGGAAAGCAATAGCAGCATTATATCTTGTGAGGTATGTCTTTTCACGCTCATTCTCGTCAACGCCTTTACGGGATACCAGATTATACAATGCGATGTCTTTTGCAAATTTATTGATGACTTTAGGTGTCTTGCAAAATGGTACATTGTACCGTTTTGCAAGATAACCGTCAATCTCTGCCTGTGCATCATCGACAGCTTGTTCTGCATATGGCATGACTGCTTTGATTCGTTCTTTCTCATCCTCTATGTAGTCATCACCGATAATCACATTCAGCATGTCCGCCTTCAGCATGTCCAGCACTTCGCTTACAGTACAATATGCCATCTGCTTCACCTTCCTATCCCTGTGACTGTTCTGTGCCATCAGAACCATAAGCCATCTGCCAGAAGCCATATCCGGCATTGGAACGTCCGTCTGCACCCCACACAAATTCATCACGCAAAAATACGTTCTGGTCATCATCTTTCGTCAGGGAAGTCATTTTGATTGCCTTTCTCTTCTGGAAAATGATTGGTTTTAAGAACCGGTTTGTGCAGAGAAGGAACCATGCATCGGGAGTATCCGCCAGTTCTGTTGCAACAAGCAGCTCCGCTGTGTCTTTTAACACATTGGTTGTTCCGTTTATCTGGTCAGCCTTCAAAATCAGCCGGGCAGCTTTTTCATTTGCCGGTGATACAACAAGAAGGTTCGGAACCAGATTCAGGCTCTTGCCTTTGTCCCCGGTAATGCTCATGATTGCTGTCCTTGCAGCTTCGTATGAATCTGCATCCAGCTTGTCATGGGACAGATTGCTTACCTTCTTTTTGCCACCCTCTCCGGAAGGGTGATCCTCCGCAAAAAATGTCTTACCGTCATAACACTTCTCGGTAAACCCTGCCTTCAACGCATCAAAGCAGAGGATGTCCGGATGCTGTGCTGCGGATTCGCCCATATTGGAAAACAACGGTGTATAAATACCATACTGGTCATCTTCAATATCATCCCTCGGCACAGATACCGTCATTTCAAATTTCTTGTTCTTAATGATATAGTCATAGGCAGACAGGCTCTGGATTTCCCTGTCACCAATCCACTCACGCATTTGTGGAATCTGCCCTAACCACTTATAATTGGTTTCCGCTGTTGTACTTGGTACTGTTGTGGCAATCTTCTCATAATTGCTCTTAACGCCCTCAAAGGCTTTGTTGTAAGCTGCGGAATAACTTACATTCAACCCCTTCAAACTTGCCTGATTTACAATCATTTCACTTCACCTCCATCTTCCTGCTTTCCTGTTTCCCCATCCGCAGCAGGATTTTCCCTGCCGTTTAACATTTCCACTGTCACGCCATCGGAATCAACCGCAAGGATTTTTCCTGCCCTGCTTGATCCCTCTGCTGTGATTGTGACGGTTTTCTCATCAGACACATATGCATCCTTTAAGATGTCCGTTTCCTCTATGCTGCCATCATTGTCCCATACAAACGCCCCTCTTCTGACCGGGACTGATACAGCCCCATTGCTGCCAGAAGCATTGTCTGTATGCCTCATTGCACATCCTGCAATAGTAAGACCAGAAGTCTTGGATGCTTCCACCGCATAACCATCTGTACCTACTGCAACCATTACCGCCTCAGCAATCGTTGCACCGGCTGCTACCGGAATATTGATATCCATACCTGAAAGTTTCTGATTTCCTACTCTGTCCATGACTAATCCTCCTTGTAATATTTTTCAACATCCTCTTTTGAAAGACCGCAGTTTTTCAGGATTTCCATATCATAATCCTGATGGCTGTCTGCCGGGGCATCCTTCAGTTCCATTTTGCCCTGTGGGACAATTACCGGTGCTTTGTCAACAAAAGACTTGAACCCTTCCTTATCACTCAGGGCATAGGACTTCGCCCATTCCTTCTGTGCTGCAGTGATTTTCCCTTCTTTCAGAGCCATCTGCACCATGTCCTCTGCATTGCGTTCCTTCAGTTCTTCCTTCAGGGCAAGTACCTCGTCATTCCTTGTCCCTGCCGAAAGTTTCATAATGGCTGTAGCCACATCTTCCGTCTTTGCATCAGCCTTCAAACCAAGCAGCGATAACACAACAGAGTTTGCAACCGGTACAGCCTCTTCTGCATCTCCGCCCTCCTTCTTGCCCTCATCGCCTTTGTTTGCTTCCTTTGATGTCTCTGCCAATGCTGCAAGTGCCTTTTCAACATCCTCTTCCGTTGCTGTGTCCGGAAGCCCAAGCAGCTGTGCCAACTTTTTCAAATCCATTTGTGTTTCCTCCTCTTCATAATTTGATATATCAATGGAATTCACGATTGCGAACATCCCATCAATAGCCGGTGTGTTTGTCAGGGCAGCAGAGTGGATGGCTGCTGCTTTCCTGTCCTTTTTTCTTACCATGACTACCGGTGAAAGATACCGGTATTCCCTGTTTCGGAGATATTCCTTTGCTTTGTCTGTCCACTTTACCTTTGCGACAACCGCATCCTCTCCTTTGTAAATATCCTCAATCCATCCTCCTGCCGGAGCCTGTACATCTTTGAGCGTCTGGTGTTCATAATCAATTACAAGGTCTAACTTCCGGCTCTTGAACTGTTTCCGGATTAATTCGACGCTCTCATCATCAACCTCAAAATCACCCTTCTGCGAATGCACATGTCCGAGGGGAAGGATTTTTATCTCTTCCGGTACGCCTTCCACATCCACCATGCCACCGGAGCATATTACAATTCCCTCCAATTTCATCATCTCCTTTTTATTTTCCTTTCTGACAGCGTTATTACGCGTTATAACGCCCCTTTCTGTATTACTGCATAGGAATTTGCCCTGATACAGTTAAAACCGCACACAGGCGTTTCTGTGCGTTCAGAATTATTTACCGCCCTCCCTCTCCTTAAATGCTTTCTTCAGGTTAGGATCAACACCTGATAAATCAGGTTTCCATGTGTCCTTTGCCGGGTTATTTGAAAACCCTTTATCCGGATACTTATAAAGGACTTCTCCTGTGGAATAATCCACATCATAAGGAAGTTCCCTGCTTACCGGCTCCCCTGAACGCTCCACTTGGCTTTTGGTAAGGCTTACCACTGAGCATCTGCACCGGTATCCGTTTGGCGGATACCAGATATTCCAAATGGGATCATCTGCTGCATATATCCTTCCTTCCATCATTGCATGTGATTCCCTTACTTCTCCATCCCCTGCAGTAACGTACTTCCAATACGGACGCAGCTTTTTTGTCGTGGGGTTCGTCATGCTCTTATAATGTCCTGCGTTATAGGCTGTCTGCATATTGGTGCGGAATATCACATCTGCATTAAACGGGTTTAATCCTTCATATCCGTTGCGTTCCAGAAAATCATTCATTGTATCCATGAACTCTTTCTTAGTCTTACCGTTCTCACAGGCATCCGTCAGTTCATCCAAAAATTTTTGGAGAACCTCAAGGCTTGTATATCCTGATACAGTAAACGCTTTTGCCCGGTACTCACTGTCCAATGCCTTATATTCCGCTGCAGTGAGCGGTTTCTTTTTTCTCAGGAACTCAACTGCCTCTTTGAATATGAAATCACCAGTGAGCCCATAGGCAGCTTCTCTCATTCCATGCTCCTTCCTATCAGTTCTGATAAGTACATTGCCTGATGCAGCACATCCTCCAGTTCAGGGGAGTCCATTTCTTCATACAGTTTCCCTACCGCCTTATCATCTTTCAAGGCTTCCCGGAGCGTTTCCAAATCATCCGCTGTGTCAACAATGTTAAGAATTGGCTTCATCATCACCTGAAAAGCACTCTCCGCTCGCTTCATCGCCTCCGCTGCCATAGCGTCTATCTGTTCCTGTTCCGCCCCTGCCACCTGCTTCAGACTATGCGTCAGCAGTTCATTATCCGGCTGTGGCTGCTGCATCCGGGGAATCTCTTTTGGTTCAAGCACCTTTTCGCCATCTTCCGGTTTTGGGATATTGAACTTTTTATAAATGTGGCTCTCCGGGATTTTCAGCCCCATATCACATACAAGAATTTTATATATGTCTACCGTTTCCTTCTGGTCTTCCGCTTCCTGACAGTCAAACGTAAAAAACGGTATATCCACGTTATAACCGAAGTTGTACTCCACTAAAGGTCTGATGATATCCCTTCGGATGGTGACCGCAAGTGCTTTTGCATCTGCAACCGTCAGGTCATGCCTGACTTCGTTATGGACTTTTCCCTGTGCATAGGAGCCTCCCCCTGAATCAGAGGAAAGCGTCTGCCCTAACACCGCCTTGCTCATCTGTTCGTCACAATATCTTGCAAGTTTTTCATATATCTCAACGCTTGTGGTCTTCTGACTTTCGATAAACTCAATCAAAGTGGAATCCGGCACAATCCCGGCTGCATCGCTGCCCAGACTGTATATGGCTTCCATGAGTGCTTTCTTATCATCGTCAGAAGCTGCTGCACTATATTTCCCCAACCGGAGGGGCATCCCGAACACCTCGCAGAAGGCAACCCAATCTTTTACATCATAATTCTTGAAAAGATACATCCATGAAACCACCCGCAGTATTCCGTTCCGGCTCGTGTGTCCTGACTTCGCTTTATACTTATGCACCACAAACTTATTTTCGGGAAGGGGAACACCAGAAGGAAACTCCCTCGTGCAGATTTCCATTTCATCTGTCTGGCTGTTCCAGACAAGTTTTTTCGGATGCACATATTCAATGTTTTCAATGATATTTGATCCGTCTGTGTCTATTCCCCATTCAATTTCCATGACGCTCACGCCTTTGCCGATGGCATCCAGCATGTCAATGAATATATCATCAAGGTTTTCTATCCCTTTGAGCTGTTCATCTATAAAGTCAGCCACCGTTTTGTCCAGTTCTTCATCGCTGAATGACTGCACCTCCCAATCAAGACCGGTGACAGCCAGTTTCCTTGTCTGCAGCTGTGAAAATAAATGGGGATCTTTCTCTTCCATCTCTTCAAACAGCTCCATCTGCTCTGACACATCCCCATCATCCGCTGCCCTGAATATTCTCGCAAGCCTCCTTGGTGTCAGTCCGTTGGACGGATAGGTGGAATATTTGTCATTGACATCCCCCACAGCCACCCTTGCCCGGACGGGCTTCCCCTGTCCGGTATCCACTTCAGGATTGAATGGTTTTTCTTTTTTCTTTTTCTTCTTTGCCAACGCCCTTCAC
This sequence comes from uncultured Acetatifactor sp., assembly GCA_947625255.1. Lineage (GTDB taxonomy): Bacteria > Bacillota > Clostridia > Lachnospirales > Lachnospiraceae > Acetatifactor. The sequence goes on along the minus strand of CANQNT010000020.1, from coordinate 31,419 downwards.
CTCCTAGTAGGCTCCTTTCCCCATGCGGAACTTCCGCTTGATAAGGCTTTGATACTTTGTGCTGCTTACAATCCCTTTGACCGTCTGTGCAAGCTGTACCGCCATCTGCAGTCCGTCCGGGGCATCATCATTCTTCCCCATAGGGAATTCCTGCATCTGCTTCAGCAGCGTCTTATGTTCCCTGTTGAATTTCAAGTATTTATTTTTTATCACCGGCTGAAGGGATTCGATACGCAGCACCTTATTGACTGTGCTCTGTATTTCCTCGATTGGGATATACTCCCCTTCCTCCACTGATTTCTGTGCCATGACCTCTTTGAAGTAGAACTGGAACTGTACCGTTTCCACCCCAAATTTGTAAAAACCTTTTCCATAGTCCCTTTTCAGACGCTTTGACATTTCAAATACATCCTGAATAATGACATCCGGCTTTCTCTTTTCCACCGATGCATCCACCACATACATGTACCCTGTCTTGGTTGACAGTGCCAGATTGATGATGGAGCTTGTATCTGACTTTTTATTTTTTCCAAGCGAAGGATCATTTGCACCCACAAATATATACTCAGGACTTTTCCAGTCCATCAGCTCCGGCTCATAATAATCAAACCACTCCGGGTTAAAGGTTGCATTGTCCGGATCAATCGGATCATTTTGAAGCTCACTGTTGAATGATGCCTCACCCTCTGTTACCTTAATTTCTATCAAGTCATAATAAGAGAGCTTATCTTCCCACAGGACTTCCACCCCTTCAAGCATTGTTTCTTGGTTCGCTTCATAGAAGGCTCTCGCATCATCCTCATGGTTTTCATTGAATAAATTGGTGTAAATGCTTTCCCATTCATCCCAAAGTTCCTGATTAACCGCCCATGAAATAACCGCCCTGTATTTCTTAGCATGATACCTTGGGTTCTGAAGCACATTGTTCAAAAGGGAATCATAATGCAGAACTGTCCCAATATACATAATGTCTGTATAGGTATCTCCGGCTTTTGACACCGCCTTCTCAAACCACGACTTGAGCTTCCGCCTCTGTTCTGGCGTGTTTACGTTCTCATCATTTTCTATATCATCAAGGACAATTAAGTCCGGTCTCCAGTTACGGTGTTTACGACCTCTAATCTTTTTTCCCGAACCGATTGCCTCCACCTTTATGTCAGATTTTGTGAGAATAACGCCTGACCGCCAAGCCTTATCTCCTTTCAAAGAACCAAAGTCCTCAATGATGTCCCCATTTTCCTCCAGTTCTGTTTTAATATCTTCCAGAAAACCTTCTGCCTGTTCGGAAGAGTCAGAAATGAGGATGCAGTAATGCTTGTATCTGTACAGAACCGCATGGAGCGTATCCTTAAAGGTAAAGTTTGTACTCTTGGCGTGTCCTCTTGGTGCAGCGATCACCTGTCTGGAACCCTTCAGCCTTGAAATTTCTTTCGCAGCCTTTGTTGGATTTCTGGATTTTAATACCCCCTTCGACCATATGCCATCCAGTTCCTCATGGAATGCCGGGGATTTTCTCCTGAAATAATGTGAGAGGTATGCCCTTCCAAAATATCCAAGGTCAAATGCTGCCAGTTCCTTGCGGAGTCCCTTCTCTCCTTCTATCTTTTCCCCTGCTTCAAAACGCTCCCGGAGTTCTTCCCTTTTCTGCCAGTTATCAGTATTTCTTGATACATAGTCTATAAAAAGCTGTTTCTGATAGGCTGCATGGTCAATGATTTCCTGATCCGGTTCCTCATCCAGTTCCCGGAGCCATTCATCAATTTCAATCATCCTCCATCATCCTCTCTTTTGCTTTGGTCAGAATGTTTCTGAGCTGCTCTGCAGATTCCGCATCCTTCTTAATAACCGCCATCATTTCCATTTCCATCTGCCTGAATGCAATGTCCGCTTTTTTCTTCATGTCCTGCCTTACCCGGTCTTTATATACTTTTGTCCGGGATAAGGATGCTATAAGCCTCCCTGCTTTATCCAGAGGCATCTCGCTGAATTCTTCCTCCGCCATTGCCACCTTGTCCACAAGACCGCTCATCATCATCATGATTGCAGCCTCTGTGTAATCTGCTTCCGGATTATCCTTTACAACCTGAATCAGCTTTTCTGTCTGTGCCTGAGCTTCAAGCAGCCTCTGTGTGGCGGTATTGGTTCTGGTGGCGTACCGCCCCACGCTTGACTTGGATATTTTATACCCTTCGTTATTCAGAAATTCACTGATATAGGCGTATGTGTTGGAAGTGTCCGCAAGCATCACATCTACCTTCAATCTCAGTTCTTCAGGGAGCTCGTCAATTTTTGAGGATATTCTTGTTCGTGTCCGCTGCTTTCCCATTAAACATCCACTCCCGGATCATCAATGGTTCCTTCAGCAAGGTCTACGCCTGATTTTGTGAGGCGGATAACCGCATCTTTTGCATAGGCTGTGTAGGCTGTGACCTTTTCACTTGTAAACTCAATATATCCTGCTCCCTGAAGATAGTTGAGATGTTTGCTGATATCCGGGGATATAATAAGACCGGCTGCCATCATAGCATTGGAAATCTGCCTTGTAAGGGACGTGTTATTGAACCCCTTAACCAGACAGCGTATAATGTACCCCCTGATTGCCTTATTCTGATTTACTTCTGCCTGTTCCATGTCTGTCATCGCTGTTCACCTCACTTGTTTTCCGTATTCATCAAGAGCAGCCTGTCCAGTTTTCCATCCATGCTCTTGACCTTGTCCTCCACTCCGTTCATTGCCCGGAAGAAATCCTCCCGGAGTACAAAGGTTGTGGCAAAGTCACCTTTAATATCATTGATTTCCTGCTTGATATTTTCGATGTCCTTGTCCGTCTTTTCTTCCAGTTTGTCAATACGCTCATTCACTTTTGCATCGTTCTTCTCAATCCGTTCCTGAATTGCTTTGTTGCCCTGTTCAATTTTTTGCTGTGTTTCTTTGTTACGCTGCTCCATCCCATCAAACCACCGCTTTATGAAAAAACCCATCACGCTGATTCCAAGTGTGATAACAGCAGCCATTATGTCCGAGAAAGTGATTACATAATCCATAGAACCACCCCTTATTTCCGGATAAGCCTTTGTGCAAGCTCTGTCACATCGTCCCATCCATTCATACTGACTTTTGCAACCACAAACGAGGCAAGGAACGATGCAAATACCATGAACCACTCTACCGGCTGCTTCAGGTATGCCATCATTGCACAAAATACCGGGGTTGTAAGAACCAACGCCACGATATAGCAGAGCAGCTTCGTGGGAAGCCTGTTGACTTTTTCAATACTTTTGAGAGCTTCTGTGACAATTGAAGTAAGAAACGCACACACACCTATAAATGCCATAAGGATTCCAAGTGCTGCTGTCATGTTCTGTACCCCAATTTGTGTCATAAATTCTGCCATATAAATTCCTCCTTCCGGGCAAAAAAGAAGTGCAAAAAATAAGCATGTAACCTTCGTTACATGCTTATTCTATGCCATTTCCTATGAACTTTTTAGGGGAAGCGTTTCGGGAAAATATTTCCCGAAAACAAACTCTCTTCCCAAGTAAGGTAAGGAGACTAACGCCTCCGAACCTCACTCATAATAAAAATAACACAAACCTCTCAGAAATTCAATATGATAGAATTCTTAAAAGAAAGCTCACATCAAACTTGCTGATGTATCAAAAATCACTCTGGATCAGCTGTGCCGGAATTGACTCCGGCACCACCCATCCATTCTTCAATGGACATCTGACCGACTGGCGGTTCGTCTTTCATTATGTTCTGTATCTGTTTAATTGTCAGGTTGTACTTGTCCGCCAGTTCCTTGCTGTTGTAACCGTTGAATTCCTTCTTGATTCTCCGATTTCTCGCAGGACTGACCACATTTTCAACCTTTGGAAAATACAGTTCGTCACCTCTTGCATAGTTGCTCAGCAATATAAACTTTCTAATACCAATCAGGTCAACAATCGCCCTGTACCGTTCCCCAATATCTTCAATCGTGGTATCCTCAATCAATTCATTCAACAGTTCCTCATCCATCACAATCAGCCTTTCCTTAACTTACCTTCTTGGTGAAAGCCAGTTCTATCCACCCTTTCCCACTTGCCAGTTTACCCCATCCATCCTTTTCTTTCACAATGGCATGGTTTTCCTTATTCCCGGCTTTTTCCCGGATGTATCCTACAATCCGGTAATCCTTCCCTGCTCCTGCCCGGATGCGGAGCGAATCACAGGTTGTCCGCACATCAAAAGTTCTGTCCGGCTGCTCTGCCCTTTCCGGTTCTTCCTGCCCATGCTGTTCCTCGTCCGGCTTCTCCTGACTGTCCGTAACTCCTTCAGTCGCTTCTGCATCGCTTACGGACTCCCCGGTTGCCTCTGCAACCGCTTCGGCATCTGCCACTCCAATCTGTTCATTATCCTCATTGTATGCCGGGACGCTGCCATCCTCATTTGTATCAAGAGCCCCTTGAGGAACAGCTTCTTTATCCACAAGGGAAAGCACCATCTGCCCTGTTTCGTCAAAGACTGCCCCCTGCCCTTCCTTCTGCAGCTTTTCCACTGCACCTTTTTTCGTTTTGTATTCCTTGCCTGACTCCTTCTGAAACTTCCCATCCCGGTTGTAATAATATAACATATGCATCCTCCTATTTCTTTTTTAAGTATTCGCTTGAAGCAAAGCCTGTCTTTCCGTCATAAACGATATAGTACCACTTCACTCCGTCTACTGTTGTATAATACCCATAGCATTGAACCTTTGCACCCTTTTTCATTTTAGCAATGACAGGTTTGTCTTTACCGGCTCCACTCCGCAGCATCAGCGGATCAGTGGACGTATTTACAATATATGTACCGGCAATGCTCTTTTTGAAAGACTCTGCAGATTCAGCCTTCATTCCTGAAGGATTTCCGCTGCTTGAGGTGCTTCCCTCCGGCTTGGCACTGCCCGGTGCTGCAGCCGATGCCTTCTGACCGTTTGTCAGGTTCGTTGCTGTGTGGTGTCCGTCATTCAGCAGGATATCCCCTCTCAAAAGGTATTTGTCACTGGTCAGGTATTTGCTTCCGGTAAGGATTTCAAACCCTGCCTTCCTGAGCATTTCCCTCATGTAATGTGTGCTTGTGATTGACACCGCCTTCAGCTTGGCATTGTTCAGCAGATACCCGGCAGCTTTCACGTTTGCCATTACACCGGAAGAACAGTCTGCCTCGCACTTGGTTTTAATTACTGCAGGGTTATACTTTGCCTTAACAAGCTCGTCCCAATAAGAAACCCTCTGCCCTTGGTCATAGCCGATATTGTCATTCTTTGCAGCCTTCTCAGAAAGGCTTGCAATCTTTTCCCTGACTTTCGCATCCGGATGTCGTATTACGCATTTCCAAGGACGGTTATACCATCCTATGATTGCCCACTCTTTTCCTGTCTGGTCTCCTGCCCTGCCTCCGCTGTACTTTCCATTTTCATCATGTCCGCTGTTTGAAATCATATCATTTCCTCCTTGTCATAATCAATCGTGATGCTTGTTTTGGAATCTACCATCAGGCACTTCCTGATATCCTGAATTGTCTGATCCAGAAATTCTTCTGGAAGAACTGCCCTGATAAGCTCTCCATTCTTGATTTTATAAATGAACCAAAGTTCCACGTCAAAATCCGGTGCAGTTCTCTCATCTTCATAACCAAACACACTGATAAGCGTATCCTTGTCTTTTGCATAATCTCCTTTCAATTTCTTCAGCAGCAGCTTTTTCTGCTTTTCATCCGGCTTGACCGGCATACTTCCCTCAAGAAATTCTTCCAGAGAATACTCAAATGTGTAATCACCAGTAAAAATTGCTTTCAGAACACGCTCAAGCATTGGCTTGTACTTGTAATCTGTTTTCGTGGTCTCTGTCACGTTCTGTTTCCAGACACCTTCTGAAATCAATCCCTTCAGCTTGTCCACATTCAGGATGTCCAGACTCTGCGTGTCTGTCACCGCAGCACTCCCATCCGGTGAATAGTATTTGACATACTTTGTATTGCGGTCTTCAATCACCCTGAGACCTCTCGCCTGAATCTCCGCCTTGACCGCATCCAGTTCCCTCTTGCATCTCTTCTGTTCCTGATCCAGCCTGACCGCTTCGCTGACCAGTTCCTTTTCCTCCATTGCCTTCAGTTTTTCCAATGCCATCATTTTCCACTTCCTTCCATTTCCTGAACTGCCTTTGCAGCACATTCAGGGCATATTCCTTTGCCAAACAGTTTCTTTACATTTTCTGTGCTGCCACAGAAAACGCAGCGTGGCGTGTAAGGCTTAACCGTAACCACGCCATTGTTAAGGGATACTTCCATAGGATCACCGCCCTGTATCCCAATCTCCCTTCTCATTGCCACCGGAATGTTGATGGAACCATGACTGGATACTTTTTTGTAGTTATTTTTCATTTCCCTGCTCCTTTCCATCCGGTTCACTGCCCGAATGCATTTTCTTTATCTGATAACGGATGCACTGGTATATCTGCCTCTCAGTAACACCCATTTCATCAGCTATCTTCTCATTGTCCCACCCTGCCCGATGCAGAGCCATAACTTTCCCTGCATCCAACCGCTCACCCTTCTTGGGACGCTTCCCTGCCTTCTTGGTATTCTCCGGTGGCTTTTCCTCTGGCGGTCTTAATATCTCCTCCATAATTTTCTTTGTGCAGCCCATGCAAAAATGGATGTCCTTGTCCGGGACTTCAATTTCCCCTAGCATTTCATCCGTTGCTAAATCAAAGAAATGCGGAATGATGCGTGTTCCTTCTGTCTTGATTTCCTTATTGCACCGGTTGCAGATATAAAGCGTTTTCTTCAACATGACCACCTCCCTATGCATCCAGAATGTCCCTGATATATTCCAACTCCTCAACCGCCCTGTACTCTGTCCTGCCTTCCTCCTTCAGTTTCATATGGAACTGGTAAAGCCTGATTGCAAGTTTCAGGACTTTGGCAGCACCAACCGCCTCCTGCGACACCCGGAAATTCCTGCCTTCTGTCTTTGCCAGAATGAAGCCGAAGGCTTTTATCAGATAAATTTCCCATATATAGCACTGTGGTCTGTTGTTCCATTCCTCCATTGCCCCATCGACAAATTTCTTCCGGTTCATCCTCGGCTTGTCCGGAGGGATTATCCCCTTCTCCTGAAGCTCCTTTTTAATCTCAGCATTCTGTTTCTTTTCCTTCTGTGTCAGGCGTTTCTTTTTAGCTGCCACATTCACTGCCCCTTTCTTTGATAACCTGATCTGTCAGCGTTTCCATTGCAGCAAGGTGTATGTCAAGCATATTGTCTTTTACATCCTCCAAGGACTTTCCCCGGCTTACCGCCTCCAGTCCCATAAGCAGCTGCAACGCTCCGCACATGGTCGCTAAATCAACCATGTCAACAAACTCCGCTTCCGTCAGCACCTTCCCATCCTTAACCTCTATTGTCAGTCTGCAATTCTTCTGTTCCGCCATCTGCACCTCCATCTTCAAAGCAATAGCTATACATCTGTTTCAGCACTTCATCCATTCCCATTTCATGCACGACTTCCAAAATTCCAATAGCAATCCTCACAATGTCCACCGGCATAATATTCAGGCACTCAATATTGATGTTATCGCCTTGTATCTCAATTACAGCACCATGTTCCACCCTGTCCTGCGTTCCTTCATCCATTACCTTGATTATCTCTTTCACTTCTGTCTGCATCCTCCTTTTCCATTCTTGCTGCCATGCTTTTGAGTGCCTCTATCAGCTTGGAACACTGCTGATAGTCCAGCCACTCCACGCAAGCCACCCCGAACATCTTTTTGCATAGTCCGTTGACTCTTGCCGGTTTATCCCATCCGAGCGTTTCTGTCAGCTTATATATTTTCTTCCGCTGATTGACCGTCCCGGTATTCCCCCTTGTCTGCCTGTCACTCCTGCCATTCTTGGATGCAGAGCTTTTCATGTTGCCAAGCACCCCTATCACTGTGCCGAGTTCTCGTTGGTTGAGCTGCCTTATGCTGTCTTTCCCGGTATGTGCCGACACAATGAGATGCAACTCCTCATCCGTCAGCGACAGTTTCTGACACTTCGCCAGCCCCCACAGCATCCTAATAGTTGGCTTTGCCATCCCTAATGCCTCCCTTCAAAAAAACAGGTATCTGCAGTTCCCCGGAACTTTTCTCCGGAAGCATTTCCTGATGAAACATAAATTCTTCATTGTAATCCGCATATTTCATTAAAACAGTAAATATCTCCTGCATAACAGAATCTGCTCTGTCACCTGCATCCATCTCAATCACTAACCTTCTTTTCATGGCTGACCTCCTTCTCTTTATAAAAATAATGGTTTCCATGCTTAAAGAGGTATTTCAGGTTCCGTTGATGCCATGTAGATAAGCTCCTGCTTTCAAAATACAGAGCCCCTTCTGACTCATCCCACCCATCCATCACCAGTTCCAATGCATCCAAGCAATCGCTGTCAGGCTCTACCCTGTCATATCTTCCATTTGCAACCGGGCTGAACTGGTTCTCCTGCATGACCACTTCCTCAATCGTATCCGGGAAGGAATCATCCCACACCCGGTTCAAAACAACCAATATTACTAACGCCTTGCCTTCTGTATCCTCGCCCTCTGCTTCTGCCATAGCAATCTTTGTCAATATGTAAGAATCTTCAGCACTCCAGTCCAAAGACCACGAAGCCTTTTTAGGTTGTCCTGTCGGCACTGGTTCAGGAGTTTCCACCGTTACTGGCTCTGTCTGTACTGCCTCCGCTGCTTCTTCCATGACCGGCTCTGCAGCACCTTCCCTTTCCGCCTCCCTGCCACATGCTGTCAGCACAAGGCTCAATGTGAGCAGTGCTATCATCCATTTCTTCACATTCCTCACCGCCTTACAGCATCATCATGTTGGATGCCTGACTGACAATTTTCATGGTTACTTTAGTCTGTCCGCTGTCCTTCAGGATGCGGAGCACATTGCTGAGTGTCCGGTCAAGCAACCGGAAACATCCGGTCTGTGCATTCTGTGCCCTGCTGATAAATTCCATCATGGCAGCATCGTCCACATCATATCCCTCCAGATAATCCCTGACTTCCTGCTCTGACAGCCCTTTCAGCTTGTAATAGAAATCCATCCTGTTTGCAAACCGGGCAAGGTTTCCCTTAATTTCTGCTTCAAGCCTTGGTTCTCCTGCAATTACAATCCCAACATCTGACTGGTCAAAAATGCCCCGGATTATTTCCATCTTCTTTTGCGTATATTTATTGATGAGCTTGTCCGCCTCATCAATGATAAGCAGATAACCCTCATTCGCATTGAAAAAATCCCTGATACGGTTTACCCTGCTCCATATCGTCCCACCGGCACCCTTCGGCATTCCAATCTGGATTTCAATGGCTTCCACCAAATCCCTGCAAGCCATTGTGTCATCACATTCGATATATGCCACCCTTGGCATCTTGGCATACTTCTTGAGCGTGTGCGTTTTACCGTAGCCTGATTTCGCAACAATGATTCCAAGTGCCATATTTTCCTGACAAGCTTTGCATACGCCGATTGTCTGCACAAAATCTTTCGATTCAAAATATTGAATTTTCTGCTTAATTGTCGGAATATATCCGCCCTTGGCATACTGTGTGACCGTCTGTTTCCCGGTTTCTGCTTCATAAGCCTTCACAAAATCCATAAGCCGGGACTCAATCTCCGTTGGATCAGAACTATACTTGTTACCCAAATACTGGCTGACCGCACTCCTTGAATACTGAATCTTCATTGCAAGCTCTGCCTTTGTCATCTTCATTTCTGAAAGAATCTCTGTCACTCTTTCCCGGAGTGTCATTTCCTTTGTGTATGTGTTCAATGCTTCCATAATTCAACCTAACCTTTCTTTGCTAAATGCCTGTTTACTTGTGACAAAAATAATAGTTCTATAACGCCCGGAGAGCTTTCAAAGCATCCTCTGCCTTTTTGTTGATATACTCATTTTCCTCTTCCGGTTCTTCCTGCTTGGATGGACGGAAGCCATTCTGAAATGTCCTGTCCCCCGGCAGCTGTACAATCTTCGCTTTCTTCTGCTTGCCCCCTTTCATCAGGTCAATTCCGCCTGTCGTTTCGCTGAACCCTACATACTGTTCATTCAGTTCTTCAAACGGAATCCTCGCCTCTTCCAGACGTTCCCGGTCTCGCTTCTGCTGGCGTTTCTGACGCTTCAGGTGTTCCTCCAGTGCCTTCTGCGGAACCTTTGGTGCAATCTGCAGCAGTTCCTGACAGTATGCTTCGCATACTTTTCTTCCCTTTTGGAATACATAGATAGTAGCCATGTCCTCCGGATCATACTTAATATCCACCTTCTGCCCGATAAAGTCGCACAATTCGTCTGAACGGTACTCCATGCCCATGAGCTGTATCCCTATATTTTTCACAAGCCGGTTCTCCGACTTCATCATCAGCATCGTTGCATAACTCCTTGGCGGAACTGCCTTCTCGTAACGCTCGGCATTTTCAAAACAGGATAATGGTGTCAGCCATTCCTCCCCTGCTTTCTTCAGTCCCCCATGCTGCCTTACCATGTAAACTTCATGCAGCCATTTGCTCCATGCCTGATAAAATTCGTCTATGCTCATCAGTTCCCCACGCTCAAGCATCCCCTTGATATCCTTATTGACTTTTGCAAAAGTCTTTGAGCCGGTCAGCGTACCTGTATATGAAGTGAACCATTTTGTAAACTGGCTGCACACTGTACTGAAGAAACGTTCAATCTGCCCTTTGCTCCAAGGCTCATATGGTAATGCCCGGTGGTCATCCTTTATTCCGATTGACTTATAGAACCCTCTGGTCTCATCGTCAAAATCCATTCCGCTTCTGTCATTCCTGCTGCGTCCGGTCATGGTTTTTGCTGTGTAGTCCTTGCCATTGTCTATGTAGAGATACTCCGGAATGCCTCCCGGTTCGGAATACATCATCTTCAGGAGTGACTGCTTTAAGATATCGCTGTTCGCATCCTTGCACATCACATCCCCTATAATGGCTCTGCTCCTCATGTCAATCCAAGCTGCAAGATGTGGCTTGATGGCTGTCACCTTTCCGTTTGGATGCGTGTATGCAACCCAGCAGTCAAACGTGTGCTCATCACCCATAACTATCTGCATTACTTTCAGGCTCTTTGTATCCCGGCTTCCCTTCACCAGAACTTTGTTTTTATATTCACGAGTTCCCCGGCTTGCCAGATACCAAGCGTTATACATATTCTCATCTTCCATCAGGTAATTGATGTACCTGACCACCGACTGGTAGGAAGGTATCTTCTCCCATTTGTTGATGTTTTTGAGAATGTTCAGCTTGTCATACAGCATTTCCTTTGTCCCCTGATTCTGTGCAAACTCCGCATTGAACCAGATATTTTTGATTGCCTGTCTGACCTCTGGCGTAAAACTTGGAAACGTCCCTGCCTCCTTTGGCTTCCTGCAAAGGCATATGACTTTGAAAAACTCATAATTGCCACCGTCCTCTTTGTGGAGCTTGTCTGCCCACGCCTCGGCTTCCATATATGACTTTGCGTAACGGTACAGTGTCCGCTTTCCCTTTCCAAGCCTCTCCTGTGCAAAGGTTTCAGCATATTCCGTCCGTCCTTTCTCGTCATACTCCAAGAACTCCCGGACAATATTGCCAATCTCCATTGCCTTGTACCATTCGCTGTTGTGTTTTTCAATGTACCAGTCTATATCCTCCCCTACATACCAAGGAGCCTCTGTCATTCCCTCTGCTTCCTGAACCGGAGCCTCTGCAACCGCTTTCAGTTTTTCCCTCTCCTTCCACGATGCCCTCGCTTTTTTGGAAAGGGATGATACCGCCACCATTACCAGTTCTTTTCCACCGCTTTGACGTTGTTCCATCGTGACATGGAATTTTTCTGGTGATCTCTGAACTCTTTTCTTTATGGTTTCATAACCAATGCCTTCCAGTTCAGCAGCTTCGTTGAGTGTGACATATGCTTCAGCCATCGTATCACTCCCTTCATGCTGCTATGTCCAATATGCTTTTTATTGCTTCGATGTACTTCTCCCCGCTCCGCTCGCCATGTATAATTTTATTCAGATACTGTGGTGTGGTTCCGAGTGCATCCGCAAGCTGCTTCGCTGTCATGTTTTTGTCAACCAGCTGCTTCACTATCTTTTTTCCAAACGCTGAATATTTCCTTGTATTTAATTGACTCGTATCAATCACCGCCTTACCCTCTAATCTTTGTAGAGCTTCCTCGTCCGGGGTTTCTTTCCATTCAGGTTCAGTTTCTTCAACGCTGTCCTGCTGACTATTTCCAAGAACTCAGGAGTATTCTTCACAACCAAGTGGTTCTCCGGATCAAGTCCATTGCTTTTTATCAGTTTCTTTTGGTTAAGCGTTGGCACTTTGCCATTCTTCATCTGCCATTCCCCCCATCAATCAATTACCCTTACTACATCTCGGATTAGTGATATGCCAGAGTCTGCTTCTACACATACCTCCTTTTTACATCCATTCCTGTACTGGATTGTTACCGTTGTCTGATCCTCGCTTAAGAGCAGCTTGTCAATATCTTTCCCTGCTCTGGTTGCCATCAGCAGCATTTACAGAAACATTACTATGTCTTTTTTGTTTTCCATCCTTGCCTCCTTCTAAAGTGTTAGTAAATTCATTTACTCTGTGCTACAATATAATTGGGTTTTTATGCAAAGCCTGAAAGGAGGTGATCCTGATGGGTACTTCCTTTTCAAGCACCGGCATCCGGTGGAACTTGGTTTCCACCATAACCGGCTATGACGATGTTACTTACGAGTATGAATGTCCAGTTCCTAACTCTAATAAAAAGTATCATCTGTCAAAGGTTGTCACTCCTGACGGAGTACACTTATCTTTCGGTGTCAGATAGACACCCTGCCTGTCAGCTGATGTTCGCAGCATCGGCTGATGGGTGATTTTCACCAGTCGAACGACTGTTTTTAGATTGTGAAAATCTGTGGGATATGGTATTTTTGAATTGGTTTAGTTTTAACCCTAAAACAAGTATATCTTTGATTTCAAAGAAAGTCAAGCACTTTTCGTTAATTTCAAAGAATTATATTTGATTTTAGAGAATGGAGGTTATATGGACACTATGATTGGACAACGAATCAAAGAACGCAGAAAAGAACTGCATATTACACAAACTCAAATACAGGAACATTGTGGTATTTCTTCTGGTAATCTAAGCGGAATTGAAACCGGACGATACCTTCCTTCGGCAGTATCATTGATAGAATTGGCTCGAATACTGGATTGTTCAGTTGATTGGATATTAACTGGAGAATCTTCAAATTCAAAGAATTTAACATTCGTTGATATTAAAGAAAACGACAGGAAGCTACTCGACTATTTCCATGATATGTCAGAAGCAGATCAGGAAGACCTCTTGCTTATAGCAGAGATGAAAGCCAATAAAGGAAAAAGACAAGGCAATGCCAAATCATCCCCTTCAGAAAACGATGATTTGTCTTCTGAAACAGCATAATTTTATTTTGTCTTTTTGGTTTATTTATAACCCACAAATAAACATAATTTTGTCCCATTGCTTTCAAGGAACTATTTTCCGAAAAAAGGGCAGGAAATGTTGAAAACTCGGCAATGGGACACGTCTTTTTGATATTGCAATTTTGTCCCATTGAATTCTTTTAGTTATTTCTAGTTCATTTTCAATTTTGCAACACCAAATAATACAGGCGTCACTCCCCTCTAACGCCCATTTTATCAAGGTTTTTTAGACTTTTATCAATAAACTACACCGTAAAAAGTGACGCTGTAACGCCACGTTATAACGCCTTACTATATTTACAATCGCTTTCCACTTTGCTATAATTGAGTTACAACCTAACAAAGAGGGATAACTGTTTATAAATGGCTAAAAATCAATGCTTCCAACGGTTATCCCCCTTTCTTTTTAGTCATTACAACAAAAAAAGGCGTAACCGCCACCATTTTCAAAATAGCTGTCACACCTTATTTCATTTTATTCCTCATAAATCCGCTTAAACCCTTGATAATTCGGGGTTTCCCACCTTATCCCACCCCATCACAGAATACTTCACTGATAACTGCCCTTTGTGACAGATATTCTAATAAATCACACAAACAGGGAGTCCTTCTCTATATGAACCTCCATATGCAAAATCCCATCCGCCAGTCCGACTCCGATTTTTTCTTTCCCTTCCGGCTGCACAATCCCCTCATCCTTACTTTGGCTCATCTCCCGTATCAGACTGGAGTATGTCTTCCCCGTAATGTCTGTAACCGCATCCTCCTGCATCGTTTCATAGAGTTTGACAAGAAATCCGGAATCCTCTTCACTTAATTTCTGCACGCAATCCCGAAAGCCACTGATAAACTGCAACTGACGTTTCATGCGGGATCGGTTGGTTTCATCGCCGACATCGTAACGGTCATGCACATACGTATAGGCCTGCGCATCGGTCAGTTTTACTGTACTGCCTTGTTTCAGGGACGGATCCACAGCAGAGAAATCATCCTCCACCGTTACCGTCACACCGCCGACCGCAGCATTTAACTTTGGTATTGTCTCCATATTCAGGGAATAATATCCGTCAATGGGAATCCCATACAATAAATCCGATACGGCGCGAACCGTGTTTTCACAGCTCTGCTGCTCATCACCGCCGTACCAGTGCGCCGTACATAATTGCTGGCGCGCTGTTGCAATCCCACTGCCGTCCGGCAACATCAAAGTGATTTTGGCCATCGTGTCCCGATTTAAAAATAACATGCGATGAGTATGAGCGGTTCTGTTGAAGACGATAAGCATGAGGAAATCCGCCATACCCCCCTGATAAGCCTGCGTATGTTCCTCTCCTGTTTTGCCTGCGTCCGTGCCAATCAGCAAATAGCTTTCAATCTGATCGCTCCATGCCCATGTTGTTCCCTTGTATCGAATGGTCCCCCGTATGGTCTCCGGAGTTTCGTCCGGTTGTATTGTCTGAACTTCCGCCGTATCGGATACCTGGTACTGTCGCTTTTCCCAGGAATGAAGCCCCACATAACCGAGCGCCCCGGCACCCACAATAAGCACCACTGTCAAAAGCGTCCGCAGACGTTTCCTGTTTTTCATGTCCCACAAAGCCTCTTTTCAAGATTTTCAATCTCGCTTAGTTTTTCTTCTCCGAATTTTTTGCGAATCATCTCCCACCCCTTCTGCATATTAGGCGGACGTGAGTTTGTATTATGGCAATCGCTTCCCAAAACTACCGTTCCCATCTGCTCCAAAAGCCGGAACGCTAAGCGTCTCGTCTGACGATGAAGAAAACTGCCCGCATTCATTTGTGCATATAATGGAAGTGCAAATATTTCATTCCAAATCGTGAGATCCTTTTGATATGCATAATACCGCTCAATATGAGCAAGCACAATCGTTAACTGCTGCCGTTTGATAAGGGTCTTGATTTCCCTGAACATCTCCTTTGTCCATTGACAAAAAGGGAGTTCCAACAGCAATACGGACGTCTCCTCCATACAAAGCTGCCGAATCAATTCGGCGCTCCCAATTCCCGGAAAATAATAGACCTCTGCTCCAAAACGCAGAGACGGAGCAGAGCCCCCGGCAAGGGATTGCCGCAACCAGCTAACGCTGTCCTCACGACGTTTCAAAAAACGATGTACAGAGTCCTGATCTGCATAAAAATGAGGAGTAGCGACAACCATTTCCACCTTCTGAGCAGCTTCCTGCCGCATCATTTCCATGCTCTCCCCAATTTTCTGACTGCCATCATCTATTTTGGGTAAAATATGTGTATGAAAATCAATCATTTTTTTGCCTTTCTCCTCAAAAATAGCAAAATATCTTATTTTTCTTTTTGCTTAGTCTATTATATAATATTTTTCTCCTTTGTCAAGGTAGATTATTTTACCAAAAACTAAAGACTGAAATTTTATACCAAACAGGAACAAAACCTCAAAAATCTTATTTTTCATTGTATATACAGCTTTCCGCCATTCTTTTTACAATTTTTCAATAGCAACAAATGTTTCCATTGGCAAAAATTACATGGTTTCATTTATCGCCTGCCGCCAATTTCCCTATATTTTAGAAAGAGCCTTCTAACAAGCCATACTGCCAACGTCCCGAAGAGAGCGCCTGCGCTGTCAATCAATACATCCGCCAACTGACCGCTTCTTCCTGGGACAAACAGTTGATGGAACTCATCCGTTGCCGCATAAAATACGGAAATAAGCCATGCAAAAAGAAAATACCGATCCTGTATACCCAGCCATGACAGCAAAGTCAGAATGCAAAAGAAACTTAACACTGTATATTCCAGTGCATGCGCCGTCTTGCGCACCGGATAATCTGCCTTTCCGGCAAAATCCATCCTCTGCTCTGCATCCCACTCTCCAAAATCCGGATAAAGTATTGTTCCAACTATCATTCCTACTCTATAGCTTTCCTCTGTAGACTCATCCGCCGTTCTGGCAGAAAAGAAAAAAATAACCACCATCCAGCAAAGGAATAGCAATAGAAACAAAATTTTGAATCTCTTCATTGTTCTTTTCCCCTTACCAACTTCACATACCGCCTATACTACTCTATGTATGCTGCATTGGCTTTTTTATATCATATTGCCTGCGATCCCCCCTCCCCTAAAATAAAATTGTGGTGCCATATGGTCAGGATCATATTATTCCAATGTAATCAATCGAAAGGAATTGAACCGATTATTTACCCGATAAGAACTTCGATTATCAAAAAAATGATATAAGGATCGGCTGACGTTTTTTTCAAAAAGAATCAGGATAAAATCGCCCTCTTTTTGGCTTTCGACAAAATCTATAATTTCTTCCTCCGTTTTGTCTGACATATCAACAATCTGTTTCGTCGGGTCTTCTGCAGCAGCCGCATATGAATAGTATCCGGACGACATATCGCGTGTATTAATGACAATAAGATTGGAATCCTCTTTCAACTGTTCCGTTACATACTCCGTCATGCCCTTTATATCATCACAGGAATAATAATACAAACGGGCTATAAATATAGAAGATACTGTCAAAAGAACAAGGTACAGGCATAAAAGAACCCTTCCTTCCCATATGGATTTATGCTGTAATTCATGAAGAATGTCGCATAGGCATATCAGAAAAACAGGAAATACAGACATACAATGTCTTTCCCATAATCCCATGTGGACAGCAGCAGAGCATAAAAAAATCACCAGGAAAAAAGCAGTGGAAGAAATCAACATCCCCTGATTTCTTTTAACAAATGAGGACCTCCCCCTGACAAGAATAACCAATATCCCCAGCAGGACAATAACAAAAAGAGCCAGAAAAACACATTGCCATAACTGAATATTTTCCAGATTACCTGCTCTCAGATCGTTCCGTGACAGCCCCACACCCTGCATACCGAGAAAAGCATATATTATATAAAAAATACTTTTTATTCCAAATCCGGTATGTGTACCATTCAGGTAAGACGTATATAAATAGAGTAAAACAAAATAAAACGGAGAAAAGCACGCCATAATACCAATATGCCTTAAAATCACAGGTTTCTCCGCACGAATTTTCAGGAAACAATTCGCAAAGTAAAGCACAATAATAAAACCAAACATAAAATGAAAAAATACACCAAGCAGATAAAAGATATTCAGTTTGACAAGATTCTGCCAACCGCTAAATTTCTCCACACAAAATGTGTAATAAACAAAAGCAAGGGAAAAAGCATATACAATGATATAAGGCGTTGCTTCGTCCATATAGTACACAAACATAGGATGTATAAAAAACAAAAGACTCCACCATACCGACCAGTCTCTGGATTTTATAATTTTAAAAACATAAATAACAGCAATGACCACAAAGGGGAGATTGCTGCACCGCAAAAGATACTCGGTTGCCCCAATCAGATGTGACCACAACATAATATAAAGCATATATCCCGGCTGGGCATACCCAAGCGCTGTCTGCATCGTCGCCTTAATATCTCCACTGATTGGGTCGGCTACCCGGCAGATCTCATCATCCCAAAGACTCCCGCCGGTAATGGACAACAGGGAAATCAAAAAGATTACCACTGTGCATACTAACAGACTTATTTTAGAATTTTCAAATATTTTTTTCATCGTCCCGCTCCTTGGCATTTCGTTTCCCCGGCCTCTGCCCCCTGCAGCCCGGGTGAATCCAAAAGTTATATCAAACTGTTCTTTTAATACACTCCCATTGTTTTACCACTTGAAAATCTGCATATTTTGAATCGGACACAAAGAAATCTTTACAATTGACACCATTGAGTATAACTTTAATCTTCTCCGGAGCCTCATCAAAATTTTCATTGTCAATAAAATAATGCAAATACCTTATCTTATCCGGCTCTAATCCCATATACCTTGCTGTTACGATATCTGTGGTAAGGAGATTATCCCCTGCGACTATCGTATTCGCATACTTACTTGTAGGGCAAAAAGGGCCTTGCCCTTCTCCTGCAACAATACCATCGACCACGGATAAATATTTTCTTTCTTTTTTAAGCATACCTTTGTATAAATCCACTACCATACGCCATATAGTATCATTACCAGGCCATGCTCCTCTATGAGTTACCTTTTCATGCAGACTTTTTTCGTAGGATTTTTTGTCGGGGTATTCATCGCCTTTTATTTCCGGATATCCAACCTGCCAATGCACAAGTTGATTTTTATTTGATATACTTCCTACAAGGCCTTTAAGATTTAAGGTCACTCCTACCTTCTGATGCGTTTTCATCTTAGGTATGGATATATATACATCTGCATCATATAAACTCTTTGCATAGGTATATAACTGTGTTTCCCCTGTATGGGAAGCTATTGTTTCGTCCCTTTCATCAAAAACTCCACGGAATCTTGCGGGATCAATACCATACAAAAGACTTTCCTTCCCAAGATTAATTTCAACCTTACCGGCAGGATCGCCCTCCTGGCTTACCATAAGATCTTTTTTTCCGTAGTTGGCCAAATCATCACATACAAGAGGGCGCAAATCTAAAATTTTTACAGGCACATCATATTTGCTTTCTATTTTTTTTATTTTTGTAAAATCCATTAATTCATTAAAATCTGCATCAATTGACGGATTATCGCCAATAATTATCTCCCCTTTTCCCTGTAAAGCTTCTGCCACAAAATCTGCCGTTGCTTCAATGACAGACGGGTGCGTTATAACAGAATATAAACTATCCTTATGAGGACAAGATTCCCGCCATCGTGACGCAACCCAGTTAGGTTTTATAAAAACCTTATCCCCTGGAGATATAATCCCCCCCAGAGGATTATTTGCACTCATACCAAGATCGACAAAGCATTGTCTTAAAGTACTCTTTACCGTATCAAATCTATAGTTTTCAGCATATTCTATTGCAACTTTATACATGATGATACCTCCGTGGTTTATTTATTATCCAATATATTAAGATATTGCTCAAGCGACCATACCATCCACTTTTGATCACCTGACATATTATCTGTACAATGAGGCCAGAATTCGGGGCGGACAGGACCATTCCATTCAGCCAGCCATTCATCCACAGGCCTTGGCATGGGTATTTTGGCAGGCATCTTTTCATCAGGATACAACAACTGAAAAGCTTCCCGTACAATATATTTTGTATCGCCATTGCGGATACGGTTGTAGTCAACAGGCGCATCCAGATATGTCTGTGAATATGGTCCTATAAACTCTATTCCTGCCGTTTGACAGGCATTTGTGTAAGTCCCCAATGCCTCTTGACGAAAATATTTATTTATAAAATCATAGCCATCAATACGACCGTCTTTTTCAAACTCTGTATAGGGTTCCAGAATAAGTTCAGGTTCCTTTAATACCTTATATGGCATAACATATGTATATCTATCTACAAATTCAGAAAAAAGCCAGTCCTTTGCAAGCAAACCATTCATACCGCCATAAATTATATCTGCATTTTCTCCAAATATAAATTTGTCGGCGCCATCAGCAATCGCTTTCTTCGCTGCTATATATATCTGGGCCTCTATTGAATGGATAGGCGCGCCTTTATGTTCCATAAGGATTTTTGCAGCCTCCGTTATATCTTCCCATCTGATATCTATGATCGTATGCTGTAGTTTGCATAGGTCCGCCCAATGTTTCGCACGGTCTGTTTCATCGATGACATCTTTGCCTTCTACAACACATCGAAATGTATATGCCTTTGTTCCTTCCGGCACAAATTTAGCTAAAATTGCAGAATCTATGCCTCCGCTCAATGCAAGAGCGCTTGTGCCTGCATGATTTGCAGTTTCTATGGTCTGCTGAATCGCTTTTAGCAAATCCTCTGCGTTTTTTACAGGAACACGCGAGAAAGACAGATCTACAATATTACTTGATTTTTCTGAAAAAGTTCTATTACTATCATAGTTATATCTATACATCAAATAGGAACTCATACAAAATTTTCTATCTATTACCATGATTAATCCTCCCCGTCCCGTATCTTTTTAAGAGCATTGTTTATTATTGTCGAAGAAATACCCTTGGTATAAGGGAAATATACAATTTGAATGTTTTCTTCCTTTAAATTTTTTTCGTATTCTCGCCATTTTTCTGTAGCATACCAGTCATCTCCAACAAAAAGCATGGTTGCCCCCAGTTTTTTGCAGGCAGATACCTTGTCCATATCATACTGAGGTACCGCTGCATCAACATATTTACAACTTCTCACGATTTCTATCCTATCTTCAAATGGAATCAGCGCCCTTTTCCCTTTATACGTAACCAGTTCATCAACTGTAACGCCCACTATGAGTTTGTCACACATTCCCTTTGCATTTTTAAGTAAATTAAGATGTCCAATATGAAACAGGTCATACACTCCTGCAGTATATCCAACTATCATGCGAAACACATCCTCTCATAATTTTTTATAATCTATATCAGGACAATTTATATAAAAATGCCTGCAATTTTAAGTATCCGTTCTGTATTATGTCCGTCTTTATAATGATGGAAAAGATTTCCCATTATCTCTCTTTCCCGTTTATAGGAATCCCTGTTATTTACAATATCACTAATATATTCATACAGGTCTTCGCGGTTGTATATTTTTTTCCCGGGCATATAATCAATTTGATTGCCAAGGACAAATCCTCTGGTATTTTTATAATCCTCATAATCAGCTAAGGCAAATCCTATTGGTCTATCCAGTAATAAATATTCAAGATATACGGAGGAATAATCAGCAATTAGTGCATTAGACCTGCCCAACAATTCATATAATTCCATCCCCTTTTCCTTAAATGCTTTATCACTGTATATTTCTAAATTTGAATAAATTGCATCCGAAAATCCCCCCACAGTCTGAGCCGGGTGCAGTTTTGCAATTATTTTTACATTCTTCTCCCGCAGGATTTCATTAAAGTCTTCCCATTCATCATCATTAATAAACGGCAAAAATGTCGGCATCTGTGAATCATCATATCCCAGATAATCCGATTGCCTGAAAGTGGGCGCCCATATGATAAGCTTTGTTTCTTCCTGGTTTTCCGTATACTGAAACATTCTATCCGTCTTTGGCTCGCCGCATATACATATTTTACTTTCCGGACATTCATAAGACTTTGCTATCTTTTCTCTGAAGAACTCCGAAGTAATACTCATATATGTGAAAAAACTATCCTTTTTATAGTCTACACTTTTTTTCAAAGGTATACCATGCGTCAGATAAATAACCACCTGTTTTTTGGTTGGTTTGATAGGCACTTTCCCCATGGAATAAAATACATATTTACTGAACATGTAATGCCAGACCCCACTTACAGGGAAAATAAATTTTACTCTCCCAGGATACGGCGACTTATAATTTTTATAATTTTTTAAGCTGCAATATATTTTATATTTTTTATAATATTCTTCCTTCATTAAATACGCATATAATACCTCAGAATTATCGTTCAATTCGTCATTGGCACAATAGATCAGAATGGTTTTTTTACTTTTAGGAAGCAATTTATTAACCAGTGTAAAAATAGGAAATACCTGATCAGTTAAAAATTTTTTTAACTTCGTGTTCCGTATCACTTTTATCACAACCTTTCAATAATTTTACGGATTTCTATTCCTATTATTTTATTTTTAACAATCTCATTTCCAGTCGATTGTACAGGACAGTCGCCTTATCCACTATCTTGTCGCAAATAATATGGATATATTTTTGTATGAATTTTTTATACAGCAGGCTGATCAAGAGTGAAATCACAAAGATAAGCAGCACCTGTACAAAAGTCCAAAGTAGCACATGGTTATATTCCCCACCTTCAAACCTTACATAAATGTATTGCCATAATGCGGGTCTGTAATATGTCCGCACCAACAAATTTTCATGTATAATATAAATCAACAGAGAGCATTGGGAAATGCCGTTTATCCATTTATTCTTCCATCCTGGCCTGCGGACAATATTGAAAAGTCCTATAGCAGCCATAATTAAAAAGGGGCTGCAATTCTTATCCCAGTACAATACTTTATCCGAAAAAAAGGATATTTTAAGTCCCAGTGCATTGGTCAGAAAAATAATTCCATAATTTCCCACTAATCCAACAAGCGCTAATATAACATTCGCTTTCAGATTGTCCGAAAATGAACACATGAAAAACTTTATATATGACACAACAAAATAAATGGCAACCCACAAAATCAGGGCAGATGTAAAAAACATACGATCTTTTATAAAATTCACCACTATGTATAGCAGTGCCAGCAAAATACTGCTTCGAAACAACTCCGGTTGTGTCATTTTTGAAATAATCGTATTTAACCATGGATATAGAAGAAGGAACAAAATGTAGCAGGTAATATACCAATTATTCGCAAAGGTAGTTGGAAATAATTCCTTTATCATTAATTTTACAGCCACATGACCATGATTCGTAATCAAAGCGATTCCCAAAAAGGCTATAGAAAATATCCACACATCTGCTATCATAAAGCATATTTTCCTCTTGTTCGATATTCCTCTGTCACAAAGGAACCATGCGGAACAGACAAAAAACAGAGTATTTCCGAAAACGCCTGAATATCTTAACATCGCCAAAATCAACTGCTTTGCATTTCTGGTCGCATGGGAAATATCCATTAAATAATCTGAATATGTTATATACCCATTTGGCTCACATAATGTCTGAACCACATGGTTGGTTATGATCAGTAAGATAGCAAAAATCTTCAACAACTCAATGCCGGATTCTCTTTGTTTGTATTTTTCTATCTCCATATATAAGCCCCCCTAATATTGTTATCGTTTTAATAATTTAAAAATAATATTTCTTGCTTTTCTGAGAACGATGACCCATACTGCAAAAAAATTGGTTCCGGACAATAGCATGTCTACTGCATAGAATTCGTCATCAACAACTAATGTATGTGTTCCCAATGCAGGCCCCTTCGCAATATTGATATGCAAATCGTCCGTCCTGATTTCTTTTACCGCAGTCGTTTTAAAAGGAGTGACACTATCAATCCTTTCAATGATAATCCCCTCCCCATATCTTTCCGTACCGATCTGAACGGGCCGGTACAGTTTCCCTCCATCCTCAAATACTCTGCCGGCAGGTCTGTATTTATTCTCATGATGAACAACCGTTTCCAGCCGTTCAGCTTCCAGTTTTCTCATATCCAGTAAAAAGACATGTGTTTTCCATTCACTCTTTCCCTCTTCATACGCAATAATATAATATGCACCCTGATTTAAAATTACTGTTGCATCTGCATATCTGATATCATCTCGTAAAACCTTTATCTTTTTCCATTTAAGCACCGTATTATTTTCAGCCTGATACAATTCCAGTGTTTTATTCTGTCCTGTTTCCGGAATCATATACAAATTGTTTTCATATTCAAAAACAAAAGGATATGACAGATGATACGGTTTCTTCATAATAACCTTCGGAGGCGAAAAACGGCTTCCATTCCACTCTGACACAGCAATCCGACCAACTGACCACAACACGTCAAAGGCTTCCATAAACAAATATTTTTTTCCGTTCCACTTCTTTAGTATTGGATCAGCATACCAATATCCTCCTGATTGAGGAATACCATACCATTTTTTATCCCTTCTATGGTAAAAAAAGACACTCCAGAAATTGTTTCTGACAGTAAAAATATCTCTTAGTTTCATTCCTCTGTCCTTTCTTTGATTCCATATTTTTTAAATATAGCATATCATTGGGGAAATTCATACAGGTATTCACTCAGTCTTTCCTCTATATACTGTATCTCCTCTCTGCATTTTGGATATTTTTTCTTTAAGTTTGTATTTTTTACAGAAACATCCGGAATCAAATGTGTCCCCGGCGCTACATGATTTTTTGGAGGTATGCCGACAAACTGAATCAACTTTTCCACTGTTTCCTCATATTTATAGATTAAATCCTCAAATTGGAGAAAATATACTTTATCTGAATTATATATCTCCGTTTTTCTGTGTCTTCTGGTAATTTCATACCATTTACAAAATTCCTCTACCGATTTTGACGGAATAATCCCTGAGTGCCACTCCATATGTTCCACAAGGAACAGATCCCTGGGATCCCGATCCACAACTACTACCTTAATATCATAGAAATAATTTAAATAGCGATCCAGATTACTTGGTGGCACTAACTGGTCTACCACAGTAAAATCGGTGTGCTCCTTATTCATACTGCTAATCACATTTTCTGTATATTCTTTCGTATACTTATAAAAGGTTTCCCTGTCAATCGCCGAATAATATGCCTTCTCGTGAAGAGGCTTCAATAGCGTAATAAAGTTTGTCTTACAAATATAATGTCCCATCTTCGTAATAGCGCTATCTATATAATCAAAAACACTCCCCTTTTCCATACGGTCATAGTGCCACCATGCTTCCGTCTGAAGTTCTGTAATCTTGTCAACATATTCCAGCGTATACTTATAAAAATCGTCTCCCATATACCGCCGGTACACCTTTCGCAATGGATTTGCCCCCAGAAATTTAGTATATCTCAAAAATCGTTTTATCGCATTACTGGTATTATGCCGGTTATTATTATCAATGAGATTATACTCCAAATCTCTTACTCCATCCGGATCATGGATAAAGCGAAATTCATAATCTCCAACAAAACTGCAATTATCAAATTCAGAAAACAAATCCGTCACTGCACTGGAACCCGTTGAACAATAACTCGCACATGTAATAATTCTCATTTTATTATCACTCCTTTTTAATTTTGGATATTTTCTTCAAAAGATTTTTTATCACATCAAAATAATATGTCTGACCAGTAAGTTTCCAGTATATGCAGCATATACCAATATAAGTAACTATCCCGGCAATAATTTCAATAAACAGTGTATATATGTGAATGCCAAAATGATTACCAAAAATCCTGACCACAAAATACATTATAATCCCAAAGGGAATATATATGAATCCTTCTTTTATATAGCGTATAATCGGTATCTGCTTTTTTACTGCAATACATTGCGCTGCAAAAACCACAAACTCTGATATAAAAGTGGAAATTGCGGCAACAATTACCCCGTATAGAGGAATAAAAATCAAATTAATCATAAAATTTGACACAGCTCCCAGGCCCGCACATATAGTATATACCTTGTTCTGCCCGGAAGGAAGCAAAAATTCCTCCCTTATAATCCGAGAGAGCCCCATAGCCGGGATAGCAAGCGCCATCACAAAAATAAGTCTGGCACACGGGTAAAATTCCTCCCCCCAGAAAATCACTGAAAATTCCTTTGCAATCGACGCCGTACCAATACCAAAGGCCACAGATAATACCATGGCAACGTCCACCGCCTTTTTCATCAACTCCCTCATCTCTTCCTTTTTATTATTGTAAATCAAAAAGGTCATGCGAGGCATAATAACCATAATCAATGCGTGAATAATCCGCTGGGCAATCAGGGCCTTTTCGGAATTTTCATAAAATCCCACCGCCGTTTTGCTGTCCATAATTCCCAGCATAATCTTATCCATCGTTGTATATACGTTTTCTATCAATACAGGAATAAATAATACAAGCATTCCCTTGTTGTGTGCAAACACTTCCCTCACAGTAACCGGAACCATATGGACATACCGGTGAGCCGACACCCAGAAAGCAATCCCGCTCACAAAATTCCCCAGTGTCATTATGATAGTATAGATTACTAAATCCCCTTTGTCATGTATAAAAAGCAGAATCGAAACAAATGTTACCAGTTTTATTACAGTATCACGGATTGTAATTTTTTTAAAATCCTCCATCCCGGCAAACAACCAGTCGATACTCAACACAGCGCCCAGATAGTGCAGTCCCATAAGCATATAAAACAATCTGTAATTTGCAGAGTTGATTACAAATGCAATATAAATACTTCCTACAAGCATGGATACAAGTGCATGCGCCCACCAAATTTCCCAAAAGACGCGATTGCACTTTTCACTGTCATTCCTTACCGTAGATATTTTTTGAGTGCCATATCTGTATACGCCCAGATTCGCCACTAAAGCAAAATACCCAACCACAGAAAAGACAAAGGAATATATTCCAATCCCCTCAGCGCCAAGAGTCCTGGCCAATATTGGAGAGGTCACAAGAGGGAGTATCATGGATAAAATCTGCCACATGGCCTGATACGCAAAATTCTTTTTAATACTTGCCATTATAGCGCTACCTCCCATATCGTATATAAGCTATCCAACGCAGGAGTCTAAAATGCCCGTGCATAGCAATCCAAAAAACAATCCGCTTATCCACCCCATAACTTTTTTGCAGAATACCATACTTGGAGGCTAATTTATAATCTTTCCTGTACCTTCCATCAAGTAAGATCTTTTTCATTCTTTTCCACAGTAAATCCCTGCTTTCATGATTATCCCTGTGAAAAAAATCATATTTCATATACATAATAATATCATGCATCCTGTATGAAGCATGATATGGTTTATATTCCGAATGCAAATCAAGCCATGGAGTAATAACGTCGATATAGGATTGTACCATTTCATCATAGTGCGGTTTGTACCTGTTTATTATAGAATCTATATTATATGCATAATAATAAATTTCTCTGCCTATACATTTCGCTTTATGGAAACATTGATATACCTGCAGATTAAATAGCATATCCTCGCCAATCTCCACGCTCGTTTTAAACAAAAGATGATATTCTTCCAACATAGAGCGTCGATATACTATACCATGAGCATCGTTCAATCCTATTTTATAGCCTTTCATTACAGACCGGCTCATAAAACTGGATTTTACAAACAGATCATGATATGATTCATCATAATACTGAACTCTGTTACGATCTCCATCCGTTGTTGTTTCAAGCCTTTCTTCCGTATCTACGTCAACTACTTCAAACAGCAGAAGATCAACATCCGGCTCCATATGTCTGAATATCTGCTGAATGCAGTCATCTGCTACATAATCATCCGAATCAAAAAAAGTAATCCACTCTCCTGTCGCCAGTATTATCCCTTTATTTCGCGCTTCGCTTTGACCCATATTACCCTGATGCACAACTTTAATAAAATTATATTGTTTTGCATACTCAATGCAAATCTCCAGTGAATTGTCCGTTGAACCATCATCTATCAGAATCAATTCTACTCCCTTGCACAATTGATTCACAATACTACTGATGCAACGTTCCAGATACTTTCCGCTATTGTATATGGGAATAACAATTGACAAATCCATAGTTTTACTCCTTCTTTTTTACTATACGCTTTCCCTCCTGTTATTGCCGTAGGCAAGCATCATCCGCACCAGATACATACTCAGCCAAAACACACAAAAATCCAAATCAGGTATTGCAATCATCTGTGCCGCAATACTTCCTATTAAAAACATACTGACCGGAGTTGCCACCGATCTGCGTAATCCCGCCAGCAATATTGGAAGAACAGACAGAATATATAATATCGTCCCAACGATTCCAAGCTGGCCTAAAATAGATATATACAACTGCGAGCCCCTTACCATTTTGTAGCCCATCCCAAATAGTGGATTTTTCAAAAACATGTCCCACGCCTGCATATCCCACCCATTTCTTGTATAGGCAGAACTGGTACCCATTTTGTTAAATATCACATTACTCAGTATATTCTGCATCGTACCCGTAATAAATAAAAGTAAAAGCATAGGGACGGCCAGGGGAATTAAAAATTTTAAGGATTTTTTATTTTTACTGACCAAAATATATACAATTCCCGTTATCAGAGTTGCACCATATGCTGTAGCGGAAAATGTCAGTGTGATTTCTACTGCCAATATGATTGCCAAAACCAGACTTTTCCTATTCCACGTTTCTCTCGAAATCAGATAAAAAAATCCTCCCACTAAAAAGGGCGCGCAATAACTGGGTTCCAGAAAAACGGAAAACACACGGGGATAATATAAATTATAGGCCAAATTCTCTTCTGAGTTATTGTAAACAAAGGTTTCCAGCAAAAAATTTCTCGGAAGGATATCGGAAGTAGTAAGAAACTGTATGATTCCGATTACCGCGACTATGATAATAACTCCCTCTATAATTTTATCCACATCTTTTTTGTCCAGTCTCTTTGTTACATATGGAACACTCAAGTAACAGATGATATAGATTAACAACTGGATTACATATAAATTCCTATTATTATTTATTTCTGTGCTGTCACTCTGATATGTTGTAAAAGCAATATATCCAAAAAACAACCAAATCGATACTGTTGATAACCTCCAATACCTTTCCTTGGTTTTTATTACAATTTTGCCGCTCAATACTGATTTTGAATTTAACAGAACCCAAACAAATAACATTGTCGATGCAAATAATTGCGGCCCCACCGCAGCACCTCCAATCATAACAACCGCCGCTGACTGCACACACATACTAAAAACCAATATGCCTAACGTCATTTTCGCATTGTTACTTATAAAAATACATAACAATGTTATAATAAAGAAAATTCCAAATATGGTAATATTCATCCTGCATTCATCCTATTCCATTATAAATTTTTTCCAGTTTTTCAACCGCAGTCTCAATATCATATCCACAGGCGCAGATTGTGCTACGCGCCTGAATGGAGCATTTCATTCGGTCATAACCATTTACAGCCAAAATTTTTTCAACCCAATCCTGCACTTCTTCATTTAAACTTAAATATTGGATATGATTGGATAATTTTGTCTCCCCAGGTACATTTTCCGAAGCAAAGCAGTATAAACCAGAGGCCTGTGCCTCAATCAAAGCCATTCCAAATCCTTCATACCGGGATGGAAATACAAATACATCCATGGTCTGCAACAATTCCGGAATATCCTCCCTCATTCCCAAAAAGGTTACATCATTCTCGATCCCCAGACTTTTACATTGCTCTTCCAGCTCTTCCTGCAGTTCGCCGCCTCCCACAATAAGAAGATGTGCGTTTTCTTTCTTCTTTCGCAATCCACAAAAAATTTGTATCAGAAATGAGTGATTTTTGGCCCTATATAATTTCCCAACATTCCCCACTATAAATTCATCAGACAATCCCAAACTATTTCTATATTTTTTTCTGATTGACGCATCGTATTTATACTTCTCCACCGAAATTGCATTGTTTAACACAATATACTCCCGCCCGGGAAACAGCCACTCCCCTGCCTTGTCCGAAACTGCTATGGCACGCGTATAACTTCTCTGAAAAACACGAAACAGTATTTTATGCAGCCATGAATAATCACTTCTGGTAGTATGCCCGTGAGCAATCCGCACTGGCACCCTTCTTCTTTTAGCAGTCTGCAGTTCAAAGGCCATCGTGGCACTGTTTCCGTTTACATGAATCACATCATAATTATTTTCCCGCAACACCTGATTCAGTTTCCTCAGATATTTGATAAGCTGCCTTTTCCTGTCCCCCAGATAAAAATATCGAGAGCCGCTTCTATTCAGTTCCTTTAACAGCACATCGGGCGGCTCATTAGTGGAGGCAAAATCAATACTCAATCCTGTTTTGTCCATTGCACGGTAATAATTCATCATGACAGTTGTAAGTCCTCCATATGGGACAAAAGCAGTTGTGATTACAATTAAAACCTTTTTTAAAGCTCTGTTTCTGACCATCTACAAGTTTTCCCCCTTTATTTTCCCCGCCGAAATCTGTGTGTTCACAAATTCCTTTCTTTCCGTTGGAGTTACCGAGAATATTTCTATAATCCCAATTCCTTTATAAGATGTTCCAGTTTCTTATTAAAAATCTCATTATGATTACTCCTGCCGAGATTCCGTTTCTTGCACAATGCACTGTAATTTGTTATTTTCTCATAAAGTTCTCCGACATCTTCTACCAAAATAATATTTCCAACTCTCTGTTCCACCGCACGGCAGAACTCTAACTGATGATCATTTACATGTTCCCCATAGCATTTTTGCCTCGGCACCACAATGGGAACTTTCCCCGCCTGCAATGGCGCCATAAAACTGGCCGGACCGCCATGCGTGATTACAATATCCGCTTTTTCAATATTTTTTCTCATTTCCTCATAGGGAATCAGCTTACTCCATTTGCAGTGCTCCGGTTCATAAGTGGAAAAGCCTGTCTGCATAATTACTTCATCTTCGATTTTCCGATTCGTTTTTAATGCATCTACTTCCCTGATAAGTCGGTCAAACGGCTGTTCATGGGTTCCGACAGTCACAAATATCACTTAAATTTTCGCTCCTTCCTACACTGCGGATTTCAGAAAATACTTCCCAGATTCACTGCTTTCGGATACACCTGCTTCATTTCCTCCCACTGTACTATAAAACAGTCAACAATCGGATAGACCAGTTTACCCGTCAGGGTTGGTTTGTCAATCCGGTCAAAAACTTCAATATATATCAGTTTTTTACCCATGATCTTTGCCAAATAAAAAAAAGGGACTGCGACAGCAGCACCAGAGGAAATCAGCAAATCCGGTTTTTCTTTTCGCAGCACCTTAATTGCTACAAAGGTATTACGAATCAGATTCCATAAATTCCGGTTCGTAGGATAATGACAGGAATACATTTTCTCTCCTTTTAAGAGACTTCTTGCATCTTCCTTATCAAACGTTACCCAGAAACGCTCCTTATCCTGCCAGAATGGTTTCAACATATATAAATGCGCGAGATGTCCTCCCGATGAACCTACCAGACATATTTTCATTAAATCACTCTCCCCGACCTTGGCAACTGTTTTTATTGTTTCCTTATTATTTTATACAAATCCATGCATTTTATATCTTCAGATCCAACCCGAGATTCCGGATATAGTCTAACATACAAAAAAAGACTTTTCAAGTTTTAATTTTTTCCATGATTAAACCAATCAATAAGCAGCTTTTCATAATATTGATAGCCTAAATCTATAACTTGTGTTATACTAACCCATAATGGAAGGCTCCCTTAAAGGATTG
>CANQNT010000019.1 GCA_947625255.1 uncultured Acetatifactor sp. | reverse complement strand
TTATTTGGGATGCCTTGACTACCAAGCAGGAAGAGATCATGCAGCTGCCGGAGTACATAGAATATGTGGAGACGGAAGTGGATCCGCAGATTAAAATTGAAGTGGGTGAAGTTTCGGTGATGTCAACGGAAGGCCTCTCTTCTATTTCTTGGTCCATTGAAAATAATGTTTCGAAACAGACCTTACCTTTTTCTGCTTCAGAGGGTGGGAGCATCACAGTGTCTGTTTTCATTAGTCCCACAGACAAGGAAGTGAAAGTGGGGATTATCACGCCGGAGGATACAGAACGATATGTAAAAGGGACAGAAAGCATTTACTATGAATTTGAGTTAGATGTTTCCGGTGAATATCAGGTATTTGTTGAAAATACGTCAGGGACTACTGTGCAGGTGGATGGCCTTTATACAGTGAATTGAATGTGAATACTAGGATAAAGGGGCCATGGTCCCTTTATCTTAGCCACAAGAGTTTTAAAAAAATAGAAGTGTCAGCAAGATTCCTTGTGTATATAATTGTGTCAATGGATATAAATAATTGTGAATGGTAAGGGGACGAATTCATCTTTCTTTAAGATATTAGAGTGGAGGCTGTCTATGAGTGATTATAAATTTTCAAAGTTCAATTATTATCAAAAATCATATTTCTCTGCCAATTTTTTAGTGTACAACTCCTTGCAGCGGAAGATAATTAGAATTCCCAAGGAAGATGCAATAGGTATTGGTTTATCCGAGAAAAATGCTCAAGATTCCACTGTTAAATATATTTATGCAAATGAAAATCTTGAGAAGAAGCTGATAAATCAGGGAGTAATTGTTCCTGAATCTTACAATGAAGACTCAGAAGCACATTTTAAATATTTAGAAGAAGTTAGCGCCCCTGGACTCGGTTTAACGGTTATTCCCACATATCGATGTAATTTTAGAGCCCCTATTGCTATCAAGATCATGAGAATGGTTTAATTAATACTTTCCCAATTCGCCGTACTATACAAACCGGCAAAAATGATACGATTAAGGGCCTAACACTATGTTGTTTCCCAAAAGTTCTAAGAAAAACAACCGATTTCCCGTTTATACGGCATCCTATAGGCTCAGAAATCACCTCCGATTATTGAAAAATAATTATAAAAGCTCTTGATATATAGTACTTTATGCCTATAATAGTACTATATATTGAGCTTCCTGTAATTCAGAAATAAAGCCAATTAAATAAAAGAAAACCTTACAGTACAATTAAGGTGTTTATCTTGGCGGATGAAAAAACACATTAAGAATACCGAAAATTCCTAATAATGAATTTAATACAAAATGCTAAACTAATGCAAGTGACAAATGGAACTTTAGTTGTCGGAATAGATGTTGGATCACAGATCCATTTCTGCAGGGACTTTGGTTGGAGGGGCTTTGAACTTTCCAGAAGGGCATTTAAGTTCAGCAACACCGAAATGGGATTCCTTACGTTTCTTCGCTGGCCGGAGGAACTCATGGATAAAACTGGAATGAAAAGAGTGATTGTTGGCTGCGAGCCTACCGACTGTTACTGGCTTACAGTTTAGAAGTTTCTGCGGGACCATGGCATCCAGCTTGTGACGGTTAATCCGTTTACAGTAAACAGAAGCATGGAATTGGATGATAACAGTTCGGAGAAGAGTGACCTGAAGGATCCGAAGACAACAGCGCAGATGGTAATCTTCTTTCTGTAAACGTGACGATAGGAAAAGGAGACGCCATCCCGGCAAAGATCGTGTGTGTCCGGAACAAGAGCAATAAAAAAGACTGGCTGGCGATTGTCTGCACGGATACGGGGCTCTCCGAAGAAGAGATCATCCGGACGTATGGGAAGCGGTGGGGCATTGAGGTTTTTTTCAAGTCCTGTAAATCCTATTTGAAACTGGCCAAAGAATGCCGGAGTCTCTCTTATGACGCCCTGAATGCCCATGTGGCGGTCATATTCACCCGGTATATGATGCTTTCCGTTGCCAGAAAGCAGAACGAGGATGAAAAAACCATCTGCGAGCTGTTCTTCTGCCTGATGGATGAAATGGAAGATATCACATTCAGCCAGTCCATGCGTATCATACTGGATGCATTAATGGATACTGTTGCAGAATATTTCCATATCACGGAGGGACAGCTGGCAGAATTCACAGCCAGTTTCATTAATCATCTGCCCAGGTACATGCAGGATGCGCTGCAAGGAGCAAACGCATCCGCCTGACGCTATTTTATGAGCTAAAGTATTGATTTTTCAAGGTGCGAACCCCATTTTTAATATGGGAAGTTTGAGTAAGAAAGTATAGAGAGATAATGAGTATGCTTAAAAAGATGTTTTCCAGTATGATAAGCCTGTTTTGTAGCATAAGTATAAGTGTTGTGGTAAATTATATGGTAACTTTTGTCTTTGCTCCACCCGCAGTTTATGATATCTTGCCGATGTTGCCAGTAGTTTTTTACGAACAACGAATTTGAGGAAAAAAAGTTCCAAGCTCGAGATGTTTGTTCATTTTGCAGTTATGTGTATCATTTCTTTTTTATTTTATGAGATGTACAGAAAGAGATGGATTTTGGAAAGTTTGTTCAGTGAAATCCTTATGACCTCTGTACTGGCGCTATGGTGCGTTCTGTGTGTGGAGGATAAAATTTCTCTACGAAAAAAAGATATGGGCTATTTAAGCCTTTTTGTTATTATTTGCATCCTATATGTTGTTCTGGTTTGGACTCATTATAACCAGAGAGCGGCATTTGCGATTGATTATATCGCCGAAAATGATCAGCCAGAAACTGTAGCTGCGGGTGAAATAGATGCCCTCTGTAAGGAAATTGATCGGGTGCTTCTGGGTGGTGATAATGAGTATAGGTTCTGGGATCTTGCGGATAGATACAGAAGACACATCGGTTCCTATGAGGAGGAGTACAGAGAGTTGCAAAGAATGATAAAAAATCCGGGCAGAAATAAAATACATGTTCTAATGAATGCAATTTCATTACCAAGAGAATGAGAACTATGTTTGTTCTAGTCACGAACCACCAGCAGGGCTGGTAATTCGTGACTTTCTAGGGTGCGCCCGGTGGCGCACGTTTCTGAGGTATGACGGGCATGCCGTTAGTCTGTGGTGAAAGTTCACAAGGGACGTAGTTGCCGATGAACCCCAAAGCGACTCCCAAGGTTTGTATCGTGAGGTGCAGGCGAGAAGAAGGGATAGCGAAATCGTAGCCTGACGAACAGGAACCTGATACGAGGTGATTATATGAAAATTTTAAAATCCAATTTAAAGTTGATTTCGTTATGTTTTCATGGGTCCAAGCCATGGGTAATCTGTACTTTTTTGAACATCCTAATCAATCCAATTCGTAATCTAATGATAGATGTCCTATTAATCGGTACTATTTATAATATGATTGGGCAAGGAAGACCATTCGAGACGATAATCCCTTTCTTTATAGTATTGATTCTCTTTTATCTTATGACTATTTTTTTTGAGGGCTTCTTAAACGCCAAGATAGAACCAGCAGGGTCGATAAAAATAAGAAAACACATTGATCGCATTTTGTGCGAGAACGCTGCAGCTGTTGATCTTGCCATGTTTGATAATGCGAAGTTTTATGAAGAAAATATTTTTTCGGTAGAGAACTATACAAATATTGCAAAAAATGCAGTAGAGAATACCGCAAGCTTTTTTGCTTACTTGCTAGGCGGACTTTTTTCTATCGGTCTGATTGTTGGCATCGAACCGTTTATGGCAGGATTTATCTTGCTGTCTGTTTTATTTTCAATGATCATTTCTGGTCGAAAGAAAAAGCTCAACCTTGCTTACACAAAACAACGCGCGAGCTTGCAAACCCGCGAGAATTATGTGCATCGTGTCTTTTACGGCAAAGAATATGCGAAAGAATTCAGAAGTTATCCTCAGCTTGTTGAAATGAATCTTTCGTTATTTTCGAAGGTGGAGGATGAAAATTTAAAACTTACGAACTCATTTGGGAGAAAGAATTTTGTATGCGATCTTTTGTCAATTATAAATAGCCGTGTACTCATGTATTGGTTGGTCATGTTATTGATGGTGCTAGTCATTCACTTTCGGGGAGACGTAGAACCTGGTAGTCTTCTGATTGTCACTGTTTCCATTGCAACTGCGGCATTATTGATCGGCGCAATTACCAACACGATCCCTGAAATGGCAAATCTTCGCCGCTACCAAGAAAATTTTGATCGGTTTTTATCTTATTCTAAAAAACGGCGTGCGAGAATGGGGAAAATTCAGGTTACGAATATCGATTCGATTTGCTTTGATCATGTTTGTTTTACTTATCCGGGGGAAAAACACCCTGTATTGTTGGATATCAGTTTTACAGTAGCGCCCGGTGAGCATTTGGTGATTGTCGGATTGAATGGTTCCGGAAAATCCAGCATTGTTAAACTGCTCCTTGGTTTTTATCAACCGGATTCGGGAAGTATTTTAATTAATGGAATTGATATACAAAAGTTAGACCTGGATAGCTATTTTTCGACGGTCGCCTGTGTTTTTCAAGATGTAATTCCTTACGCTTTGCCAGTGGTAAATAATATTACGGCATCGGAAGAGGCTTGTGATTCTGACAAGATGCAACAGGTTTTGAAAGATACATGCTTGGTCGAGGCTCTTGATAAAAATACATTGCAAAGTGAACTGACGAAGGAATTTTCCTCTGATGGTGCTGTTTTATCCGGGGGCACCATGCAAAAAGTGGCGCTCGCCAGAGCACTATACCGAAAAGCTTCTATGTTAGTCCTTGATGAAATGACTTCCGCAATCGACCCAGAAACGGAACTTCAAATTATGGATGTAATTGAGCGCGCAGGAAAAGATCGGATTGTTGTGCAAATTTCTCATAAACTCTCTTGCGTGAAGAAAGGAAGCAAGATCCTATATTTAGAGGATGGACACATCGCAGAAGCCGGAACCCATCGAGAGCTGCTGGAGAAAAAAGGTAAATATTATGAGCTCTTCTCGCATCAGGCAGAGAAATTCAAACTGGAAAAAATGAAAAATAAGCTCCGAGAGGAGGTATGGTCATGAAAACACTGAAAGCATTTTTCCGTGGCTTTCGACTTTTAAGAGATCTTGCTAAAGCATCACCTTGGAGAATCCCGCTTGAACTTGTCGGAGCGTTCTTTGAAGTTTTGAACTCCATGGTCGTTCGAATTGTTATGGTCAAATGGATACTCGACAAGGTTGTCGAAGGCAATTTTAAGGCGGCTGTATTTTTGATCGCCATTTCGGCGGTAGCGGATTTGATTTTCTGTGCCTATGGATCATGGATGGAAAGTTGTTATCGCCCCAAGGATGCTATTCGATTGCATGTAGCATTTCAAAACAGACTTTACCGGCAAGCTGCCAAGATAGAATTACAGTATTATGACGATCCTACTTACTATGACAGTTTCTTGATGGCGGGGAGTAACAGCGACACAAAGGCTGGAAGTTTTCTTGGGGCGGTATGTGCTTTTCTTGTTACAGCAGCTGAACTTTTGATTTCGGGAGGGTTGATTATTTCAGGTCTATGGGAACTATTGCCGGTGATTCTTATTCCTTCTACATTATATATGCTGATCTCTGGTGTAAATGCCAGAACTAGGGTGGAATTAAGTGAAGTTATAAATCCATTCCAAAAAAAGATGGAATATGTAAAACGAGTCTTTTTCACAAAAGAGGCTGCCCTGGATTTGAGAACTACAGGTATTCGTAATTTGTTGCTCATACTCCTTGATAAATCCAGTGATGAGGCAATCCAAAGCGGAATGCCATGCATGAATAAACGTACCGTTTGTGGTATTCTGCAAGGAGGGTTGTTCTATTTTCAATATGTCGCTATTCTGGTTTTTTTGGCGTGGCGGGCTCTGTACGTGAGAGATCTTTCTGTGGGTGATTTTTCCATGCTATTGTCTGCCGCCTTGACCCTCGGCAATAACTGGCGGTTCTTTGGGCAGACTGTGGCTGATCTTGCGGAATATGGGCTTTTTTCGGAACATTATTATGGCTTTTTGCAACTGCCACAAGAAAAGTTGTCGCCTAATATGTCGCACGAAGAGTATTCGCAGACTAGCATCGATAATATTTCCTTCAGCTATCCTGGAAGTGAAAAAGTGGTCTTTGATCATTTGTCGATTCGGCTGAAAGCACATCAAAAAGTTGCTATTGTTGGACCCAATGGTGCAGGAAAGACCACCTTAGTGAATTTGCTCCTAAGCTTTTATCACCTTAATAATGGCATGATCATGCAAAACGAGCGACCTCTCACGATTTCTGATCGAGGTGATTTTTCCATCGTATTTCAAGATAGCCGACTTTATCCGTTTACCTTGGCGGAAAATTTGCTATTTCGTAGTCCCGAAAACGACGAAGATATAGCATTGTTAAAAAAAGCGTTGCAACAAGTGGGAATGTGGGAACGCGTAAGCTCTCTTCCGTTGTCGATCAATACCCCTCTAACGAAAGAATTCCAAAATGATGGTGTGATATTTTCAGGAGGGGAAACGCAGCGAATTATACTTGCAAGGGCATTTTTGCAAGAACGTTCAGTGTATGTTTTGGACGAACCGACTGCCGCCCAGGATCCCAAAGCCGAAAATGAATTAAATCAATTATTTACTGAAGTTATGCATGACAAAACGCTGCTTATGATCACACACCGCCTATCAACCTTATCTGGAATGGATTATATATATCTGTTAAATAACGGTAGAATCGTCGAGGAAGGCACTCATGAGGAACTAATGGGCATGGGTGGACAGTATGCACGTATCTATACAGCACAATCTAAGTTATATGCCATAGATGCACAGCATTAAGCGGAAAAGAGGTCTGTATGGTAAGAAAAAACAGAATCGTAGTGATTGATAGTGGAATAAAAATTTATCCTGAGTTTCCATCCGAAATCATAACTGGATGTGGAATCGTCCACAATGACCTAGGAGAAATTCACGGAATTCATTGCCCTGATCGTCCGGTGCAGGATGTACACGCTGCTGAAGGATGAGCTGGAGAAGCTGGAAACAAAACCGAATTACATGACGGTTCCGGCTGCGATCCGTGAACTGGAAAAGATCGAAATGATCCGTGGGCTTGACGGCAGATATCGCATGGATCATGCGGTAACAGCGACACAGAAAACAATCCTGGGAGCATTCAGGATAGACGCTAGAACGGTGAAGAACCGGGCCAATGAACTTGGCGAATTACTGGCAGGAATCGAAGAATAACGGAGGACAGCCGCATGGCGGGAACGAGGAAAACCATCACGCTTGATGAGAAGATAGAAAAAGCACAGGAAGCAGTCGAGAAAACGAAGGCCGGGTATGATGCCGCAGTGAAAGAACTGAGGGATCTTCTCGAGAAGAAAGACGCGCAGAGAAAACAGGAATTGCTGAAGGCGATAGAGAACAGTTCCAGGTCATTCGATGAAATCATGGCATTTTTGAAGGCGGAGGACTAACCGATGACTTTATCACAGGAAGATGGAGAACCGTATTATAAACTATGGCTGCCGCTGCTGGACTTTGTGAACAAGAAGCATCGGATCAACAGTAAGATGAAGAGCATAGCGACGGCAAAAGGCCTGGATCCGGCAGATGTGAAAGAAGTAGCGAATAAGCCGTGGTCCGATGTCACAATAATAGATGACTATCTGAAGGAAAACGAAGACTTTCCGGAAGAACATAAGGAAATCATTCGAAGCCGGAAACGGCGGATTCAGGGAAAGTTTTTGATGGAGCGGCATCTGAAAAAGGGAACGATCTTCATCTCTCTGGAAAATGAAGAAGTATACCAGGTAAGCGGCATCATCTCGGGTTGGGAAGAGATGTTTTTTGGAGCGCCAATGCCACTGATGCTTGAGGCAACGTTTATGTCATTCAGGGATGTGTTTATATCAGATGGATTGGTAATGCCCTACAACATCCAGGTTTTGGGTGGCATGAAACGTATCTATAAAGACGTGTATATGGCTGCAAAAAAGAACGGCCGGATTCACCGAACGCTCTGAGAAAGCTATTTGAGTGAGAAAAAAGCAGGAAGTTCAGGATTATAGTGAAAAAATCCTGTTGTAATACACTTTACTGGTGGGAACAGAAAAAGAAATCTTAAGATAATTATTGCCAGTTCATGTGGAAAAAGCCGCGATTCCATGATATAATATCAATGGAGCAAATCTCCGGCGATCAAGCATTGAAAGATACGAATATGCCGATATACTATGATGAAAAAGGAGCCATGCACGATGCGGTATCTTCTGTATTTGAAAAAGTCTTTTAGACGTCAGCCAAAGCGCCACCTGACATTGTATATCGTCCTAACCTGCGCCTTTATCCTCCCGCTGCTCATATCCATTTGTCGTGACAGCAGCGCTTATGGTGAGCAACAGCAAATTTTGGACATGACAAAAGGCGCTGCTTTCCACATTGAAAACGCTTCTGCTGAGGACGCGGAGCTTTTTGAGGGAATTGACGGTATGTCCGTACCCCGCTATGAGGACGGGGTCATTTATCTTCAGTTCCTCTCCGATGAGGATTGGAAGGACGCCGGGAATGTTGACCACTGCGGCTCCATCATCATGGAAAGGATCGAACAGAGCGGAAAGACCTACCTGCTCCCAACGGCTTACAGTTTCGACTATGCCATAGAATCCGACATGGGAGACGAGCAGACGTTATTGCTTCTTCTAAATATCTTTATCATCGTGCTTTCATCTTTTATTGTCGGCTCGGCCTACAAAAGTCACCTGAGACGCTTTTCCTCCGACATGGGTGTATTACGTTCCTGCGGCGCTGAAAACCGGCAAATCAATACCATCTTTCTCACGGAATTTGTTATTGTATTCGCGCTTTCATCGGTGTCCGCCCTGTTACTCTCGGCTGGGGTCATGAAGCTCCTTTTTGTGAGCTTCCTTGAAGTAAGAGCCGATGGGTTTGCTTGGCTACTTTTCAGAATGGATCCCGTTAATACCGCGTTGCACATAGTGATATTTTTTATCGTTCTTCTTGCCGTTATCACGAGCACGCTGGTCAAATTTGGCAAGGGATCGATGGCAAATGCAGTAAGAAACGACATTCAATCGTCGGAAATAACCAAAAAGCCAAAGGAACTTAGAATCAAAACTTCGCCAGAACGCTCCCTTCTGGCGCTTTGGCTTCAGAGGACAAATAAAACCCATAGGAGTTGTCTCTACGTTGCCATCCCCATTATGACTGTGTTTTTGTTCCTTTTCGCTTATCTGTCACTGGATGCCGACTGGGTTTCCCGCTTGCCGGAATATGAACTTACGATTTCAAAAAACGGCGTCCTAAGCGGGTTCACGCAGGATGAAATAGCCTCCATCGAGAGACTTGCGCAAGTCAGAGAAATCGATTGCCGCCGCCCCTCCGGGGAGGTTCCCTATCCGCAATCGGAGGAGGTTTCTGGAATCGACATCAGGCTCACGTCGTCGGAATTGCATGAAGAAACTGAGACACTTTTGAAACAGCTCTTTCCGGGGGCGGAATATGAGATCGTTGACAATCAGGCTCGAGCCGAACGAGGACAGGAAATGTCAACAGGAGTCTATTTCATGCTTATGTTCATATTCGCCGCAATGCTTGGCTTTATGCTGATCATCGTTTACATGAAACTATGCGATTACATAGCAGACAGCCGCAAAACAATAAAATCCCTATCGACCATCGGTGCGTCCAATGGAACAATCAAGGGCTCCTACATTCGTCAGTCTTTCGTCTCTGCAATGATAGCGGCAGTTTTGCCGACGGTTGGGAGCATTACATTATTCCTATTGGCAACAAATACAGTGACACAAAAGCCGTCAGTCAGCCCGACTCTTATTTGCGCATATTTTGCCGTAAGCGTGGTGACCGCCTGCGCGTTTATCCTGCCGGTCTGTCGCTCAATTCAACCAATTCTCGAAAGGAAATAGAGCATTCTATGAACACTGTAGAAATCAGAAATCTGAGTAAGGTTTTTGCTCAGGGCGAATATAAGGTCAAGGCAGTAAATAACGTGACCTTCGATATTGCCAGGGGCGAGCTTGTATCCATCACGGGGCAGTCAGGCTCCGGGAAGACGACCCTCCTAAACCTGATCGGCGGTATTGAGATCGCGACAGAGGGCAGCGTCTACATTGACGGGATCGACATCTGTCTGGCGGATGAAAAGGAATTGGCAAGGCTTCGGCGTCAGAAAATTGGGTATGTATTTCAGGACTTCAACCTAATTCCCATTTTGACTGTCGAGGAAAATATTATCATGCCGCTGCTTTTGGATTCAAAAAAGGTGGATCGGGATGATTTCAATCAGATTACCCGCTTTTTGGGTCTTGAAAACCGGCTCGCCCATCTTCCAAGCCAGCTCTCCGGCGGACAAAAGCAGCGCGTGGCGATTGCAAGGGCTCTTATCAATCATCCAAGTATTATCCTTGCCGACGAGCCCACGGGCAATCTTGACCGGGCAATGGCAGATGAGATCATGCAGCTTCTGCTGGACCTGAACAAAGAGGGAATCACCATCCTTCTTGTGACACATGAAGAACGATATGCAGATATGTGTCCGAGGAAGCTGGTAATTTCAGACGGACATATTTCTGAATGCCGTTAATGCTCAAAAGGGTGTGGGAATCCCACGAAAGAAGCAGGTGGGTACTCACCGGATTTGCTTGCCATTCTCAAAAATCCGAAAATCCTCCCACGTCCCGTGCGGGATTTCTATTGCCATATCTCCTTAATGGATAGATTATTTAAGTATTTTGGTTTTAATGTCTGCGATTTTCACGGTAGGATTATGGA
Organism: uncultured Acetatifactor sp.; assembly: GCA_947625255.1. GTDB lineage: Bacteria > Bacillota > Clostridia > Lachnospirales > Lachnospiraceae > Acetatifactor. The sequence goes on along the minus strand of CANQNT010000019.1, from coordinate 48,495 downwards.
GGGGACAGGCCGTTAAGCAGCTCCCGCATTTGGTCCTTTGGGACGTTTTTTCTATTATAAGAAGTTTGATAATTTACTTATGCGCTGGCATAAAATTAATCCAAAACAGTATATCCATCGGTGTGTTTACACAGTTAATTGCGGCTGCAAACGGATTGGATAGCACTTTGGGAAACTGTGTATATAATGTTCAGGAGATCATAAAAAAATCCAATTATGCATATGAATTTGTTGTTTTTATGGAATATCCAGAGGCTCTCAGAAAATTTCTATTTCATTTTAACTAGCACAATGGGTTAAAATATGGCATTATAAAGAACTATTCAATTTAATTTTTTGGGAAGCGGCTGAGCTTATGAATCTGCATAGGCAAAGCCGCTTCTTTTTTGTGTAGGAGTGGCATTGCACTGCAATCTTTCAGTGAACGTGAGAGTCGGGTGTTCTTAGACGGGGTGCGGGGAGAGGAACGCTTTGAAAAGCTTGCGGAAGAACTTGGCATAGGCTATAAAGGTGCAGCGGCGCTTTTCTGCCGGACAATCCGGAAATTAAGGGATAAGATGAAGGAGGTGGGCGAATGATTGTGCATCGCTTTTTTAAAGTGCATGAAGTTGTCCAGGATGTAAGAAGAGGAAGGCTGCTGCTGAAACGATTTCAGATCGCGGAGTGGCAGCTTTCTGGATTCCCTACGGGGTAAGGCATATTAGTCTTTTGAAAAATGTCCTTGCATACGGAAATGTAATTCTCTGATTCCTTTTTTGCGCAAAATTATGGAATTCCTTATTTTCAATTTTCAACGGATGCGCAATGAATTTTATTGCGCGCGGCTTTTCAGAGTATCTTTTGTAAGAACCGTGTTTTTTGACTAAGAAACTTTGTGATTCATTGCTAATTGTGTATATAATGACAAGGGATTATAATATTTATAAAGCTAAATATTACAAAAAACAGGATTATTCAATAAAGGGATCTCCTATGAGTGAAAAGGAAAAAACCAACATTTCAAAAATTGCGCAGGAACTTGGCCTGTCGCCTACTACAGTTTCCAGGGCGCTTTCCGGAAAAGGGCGCGTGAGTGAAAAAACAAAATCTATGATTTTAGATTACATAGCAAACGGAGAGATCAGTCCGCATGTGAGGAATTCACAGTACTCGGATAAGAAAACAATGAACGTTTGCATCACTCTCCCGATCGAGGGCGATTATGCGGAATTGCCTTTTTTTACGAAAATCCTCATGACTCTGTATGATTATTTCCATGTGCGTGATTATCATATTATTCTTGCCAAGACCGGACAGGAAAATATAACTGCGCTGAAAGATGTGGTGAGACATCATAAGGCGGATGGCGTTGTGCTTACCAGAATGCTGGAGAGCAATATTGAGGTGGATTTTCTGAAGGAAAAAAAGGTTCCGTTTGTGCTGACGGGCACATGTCCTGATGAAAGTATTTACCAGGTGGATGTGACGCAGAGAGAAGCCTGTAAGGAGCTGACGGATATTTTGCTGAAGATGGGAATCCGTAAAACAGTCCTGATGTGTGCCAATCTCCATCAGGCGGTGACGCAGGCAAGGGTGAATGGATACCGGGATGCCATCCGGGAGAATGATCTGCCATTGGACAGAAGGTGGATCATTGAAAATGCTGCCGATGCTAATGTGGTGGAGAAAGCGATCGGGGATATCCTGAGGGAGCAGATGGAATGCGTGATCTGCAGTGATGACAGTATTTGTATGACCGTGCTCAATTACTTTCATCAAAACGGCATTCTGGTGCCCAGAGATTTGAGAGTGGCTTCCTTTTATAACAGCAGGATTCTTTCGGAATATGACTCTTCCATTACCAGCATAGACTTTGACATTAAGGAAATGGGAAAGGTTGCGGGCGGGATGCTGTGCCGTCTGATGAACGGCGAGCCCTGTGAAAAGAAAAAGAAACTGGGATACCATATCCTGTTAAAGGAGTCTACAAAGCTGATTTACTAAAAAACCGGAATCCGGCCGGTTTCATTTATGATAAGACAACGAACGTACAGGGAGCTTTGAGTGACGATGGTTTTTCTAAAAGGAGCAGATGTTTCTTCACTGCAGGCAATGGAAGATTACGGAGCAAAATATTTCGACTTTGACGGAGAACAAAAGGACGCGCTGGCGATCCTGAAAGGGCATGGAGTGAACTGTATACGCCTGCGCATCTGGAATCGTCCTACGACCTCCTTTGACAGGGGAGATTATTGTGATCTGCGCAGTACCATACCCATGGCAAAAAGGATTCATGCCCAGGGCCTAAAGCTGTTATTGGATTTTCATTACAGTGATACATGGGCGGACTGGAAGAATCAGATGGTACCGTGTGAGTGGGTGCATATGGGAAAGGAAGAGCTGGCGGAGGCTATATACCGGTATACGAGAGAAGTCCTGGAAACTCTGTATCAGGAAGGAGCATATCCGCAGATCGTTCAGCTCGGAAATGAGATCGGACACGGTATTCTGGGAAAATACGGAACCCTGGAGCATCCCGAGAATATGGTGTTGTTTTTAAACCGCGCCATGGATGCTGTGCGGGAGGCGGACACCGGTAACGAACGTGCGAAGGTCATGCTGCATGTGGAGAGCGGGGGCGAAGCAGAGAAAACAGAAAGTTTTTTTAACCTCCTGCAGAAGCATGGGTTAGGGGCCTTTGATTATGTGGGACTGTCTTATTATCCTTATTGGGCGGGACCTTATGACCGGATGCTGCGCAATTTGCGCAATATCCATAAAAATCTGGGCAAACCGGTGATCATTGTGGAAACCGCTTTTCCATATACGGATGAGTCCCATGATGACAGGCCTAATATCGTCACCGGGCAGCTGACCATGGAAAGCATGGGCCTGGCGCCATCGGAGCACAGCCAGTATCAGGTTCTGGAAAGCCTGATCCGCATGGCGCGGAAGGAAGCCGGAGGATATGGGGTGTTTTATTGGGAACCGGTCTGGTATTGCCTGAAAGGCGTGGGCTGTATGAAAGGACTGGGAAATGAGTGGGAAAACCAGGCGCTTTTTGATCAGACGGGTCATGCGCTGGAAGGTCTGAAGGCCTTTGAGATTTGAAATAGAATGCCCTCTGACGCGGGCAGGAGGTATGGATATGAGCAAAGAAAAGGTACGACAAGCAGTGGGCGTTTTCACGTCAGGCGCGGCGGCCCTGACAGCCATTGTGATGATGTTTTCCGTAGGAATGCAGACTGAAGCAGCCAAGCGAAGCGATGGGATTGATTACGACGCGTTGCTGGAAATTGTGAAGGAAGCGGATTCCTATGAGGAATATCTGGCCCGGCATGAAAGTGTTTATCCGCAGACATCCATAAGGATAGAAGGGGGAGACTACCTTGAGGCATCCGAGGGTTTCTTATGTCTTGAAGATTATATGGGGCTTGGAAACTCCTGCCTGTCCGCTCCTGAGGAAGGGAGCGTGACCTATGAATTCGAAGTGGAAGAAGCGGGCTTTTATAATCTGAGGATAGAATATTATCCCATTGAAGGGAAGAACAATGATATCGGCAGGGCGATTTACCTGAACGGAGAACTCCCGTATGAGGAGGCTCAATATCTGGAATTTACCAGGATCTGGCAGGATGCGGAAGAGATTGCCGTGGATGCAAGGGACAATGATGTACGTCCGAAGCAGCAGGAGGCTCCTGAGTGGCGCAGCGCCTACTGTAGGGACAGCAACGGTTTTTATACCCACGCCCTGTACTTCTATCTGGAAAAAGGGAAAAACACCCTCACATTGGAATCCACCCAGGAACCGATGGTCATCGGCGCCCTTGTATTTGAGCAGGAACCTGTCCCGGTTTCTTATGAGGAGTACAAAGCGGCCAACGCCGGGGCGGGATATGCGCAGGCCCAAGTGGAGCCCATTAAAATGCAGGGTGAGCTTGCGGCCTACAAGTCCAATTCCACCCTGTATCCTGTGGCGGACCGCAGTTCTCCTTTGACAGAGCCCCAGGATCCTGCCAAGACCAGGCTGAATACCATCGGAGGCACGAACTGGAACCAGAACGGTCAGTGGATCTCCTGGGAGGTGACGGTGCCGGAGGACGGTCTTTATGAGATCGCCGTCAAGTACCGCCAGAATCAGAATCAGGGCGTTACGGTGGTGCGTTCCCTGGCCATTGACGGAAAGCTGCCTTTCCAGGAAGCCGGACAGCTGCATTTTTATTATAACAATGACTGGCAGATTCAGACGCTGGGCAACGGCGGGGAAAGCTATCAATTTTATCTCACTGCGGGAACGCATACCCTGACCATGACGGCTGCCCTGGATGAGAACCTGGCGAAAATCCTCCGGATGACAGACGAAAGTGTGACAGTCCTGAACAGTATCTACAGGCAGCTTTTGATGGTCATTGGATCCTCTCCGGATACCATGCGTGATTATCAGCTGGAGCTCAAGGTGCCGGATGCCCTTGCTCTTCTTGAAGAGCAGTATCAGGCGGTGCAGGAGATTGAAAGACAGGTAAAAGAGTATGCAAAGGGTTCCAAGGGAAGTCAGACCGCGACGATTCAGAATCTCGTGAACCAGCTGCGTATCATGACGGAGAATCCCAAGCGGATTGCAAAGCAGTGGTCCGCTTTTAAGGATAATATCGCCGCCTTAAGCTCCTGGGAACTCACCATGAAGGAGCAGCCCCTGCAGATTGACTATCTTCTGATACAGACGCCGGGAGAAAAGCTTCCGAAAGCAAAGGCAGGACTTTTCCAGTCCCTGGGCCATGAGCTGCGGCAGTTTTTGGCCAGTTTTGTGGAGGATTATGACAGCATCGGAGATGTCTATGAAGAAGGGGATGCCCTGGAGGTATGGATCCTGGCCGACAGCACTTCCATTAACAGTCAGTCCGGAAGCGGCAGGGATCAGGCGACAGTGATCAAGGATCTGGTGGATAATTATTTTGTCCCCCAGACCTCTATTCCGGTAAACGTAAAGCTGGTGAATAAGGATGTCCTGCTTTCCGCGACCCTGGCCGGGGAAGGACCGGATGTGGCGTTAAATGTGGCTGGCAAAGAGCCCGTGAATTATGCGCTGCGCAATGCCGCGGTAGACCTGACGCAGTTTGAGGATTTTGACGAGGTGGCGGGCTGGTTTTATCAGGATGCGCTGACCCAGTTCACCTATGACGGCGGAGTATATGCCTTGCCTCAGACCATGTCTTTCCATGTGATGTTTTACCGGGCGGATATTCTGGCCGAGCTGGGGCTTTCCATACCCAGGACCTGGGATGATTTTTATCAGGCGCTGGCGGTGATCCAGAAGAACAACATGAACATCGGCATCGTCCCGGATTATACCACCTACGCCATGTTCCTGTACCAGTATGGTGGAGAGTATTATACCCGGGACGGGGAAGCCTGTGCCCTTGACAGCGAGGAAGCGATCGCGGCCTTTAAGCGGTGGAGCGGGAATTACTCCAATTACAATATGCCAATCAGCTTTGATTTTGCCAACCGTTTCCGCACCGGCGAAATGCCATTGGCGATCGGGGATTATACCAATTACAATTATCTGTCTGTGTTTGCGCCGGAAATAAAAGGCTTGTGGGGCTTTACGGTGGTACCCGGATATGAAGCGCAGGATGGTACGATCGATCACAGCGTATCGGCATGGGAGACGGCTTCTATCATTATGGAGACCAGCACCAGGCAGGAGGAAGGCTGGGAATTCCTGAAATGGTGGATGAGCGGTGAGACGCAGACCGATTATGGCAATGAAATTGAAAATGTTCTGGGAGTGGCGGGACGTGTCGCCACCGCAAACGTGGAGGCGCTTGAAAATCTGCCCTGGTCCAGCGCGGATTACCGTCAGCTGTCGGCACAGCTGGAATGGGTGAAGGCGATCCCGGAGCTTCCGGGAAGCTATTACCTGGAACGTATCATCAAAAACGCGTTTTATACCGTTTATGATGAGAAAGAGGATCCCAGGGAGGTTATTCAGGATGCGGTGATCACCATGAATGACGAAATTACAAGCAAACGTCGTGAATTCGGATTGAGTACAAGGTAGGTGGGAATGGAATGGAAGAAAAAGTAAAAAAGCCGGAGGACAAAACGAAACTGTTTCCTTTGCTGATGCGTTATGGAAAGCTGCGTGCAAAGCAGCTTGGGACCGATATGAAGAAGAACACCACGGCATATATCCTGATCGCTCCTTATTGTATCCTGTTTCTTCTGTTTTATCTGATCCCGGTATGTATTTCCATCGGACTGGGCTTTACCAATTTTAATGTACTGGAACCGCCCCGGTTTGTAGGGCTGCAGAATTATATCGATCTGTTTTTTGCGGATGATATTTTCCTGACAGCGGTGAAAAACACTTTTATCTTCGCGGTGATCACGGGTCCGGTAGGATATTTTATGGCATTGTTCATCGCATGGATGATCAATGATATCAAAAATAAGAAGCTTCGCGCATTTATGACGCTGTTGTTTTATGCCCCGACGATTTCCGGGCAGGCCTATATTATCTGGAAGTTCATTTTCTCCAGCGATATCTACGGGATCGCCAACGGCTGGCTGATGCGGCTGGGCGTGATCAGCCAGCCCATCCTGTATTTTGAGGATGCGAGTTATTGTATGACCATCAGCATTGTGGTGATCCTCTGGATGAGCATGGGAACCGGTTTCCTGTCTTTCATCGCCGGGCTGCAGAATGTGGACCGCACCCTGTATGAGGCTGGTTATATGGACGGAGTCCGCAATCGGTTTCAGGAGCTGTGGTATATCACGCTTCCTTCCATGAAGGAGCAGCTGATGTTCGGCGCGGTCATGACGGTAACAAGCTCTTTTGCGATCCATGACCAGTTAGCCGCCCTGGCGGGCTTCCCCAGTGTCAGGTACTGTGTCCATACGGTAGTATCCCATCTGGTGGATTATGGAACGGTGCGTTTTGAGATGGGTTACGCTTCCGCCATTGCAACGCTGCTCTTTGTAGTCATGCTGGGCTGCAATAAGCTGATTCAGAAGGTGTTGGGAAAGGTTGGTAGATAGGATGAAGAGATCGTTGTTCAGACACAGAAAAAGAAAAGACGCCAGCCGGTCCGCAGCCGGAAATATCAGCAGCTTTCTGTTCCTGGTGCTTATGGGGCTGTTTATGGCGCTTCCCATTGTATTGTCCGTGTCCAATTCCCTGAAACCCATGGAAGAGTTGTTTGTATTCCCGCCAAAGTTCCTGGTGCGGAATCCGACCCTGGATAATTACAGTGATTTATTCAACCTGATGAGTGAATCCTGGGTTCCCTTTACCAGATATCTGTTTAATACGGTGTTTGTGACTGTGGTGGGGACGCTGGGACATGTGCTGGTAGCAAGTATGTGCGCTTTCGCGTTGGCAAAACGCAAATTCCCGGGAGCAAAGCTGATCTTTGCCGTGATCCTGGCCGCGCTCATGTTCTCGGTCCAGGTGACATCCATACCGAATTATCTGATCATGTCCAAACTGGGATGGCTGGATACCTACGCTGCCCTGATCATCCCTGCCATGGCGAAGCCCCTGGGTCTGTTTCTGATGAAGCAGTTTATGGAACAGATACCGGATGCCCTCTTAGAGGCTGCCCGTATCGATGGGGCAAAGGAATTTCAGGTGTTTTACAAAATAGCGCTTCCGCAGGTGGTGCCCGCTCTCCTGACATTGATTATTTTCTGTTTCCAGGATCTTTGGAATATGTCGGGGGCAACTTATATCTACAGTGAGGAATTGAAGACCCTGCCTTATGCGCTGAGCCAGATTTCCGCCGCAGGCATCTCAAGAAGCGGTGTGACTGCGGCCGTAACCGTCATCATGATGGTAGTTCCCATCGTGTTGTTCATGCTTTGTCAGAGCAATATCGTGGAAACCATGGCTTCCTCGGGCATCAAGGATTAAGGAGGAAATATGGGACAGAGGAAAAGAAAGTCGATTTGGATAAGAAGCGGTTTTGCGTTGCTGTGGATGGCGGCCGCGGGGATTTTCCTGGGTGCGTTTGCCATGCCCATGGAAGCCAGGGCGGATATGCCCTATGATACTTATTCCTATAATTATTGGGGAGAAGAGGTCAAGGAGCCCCATTCCTACCTGTATGCCAGATCAATCACCCAGCAGGAGATCGGGAGCGCCCTTAGATTCCCATCAGATATGTTTATTGCGTCGGACGGCATTTATATCGCGGATACTGGGAATAACCGGATCGTGATTACGGATTTTGAAGGAAAAGCCGTCGGTGAGATCACCTGCGGCGCATCGGAAACGGATTTCTTAAGCGGGCCTCAGGGTGTATTTGTTACCGGGGAGGGTCATGTCTATGTGGCGGATACCGGCAACGGCAGGGTGGTGGAGTACGATAAGGACTTATCATACCTTCGTGAGATCGGGCGTCCGGTTACGACTCTGGTCGCGGATTCCCTGACCTATTCCCCTACGAGAGTTGTGGTGGACGGCGCGGGCAGAATCTACGTGATCGCATATGGAATCAATATGGGGCTGGTTGAGTTCAACGCCCAGGGGGAATTTCAGGGCTTTATGGGAGCCACCCAGGTAAGCGTCAGTCCCTTTACCTATATATGGAAAAATTATTTTTCCACGGAAGCGCAGCAGCAGAGAATGGAAACCATCGTTCCTACGGAATACAGCAATATCTTTGTGGATCAGGAGGATTTCATCTATGCGACCATCAATAATCTTTCGGATGAAGACCATCTTGCCGGGGCGGACGCCATCAGAAGGCTGAATCCAACAGGCAGCGATGTTCTGCGTAGGCTGGGGGATTATCCGGTCATTGGGGATCTGGAAACGACTACTTTCGGTTATGACTGGTCTTCCTTTGTGGATGTGGCGGCGACGGACTATGGCTGTTATTTTATCCTGGATGAAACGGACGGTAAGATTTTCGCTTATGATAACGACGGCATCTCGCTGTTTGTATTCGGCAGGAACGGAAACCGCGAGGGAAATCTGCAGAAACCGGCGGCGATCGGACTGGGGGCGGATGAAAAGACCCTATATGTGCTGGATAATACGCTGAACGGCATACTGGTTTTTGAACTTACGGAATATGGCTCCCATCTTTTAAATGCGATCCGTCTGAATAACTTAGGCGACGCGGAAGGCTCTACCAGGGAGTGGAGAGAGGTCCTGAAGTATAACTCCAACAGTGAGCTGGCCTATGTGGGTCTTGGAAAGACCTACCTGACGGAGGGACGGTATAAGGAAGCCATGGAATGCTTTGAACTGGGCAATAACAGGAAATATTACTCCAAAGCCTTTTCCTATTACCGTAAGGAGCTGATGGAGAAGTATCTGACAAAGGCGGTGATCGCCGCGGCAGTCTTGTTGGCAGTGATCTGGATCGTGAAAAAAGTCCTGCGGGGCAGAAGATGGGTAGGTGAAGTCCGTTGTTACATGGAGAATCGATAAAATATGTTTTTTATGTTATTTTTCATCCGCTGGATGGCTTTTGGGATCTGAAAAGGGAAAAAAGAGGGAGTCTGCAGGCTTCCATGATATTTTTATTCCTCACGATCCTTACCCTCGCCCTTGAAAAGCTGGGCACGGCGTTTTTGTTCAATGGAAATCGCCTGTCAGAGGTCAATATTCTGGTAGATGTGATCACTGTCCTTTTGGTGTTTACCCTCTGGTGTGTCGCTAATTGGTGTACCACGTCCCTGATGGACGGGAAGGGTAAAATGAAGGATATCGTGATCGCCATGGGATATGCCTTGTTCCCCATTGTGCTGATCCGGCTTCCCATGGTGCTGTTGAGCCATGCGATCACTATGGAAGAGGGCGCTTTCTATTATATGTTCGGTTTCATCGCCTATGCGTGGGCAGGGATATTGGTTTTCCTGGGGACGATGATGACACATGAATATAGCCTGGGTAAGACCATTTTTACCTGTATGATCACGGTGGTCGGCATGGGGATCATTCTGTTCATCGGTTTACTGTTTTTCAATGTGATTTCAGAGATTATTGTATTTATCTCCACAATTTACAGAGAAATCCGGTTTCGATAGCGAGGAGGGAACGCATGAAAAAGATAAAAATGATGGCATTTGGCCTTGCGGCCGCACTCCTTGTTTCCGGTATGTGGAGAGGAACGGTATCCCTGGCGGAGGAAAATACAGAGACCCAATGGCAGTATAACGCGGAGCAGGAGTTATCCGGAATGAAGCTGGCGGCGGAAAATGAGTTTTTGGAGCTTTATCTGGATGAGGCCGAGACGGATATTGCGGTGAGACAGAAGTCTTCCGGGGAAATCTGGTTTTCCAATCCCATAGATATTGATGAGGATACAGTTTCCAACAACTATTACAAGCGGCGTCTGAAATCTCAAATAGACCTTACCTATATCAATGAAAGTACGCAGATCAGCACCATGAACAACTATGAGTATTCCATTGCTGACGGGCAGTTTGAGGTGGAATATCTGCAGGACGGCGTGCGGATCACTTATCTGATGGGGGACAGCGCGGCTTTTGTCATTATCCCGGAGCAGATCAGCGAGGAGAGGATGGAGCTGTTTCTGGAAAAGATGGAGGATTCCCATCGAAAAAGGGTAGTGCGTAACTATAATCAGGCGGACGGTTTCTACACGCTGCGAAGCGGAATCAGGGATTACCTCAGAGAGGAGCTGGCCGGTTATTTTGAGGAAGCCGGTTACACGGCAGAGGATTATGAGCTGGATATGCAGGGGGCGGAGGATGACGAAAGTGATGATGTCTGGTTCAAGGTTCCTCTTTCTTACCGGTTGGACGGCGCAAACCTGGTCGTCACGCTGGATCCGGAAGCGATTGAATACAATACGGACGGCTTTTATCTGGTAGGAGTGGATATTCTGCGATACTTCGGGGCGTCCATGGGAGAAGACGGATATCTTTTCGTCCCTGACGGCAGCGGCGCCTTGATCCGTTTTAGTAATGGCAAGGTGAGTGAGGCCTCCTATGGGGCTGCTGTATATGGTCAGGATGAGACATTTGTTTATACCTCCTGGTACCAGAGTCAGATCGATGCCCTGAACACCGTAAAAATGCCGGTCTATGGAATCCGGGACGGAAATAAGGCATTGTTTGCCGTTTTGGAGGAAGGGGATGCTTACGCCAGTATCAATGCGGAAATTGCGGGAAAGACAACAGGATACAATGACGTTTACCCGTCTTTTACTTATCTGCAATATGGCGAGACATCCTTGGACGATATTGTAGGCGCGAACAGCTATTATATGTATTCCGAAGCCAAATTTGAAGGAAACTATACGATCCGGTATTCCTTCCTTGCGGATGAAAAGGCGGATTACTCGGGAATGGCTGCCGCTTACAGGCAATACCTTCTGGACAAAGGAGTCCTGACGGACAGGACACAGTCGAAAGCGCTTCCCTTTTTCGCGGAATATATAGGGGCTGTAAATAAGACCAAAACATTCCTTGGCATTAAGTATGAGGCAACGGAAGCGTTGACCACCTTTGCCCAGGCGCAGGAGATCACTGGGCGTCTGCAGGAAGACGGGGTACAGAATCTGAATGTCGTCTATTCCGGCTGGATGAATGGAGGACTCCATGGAACAGCGGCAACCGGGTTGTCTGTGGTATCGAAGCTTAAGAAGGGCGGAAGTAACCTAAAGGAGTTTTCCCGCTGGATGGAAGGGACGGGAAGCGATCTCTACATGACGCTGGATCTGCAGTATGTGTATCAGGATAAGCTTCTGGATGGCTACAGCAATATGCGGTACGCGCCCAGGTATTTTGATAATACCAATGTAAAGCTCAACGAGTATGGACTTGCAAGCCGCGTATCGGAAGGAGAAGCGGCAAGCCTCATCAGTCCTTATTATGTGGGTGAGATTGCCCGGAAGCTTACGGGAAAGCTTGGGAAACAGGAAATTACAGGGATCAACCTGGGGACCCTTTCCTGGGAGCTGTATTCCGATCTTTTACGGAGCAATTATACGGACAGACAGATGGCGCAAACGCAGAACAGGAAGGCAATGGATATACTCTCGGGGGCAGGCCAGAGACTTCTGGGTGACAATGCCAATGCCTACGTCTGGGGAAATACGTCAGAGATCATCAATGTACCGTTGTTCTCCAATCATTACAGGGTGATTGACGAAGAGATTCCGTTTTATGAGATGGTGCTTCATGGCTACCTGGATTATGCGGGAGAAGCCTGGAACCTGTCGGACGATTACGAAACAATCCTGTTAAAGAGCGTGGAGAGTGGCGCGGGCTTAAACTTTAAATGGATCTACGCTCCCAATTCTGTTCTGAAGGAAACGGATTTCGACGCTTTGTACAGTGTCAACTATGAAGCGTGGTTTGACCGGGCGGTGGAAAGCTACCGGGAAATGAATGAACAGCTGGGCTGTCTTGCGGATCAGGTGATGCTTTCTCATGAGATCCTTTCAGAGAATGTGGTGAGGGTGACTTATGAGGACGGAAGCAGAGTCTATGTGAATTACGGAACACAGGAAGCGGCGGTGGAGGATGTATCTGTCCCTGCCAGGGGTTATCTGGTACAGAGAGGAGAGGGATGATATGCAGTATTTTCAAAAACGCGGCGGTAAATGGCATTTGACCATGGCCGGAAAAGACGGCGCGGCGGGAATTCTTTTTATCCTGCCGTTCCTGATCGGATTTTTCTTTGTGTTCATGCCGCTGATTGTGGAATCGCTGCGTTACAGCTTCAGCGATATGCAGGTGAGTCCGGAGGGTTACAGCCTTACGCTTACCTCCAGCCATGGTCTGGGGAATTATATCAGGGCGGTCGCCATCGACCCGGACTTTAACCTGCAGCTGCTGACGAATCTGGGGCAGATGGTGACGAGGATTCCTCTGGTACTGATATTCAGCTTTTTTGCTGCCAATTTGTTGAATCAGAATTTCCGCGGAAGGACAGCGGCAAGAAGCATTCTGTTTCTTCCGGTGATCATTTCCTCGGGAGTCCTTGTGGCCCTGGAAAGCTCTGACCTGCTGGTAAACACCATGAGCGCCACATCGGAAATGAGCGGAAACGAGCTTGCATCCTTTTTGAACGTTTCGGGGTTCCTTACGGAGTACACTTCCCTTCCGGTTTCGGTGATAACAGGATTATCTTCGGCAGTGAACGGACTTTACGACATTGTGATCGTATCGGGAGTCCAGATATTGATCTTCCTGGCCGGGCTGCAGTCCATCTCCCCATCCCTGTATGAAGCGTCCAGCATGGAGGGGGCAACCCAATGGGAAAGCTTCTGGAAGATCACGCTTCCCATGATCAGTCCGTTAATCCTGGTGAACAGTGTCTATACGGTAATTGATCTGTTTACCAATGAAAATAATGAGATGATGACCGAGATCAAGTACACCATTTTTAATGAGATCGATTATGGATACGGTTCTGCCATGGCATGGATCTACTTTATCTGTATTGCGGTGATTTTGGTCATCGTAGGCAGTCTGATATCCAGGTATGTATTTTATTATGATGAAAGATAGCGGCGAGGAAGGATATAAAATGAAGCGAAAAGTTTATAAAAGGAAAAGAAAAATGACCACCGCAAGGTTGGGCAGGATATTATGGAGCGTGGTTCGGGTGGTTATCGTCATCGGGATCTGCTTCACAATATTGCAGCCGCTGTTTCTGAAATTCAGTGTGTCCTTTATGGATGAGAAGGACCTGTATGATGCCAGCGTCAAATATGTGCCGAAGCATTTTACCCTGAATAATTATGCGCTGTCCCTTTCCGGCTTAAGCTATTGGACCACACTTTTAAGGACTGCAGCCTTGTCCGCCACAGTCTCTTTTGTGCAGCTGGTGGCATGTCTGCTGACTGCGTATGGTTTTGCCAGATTTCGTTTCCCATTTCGGAAAATACTGTTCGCCTGTGTGATTTTTACCATGGTTGTGCCGCCTCAGGTCATTATGCTTCCGCTTTTTATGAAATACCGTTTTTTTGACATATTCGGCATTATAAAAGCGGTTACGGGGAACACGGTCAATCTGATTGATACTTACTGGCCTTTCTTTATTCAGGCGGCTACCACGATGGGGATTCGGAATGGTCTCTATATCTATATGCTCCGGCAGTTTTTCAAAGGGATGCCGAAGGAGCTGGAGGAAGCCGCTTATGTGGATGGGTGTGGCAGGCTTCGTACCTTTGTGCAGATTATGGTGCCCAGCTGTGTGCCCATGATGGTTACGGTGTTCCTGTTCGGATTTGTTTGGCAATGGACGGATTCTTTCTATACTTCACTGTATCTGAGCAGGACACAGGTGCTTTCTACTGCATTGAGTTCCCTGGCGGTGAATGTATACAGCCAATATGAAGGTTTTGGAGGCACCATGAACTTTATCAGTCCCGGTTTTGTTTCCATGATCAATAATACGGGTACGGTGCTGACGGTCATTCCGTTGATCATTTTATATGTGTTCTGTCAGAAGTCCTTTGTGGAAGGGATCGAACGGTCCGGCATTGTCGGTTAAACATTGAAAATAAGCCGGAAGGCTTATTTACATAGGATTCCCTGCACAGTGCAAAGGGAACATTAAAAAATTTCAGGAGGTATCTTATGAAAAGAAAGGTATTTTTCACTCAAAAAGTACTTGCCCTCGTGTTGGCGGTAATACTCGCATTCGCAATGACCGCCTGCGGAGGCGAAAACGCGCCGACGGAAACCGGTGGAAATCAGGGAAACGCATCCGCGGGTTCAACGGACGGTTCCCAAGAGGATGAGGGCGGTAAATCCGACAGCCCTGAAAACAGTGAAGCCTCATCCCAGGGCAGCCAGACAGAAGAACCTGAGTATGATTTTGGCGGAAGAGTATTCAGGATCGGTTCTTACTATGATATGACGCCGGACCCGGAGTCCAACGCCGTAAATGCCGCTTTGGCGGAGAGAATTGCTTATGTGGAGGAGAATTATAATTGTACGATCGAGTTCGTGGATCTGGGCGATGATTATATAGATGATTATACGAATACCGTTTTAGCGGGCGACCCTATCGTGGACATCGGCTATGCGATCACCACCACAGTGCTTCCTAACCTGATTGAAGGAGGAATTGTCTATCCTATCAGCGATCTGGATACCATTGACTTAAGCGAATATAAATGGCGTCAGGATGTGGTGGATGCCGGCTATTATAAGGGAAAATATTATACCATGGTACTGGCGGATCCTGAGATCAGGTACGGCATTTTCTGGAATAAGACCCTTTTTGATGAGAACGGTCTTCCGGATCTGTATGAGCTTTATGACAGCGGTAATTGGAACTGGGAGACTTTCAAGGATGTCGCGATGCAGGCCAACATCGATAAGGACAATGACGGCACCATCGATATCTACGGCTTTAATGCCAGGGCGGATCTGGCATGGTGTTACCTGTATTCCAACGAGGCTTACATTGCCGAGAAAACGGATTCGGGAATGACCCTGGATCTGAACAATCCCCGTGTAATGGAGGCCCTGACGGCATATCAGGATTTTGCTTCCACAGTGGATTACCGCTCCATTGACTGGTCTGTGGATGATTGGAATTCCCTGATCCTGTCCTTTGAAAACGGCACTTCCATGATGTGTCTTGAGGAGTTCTGGATCTCCTACAGCTATCTGAATGATATGAGCGATTCCTGGGGCTGGGTACCCTTCCCGAAAGGAAATTCCGCGGAAGATTATTCCTGCTATGGGAAGGAAAACGGATGCCGTGTAATCCTCAACGGAGTCGAGGATCCGGAAGAGGTGGCCCTGGTATATGATCTGATCACGGATATTACGGATTCAGAGGAAGAATTCAATGACCTTCTGGAGGATCAGCTGGAAAACTGGTGTGACGATATGGAAACGATGGAGAACGTGTCCTATATTTATCAGAACGGAATTTCCAGGATCAACTGGATCAATGGTTTTTCCACATTGAACAATGCGGTAAACTCCATGATGACAGCAATTGAAAACGGCGACATGACACCGCAGACCGCACTGGATACCTATCAGTCCGCCATTGAGGCCGCGGTATCGGATATCAATACGGGGGAGACCACTAAGGTGGATATTGAATTCCCGGGCAATGTCCTGACGAATTCCAGCTTTGAGCTTGACCTGGATGGATGGGAGATCACCAGGGAAAACACCGAAGCCGGCATTTCCAGAAATGACAGCGATGGATATCCGAAATCCGGCGCCTACAGTTTCCATTATTGGGACGCGAATGCCTTTACCATCGACCTGAAGCAGACGGTGACCGTGGACGAGGCCGGAGATTATGTCTTAAGCGCCTATTCCCAGGGGGATAATGAAACCGGTTCTTCCATGACCCTGTATTTGCTGGATGCGCAGGGCAATGAGATGCAGAGCGTCGACTTCGCCAATGAGGGCTGGGCGGTATGGCAGACCCCTTCCATCAGTGTCAGCCTGGATGCAGGGGCCACGGTTACAGTCGGCCTGACCATCAACGGGCAGCCGGATGACTGGGGCACCATCGATGATATTACCTTTGTTTTACAGTAAGAAAGAAATCTGATTATGTGCGCGGGGACAGGGGATATATTTACCTGTTCCTGCGCATACAGGAAAGACAGTATTGTTGGCAATTCATGGAGGAAATGGGATGAAAAAGAGAATAACAAGGTGGCTTGTCCTTTTGCTGACGACTGTACTGTTTTGTTTATTGGCAGGTTGCAGCAGTAACGATGGACAGGCAAATGGAACGGGGACAGAGATTGCGGCCGCAGGTAATACAAATGAGGCAGAATCAGGTAATCAGACCGGCAGTGGGGAGCCTGATCCCGAAGTTTATTTTATTAAAGGAGCGGATATTTCCTCTTTGGAGGCAGTAGAAGATTATGGCGGGAAGTTTTATGGATTTGACGGTGAGAAGGTTGATCCTATTCCTTTCCTGATGGAAAACGGCTGTAACTATTTTCGATTGAGAATCTGGAATGAACCCACCCGTTCCTTTGACGCGGGAGATTACTGCAATCTGGATCATACTCTGAAAATGGCAAAGCGGATTAAGGATGCAGGCGCTAAATTCCTGTTGGATTTCCATTATTCTGACTGGTGGGCGGATCCGGATAATCAGACAATCCCTGTTGCCTGGAAAGAGATGGATGAAGAACAGTTGATTCGGGCAGTATATGATTATACGGCCGAGGTGCTGAACGCCCTGGGGGAGGAAGGCGCCTACCCTGATATGGTGCAGATCGGCAATGAGATCGGCAATGGAATGCTTTGGCCTTATGGGGGACTGGATCATCCGGAAACATTGGCAGCGCTGGTCAACAGCGGTATTCAGGCAGTCCGGGACACAACGCCGCAAGGCCAGGAGACCCAGATTATGATTCATGTGCAGGATGGTGGTTCGGTAGGGGCTACAGAGATCTTTTTTGAAACCTTGGAGGCAAACGGGGTGTCGGATTACGATATTGTGGGGCTCTCCTACTATCCTTATTGGCACGGCACTTTCTCGGATCTGAAAGCCAATATTGAAAATATATATGATAAATTTGGGAAACAGGTGGTGCTGGCTGAGACCGCATATCCCTTTACCACCAAGTCGGCAGATGGAAATGAAAACCTTGTGAGGGATAAGGATTTGGCGGAGGTGGGATTTGAAGCCAGTGAAGAGAATCAGAAGTTGGTGCTGGAACTGACCATGAATGCCGTGGCGACCAGCGAAGGGGGTCTGGGTATCTATTATTGGGAACCTGCGTGGCTGGCCGTAGAGGGCGCCGGAGTTTCAAAAGGAAGCGGAAATGAATGGGAAAATCAGGCGCTCTTTGATTTTGAAGGAAAAGCCCTGGAAGGGGTGAAGGCTTTCTCCTATCTTCCGGGCAGCCTGGATAATGAAAAGGCTCTGTTGGTGTATCCATTTGAGTCATTGGAGATCGATGCAGATGCAGAAGGAGAAGATGTTCTGGAGGAATTGCCTGCCGAAGCAAGGGTATTGTACCTGGACGGCAGTATCCGTAAGGTCCCGATTGAGTGGGATATCTCATCACGCAAGGAAATTACCGGTACCAGGGTCGCTTATAAAGGAAAGGTACTGGATTTTGAGATTTCCGCCGGCGCCGAACTGGTGGATAAATATAGCCTGAACAACCTGGATTTTGAGGAAGGCACATCAGGATGGTCGGAAACCGACGAGAAGGGGGTCGGGCAAATCTGTAATGATGGCAACAGCTATCCCCATTCCGGTGAATGGAGTTACCAATATTGGAGTGCGGATGCCTTTGATATAGACCTTTATCAGATGGTGAGGATTGCCCGTTCAGATGAATATCATTTACAGGTATGGTCCCAGGGAATACAAGGATCTGGCTTGAATATTACTCTGTATATTGCGGACAAGGAAGGAAATATTCTGGCAGGTCAGGACTTTACCAATGACGGCTGGGATGTCTGGCAGCATCCCCTGGTATCCGCGCAGCTGCAGGAAGGGGATATAGTGCGCATTGGCGTACAGATTCAGGGAACGCCGGATGACTGGGGGACTTTGGATCAGTTCACATTCTACACGGGAGAGCAGGAAGAAACCGCGGATAACGTGGATCATGAAAGCGGCGCGGGGCAGGATGGCTCAGATGATCCCGCAAGTGGTGATACAGAAAATTCCGATGGCTCCGTCAATAATCTTTTATCCAATCCCAGTATGGAAAATGGAGACGCGGGCTGGACGGTAACAAGGGAAAACACTGCAGCAGGCACTATCCGCAATGACAACGAGGGAAATCCGCATTCCGGCGAATACAGCTTCCATTATTGGAATGAAACGGATTTTACGATAGACCTATTCCAGACGGTTACGGTCAAGGAAAACGGAAGCTATGTGCTCAGCGCATTTTCTCAGGGAGACGCGGATACGGGAACTGCTCTGACCCTATATGTGAAAGATGCGGAAGGAAAGGAGCTTTATTCCGCGGATTGGAGTAATCAGGGCTGGGATGTCTGGCAGAATCCTGCCATTTCTGATATAATGCTGGAGGGTGGACAGGAGATCACCGTCGGTATTGTCATCTCAGGTAAGGCAGGCGGCTGGGGAACCCTGGATGATATTTCTCTTATATTAGCGGAGTGAATGCTTATGATGTCAAGGACGGAGCTTGTTGCGGACATAGCCAAGAAAGCGGAAGTCAGTAAAAAGGATGCGGAAGCGGTTTTGAAGGTTCTGAGGGAGATTATCATCCTTGAACTGGCCCATGGTGAAGAGGTCCAGGTAGAGGGTCTCGGAACCTTTCGGACTAAGCTGCGGACGACTGGGAAAAAAGGGGATTTGTATGTGGAAAGGGGATCGTTGTATCCCACACGTAGAATTGTGGTTTTCGAGGCGGATGACTGTTTTAGAAAATTGCAGTAACGGATTGTAAAAAATAACAGATATATACATGGAGGGAAACAATGAAAAAAATATATCTCAAAATTTTGGTATTGTTCTTTGGTATTGGAGTATTCTTTTGGGGCGGAAAAGCAAATGCTGCAAATATTTCGGCTTCCGACGAGTTTATTAAAGGAATGGATCTATCATCTTTGGAAGCAATAGAAGACGCAGGGGGAATTTTTTATGACGAAGACGGCAATGAGATAACGGATATTTTATCTTACCTGGCGGAAGAGAAAGAGGTGAATTATGTAAGATTACGCGTTTGGAATGATCCTACGACTTCTTTTGATGCCGGAGATTATTGTAATGCTGCCCATACGATAGAAATGGCGGAACGAATAAAAAAAGCCGGAATGAAGCTGTTGATTGATTTCCATTATTCCGATACCTGGGCTGATCCGGCCAATCAGACAAAGCCCGCGGCATGGCAAGATTATTCATATACTCAACTGGTGCAGGCCGTGTATGATTATACTGCAGAAGTTTTAAGGGGTCTGGATGAAGTTGGAGCCTACCCGGATATGGTACAGATCGGAAATGAAATCAGCGGCGGTATGCTGTGGGATGATGGTTACATTGACAATATGAGCAGCCTTGCGGAGCTGTTAAACAGCGGAATCCGTGCGGTGCGGGATACTACGCCAAAGGGGCACGATACCAAAATTATGCTTCACCTGGCAGAAGGAGGGGACGTAAGCCGTTTTGAATATTTTTTTGATAGTATCATAGCCAATGGCGTAACGGATTTCGATGTGGTAGGAATGTCATATTATGCATATTGGCATGGATCATTACAGAATCTGAAAAACAATATGAATAATATTGTGGAACGATATGGAAAAGAAGTAGTAGTTGCAGAAACTTCTTATCCTTATACTTATGAAAATGCCGATGCAACTGAAAATCAAATTGGGCAAAGCGATACTGATTTGGTAGGTCTGTCTGCCACGGTGGCAAATCAGAAATTGATGACGGAAATGACATTTAATACTGTTGCCACGGTGGACGGAGGAAAAGGGTTAGGTGTCTTTTACTGGGAACCGTTATGGATAGCTGTAGAAGGAGTAGGAGTTTCCCAGGGAGAAGGAAATGAGTGGGATAATCAAATACTTTTCGGGGCAGATCATAAAGCTTTGGATTCAATAAATGCTTTTTTGTTCAATGCAGATGAAGCGGCTGTTAATAATGATAAGGATGTTATTGTATATTCTCCGGATGCCATGATTGTGCAGGTGGATGAAGGCTCCGATTTGAGCGACTTGCTTCCCAAAACAGTAGACGTGCTGAGATATGATGGAACAATAGAGAAGCTTCCGGTAGTCTGGCAGGGGGCAGATCTGGTGGATATGTCAAAAGTTGCGGATTATACGTTTTATGGCGTGGTATCAGGGACTAATCCGTTGGAGGGAGTATCTCTTGCAACTCCTAAACTTGAGGTGTCCGTACAGCGGAATTTAATAAAAAATGCAGGCTTTGAGGATTGTGAAAACACATTGGATTGGATGATCAACAAAGTGCAGGGAAATGCTGGAAAAATTACGGAAGATGCTGATAGTTATGCATACACAGGTTCCGGCAGTTTTCAATATTGGTCTGATAGTGATTTTTGCGTGGATCTTTATCAGATGGTGGATGTATTAGAAGGACATCGTTATGATTTCAGTGTTTGGGCCCAAGGAACCTGGGATTATATAAACTATGATGAAAGCTATTTTTACGTAAAGTATACAAACAAAAAGGGAGAAGAAGTTCTGCTTGACTCTGTGGAGTTATTAAACGCGAATTATAGCTGGTGGAATCAATTTGTAATGGAAGATATTATAATTCCAGATGGAGTTTCACAGGTTATGATTGGAGGATGTGTGACTGGAACTGCAAACGGCTATGGCACATGGGATGATTTCAGGTTTGTTGATACAGATCCAGAAGGAGTAGTCAGCGATCGTAATTATGTCCTGAATGGGGATTTTGAAGATGCTATTACGGAAAATAACCAGACATACGCCTCTATGAAATCCTGGACGATCAATGTAAATGATATCTGGCCGGAAACAGCATGGGCTAATTCAACTCAAAATCATACATCTAATGGTATATATGCTTTTAATTATTATGATCCAAGTGACTTTTCCCTGGAAATATCACAAGATGTAAGTGCAATCGCAAGTGGATACTATACATTAAAATTATATTCATATGGCAGTAACGATGGCAAGTCGGTCATGGTGAATGTTATCAGCGATGGAAAGACATATAGTGCAGCGGTTAAGGACACAAATCAGTGGTCTTCATCGGAGAATGCTCCCCAGTGGGTTGAGACAAAAATAACAAATATTCCCATTGGAACAGGAAATATTACAATTGAGATTATCATAGATGGGAAGGCTGGATCTTGGGGATATTTGGATGATATTACCCTGGTCCGTCAGTAAAACGTACCCTGTGAATAAGATTTAGAATACGATATGAATTAGAAGAGGTATTATGCATCACTTTTTTAAAGTGCGTTAAGATGTTCATAAGGTAAGAAGGGGAAGGCTGCTACTGAAATGTCACAGATATTCCGGTGAAGCAGATTGACGGGGAATTCATAGAAGGAACGCCGCAAATCAGTGAGGCGGCGGTTCATCAGGATCATCCGATACCGTACGTTCTGGAGAATGGAAGGAAACGCTGAACGGCAGCGACCGGATTGAAGGGATGCCTACGGAGGACATTTCCGTCAGGGAAGGTACCGTAGTATGATATCCGTTTCCTGGTCCGGGTGCCGGGCGGAGATGACCGAATGGAGATTATCGTGAACATTGAAATCCAGAGCAAGGTATTTTCCACGGAAAGGTCGGCAGAAGAGAAAAAAGTTGTTTTGTCAGATGAGTTTCATATCGAGGTAACAGAGGAAATCAGTCGGGAGGTGAGTCAGGCGTGTAATCTGAGTACGGGGATTTATGATAAAGGGTTGCAGGAAGGCATCCAGGAAGGTAAGCGTGAGGGGGCATTAGAGATTCTTTTTGGTTTTGTAAAAGACATCCTGCTTTCTATTGCGGAAGCGGCAAAAAGGGCGAACATAGAGCGTTCTGTGTTTGAGAAGGAATATATGGCGTATATGAAATAACAAGGATAGACAAGGAGAACCGCAGGCAGCTGAATGGAGCGTCTGCGGTTCTTTATGGCTGTAGCATAGTCCCGTTGCAGTGCCGGCAAGCGCCTTGCCGCTTCCCTGTTCCTGCTGCAATAGGGCATGCCAATTCTGTCAAAAAGATCCCATGGACAGCATCAGAAATGGAACCGGATTGGCGCATAGATGCACAGGAGGAAAAAGGGTGGAACTGAAACTACCCATTGCCGCCGATAAATGTGTTTTTGATATTGTAAACAAGGATGCGCCATGTTAAAATAAAAATGTAATGCAATTTATCTCGAGGTAGGAGTGGAAGGAGAGGAAAATGAAATTGAAGACTGTTAAAATATTGGCGCTTTTCATGGCGGCAGCGCTGGTACTGGCATCTTGCGGTAAAGCCGCGGTGGATGATGGTAGGGTTACTTCCGGGCAAACCCAGGACGGGACGGAGAATTCCGAAAGCGATAAAAGCACGAAGAGCGACATGGGTGAAGAAAGCACTGGAAATACAGAGAGTCAGGAAACTGCCGAGAGTACCGGAACGACAGAAAGCACCGGCGCAACGGCATCTTCTGGTTCGGGGGATTCCGGGAAGGAAGATGATAAGGCGGATGAGAAGATCAGGACCGTATATGGTGAATTAACTTCGATCGGTACATATGCGCCGGCGGAAAGCTATTCTGATCGCGCGCTTGTAGCGGTAAAAGCGCAGGAGGGCGTTTTTGTAAGCTGGAGATGTTACGAGGAAGATCCGGCCGATATTGTGTTTACCCTGGAACGAAACGGTCAGGAAGTCTATACCGGCAGCCTTACCAATTTCATGGACGCGGAAGGAAAATCCGGCGATACCTACAGGCTGACCGCCAGCACCGGTATTTCCGCCGCGGGAGAAGAAACGAAGGCATGGGGAGATGTTTATCAGCAGTTTGCCCTGCAGCTTCCGGCCGAACAGAAGATGCCTGATGGTTCGGTGACCGCTTATACCGCTAATGATATGTCGGTAGGCGATCTGGACGGTGACGGCCAGCTTGAACTGATTGTAAAGTGGTATCCTGACAATGCCCAGGATAATTCTTACGGCGGTTATACAGGCACCACTATTTTGGATGCCTATGATCTGGATATTGCCGCGGGCGCCGCAACTTTGATGTGGCGTATCGATCTGGGCCTGAATATCCGTTCCGGAGCGCATTATACGCAGTTCCAGGTATGGGACTATGACGGGGATGGCAAGGCGGAACTTATCTGTAAGACCGCGGATGGAAGTACCACTTTTAATGCAAAGCTGGAAGAAACCGGGCATGTGGGAGCCGTCAGTGTAAAGGATTTGCCAATTGACGTGGCTGGAACGTTTGAGACATATGATTTCCGGAATCATAGCGGTTCGGACGGTAATGGCGGTACGTTGGGAAAGATCGTTCAGGGCCAGGAATATTTGACGGCCTTTAACGGGCAGACAGGCGAGATCATTGACACCGTGGAATATCTGCCTGCCAGAGGTGACATTGATCCCCAAACGGGGTTGTATTTAAACAGCAACTGGGGAAAGAGCGAGAACACTGCTTATGCCAATCGTGTTGATCGTTTCCTGGCGGCTACCGCTTATTTGGATGACGGTTCTGCAAGCGCTGTTTTTTGCCGCGGCTATTATGGGCGTAGTGCGATTACCGCATGGAAGCTGATCGATGGCAAGCTGGAGAATCAGTGGATATTTGATGCGCCTAACGGAGATACATTTGCCGGTCAGGGGAATCATAATCTTTCTATAAATGATGTGGACGGCGATGGCTATGATGAGATTATTTATGGCGCTATGGCAATAGATAACGATGGTCAGCCTATGTATGCGACCGGCTTGGGACATGGTGACGCGATGCATGTCAGCGACTGGAATAATGACGGCAGGATCGAGGTATTTGATGTTCATGAGGTAAAGACTGCAAAATACGGCTATGAGCTCCATGATGCGGCTACCGGTGAAATCCTCTTTGGCGTATATACCGGCAAAGATACCGGCAGAGGGATGGCGGCGGATGTAGACCCCCGTTATCCCGGAGCGGAGGTATGGGCCGAGGCGATGTACAATAGCGCGGGTGAGCAAATATCCGCGTCTACCCCCAGTAAAAATTTCTCCATGTACTGGGATGGCGATCTGTTGATGGAGCTGTTTGATTACAATGACAAGGATCATTATAATCCCCAGGTGCAGAAGTGGGATTATGAGAACGGCAAGACTACTGTTTTGTATGAGGCGAAGCAGTCCATGACAAACAACAGCACGAAAGGAAATCCTGGACTGCTGGCGGATTTATATGGCGACTGGAGAGAGGAATTCATAGCGCGTGATAAGGACGATCGCGGCAAGATTGAGATATACAGCACTAACATTTCGACGGATTATGTGTTCCCCTGTCTGCTGACGAATACCACATATCGGGAAGGAGTGGCATGGCAGAATACTGCTTACAATCAGCCTGCCAATCTGCCCTACCTGCTGACGGAGGAAATGAGCAGAAAATAGGGCAATGAGGACTTCCCGGCCGCGTCATGAATATCGTGGGTGTCCGCGATGCAAGGATCATTACCGGCGACCCGCATCCCTACGCTGGCTTAAGCCGGTTACCCCTTGGGAAATGTGTCGGACTAAGAAGCAGAACTTGCAAAGGAGAGGCAGGAAAAACAATGGCCCATCAAATACTTATCGTTGATGATGAAAAAATGTTGACTGATTTGCTGTCTGAGCATTTACGGGATTGTGGGTACGAGCCGCTTGTTGCCAATAACGGCGGGGCGGCCTTGACGCAATTACAGAATAAGCCCGACCTGATTCTGCTTGACATCAATATGCCCGGTATTGACGGTTTGGAGCTGTGCCGGAATATTCGCGATCATGTTGTCTGCCCCATCATTTTTTTAACGGCACGGATTACGGAACAGGATAAAATCAACGGACTGCAATTTGGGGGCGATGATTATATCACGAAACCGTTCAGCCTAAAAGAACTGACCGCGCGGGTTGCCGCCCATCTGCGACGGGATGAGAGAAACCAAAATAGAGTTTCCGTCCTGACTACCGCCGACGGTCTGCTTGTAAATCTAACCGAGCGGCGTGTGTGTTACAAGGAAGAAGAACTCTCTTTTTCCAAAAAAGAGTTTGATCTAATAGAATACCTGATGACATACAGAGGTCAGATTTTTGACAAAGAACGCCTTTATGAAGCGGTTTGGGGCTTTGACGCGGAAGGAGACAGCAATGTGGTAAAGGAACACATCAGAAAGATTCGTGTAAAACTGCGAGAGGCAACGCGGCGCGAATATATCGAAACAATATGGGGAGTCGGCTATACGTGGAAAGATTGAGAGCTGGAAAAAAGTCACTGAAGATGGAATTTTTTGTGGCGGTGGCGGTCACGCTTTTGTCGGTGGCGGCGGTGTCCGCCGGGACGATTTACGGCTGCAGGCTGTTTCAGAAGTGGTTGGTGCCCGGCACGAACCATGTGATGATTCACATAGGATACCAAAGGCAGGACGGCGTGGAGGACTTGGCCGCGACGCGTTTTGAAGTGGACAGCGGGGAGCGGCAGGGGATTCCGTTTATAAATAGTATTGAGAACGGCGTACCTGTTACCGAGAAATACGAATTGGACAAGTTCAGGCTCTCTGTGGAGAGTGTGAACTACG
The DNA here is from genome assembly GCA_947625255.1 of uncultured Acetatifactor sp. GTDB lineage: Bacteria > Bacillota > Clostridia > Lachnospirales > Lachnospiraceae > Acetatifactor. Next base: position 22,333 of record CANQNT010000019.1, on the reverse strand, counting down.
GCATCGGATGGAACGGTCCCCGGCGGAAACTGGCGTATATCGGGGCAGGGATCGCCATGGGGGCGCTGCCCGCCGCGTACTCCATTGCGGGCTTTCTTTTGTGTGCTATGTGGTTTTACCGAAAAAAGCTTGCGCCGGCCATCAAGGCTCTGGACGATGCCGCACAGCATATCAGCCGGCAGGATTTGGACTTCACCGTCACATGCGGTTTGGGAAACGAGCTCGGCGAGCTGTGCCGCTCCTTTGAGAAGATGCGGCAGGCGCTGAGTGAGAATAACCGCAGGCTGTGGAAAATGATTGAGGAAAGAAAAATGATACAGGCCTCCATAGCGCACGATTTGAGAAACCCCATTGCCATCATTGAGGGATATACAGAGTATTTACAGATCCATTTGCAGACAAATGACCTGACGCCGCGGAGGATCGGGGAAATCACCTGCAACATTGAGAAAGCCGCCAAACGAATGGAGCAATATACGGAATCGGTCAGGGCGATCAATCAGTTGGACGATATAGAAATCCATCGCGAACAGGTCTCTGCCGATGAACTGATTTCGGATATTACCGCTGATTTGACCCTTATGGCTTCTGAGGCCGGAAAAACTCTAATGATGGCAGGCGCGGCGCCTTTCGATATGATTTCAATAGACGCCGCGATTCTTTGCCGCATTCTTGAAAATGTTCTGAACAACGCTATAAGGTTCGCAAGAGAAAAAATGGAACTGTCCTTTGCCCTGCAAAATAAGAAGCTTGTCATTTCCGTCGCGGACGACGGCGACGGTTTTTCGGAAGAAATATTAAAGAGCGGGAATCGATTGCTGATGCCCGCGGCGGATGAAAACGGACATTGTGGGATGGGACTGACGATCAGCCGGGTTCTTTGCCAAAAGCACGGAGGGCGGCTGGAGCTTGGAAACAGACAGCCCCATGGAGCGATCGTAAAAATAATCCTTGAAGTTTGACCGTTTCTTGACCTTTCCGCGTTATGATCTCTTTGTAAATCATTATTGATGCTACAAGGAGGTCATTTTTTATGAAGAAACGGATGTGTGTATTACTTGCGCTTGGCATATTGCTTTCCCTTGGAGGCTGTGGTGAGGCCGCTGCCAAGGGCTCCGGCTCCTTAACCGGAAGCGGTCTGCAAAAGATCGCGGTGGAATCGGAAACGTTGGAGGAAATCGAGGAAGGAAGCAGTCCGGGAACAGGCAGTCCGGGAACAGGCAGTCCGGGAACAGGCAATCAGGAAACAGGCAATCAGGAAACAGGCAATCCGGAGACAAGTCAGAGTGAGAGTTCCGGAGGAGATCTATCTTTGCTTTACCATATGCAAGGGCAGTATGCTGCGAGTTACACTGAAAACGGATATTACTATCTGACTTTAGAAGGAGACCGGCTCGCTGACGGACGTGATGCCATGCGCCTCATGTATATGGATTTTGCCACCCGGCAGGAAATCTATCTATGCAGCAATGCGGCCTGCACCCACAATACCGCTGATTGTACGTCGGTTTTCCCCACCGATGAATTTGCTTTCTCGACCGCGCTTTTTGCGATGAACGACAGCCTGTATATTCTGAGCAAGGAGCAGGATCACGACGGTTCCGCCGTGATGGGTGTTTTGGACGGCAATTCCGGCGTCGCCGTTGAAGCTGCGCCGACGGTGCTTTACCGGGCGAACCTGGATGGCACAAATCGGGAAAAGATACATACGTTTGATTCTTCCGCCACGGTGGAGGACCTCGTTCTGGGAGACGCGAAAGGATTCTACCTGATTACGAAAAAAGTGACTACGGAACAGGGCGGCGGCAATACTTATCAGACTTCTTCTGAGCGGAACCTGATTTATCTTGATCTCTCTTCGGGAAAGGAAACCGTACTCATTTCCATGGATTTTGGCGATGCCATCGACTGGGATGTCATCGGCTGCACAGGGCGGAAACTGGTTTTATACGGGATTGATTTCGGACGCGAACTTTCGGCGCAGGAAAAGCATTCCGATGACAGATCCATCTACGGCAATTCCGCCGATGTTTTTGCGACGCTTGATGTTGACAGCGGTTCCCTCAACGAAATCTTGCGCGTATATGCGCCAAAAGCCAGGAGCTATGCGGTGGACGAAAACAAATTGTATTATTCCGTGAGTGGGGACGGCAAAATCATAAGCGTGGATTTGCGGACGGCGGAGCAAAACACATTGTGTACCATTTCTCAGGATTCCATTTGGGGCATTCTCGGGGATCGAATCTATACCCGCGATGACGATGACCGCACCCTTTATTTTATCAATACGGATACCGGCGAAATCAGCCATTGCGGACTTGTTAATCAATCTACCGGATGGAGCCTGGAAATCATTGCGGCAACAGACGATCAAGTCCTGACCATTTACGACAGCGATGTGACGCCGAAAAGTGATGGCTCCTATACAGTCCATGGCTACAAATACGCGCTTATCAGTAAGGAGGATCTGTTTGCGGGCAGAGACAATTTCGCGCCGATTCAAATGATTGGGAGTGGACGGTAACGATGTTGATGCTATGTGAAATTTCAAAGAAATATAAGGAAAAAAAGGCGCTGGATAACGTTTCTCTGGCGCTGGATAACGGAATTTACGGACTTCTCGGCCCTAATGGGGCCGGGAAATCCACGCTGATGAATATTATAACCGGCAATCTCCGCCCAGGCAGCGGAACTGTGAAATGGAACGGCGAGGATATCGGCAAATTGGGCGCGTCCTACCGTGCCTTATTGGGCTATGCTCCCCAGCAAAACGGTATGTACGACACTTTTTCCGGGCGGCGCTTTTTGGCTTATATGGCGACGTTGAAAGGTATCACCAAAAAGGAAATCGGCAATGAAGTTACGCGCGTATTATCCTATGTCAACATGACCGAGGCCGCTGACCGCTCGATCGGGACTTACTCAGGCGGTATGAAACAGCGTATTTTAATTGCTCAGGCTATCCTCGGCGACCCCAAACTGATCATTCTGGACGAGCCAACGGCCGGACTTGACCCTAAGGAACGAGTGAGGATCCGTGAACGGATTTCCGCCCTCGCCGGAGATAAGATCATTCTGATCTCCACCCATGTTGTTTCTGATATTGAATCCATAGCAAAAGAGATCATATTGATAAAATCCGGCAAGGTCATTGACCATGCGGCCGTGGGCGATCTCTGCCGCAAATATCAGGCCTCGGGGCTTGAAGATGTATATATGCGGCTCTTTGGGGAGGAGGAAAAAGATGGGCCGGTTGACATTCTTTGAATTGCAAAAAGTATGGTATAAACGCAGCTATCAGTTTGCGGCCTGTGTGTTGCTGTTGGTCAATCTCTTTTTTCTGTGGTACACAAATCTCGGTGATAATAGGACGCCGGAGCTTCGTTCCTACAAATTGTTCTCGGCTGATACTGCGGGAATGACGGAAACGGAGAAGGAAACCTTTGTGGCAAACTTAAAGCAAACCATTGACGGCGTGTCTTTTGTAGGCCAGATTCTGGCTATGCGAAACAGTGAAATCGGCGTAGGCTTTGCCGATCAGGAAATGGCCGAAAATCCCGGCGTATTTGAAACCTACTACGATCTATATGAATCCGGCAGTTTCCTGCGCTATACGGATTCCTTGGAGCTGGAGAGCAGGTTCATCAGTGAAATGTACGCTGAGGAAGGAAAGGCTGCGGACTATGATTCCTGGCTTGACTCCGTTCAGAAAAGGAAGGAGACTCTGAATGGGATTTCTGTTTTCGCGTCGCAGGATACGGACAGCTTTGCGTCCAGAAATATTGAGAAGAGCGCGGAGGATTTCAAATCCTTATCTTCCGACGGAATCAAATGGACTCCGTCAAAACCCGTTGTGTCCGCAATGAAAAATGTGTGGACAGACATTCTCTTAATCCTGCTGTCCTTTTTGTTCATTGGAGGTCTGATCACCGATGAAAAGCAAAAAGGCTTATTTTACATCACCCGCAGTACCATGTATGGAAGGGGATTTTGCATCGCCTCGAAACTTTTGGCGCTTCTGATCCACTGCCTTTCCTCGGCGGCTTTCCTCTATTTTTCAAACTGCCTGTATTATGGCTTTGCTTCCGGGTGGTGTGATGTCACGGCAAAGCTTCAATCGTTGGCGCCGTACCTGGAAAGCAGCCTGCCTGTCAGTATTTTAGAGTTTATCGCGCTGTCTGTTGTTACAAAGGCGCTGGTATTATTTGCTGTCGGCGCGGTTTTGACCGCTTTCTGTATTCTTTCAGAAAACATGGTGCTGCCCTACTTCGGCGGGATGCTTCTATGGGCGGTCAGCTGGGCGCTCTATCGTTTGATCCCGGCGGCCTCAAAAGCAGACACGGTCAAGTATGTCAACCTTTTTGGAGCTTTACGGGCTGAAGATATATATGGTACCTACTTGAATCTGAATCTGTGGGGTTATCCTGTTTCACGAATCACATTGTCGTGGCTTATCATCGGTATTGTCCTTTTGGTCGGCGCCGCGCTCAGTTTTCTGTTCTTTGTGAGGGGGGAGAAACTTGGGTTCAGGCAGACTGCGCGGCCCATTACTATTTGCTTTCACCCTCATGCCTCATTATTTCGGTACGAAGGATATAAGCTTCTTGTCACGAATCACGGGCTTCTCATACTTTTGGTATTTGGTTTCCTCATCGGTTACAATACCTTTAACCGCACCTACACTCTGACGACGCAGGAACAATACTATCAAAATATCATGCTTCAATTAGAAGGAGAAATGACGGAGGAAAAAGCCGATTTGATGGAAGCGGAATCGGAAAGGTACAGGGAGGCGTTTGCCGAAATTGAAAACATCGACAGATTAGTTGCTTCCGGTGAAATCGACAGCGAAACCGGGAATGCGATGAAAGCAAAGTGGTATGGGGTTACCGCATTTTATCCTGAATTTCAGAGGGCGGAGGAGCAGCTTGAGCTTGTCCGCGCGGGCGGCGGCAAGTTTGTTTATGATACCGGGTACTTATACCTATTCGGCGTGTTAGGGGGAGGGGTACTGAGTGACTTCCTGCTTCTGACGATAGGAGTGATTCTTGCTTTCAGTCATGTGATTTCTATGGAGTACCAATGTGGGGCGTGGGCGTTATTGTGCGCCACGGCCAGCGGGAAACGCGGTGTGATCTTCCGGAAAATCGCGGTATGCGGACTGGCCTCTTCTGTGTTTTTCGCGCTTCCCTTTGTCTTCAGATGGATCAGCATTGCCCGTGTGTTCCCGATTCATGGGCTGTTGTTTCCCGCACAAAGTATCCCGTTCTGTCAGGCTCTGCCGTCGTTCATACCGATTGCGGCACTCATTGGCCTGAAGGTGCTTCTGCAGGCAGTTGTGGGACTGGCGCTTGCTTTTATCATGATCGGATTGTCGCGATGGCGGAAAAACCATGTGCAAGCTATTTTTTTCGGACTGCTGCTCCTCTGCGCGCCAATTATTCTGGCGGCGCTTGAGTTTGAGTTTGCTCAAAATTTTTCGCTGTATCCGCTTTATTCCTGCGCATGGCCGTTGACTGCTTAGCTTGTTTCCGCTTTGCCTCTGTCGGTAAGCTCCTGGGTTGGCTGATGGAAAACGTCATCGGGTACACCGTGAAAACCGTGAAAAACAGTTAAAGATAATGAATTAATTTTCTGACCGGGTATGGGAATCCATGCGGGGGTGTGCTATACTGAATTGCCCTTGCCGAGCGGGTAGACCTGAATGAGGCCGAGAATGACAGGAATCCTAAGGCAAAAGGGATCCTGGACTTCATGTACGATACGCTTTACAACTGGGGCGACGATGGTTATGTGGCAGACGGCAACAAGAACGGAATGCTGGACGGTGTGAACAGCGGCGCCCAGTTCCCTGAACGCTTTACCTATCCCGACTTCCCGATTGCCCTGTTGGCCAACAGGATGAACGTGAGCGAAATCTACAGTGGGGATACCGCGCGGAACGCTTATAACAAGGTTATGACCTATGCGGGAGCTTCCCTGTATGGCAACACCAATGGCACCACCACACTACGGCGTAACGAGGTAGACGCACAGCTGTTCGACAGTGTGGTAAACCAGACTGGCAAGCTCATACTGGACAATGCGGAATGCGGCAGATCCATTTGTATTGCGGACTTACTCACCATCGGCTGAGCCGGTGGCGGTACTGCCTGATGGTAGCCGTGCGCTCTCCGAGGGGTACGCTCCAGCCCCTCTCTTTTCAAAATGTGCGTTTTTGGGTGAAAGCCCCCTTTCAGCGGACATGGTTGTTTTGCGGAAAAATGGGGAAATCTGGTAATATGTGACAAAAAAAAGAGAAAATAATATACAAAAACACAGAAATATAATACATTGCATATTCTTCAAAGAATGTTATAATGGGTAAGGCTTTGGAAAGCAGATGGTTCACAGAACCTATCGGAAGATTAGAATCACCATAAGAATCATTATAAGAAGGCAAAGAAACGATCATGGAAACTTTAAAATTTGGATATCAGTATTTTAAGAAGAGCATGGCCTATGCGATTATTGCGGAGCTTTTGAGCTGTTTAGGTATCTTTGCGGAGCTTTTGCTTCCTCTTTTGACGGGGATGCTGATTGATTTCGTCATACAGGACAGCGAGGTGCTGGAAGACAGCGGCGGAATGTTTCATTTCCTGTTGACGGGAAAGTATGGCGGCGTACATACGATGCGGTTATTTTGGTCCGTAGCAATGGTTTATACATCGCTGATCGTTCTTCGGATCATAGTCATCTATACGCGGGACCTTTTGCAGGAGAAGATAGGCTTAAGGCTGGAAACGGAGCTTCGTTATGCGACCTATGGGAAGCTGATGGAATTGGACTCCGCCACGATCGCGGATTACAATTCCGGGGAATTGCTGCAGATATTGAACAGTGATACCATTATGTTCAAGGAACTGTTTTCCCACAGAATCCCCTACCTTTGTGATTCCATTTTTATGCTGTGTACGACCTTGATCCTGATCGCGGGCATCAACATTTCCTTTATTATCATTCCCTTGATTCTGATGCCCTTTTTGGTAAGGACTGTGTTGGATTTCAAGAAAAAAGCGCGCGTGAATTTCAAGGATATTCGAAGCAAGAGCTCGGACATGAATCTGACGACACAGGAAAACATCGCGGCGGTGCGAATTGTCCGTTCCTTTACCAATGAAAAACTGGAAGAGGAAAAATTTGATGTTTCCAATCAGAATTTGCTGAATGCCAGGTTAAAACAGATTTGGTTATCCTCCAAGTTTGACCTGACGTTCAATTCCATTAAGCAGATCGCGTATATCGGTACCATCATCATCGGAGCCATCCTGGTGATGAACGGGCATTTGACTGTGGGTTATATTTTGTCCTCCTCCACATATGTGCTCCGGATCATGAATAATATTACAAGCTTGAATAACCACATTTTCAATATGCAGCAGCAGACGATCGCCGGTCTGGAATTGAAAAAGTTCATGGAGAAGAGCAGTCAGGTTCCCGACCATGAGGAGCTTTCTCTTAGATGTGACAGTCCGGATATCGAACTGAAAAACGTATCCATGCAAATTGACGGTCAGGAGATTCTGAAAGACATTAATCTCAGTATTCCTTACGGGAAAAAGGTTGGAATCGTGGGCGAGACCGGTTCGGGAAAGAGTGTCCTGCTGAAGGCCCTGGTACGTACCCGTGACATCACGGGAGGCAGCATCACCATCGACGGACATGACATCAAGGAATTCAGCCTGGAGAATCTGCGGAGAATGTATTCCTATGTGTTTCAGGATGTGTTCTTGTTCTCCAATACCATAGAGTCCAATATCGCGTACAGCAGGTCGGATATTGATGAGCGCATGGTGACCAGGGCCGCCACCCATGCCCAGGCGGATAAGTTTATTGACGCTCTGGCAGACCGTTATAAAACCATCGTGGGCGAACGGGGCCTGGGCATTTCCGGTGGTCAGAAGCAACGTATCTCCATTGCGAGGGCTTTCCATAAGAACGCTCCGGTCTTTATTCTGGACGATTCCACAAGCGCTTTGGATGTGAATACGGAACGTGTTCTGCTTAAGGATATTGAGGACAATTTCAAGGACAAAACCGTGATTATTACGGCCCACAGATTCTCTTCCGTTGTAAACTGTGACGAGATTCTCTATATGCGCGACGGTGTCATTACAGAGCGAGGGACGTTCCGGGAGCTGATGGCCCTGGGAGGAAGCTTTGCCCATGTGTACAATATCCAGCAGGAACAGCAGGCCTCCGTGGTGGATTATGACAGCCTCGCGGAAAAACATATGATCCAAAGCGGGGCCGACGGCGGCGCTGGAAGCCGGGCGGGAGGAAAGCCCGACGGCGGCGCCGGAAACCGGGCGGGAGGAAAGCCCGACGGCGGCGCCGGAAACCGGGTGGGAAAAAGAGGAGGTGTGATCAATGGCTAAGCGGAATACCTTCTTTGAAGACGAGCAGATAGAGAAGAAAATAGACATCAAGCAGCTGGGAAGAACGATTAAGTATATCTTGCCTTATAAGAAAATTCTGATCCTTGTCACTTGCATGATGCTGGTAGCGGCAGTGGTTTCCCTCTTCCCGCCCAGACTTTTAAAGCTGATCGTGGATGAAGTGGTGGTAAACAAGGATTACACCCAGTTGGCCCTTTTAGGTCTGGGACTGGTTTTTTTAGCGGCAGTGGAGATTCTTTCCACCTTTGTTCAGTCCAGATGCATGGGCAAGATGGGGCTGATGATCATTTCCAATATCAGAACGGATATTTTTGAAAGATTGCAGCGTCTGCCCTTTGATTATTTCGACAACCGTCCTGACGGCAAGATCGTGGTCCGTGTCACGGAATACATTAACGGCCTGGCGGATTTCTTTTCCAATTATGTGATGATGTTCGCCATTTATATAGTAAAAATCGTTGTGGTGACGGTGTTTATGCTTTCCTTGAGTCCGATGCTGACGCTGATTGTGTTTGTCACCGTTGTGCCCATGATGGTTATTATATTCCTGCTTCGTTCGGTTTTGCGCAAAATGTATACGGCGCACCGCCTGAAGAATTCCAATCGTACCGCTTTCCTGGTGGAATCCATTATGGGAGAGCAGATCGTGAAGAATTATAATCGGATTGAAATCAACAAGGAGACCTATAAAAAGATTCACGAGGAAAGCGTGAATATGTGGTGGACCATTGTAAAGCGTTCCCACTTAAATCAACCGGTGGTAATGATCTTTTGGCATGTGGGAACCTTGTGTATCTACGGTGTGGCGCTGGCACTGATCTTGGGAGGAAATGATCTGATCACCGCAGGCATGGTGATCACCTTTACCACCTATATGAGCTCTTTCCAGGACCCTTTGTCCCAGTTATCCACCATTATCCAGGAGCTGGCACAGGTGAGTTCCAATCTGGAACAGGTCTTCGAAACCATTGATTATCCTTTGGGCATTCAGGACAAGGAAGACGCGATCGTATTAAAGAATGTAAAGGGTAAGGTGGACTTCAACGATGTTACCTTTGCTTATGAAGAGGGTGTGAACGTCCTGGAGCATTTTAACCTTCATGTAAGGCCGGGAGAAACCATCGCCCTCGTAGGTCCTACAGGCGCCGGTAAGACAACGGTCATCAATATGCTTACCAGATTCTATGATGTGAAAGAAGGAAGCGTGACCATCGATGATATTGACGTCAGGGATGCCGCCATTGAATCTCTGCGCAGGGAAGTGGGCGTGCTGATGCAGGATCCGTTCATTTTCAAGGGAACCGTGCTGGATAATATCCGTTACGGCAAGAAAGGCGCAACCGATGAAGAGTGCATTGCGGCGGCGAAAACCATCTTTGCCGATAAATTTATCCAAAAATTAAAGGGTGGTTATGAACACGTTTTGGAAGAACGCGGTGCAGGGCTGTCCGCGGGCGAAAAGCAGCTCATCAGCTTCGCCAGGATTATTTTGAAGAATCCATCCGTGATTATTCTGGATGAGGCCACCAGCGCCATTGACACCGAGACCGAGATACTGATCAAGGAGGCTCTGGATGTGCTGATCAAGGACAAGACCGCGTTCATCGTGGCACATAGATTGTCCACCATCCGCAATTCCGACCGCATCTTGTATATCAGCAACAAGGGGATTGCCGAAGAAGGAACCCATGAGCAGCTTATGGCGAAAAAGGGACTTTATTACGAATTAGCGAAGTAAATATAGGTACCACATGGCAGATCAAGGCCGCTGGGAAGCAATGCGATGCAGGACGAACTGATTTTTATGAAAGTCGATCAATCCCTCTCGCTTCATCAGGCTTAGCTCGTGGGACAAGGCGCTGCGGTTGACGCATAGGTAGGCGGCCATTTCTTCCCGGGAAAAGGGAATGGTGAAGCTTGTCCTTTGTCTCCAGAGAGCCTGCATGGAGAGATAGGTGATGATCCGATCCCGCAGACCGCTTCGGGAGAGTATCATGATGTGTTTTTCCTTTTGCATGTTCAGATTGGAAAGCATACTTAATAACCGGCCGAGCAGAAGCTGACGTTCCGTTTCCGGGAGGGAGCCCGGCTGTAAGATTACATTGGCCGGAAACGAAAATAGGGTGGAGTTTTCCGCGGCGACGGCGCAGTAAGGCGCAAGCTGGGTCCTGGTGGCGATGAGATCCAGGGCCACGATGCGCGGCGGCGTTTCCGTGCCTGCCAGACTGTAGCTGCCGTCGGCGAAATAATAGAAGATATTGACCTTGCCTGAAAGAAGGATCTTTACAGTATCCACTTTGTCTTGTTCGTAGATCAGGTAACTGCCTTTTGTGTAGCTGGAACAGCGGCCATTGGGCAGAATAAATCGTTCCATTACGTCTAAGGGAAGGTCTTCCAGTAATTTTGTCTGTTTTAATAATGTGGTCAGGTTTTTCATAAAATATCCTTTTTCTCTTCATAAATAAAAGGGGTTCGGAGTTCGTTCATCGATTTCCGGCCTCTTTTTTATTATAACGCCTAAAAGTTGTTTAAACAACTTAATTTTGTGGCGTTTTGCAATATAATACAACACGCTGACTGCACATTTGGATGATTACCGGCATCCGTTGTTTTGGAGGGATTTTCATGAAAGGGCGTCAAAAGATTTCCGATACGGGGATGATTTTTCTTTTCCTGATTGCCTTGATCGTTCTTGTTATTTGCTCCATTGCCTTGGGGCGTTATCCCATTGGTTTGAAAGAAACCGTTGGAATTCTGGGTTCCGGAATCTTTCCGATTACTCCGTTTTGGAGCGCGGTGCAGGAGTCCCTGCTGCTGAATCATCGTCTGCCCCGCGTTCTTTTGGCCGGCCTGGTGGGTTGCTGTCTTTCGGCTTCCGGCGCATCTTATCAGGGAGTATTTCATAATCCCATGGCTGCTCCTGATATCCTGGGAGCTTCCTCCGGCGCTGCTTTTGGTGCGGCCCTGGCCATTCTTTGGAACCTGGGAAACGCCATGATTATTGGTTTTGCGTTTGGGTTCAGCCTGCTTTCCGTGGGTCTTGTGGTTTTTGTGGGAAATCGCGCCAGGGGAATGCGGATTTTAGGGCTGATTCTCGCAGGCATTATGATAAGCTCTCTTTTTTCCTCGGGGATATCTTTTATCAAGCTGGTGGCCGACCCGGAAAATCAGTTGCCCGCCATCACCTATTGGCTGATGGGAAGCTTGAACGGCGCTGAGCCAAAGGACGTGGGGCTGGCCATTGTGCCTATGTTGGCTGGATTGATTCCATTGCTGTTGCTGCGATGGAGGATTAATCTGCTTACACTGGGAGAGGAGGAAGCGAAAACCATGGGCGTCAATGTCGGACGGCTGCGGATGATCGTGATTTTGTGTGCCACACTGATGACGGCGGCCAGTGTGTCTGTCAGCGGTATGATTGGCTGGGTGGGGTTGGTGATACCACATCTGGCGAGGCGTCTGTTGGGCAACAACTACAATCATTTGATGCCTGCGTCCATGTTGTTGGGGGCCATCTTCCTTTTACTGGCGGACGATCTCTCCCGCAACTTATTTGCCACGGAGATTCCCCTGGGTATTTTGACCTCTCTGATTGGTGCGCCGTTTTTCCTGTATCTTATTTCAAGGGAAGGTGAGCGGTTATGAGTTTGGAAGTGGAGAATCTCAGCTTTTCCTATGGGGAAAATAAAGTTTTGAAATCGATTACCTTTACCGCGGAATATGGGGAATTCCTTTCCGTCCTGGGGCCGAACGGTGTTGGCAAAAGCACCTTGTTTCGTTGTATGTTGGGGCTGCTGGTACCGTCAAGTGGCGCTGCGAGAATGGATGGAGAGGATATTTCCCAAATGCGTCCGGAGGAGCTTGCCAGACGCATTGCTTATATTCCCCAGTCCCATACTCCGGCGTTCAATTATACGGTATTTGACATGGTGTTGATGGGGACGATTCCACGGCTTGGACGCTTTGCCTCTCCCTGCGAGCCGCAGAGAAAGCAGGCGCTGGAAGCGTTGGAGCATCTTGGGATCGCCCATTTGAAAGACCGGGGATATCAGAAGATCAGCGGAGGAGAGCGTCAGCTTGTATTAATTGCCCGCGCCCTGGCCCAGCAGGCCGGGGTTCTGGTGATGGACGAGCCTTGTTCCAGTCTGGATTTCGGCAACAAAATCCGTCTCATGCAGACTGTCAGGAAACTGGCGGAAGAAGGATATGCCGTGATTCAATCCACCCACGACCCGGATCAGGCGTATCTTTATTCTGACAAGGTGCTGGCTCTGTACGCGGGGGAAGTGCTGGCGTGGGGGGATCCGAGGGATCTTATAAACGATTCTCTTATGGCCAGGCTGTACGGTGTGGATGTGGAGGTGTGTCGTCTGCGGGACGACAGCATTCGAGTCTGCGTTCCGGTCCAAAGAGTGAAAACGAAAAGAGGTACAAAATGATGTTGAAAAAATCAGTATCGCGGTTATTGGTTTTTGCGTTGTGCTTTGGTCTTACCGCCTGTGCGGGTGGCGGAGGTTCATCGGACAAGCTGACGGACTCCTTGGAGGAGGGGACGGCAGTGAAAACCCGTATGTTCGTGGATGACGCCGGGCGAGAGGTGGAGATCCCGGAAGATTTAAACGCCATTGTGGCATCGGGACCTTTGGCGCAGATCGTTTTGCTTGCCCTTGCGCCGGATATGTTGGTGGGACTTGCCGCTCAAGTAGGGGAGTCTGCCCGCGGCATTATTCCGGAGGAACTCTTTGACTTACCCTATTTTGGGCAGTTATATGGTTCCGCCAATTTGAATGTGGAGGAGCTGGCGGCGGCCGGGCCACAGGTGATTGTTGATATTGGCGAGCTGAAATCGGGTGTGGCGGAGGATCTGGGCAGTCTGGAAGAGCAGACCACGATTCCGGCGGTATTTGTCTCCGCCACATTGGATACCATGGCGGAAACATACCGCACGCTGGGCAGGCTGCTTGGACGGGAGGAAAGGGCGGAAGAATTGGCCAGGTTTTGTGAAAAAGTCTATTCCCGTACCGTTTCCATCATGGAGGAAGTAGGGGAAGAAATGAAGAGAAACGCACTGTACGTTACCGGGGAAGAGGGACTTAATGTTTTGGCCAGGGGTTCTTATCATGCGGAATTGATCGATCTGTTGGTGAATAATCTGGCCGTAGCGGAGAATCCCAGCAGCAAGGGAAGCGGCAATGAGGTTACCATGGATCAGCTCCTGCTGTGGGATCCGGAGGTGATTATTTTCGCTCCCGGAAGCATCTATTCCGAGGTAAAAGAGATGGATACCTGGAAAGAGATGGATGCGATCGCGCAGGGGAAATATGTGGAAACCCCGAGTCTCCCTTATAATTGGGTAGGGGATCCGCCCTCCGTACAGCGTTATCTTGGACTGATCTGGCTGCCCGCCCTGCTTTATCCGGAGTATTGTAATTATGACGTCAAAGAGGAAGTTCAGGAATATTATCGACTTTTTTATGACTATGAATTGACGGATGAGAAGTATGAGACCTTGACGGCTCACGCCTTTTTTGACACAGCCTTGCAATGAGGCGGCGCTGCGGCGGGAACGCATGTATCCACCAGCGCCTGCTGCTGTGACCGTTGCGGACGAAAGCCGTCGCGGATCCATAAGTGACAAATTGTCCAAGGAACGATTCCTTATAGCAAATCGTTCAAAGTAATTCCGTTAAAGAATTCATTGATCATGCCATAGAGCTTTGTCCACATGGGAAGGGTCTTACACTGACCCGCACGGCTGCAGGGTACCGCGCCGTGCGTCAGACAGGCAATGGGGGCCAGGTCACCCTCCGTGAGCCGGAGGACGTCTCCGACGGTACACTCTTTGGGATCCCCGACCAGGCGGTAACCTCCGCCTTTCCCATGGACGCCTTCTACAAGCCCCCCCTTTACCAGGGCGGGCATGATCCGTTCCATATATTTCAAGGATAATTCCTGCCGTTGGGCTACCTCTTTCATGGGAACGTATTCCGCGTCTTTGTGCTCCGCCAGGTCGAGCATGACCCTCAGGGCATAACGACCTCTTGTTGATATCATCATAACGAATTTCCCTTTCCGTTAAGCCTCGCTGCAGAAATAGCCGCTCTTTTATTCGCTGAAAAGAGGAGTGGACAAATATCTGTCGCCTGTATCCGGCAGCAGGACCACAATGGTCTTGCCCGTGTTCTCCGGACGCCTGGCAAGCTCGATGGCCGCCCATGCGGCGGCGCCGGAAGAAATCCCTACCAGAATGCCCTCGCTTTTGCCGATGAACTTTCCTGTTTCGAAAGCGGCTTCATTTTCAACCGGGATGATCTCATCATAGATTTTCGTGTTCAAAACCTCCGGGACAAAGCCTGCGCCGATTCCCTGAATCTTGTGCGCTCCGGCCACGCCGGTGGAAAGTACCGCGGAGGAGGCCGGCTCCACTGCGACAACCTTGACATCAGGCTTCCGGGATTTCAAATATTCCCCTACGCCGGTGATGGTTCCGCCGGTCCCTACGCCTGCCACGAAAATATCCACGGTGCCATCCGTATCCTCGTAAATCTCCGGACCGGTGGTTTCCCGATGGATCTTCGGATTGGCCGGATTGACAAACTGGCCGGGAATAAAGCTGTTGGGAATCTGTGCCGCAAGTTCATCCGCCCTGACAATGGCGCCTTTCATTCCTTTGGAGCCTTCTGTCAGTACCAGCTCCGCTCCATAGGCTTTCATCAGCTGTCTGCGCTCCACGGACATGGTTTCGGGCATGACGATGATGAGACGATAACCCTTTGCCGCGGCTACGGAGGCCAGCCCGATACCGGTGTTGCCGCTGGTGGGTTCAATGATGACAGAGTCGGGCTTCAGGACGCCGCGCGCTTCGGCGTCATCAATCATGGCTTTGGCAATACGGTCCTTAACGGAGCCGGCGGGGTTAAAATATTCCAGCTTGGCAAGAAGTTTGGCCTGAAGGCCAAGCTCCTTTTCGATATGTGAAAGTTCCAACAGCGGAGTTTTTCCAATCAGCTCTGCCGCGCTTTGATAAATGTTCATAGCTCTTTACCTCGTTTCTTTTTCCATAAGATGAGATCAGGAGGGTTTTTTCAAACCAATTTCCTTTCCACATCTACCTACCAAATAGGTTGGTAGAAATTGTAACACGATATCTCCTCATTGTCAATAGGGTTTACTCAGAAATAATGGTCGGTATTCCAGTTTCCTTTCCGGTAAAAGGCAATGGATAACACCGTCCCGATCATCCATCCGATAGGCCATGCGAGCCAGATCCCGGTAGCACCCAGGGCGGTGAGGGAAAGTGCTTTCGCCAATACCACGCGCAGGATCAGATCGGTAAAGGTGGCGATCATAAATTTTTTCATCAATTCCGCGCCGCGGAGCACACCGTCCGCCACAAGCTTGGCGGCGACAACAAAGTAAAAGGGCGCCACGATTCTTAGGAAAGTCACTCCCGTATGCAGCGCCGCCTCACTGGGCGTGTCGAGGAAGAACAGCACCAGATATTTGCCGGCAAAGAAGTAGAGGAGCGCGAGGGGGAGGCATAAGGCCCATACCAGTTTGAGTCCGGCCTTGAAGCCCTCCCGCACTCTTGGCAGTTTCTGAGCGCCGATGTTTTGGGCCGTGAAATTCGAGATCCCGTTTCCCAGCGTTGTCAGGGATGTGATGACCAGGTTGTTGAGCTTGATGGAGGCGGAATAGCCGGCCATGACACCTGTTCCGAAGGTATTGATGACGCTTTGGAGGATGATGTTCCCCACGGAGATAAAGCTTTGCTGGAGGATGCTGGGGATGGCGACCACCAGGATTCTTCCCAACAGGTTCCAGGAAAAGATCGGAGCTTTTCCCTCTGTTTTTATGGTACGGAAAGCCCGAAAGACAAAGACCAGTGCCAGAATACAGCTGACACCCTGACAAAGAAAGGTCGCCCAGGCGACTCCGTCCACGCCATAAGAAAATAGGAAAGCCAGCTTTGTTGTGAACAAAATATCCATGCCGATATTGGCAAGGGAAGAGCTCATCAAAAAGAGAAAAGGTGTTTTGGAATTCCCCAGGGCTGAAAAAATACCTGTGGCCACGTTATAGTAAAAGACAAAGGGCAGTCCCCAGATATAAATATCCAGATATACCTTGGAGGCGGCAAACACTTCTTGGGGGGTATGGATCAGTCGCAGTAACCAATCGCTGCCCAGGAGGCCTCCTGCCATCATTACGACGCATAGGATGCCGCTGGCGATCAATGTGGTGTAGACGGCCGTTTTCAGTTCCTGATATTTTTTCGCGCCGAACAGCTGCGATACCGTAATGGAGCAGCCGATGTTACAGCCAAAGGCAAAGGCGATAAAGATCAAGGTAATCTCGTAACTGTTTCCTACCGCCGCCAACGCGTTTTCCCCTAAAAATTTCCCGGCTACGAAGCTGTCCGCGATATTGTAAAGCTGCTGGAACAGAATGCTTCCGAATAAGGGAACACAGAATTTCCAAACCACCGTACTCGGTTTTCCCACTGTCAAATCTTTATTCATCTTTGTACAAACCCACTTTCCAAGTTACGGTTCGGAGGTCTTGGACTGACCGTTGCCAAATGTTTGAACAGTAACTTTCCCAAAATAAGATTGCCCGTAGTGAGCTGGCTCTTGACGCGCAGTCACGTGCCTTATTATAATGGAATTATAGATATATATAAAATGTATAGTTGATATGGTAAATATTATTTTCAGATATGGAGCATGGTATGAACATTAGCTTTGATTACTATAAAATCTTTTATTATGTGGCAAAATACCAAAATCTGACACTTGCTTCCCATGTTTTGCTTTGTAATCAGCCCAATGTCACGCGGACAATTAAAAATCTGGAACGGGAGTTGGGATGCACGCTTTTCGTCCGTTCAAACAGAGGTATGACTTTGACGCCGGAAGGGGAGAAACTTTATTCTCATGTCAAAATTGCCGTAGAGCAGATCGAGTTCGCGGAAGCGGAGTTAAGCGGGGCAAAGGCTCTGCAAAACGGCGTCGTATTTATCGGCGCCACGGAAATTGCCCTGCATACTTTTTTGCTTTCCGTTTTAAATGAATATCGGGGAAGGTTTCCCGGAATTCGTCTGAATATTTCAAATTATACCAGCACGCAGGCGATCGCCGCGCTGAAGAGCAACGTGGTGGATATTGCCGTGGTTACCACGCCGATGGGAGAGATTAAGGGATTAAAGTCCAGAAAGTTAAAAGATGTGCAGGAGGTTCCAATTTGTGGCCCATATTTTGCGGAACTGGCTGACAAGCCGATTCCCCTGAGCAGCTTGTCGGAATATCCGCTGATTTCACTGGGCTCCAAAACGAAGACCTATGAAATGTACGGCAGATGGTTTTCCCAGAATGGTCTGTTGTTTGCTCCCGTCATTGAGGTGGCCACGGCGGATCAGATTTTGCCCGTGGTCAGAAATAACCTGGGAATCGGATTCGTGCCGGAGGATTTTCTGGATCACGAAAATGGACGCGGATTGTGCCGTATCCGGCTTATGGAAAAGGTCCCGGAGCGTTCCGTGATGCTGTTAAAGCGCCAGGACGGCGTACTGAGCGTGGCGGCCAAGGCCTTGGAACAATTGATGCTTGAAAAGGGGATTTAACCGGTAAAGGGCAGGGCAAGCCGAAAAGTGCAGCCGCCCCCTTCGGTGTCGGATAATGAGATTTTTCCTCCTAATTTGTCGATCAGTTCCTTGGCGATGCTTAAGCCCAGGCCAAAATGTTCTTTCTGGGTGCGGGATTTGTCACATCGGTAGAAGCGGTCAAACACATAGGGCTTTTCCTCATCGGGGATGCCGCAGCCATGATCCTTGATCGTAAGGAGCAGCAAACCTTTGTCCACGGCGGCGCCCAGCACAATTTCCGAGGACGCGGGAGAATAGGAGACGGCGTTGTCCAGAAAGATACTGAGAATCTGGTTCAGTCGTCCCATGTCGGAGTAGAGTGTGGGGTAGGTTTCCTCCGTCATGTCCAGTTGCAGTGAGATCTGCTTTCCGGCACAAAGAGGCTCAAATTTCGTATAGAGATTGATGAGCAGAGTGTCCACGTTGATTTCTTCCAGCTGCAGCGACCAATTGCCCGCGTCCAAGGAGGAAAGCAGGAGCAGATCCTGTACCATGCGGGACATACGGGACACTTCGGAATCAATGATCGATAATTGCCTTTTAGAAGCCTCCGGTAAGTCGGTTTGTGCGCTGATCATTTCAGCAGAGGAGAGAATGGTGGCCAGAGGCGTCTTGCATTCATGGGATACGGCAGCAATAAAATTCCGTTGGCTTTGCATCGCGGCTTCCGTCGGCCTTACCGCTTTGCCGATCAGGACGCGGGAGAGGATGACGAAGGCGATGATGGCGCAGCTCCAGATTTCCAGGTAAAATGGAAGCTCTGCCCGGATCAGGGAGACAACTTCAGGCTGCTTCTCTGCAATCAGGATGGTATCAGGTTCTCCATGGTCATTGGTAATCAGACAGACTGCGCATAAGTATTTTTTACCATGATGATCCGTAATCACATCTTTCAGAATAAACAGTGCGAACACAGTGGAAAAGATAATGACCAGTGAAGTGATGAAAAGGAAGTAGAGCTTCCTCTTAAGCTTTTTCAGCATGATCCACCTCCAGGATATATCCGGAACCGTAGACCGCGGTCAGCTTGCAGGCACTTTCCAACGTCCGGAGCCGTCTCCGTAAAAAATAAATGTAATTGTCCAGGTTTCCGGGCTCTACGGCAGCTCCGGTTTCCCAGACTTTTTGCATCAATTGCTCTCTGTTGAGCAGTGTATTGGGCCTGTCTAAAAATGCGTTCATCAGGTGAAATTCCGTAGGGGTCAGTGTCAGATACTTCTCCTTGCAGGAAATCTGTCTTTTGGCCAGGTCCAGAATCAGATCATGGTAGGTAAGCTGACTGTTTTCCGTCAGATTGGCGGGCCTGCGGATCAGGGCCCGTATCCGTGCCAGAAGCTCTCCCATGTGGAACGGTTTCAGGAGGTAATCGTCCGCGCCGCTGTCCAACCCTTCGATTCGGTCCTGCAGATCGGACATGCCGGTAACAATGATGACAGGGATCTGGATTTTTTTGCTCCGCATGGCCTTGATTATGGTCAGGCCGTCTACAACGGGGAGCATTCGGTCGATGATTGCAAGGTCATAGCCGTTGTTGCGGTCCAGCCCCAGCCAGAATCCCGTTTCGCCGTCCTGACAGGCATCTACCAGATACCCCTCCTTAGTGAGCTGCTGTTTGATATTGTCGCAGAGATATTGGTCGTCTTCCAGAAGCAAAATTTTCATTCCCTTTTGGCCTCCTCCTATTTACAAGCATCTGCGCGAGCAGACCCGGCATCTGCTTTCTTCGTCGCTTGGCTCCGCCCTTTACGGACATTATACCAGAATATTCTCTAAAAATCTTCTAAGAAATTTTTGGAAAGGGGGTTTGAAATAGAAGATTTTTAAAGCGGCGGGATGGTATGCTTTGTGCAGTTTCAGTCGTATCTTGATCTGTTGCAAGCAAGGAGGTTTGGGATGGAATTTGTCGCGAATGAGGGGAAAAGGGTGGAGATTGAGGCCGCGGGGGAGGTTTATCTGCGGCACGCGATTCAAACCAAGTTCGTCACGGAGGAGGATCATTATCTGGATCTTTTGGAAAAATATGTGGGTGGTATTTATCAGGAGGGCGATATTGTTTCCATCAGTGAGAAAATCATCAGTATTTGTCAGCATAGAATCATCCGCAGGGCAGATTTGCGGGTAGGGAGTTGGGCCAGGCTTTTGTCGAAATTTGCCAGTCCTGCCAGTTCTAAGGGATATGGGGTCGGTGTACCGATCAAAATGGAATACGCAATTGAGAAAGTGGGGCTATGCCGGATATTGGCAGCCAGCGTCTTGGGGGGCTTCTTTAAATTGTTTGGAATCAAGGGAGTCTTTTACAGGATCGCGGGTCAGGAGGTGAGCGGTCTGGACGGATTTTATGACGGCGCCTGGAAAGAGTATAAGGATATTGGGATTGAGATTCCCGACCATTCCGACGTGGTCTGCAACGAAATCAGGGAAAAGCTGGGAATGAGCTGTATGATCGTGGATGCTAATGACTTAGGGCAGGAGATTCTGGGGAAGTCCGCGGATATTCGGCTGTCCGACAAGGTGTTGAAGCAGATGATCCGCGACAACCCTGCCGGACAGAACCAGCAGCGGACTCCTTTGATTTTAATCCGCCGGGCGGAGAAAGCCGCCTGTAAGCAGGAAGAGTCTCATCGGACTTTGCTTACCTGAGAGCGGAGACGCCGGCCTTTCCTGTTTCGTCGATTTCAAAATCCGCGTAATCCTCCGCCGTAAAGCGATGGTACATGAGGTGTGGACCCTCGTCGGTCAGGCAGTACCGATAAGCGTCCGGGACTCCATCCTCAAAATAGATCAGATAATCAAACTCTCCATTTTCAGTTTTTTCCACATGGACAGAGTCGGAATATTGGGAAAACAAGGCCACGATATCTGAAATCCCGCAGCCGTGTTTTTCAATAGTCCTAATAAAAGCGTGTATAAATTCTTTCTCGTCCGTCAGGGAATGTGCATAATCCACCCCTTTCGGCGGGATGCAAAGACAAAACCGATCCTTTTGATTCGTAATTTCTATTTTCCCCAAGCGCTCTTCCACGGAAAGTGCAAAGGTTTTCAATGCTTCTTTCATTTGCGCAGTGTCCAGTTTTTCCTGCAGAAGTCTGTTTAACGATGTCAGGGGATAATAGAGCCTGACCGTTTCGCTGCGATAGCCCAGCTTGGCCTGTTCCTCTTTCAACATATCGATGAGATTCCGCTCTAAACGATAACCATTCATATTGCGCCTCCCTATGGGATCATTATAAAATAATTCCCTTTTCGTTTCAAGGAGTAAAATCAGATTCCGGAACCGTCTGTCCTGACAGGACAAGGAAAAAACGGCATGATCCTGTGCCGGCCCCGGCGTCCCTGGCGGGTGTCCGAAGTGTTGCATGAGAATTTTGGCGTTTTTTGCTTTTCTTGCATTTTTTGCGCTTTATGTTATACTATGGAAAGTAGAACATGAGATTTGTATGGTACTATGCCAGGTGAAAGGAGAAACCGGATGGCTAACTTTACAAAAAAGGCGATTAAGGAATCCTTTTTGAAGCTGTTGGATGAGCGTCCCCTGTCCCAGATTACGGTCAAGGATATTGTATCCGACTGTGGGATCAACCGGAATACGTTTTATTACTATTTTGAGGATATTCCGAAGCTGATCGAGGATATCGTTATGGAGGACGCGGAAGCGTTGATCCAGGCTTACCCTACCGTGGAGAAAGTCGACGACTGCCTGGAGGCGGTGATTGAATCGGCACTGTCAAAGAAGAGAGCTGTCTTACATATTTACCATTCCGTGAACCGCGAGCTCTACGAATTGTACCTTTGGAAAGTGTGTGACTATGTCGTAAACGCCTATGTAACCGCTGTACTGAATGGGCACAGGGTCGGTGAGGAGGATTTGGCGCTCATTAAAAAGTATTTGTCAAGCCTGGGATTTGGTATTATTTCCGGCTGGCTGAGAACCGGAATGACGGAGGATATCCGGGGAAGCTTCGCGCGCATCTGCGAAATCAAAAAAGGTTCGGTGGAAGAAATGCTTTCTCGCTGTGAGGAGAAAAACATGCCTTGAAGAGGAGCGATTTAGGCAAATGTACCTGATTTGTCTGAATTTCGGTCATTCATAGATCCCATGCCTGATTTTCGGGCATGGGGCTTTTTTTGTCTGTTTTCGGTTGTAAAAATGGAAGCTATACTGTGTTAAGAAAAGCAAAGGAGGGTGCGCCAGTTCGGCGCTTGAAATATAGGCAGGTGAAAGTCCTGTCCCGGTAAAGTTTAGCGAACAGCC
>CANQNT010000018.1 GCA_947625255.1 uncultured Acetatifactor sp. | reverse complement strand
AAGGTGCGTCTGCTGCCGCATTCCGCAGCAACTCAGTTATCATAGCACACGGTTCCTGCTTTGTCAACAGCTTTTTTTCATTTTTTTACAACCGCTGAAATTTTCTGATCTCTTCGCGGTGGAGTTACATTATAACACTGAATTTTTTCCCTTGTCAACCATAATTTTTCATTTTCATGGTTTTTTCATCGAACTTTAACTGATCTGAGCTTTTTTGACAAGTACAAATTCCGTTCATCATCATTTTTGCAGTCCGAATATTGTGCCGCATTTCCCTGATATTCCGCAGCCAACGGTATTGCCCCAAGCTCGTCCCGATGTCTGAGACGCATTTCAAGCTTTTCCGTGTTCGACCCAATATGTCGTTTTCATTGTAAAGTACCATGGTTTCTTTATTCCTCGATGTCCGTCTTACAGTTGGATAAATGTAATATTTTCACGAATCTCACTGATCCAGCCCGCAAGATAATTATAACGGTACAGCCAGAGCAAAACGGGGTTTTCTTCCGTATAAGCAAGAATCATTTGTCCGATCATGCCCATACCGAAAGTCATGATGAATGTATATACTGTCCACAAAAGCAGCACGGTCTCCAACGCTCCCGCGGCCACTCCTAAAATCTTGTCCGCCCAATGAATCACAGGAAGCTTGGATATTAATTTTGCCGAAAAAAACACCAATCCCAATAAATGATGTATAATTCCCACGATGCACAATAGCAAGACGGCCACACCCAGACCGACATATTCATGCTCCGAATAGCTGTGCAGCATACTGGCAAACAACACGGCAATGATACACAGCACAACCAATGACACGAAAGAAATGATTTCTTTTACCATTCCTCTGCGATAGCCTTCCGAGACTTTCCAAAGCAAAACGAGCAATACAACAATCACCAGTAAATTCATTTTTCTCCTCCTTTGTCACCGAAGCTGAATAACGTCAAGCGAATCGTTGGTCACAAGCAAATAACGCTGGGAAAAGCCCTGAGGAACCATGCGGCGAACCGTTTTTTCAAAAGTCCCATGAAATTTTTCGACAGACTTCAACGTCATGATCTCACATTCCTCGCTGTTGTACACAACAAAAAAATCATCTCCGAATAAAATATCCGAATATTGTATATTGAACGGATAGGTTCCTACCTGCCGTCCAGAGGTATCGTACACATTCATTTTATATAAAGAGTTTCCGGAATCCCCGTAAAATACAAGTCCTACATATTGATCACTGTAAAAAACGGACTGCACCTCTTCCGCATATAAAAATCTGCCCATTTCCTCCGGAATCTGAGAGCCTTTATAAAGCATCAGACTGCCGTCTCCCACCGCAAAGCTTACCTCATTGGTCATAAACCGCACATATGGAACCAAATCCCCGTAAGAATAGGCCCCTACAAAAAAGTCGTTCCGATTGGCCCCCACGTCCCCTAAATTATAAAAAGCCACATTGCTTTTCATCTCTCCCGCATCAAGGTAAATATAAGAAATCTGCATCAATTCCCCATTGGGCGACAAACTCAGAGAAATCGGGTAACCACTGCTGGACATGGTAGCTTGTCCATTATATAATTGTGTGCCATCCGCGGAATAGATGCTGTAATGCGTGACAGAAGAATCATCCATCACCACTGCCACTCTGCCGGCAGCGGCAACCGCAATACTGCGGATCGGCATATTCGTACTAAAGCTTCCCAGGATCTCCGAATCACTCACCACATATACGTCTCTGCCGTTATAATCGGCAATAACCGCAACATCCTGGCATGTAGAAACCATTGGTTCCCGAATCTCAAAAGTCTGATTCCACAACACATTCCCCCGGACATCGGTACAGTGGGCACCATCCCGGCTGTAAGTCAGGACATTGTTTCCCAGGCGGATATCCTCCGTTCCGCTGACCACTTGCCGTTCTAACGTTGAAACCGTGTCGTAATATGTATAAATATGGCTGCGCCACTGGATCACAATATAGAGGATCAGCGCCACAAGGATCGCCAGCAGGATGACGATCCGCAGCACGCCTCCCAGCCTATGCCGAAAAATCTTACTTTCATAGACCTCATGGGTTGCCTCACGATTCTCTTTATCTTTCAAGTAATTTTTAATATTGGGCATTCTGGAAATATCCTCCAAGCGGTGGATTGTCGGTATAATGTGCCGGCAGAATCATTATACCATATTTTTTGTATTAGGGAAGTAAAATTTTTTGGCCGAAATAGATATCGTCAGGGTTGGTAATGTTATTAAGTTCGCAAATCTCACGGACCATGGCACCTGTGCCGTAATGACTTACACTGATTCCCGTAAGGGTATCTCCTTTCTGTATTGTATATGTCATGTGAGCGGAAGCCTGCCGGGCATCCTCCTGAACCTCCTGCGGCTGAGAGGTCTCTACAGTATCCGGTTGCTGCGTCTCAGGAGCTTCCTGAGAAGAATCGCCTGACTGCGTCCCGTTACCGCTTTGCGCGACTTCCCCAGGACTTGTCTGCCCATCTCCGCTTCCTTGCTCAGCGGTATGCGAATTTTCCTGTTGATCTATTTGCTGCTCTGACGGAAGCTGTCCCTCTTGCCCCGTTTGCTGATTCTGCTCAGACTGCTGACTGTCCGACTGCCCCTGAGCGGACTGTTGGCCATCCGGCTGGCTCGGGCCTGACTGCTGGCCATCCGGCTGGCTTGGGCCTGACTGCTGGCCATCTGACTGGCTTGGGCCTGACTGTTGGCCGTCTGGCTGGCTCTGGCCCGACTGCCGCACGTCCGACTGCCCCTGACCGGACTGATTCTCCTCCGCCGAACCGCTTTCCGTTGTTTTGGCCTGCTCATTTTCCCGTTGAATGGCCTCCGCCAATTCATCTTCCGTATAAAGGGTGCTGGTTTGCTCCCCGGGATTCATCACTGACACCACATCGCCCGAATCCGGCAATTTCGGTTCCATCAACTCCGCCAAAAGCCTTTGGGCCGCGCCCTGCAGATTCTCCATCCCGCCATTATCATAGAAAGTGGACAATCCGATCACACATAAGAGCAGAAACATTCCCGCCACGGACAGCCGCATCAGATGCATTGTTCCAGATGAAACACCCTCTGGTTCCTTTCTCCTATCTTGTTTCTCCCCTGACGTATACTGCCGTCCGCCGCCGGTCCTGCCTCGAAGTGTTTTCCCCGCACCGATTGCCGAACTCCGAAGTCCCAATCTTCCGCGGGCGGATTGTCTTGCCGTCCGGGCCGTTATGGCTTGTCCGGTCTCCTGATTTTCTTTGCTGTTGGCATTTTCCTTATTTTTCAGATTTTTCTTATGATCCTGTCGTTCCTTAAGTTCCTCTGCCGCCCGCCCATCTTCGGCCTCTTCCTTTTCATTCTCCCTGGTCCTGACGTTTTGACGCAGCCTGCTCTGGTATTCCTGCCTGCGGTTTTCCTGCCGCTGCCGTACCCTTTCGTATTTTTCCCGATCTACCTTTTCAGGCTCCGCCTCCTCCGTCCGGTCCTCCAGCATATAGGCCAGCATATTATCGTTCTTTTCATAAAAACACGCATATCCCGCTATGTATCTGCAAATCCCCTGCTCACAGATATGAAACCCCTCTACCATTTCCCCATTCAGCAGGCGGTACCCCAGGAATTGATACTCCGGAAAATATTTATTTCTCAGCCTTTCAATCTCCTGACTCTGGGCCTGGGACAAATGTCTGGTTTCCCGCTGCAAGGATTCCAGTCTGCACGCGCCATAGAGAAAGACGTATCCCACCTCTCCCTCATCTTTCCGTATTCCATAGAGAGCCAGGGATATGTCCTTGTTTTCCGCAAGATGATTCATCTGTCTAATATAGGAAACAACATAATCTTCCACATAAATCTTGCAGCGACGATCCGCCTCTCCGATCTGCGTAATGTTCTTTGGCAATTCCATAAAAATACCTCCCACACCTTTTCTACTAATAATAGCACCGGCGTGCGAGGTATTTTAGCGTTCCTTGTCGTCCGCTTCAAAGAACCTTTCGACAAGCTTCGCAGCATGAAAAGCCAAACCGTTTTACGATATAAACTGATATACCGTGACGGAATCATATTCCTTTCCCTCTCCAAAAATGCAGGACGGGAAACCCGGCTGATTCGCGCTGTTGGGGAAATACTGGGTTTCCAGGCAAAGGCCGCTTCTCTTTTCATAGAAAGCGCCGGCCTTACCCGTCTCCGGCGTGATAAAATTGCCGGCATAAAATTGAAATCCCGGCAGCGTGGTATAAGCTTTCATCTCCAACAATCCATCCGGAGACTTCACCGTCGCGAAATGACGCAGAGTCCCGTCCCAGCCGTCAATCACCCAATTATGATCGTAACCGCCCGTGAGCAAAAGCTGCTCGCAAGGACTGTTGATTTCCTTTCCCACCGTTTTCGCCGTGGTAAAATCCATGACCGTGCCTTTCACGGACGCAATCTCTCCGGTAGGAATCGACCCTTCCGCCACCGGCGTATAGCTGGACGCCGCCATCCAAAGCTCATGATCTTCAATGCTTCCCTGGCCATGCCCCTTCAGATTAAAATAGGTATGATTCGTGGGATTGAGAATCGTCCTGCGGTCACTGGTTCCATGATAATGCAGACTTAAGGAATTATCCTCTCCAAGGAAATATGTCAATTGAAGCTTTTTATTGCCGGGAAGTCCCAGGTCTCCATCCTCATCTTCCATAAGAAAAGTGACGCCATTTTCCGATACGTCCGCTTTCCAGACTCTTTTATGGAATCCCAGTTCCTTATGGCTATGGAGGTTGTTGCCATTATCGTTCACATCCATCTGATAGGTCAAGCCGTCTATCGTGACTCTGGCATTAGCGACCCGATTGGCGCTGGGTCCGATGGTAGCGCCGAAAAAGCTGGGATTGTCAAAATATCCCTCCAGAGAGTCATAGCCCAGAACTACGTCCTTAACAGTTCCTTTCGCATCCGGCGCCAAGAGCCGCACCAAGATGGCTCCGTAATCCGTCACGGACACCCGCATTCCATTCTCATTGGACATGGTGTAAAGCTTTACAGCCTGCCCGTCCTTGCTCCTGCCAAAATCAGAGATTTCCACTCTCATGATATTCCTCCTCACATCGGTGTCCTGCCCTCTAACGCGCGCAGCAGGGTCACCTCGTCAATATATTCCAGATCTCCGCCCACCGGCACGCCGCTGGCGATACGCGTCACTTTCACTCCAATTGGCTTAATCAGCTTACTGATGTACATTGCCGTCGTTTCCCCTTCCAAACTGGAATTGGTGGCGATAATGACCTCTTCCACATCCCCCTGCAGCCGTTCGATCAATTCTTTCAGTTTAATATCCCCAGGACCGATTCCCAGCATGGGAGAAATAGCGCCATGCAGGACATGATACACGCCCTCATACTTCCCGGTCTTCTCATAAGCAGCCAGATCCCTGGTATTTTCCACTACCATAATCGTCCTGTGATCCCGGTCCGGATTGGCACATACAGGACAAATTTCCTCGTCCGTCAGGGTATAGCACTCTTTACAGTAACGCACATTAGCCTTGGCCTCTATCATCACGTTGGCCAGGCGGTTCACTCTCTCCTGCGACAGATTGATCAAATAAAAGGCAAGTCTTTGGGCCGACTTGCTGCCGATTCCGGGCAGCGCAGCCAGCTCCTCAATCAATTTATTAATGTGTCCGCTGTAGAGATCCATTAAAAAGGAAATCCTCCTCCCAGGCCGCCCGTCATCTTGCCCATCAATTCCGCGCCGGCATCCTCTGCCTGGCGAAGCGCTTCATTTGCCGCGGCCACGATCAAATCCTGCAGCATCTCGATATCCTCGGGATCCACCACTTCCTCAGTAAGTTTCACCCTTACCAGCTCTTTTTTACCGGTTACAGTGACTTCCACGGCCCCGCCGCCGGCAGCAGCCGTAAATTCCTTTGTCTCAAGCTCTTTCTGTCCTTCTTCCATCTGGCGCTGCATTCTCTGCGCCTGCTTCACCAGATTCGTCATGTTTCCGGGCATCGCTCCTCCCGTAAATCCTCCACGTTTTGCCATCGTCCTATTCCTTTCTAATCCTCTTCTTCTATTTCCATGTGGATGACCTGAGACAGATCCACATAGTTATCTTCCATTTCATTCTTACTGAAAGCCGTCTGAATGGTAACCTCCACTTCCTTGCCCGCAAAATCGGACAACAGGCGCTCCAGTTCCTCTTTATGCCCCGGGGCCCTGAAATAATCGCTTACCACGCCATCCTCTACCACCAACATCAGACGATTGTCCCCGCCCAAACTCAAGCGGGCCATTCTTGCATAGGAGCGCAGAGAAATCTCCGCCCCCTCCAAAATAGACTGCCATTTCTGCACGATCTCCCGAATATCCTCAGGGATTGCCTTGGCCAAAATCGCTTTTTCCTCCGGGCTAACCTTGCCCTCTTTTGACTGGGACAGACTCTTTTGGCTCCCATCTCCCCGGTCCGCATCCGAAGCTTCTTTGCCTGCGAGGAACGCTCCCTTTTCCATTCGCTCCTCCACTTCACGGATACGATCCAGCAAAGCATCCTGGTTAGTCTCCATGGCCGGCTTACAAAGCTTGATCAGGGCAATTTCCACCAGAATCCGCTTCTGGGCGGCATAACGGATCTGACCCGACAGCTCTGAAAAGACACGAATATATCGTATCAGGCGATCCGCCTCCACCGCCTGTGCCTCTTCCTTCAATCTGACCAGATTTTCAGTGGAGACATCAATGACATCCTCCAGATTCTCTGAGACCTGCATCAGCATCAGATTCCGAAGATACCAGGTAAAATCCGTGACAAATTGGACCAGTTCCCTCCCCTGCATGGTGATCTCTTCCAAAATCTTGATACAGGCAGTCACGTCTCTGTCCAAAACCGCGCGAAATAAGCGACTGAACACCTCCGTATCCACGGCCCCCAGCACCTCCAGAACCTTGTCATAGGTCAGTTCGTCGCCCAGATGAAATGCAATGCACTGATCCAAGAGGCTCAGGGCATCCCGCATGGAGCCGTCCGCTGTCTTGGCAATATAGCGAAGCGCCTTTTCCTCAATCTGCAGTCCTTCCACCGCGGCCAGCTCTTTCATCCGATCCGCGATCGTGTCTATGGTAATCCTTTTAAAATCATACCTCTGACACCGGGAAAGAATCGTTATCGGAATCTTGTGTACCTCCGTCGTGGCCAAAATGAAAATCACATAGCCCGGGGGCTCTTCCAAGGTCTTAAGCAAGGCATTGAATGCCCCAATGGAAAGCATATGCACTTCGTCAATGATATAAACCTTATATTTTCCCTCTGCGGGAGAATAGGCCACCTCATCCACGATTTCCCGGATATTGTCGACACCGTTATTGGAAGCCGCATCGATTTCAATGACGTTCATACTGGCCCCGGCGGCAATCGCCCTGCAGCTTCTGCAGACACCGCAGGGACCGTTGGGAGTGGGATTCTCACAGTTCACAGTCCGGGCGAAAATTTTGGCCACGGTCGTCTTGCCCGTCCCCCGTGTCCCCGTAAAAAGATAGGCGTGACCGATCCTGTTCGCATTGATCTGATTTCTCAAGGTAGTTACAATATGATCCTGACCTTTGACGTCGCCAAAGTTGTCGGGTCGGAATTTGCGATAAAGGGCGGTATAAGACATACGACTGTTCATCCTTTCTCCATACACAGAGGAGGCGTCCCAGAGGGACGCCCAACCCCGATCACTTCATTACTCTCCAAAGGAAATTCCCAGCATCTTCGCCTGCTTCACAATTGCGGCGTCAGGAGATACCATCTTCAGCTTGCCGGCCACTTCTTTCAAGGGAACGCGCACCATCTCACGATTCTTGTAGCCTACCATGTAACCATACTTGCCTTCCAGGATCATCCTGCCGGCCTCCGCCCCCAGACGGCTTGCGAATACTCTGTCATAAGGGCAGGGAGCTCCGCCTCTCTGAACATGTCCGGGAATGGTAACTCGCACTTCACGTCCGCATCTCTTCTGAATCTCCGCGGCGATCTCATAGGATACGGAAGGATATGTGCGCTTTTCCAGCTTCTTCTTGTATTCTTTCTTGGAAAGCGCGGCATCCTCCTGGGAAATCGCGCCCTCTGCCACGGCGATAATGGTGAAAGTGCTGCCGCCCTTGTCTCTCTCTTCGATCTTCTGGACCACGTTCTCAATATTATAAGGGATCTCGGGGATCAGGATAATATCGGCGCCGCCCGCCATCCCTGCATTCAGGGTCAGCCATCCGGCCTTGTGTCCCATCACCTCCACGATGAACACACGGCTGTGGGAAGCTGCCGTGGTATGAATCTGGTCGATAGCTGCAGTGGCGATATCAACCGCGCTCTGGAAACCAAAGGTCATATCCGTTCCCCAGATATCGTTGTCAATGGTCTTGGGCAGTGTAACGACATTCAAGCCTTCCTCGCTCAAAAGGTTCGCCGTTTTGTGCGTACCATTGCCGCCCAGAATCACCAGGCAGTCAAGCTGCAGCTTGTAATAGGTCTGCTTCATGGCCTGTACCTTGTCCACTCCGTCCGCATCCGGCTCACGGATGGTCTTAAACGGGGTTCTGGATGTTCCAAGCATGGTGCCGCCCTTGGTCAGAATACCGGAAAAATCACGGCCGGTCAGCATACGGAACTTGCTGTAGATCAATCCCTGATAACCATTCTCAAAGCCATAAATCTCCACTTTCTCTCCGCTGTTAAAAAGGCTCTTTGCAACGCCTCTCATTGCAGCATTCAGCGCCTGACAATCCCCCCCGCTTGTCAACATACCAATTCTCTTCATTGCGTTCCTCCAATCTGCTGTTTTCATCAGCTAAAAATTCACCAATACATTTTTGTCGGGCCCTATTGGCTTTTCTTTGCCCACTGATAACTATATTATAATCTATTTTTCAAAATATCTCAACTTTTTTACGAAAGAATTCCGCCGAAATATTCCAGCATTTCCTATAGATTTTTTCCAAAATGAAAAATAGCACTTGCCAAAAAGCTGATTATACTATAAAATAAATATCGCACTGCGGGGCAAACAAAAGAATACCTCGTTTGTGTTTTTTTGTGGAGATGTACCCAAGTGGTTGAAGGGTCCGCACTCGAAATGCGGTAGGTCGGTTTTCCGGCGCAAGGGTTCAAATCCCTTCATCTCCGTTGGTAAATCAGCCCACAAACAAGAATAATTGTTTGTGGGCCGCGTTTTTATAACTATAACTTTAATTCAAATAAAAGTCAGGAGCAGGCCCGACACCGGATACAAATGCCGGAAAAACAGATTGGTATTTCTGGTTGATTCCCGTCGCGGCGCCGCATCTCGTATGAAGAAGAAAATTACCGCAACAACTTTCGCGAAATTAATAACCATTTCATTTTTTGTTTCAATACCGCTCATCGCCGCAGCTTTATTCTGCCTGAAAGACGGAAAAGCCATTAACGACGTTTACATCCCGCTGGGAGGTTGGAGCGATGAAATCACTTATTATAAACAAATAGAAGGCATTCTCTCATACGGCCTTCCCCGCGGATACTTTGGATATAACCAATCCAAGGCTCTTTATGGGCCTTTTGGCGTTTGGGGTATTATTCCATTGATTCCTTATGTCATTTGGGGATTTTTATTTGGTTGGAATTATACTTCACCGATTTACGCAAACATTTTTTTCTGTATGCTTGCCTTATTTATTCTTTACTTATTAATACATCCTAAGAAAAATTGGATGATTATCTTCTCCATCTTTTGGATATGCAATCAATTTCTAAATCGATATCTTTTGTCAGGGGTAATTGAAGCATCCATCATCGCGCAGTTATTGACTGTAACTGCCCTGGGTACCTATCTGCTCTCTGACGTCATCCGCCACGAATCTCGCCAGGCACACCCCCTGTCTGACGGCACGGCTCTTGTTCTATGCACTCTCCTTATCTGCTTTATGTCGCTTGAACGTCCTTACTTTGAAGTATTATTCCTGATTCCACTCTGGAAAGCTATAAAAGACAGGCGAAAAACATGGATTGCGTTACTGCCGATTATCGCCATCGTTACTCTGGCATTATTCTTCCTGAATAACCACTACTTTTGTTCGACCTATTTCACCAATATCTTTTCTGCCCAGTCGATTTTAGATGGCGGTTTTTCCGGAATCATTTACCGGATTTTTTCCAATATGATAGAAATAGCCCGCCTGATCTGGTATGCCGTACGTTATAAAGGAATGGGGGTTGGGTGGTATTACTTGCTTTTGTTCCTGGAGTTGTTTTCCATGATCGTCGTATGCGTCTATCGTTTGCTGACTCACAGAAAACTTCCCCCCATGTATCTGATCACATTGATTGGCAACGTCTTAATTTTATTGAGTCTGATCATCATGTATGATCTTGGAGTTGGCGCCCGACACATCTTGGCGCTCATCGTCGCCAATTCCATCACACTCATCATAGAAACTCGTTTGCCAGTAAACGCCCTGCTAGCCCTTGTCTGCTGCTTCTCCATCATTCAAACGGGGAGCGCTGACGCAATTCCCTATAGAAATGATG
This sequence comes from uncultured Acetatifactor sp., assembly GCA_947625255.1. Lineage (GTDB taxonomy): Bacteria > Bacillota > Clostridia > Lachnospirales > Lachnospiraceae > Acetatifactor. Next base: position 49,824 of record CANQNT010000018.1, on the reverse strand, counting down.
ACTACGCCAATTATATGATACAATTAAAAGAAGAATTTTCTAAGGTTGTGTCTGTTTCCGATGATATCTCTTACGATAATGTCGTTGCCATGCCAACGGCGGATTCCAGTGCCTCCAACCCCGGGCAGAGTGTTTGTACCTATTACGGGCTCATGTTCGCTATGCCCTCCGGGGTTGGAATCAGTCTGGATTTTGAAGATTTTTATGAGACACCCGAAAACATAAAAGCAGGATATATTCTCGTTCACCCTGATGGCACCATTCGAGAAAAGCTGGAATCCTGGGGAATGCACCGCGTCTATCAAAACGATGAATTAATGTTATATGCAAGGTAAAAGAACAATTTCACGCTTCTCCCAGCCCTTCCGAAAGATACCTTGATCACAAACCTCTTGCACTTTCATTTGTCGTTTTTCCTCATTTTCCTTTTAATTCTTGATCAATTTTATGTACAATGGCCGTCATTTCTTCCCAACAATCCTCCATATCCCGCACCAGCTTAAACTGGGTACGGCAGCGATCCAGATTCTGTCCCGGCCGATTGGTTTTAAAATACACATCGCCTTCCAGATAATCCGTCAAAAAACGCATTCCACATTCCAAAGTCATGAGCTTGGCACCCCAGGGAAGATACTCCAGCTCGGTTTCCGTCAGCGTTCCTCCCGTTCCCTCCAAAAAGCCTTTGGTATAAATTTCAAACAAGGGCAGATCAAACTGCACCTTGGATAAATCCTTTTCATCCTCTTCGCAATGATTGGCTCCAAATCGAATGGAGTCCCCGAAATCGTTAATGGACAGGCCGGGCATGACTGTATCCAGATCAATCACGCAGATTCCTTCTCCCGTTTCCTTATCCATCAGTACGTTATTCAGCTTGGTATCGTTGTGCGTCACACGCAAAGGCAGCTTTCCCTCCCGCAAAGCGGACATGGCCACGCCGCAGTCCGCCTCATGGGCCAGGACAAACGCGATTTCCTCCCCGCATTCGGCGGCACGCCCCATCCGGTCTTCCGATAAGGCCGCCTTAAATTTGGCCAACCGATCTTCCGTATCATGGAACTTCGCAATGGTTTCATACAAAGTATCCGCCGGAAAGCCGCTGAGCCGCCGCTGAAACCTGCCAAAGGCCCTGGCCGATTCATAAAATAATTCCGGGGTTTCCGCTCTCTGCAGACAGATCACGTCTCCTACAAACAAGTACATCCTCCACACGCCGCCTTTATGATCCTTCACATAAGGGGCCCCCGCCCTGGTACGGAGCATATATAAAGTCTCTCTCGCGGGATTGCCTCCTTCTTTTTCCACAATTTCCCGCAAATATTCTGTAACGCTCATAATATTGTGCATCAATTGATCCGGATTCTTAAAAGCATTGGTACTGATGCTTTGCAGTGTATATTGCATTGTCCTGCCCTGCTCATCCTCCGTAGTAACCAGATATGTATCATTGATGTGCCCCTCGCCAAAAGGAACCACGTCCTGTACTGCGCCCTGATAATCATATGCACCCAGCACCTCGCCCAAGATCGTCCCTTCCAATACTATAGACATTTCTTCTTCCTCCAACCGATTTTTCCAAAACGGACTTTCTATTTATTCTAGCTTCTGCTATAATGAATGTCAAGAAAAATGATGGAGTTATCATGGAGAATGTGATTTTTAAAGGAGGCCAAGGTATGGGACTGGAAAAGAAGTGGGCTGCAAAATGGATTCAGCCAGCTGAAGATTTGGGAGACGTAGCACCCCTATTCGCCACACGGTTTGAACTGCAAAACGCGGTCAAAGAAGCAAAATTGTATATCACTGCCCTGGGCGTATACGAGGCAATGCTGAACGGAGAACGAGTTGGAAATTTTATATTGGCGCCGGGATGGACTTCTTACCACAAAAGACTGCAATATCAGGTTTATGACGTAACAAAACTCCTGCGAAAAGACGCGGAGTGTGTCCAGAGTGACAAGAACACGCAGTGCCTGTCTGTTCTGGTGGGCAAGGGATGGTATCGCAGTCCCATTCCTGGTTGGGGATCGGCTTATCAGGATACCCTGCGGAAAAACCCGCCCGCTCTTCTTGTTCAGCTTGAAATCGCTTTTGAAGACGGCACATCCCGGATCATCTGCTCTGACGAAAGCTGGTCGGTGGGGGAAAGCGCCGTGCGTTTTTCCGAAATCTATGATGGAGAAATCTATGATGCCAGAGTGGATGCCATTCCCGGAAATACCGTGGCATTGTTTGCGGGACCTTTCAATACCCTGATTCCCCAACAAGGGGAAGAAGTCCGTGAGCAGGAAAGGGTCGCCGCGGCCCGGCTCTTCGTCACGCCAGCCGGAGAGACCGTGGTGGACTTTGGGCAGGAGGTAACGGGATATGTGGAAACCACGGTAAGCGCCAGCGCCGGAGAAGTGGTGGATCTCTCCTTTGCCGAGGTATTGGACAAGAACGGAAATTTCTATACGGAAAACTATCGCGGTGCCAAGGCCCAGTACCACTATATCTGCAAGGACGGACAACAGACATATAAACCCAGGCTGACGTTTTGGGGTTTCCGTTATATTCGGATCAACCGTTTTCCTGGAGGTGCGGGGGCTGCTTCCTGCAGGAATTTTACCGCGAACGTCCTGCATTCCGACATGAGACGCACCGGAACGCTGCGTTGTTCCAACACGCTTCTGAACCGTCTTTTTGAAAACTGTGTCTGGGGACAAAAAGGAAATTTTGTGGACGTGCCCACCGATTGCCCCCAGAGAGATGAACGGCTCGGCTGGACGGGCGATGCACAGGTATTTGTCCGTACTGCCTGTCTGAATTATGACGCGGAGAAATTTTTTACCAAGTGGCTGGCGGACATGGCGGCTGACCAACGGGCGGACGGCTATGTGGGTCATGTCATTCCCGATCTGACCCGGAACAAGAATGCCAGTGCGGCCTGGGGAGACGCAGCCACCATTTGTCCCTGGGAGGTTTATCTGGCTTACGGCAATTCACAGATTCTTAAGAACCAATTTGAATGTATGCGGGGTTGGGTGGACTACATCACCTCCGTGACCGCGGATGCCGGATTATGGACCGGCGGAGAACACTATGGCGACTGGCTGGGACTGGATGCCCCCGTAGGAGAATGCAAGGGTTCTACCAGAGAGGACTTTATTGCTTCCGCCTTTTATGCCCATTCTACCGAACTGGTCATCAAGGCCGGCAGGATTCTGGGCAGGGATGTCTCCTCCTATGAATCACTTTACAAGACCATCGTGAAAACTTTCCGCAAAGCTTTTTCCACTTATACGACCCAGACGGAGTGCGTGTTGGCCGCTCATTTTAAATTGGCGGAAAACCCCCGGGCCGCCGCGGACCAGCTGGTAAAAATGATTGAAGATTGTGGCGGGAAGCTGCAAACTGGCTTCGTAGGTACGCCTTATCTGCTTCATGTCTTAAGCGACTATGGTTATGCCAAACTGGCCTATTCCCTGCTTTTGCGCGAAAGCTACCCATCCTGGCTCTATCCTGTCACCAAGGGAGCCACGACCATCTGGGAGCATTGGGACGGTATTATGGAAAACGGAGATTTCTGGAGCGCAAGCATGAACTCCTTTAACCATTATGCCTACGGATCTGTAGTGGACTGGGTCTATGGGGTAGCCGCGGGCATTAAACCCCTGGAAGAGGCCCCCGGATATGCCAAAGTGAGAATTGCCCCTGTGCCGGATACCAGACTTGACTGGCTGAGTGCCACGTTGGACACCAGACATGGGCGCATTGTTTCCGAATGGAAAAAGATGGACGGGATGTGGCGCTACGAAATTACTACGCCCGTAGATGCGCGGATCGTTATCGCCGGGGAAGAACACATGGTAGATGCCGGAACTTATTATTTTTATAGTAAGTTAGAATAAAAGTCAATCCATCGCCCCGCCGGCCATCCCACTCTTTATGATGCCTGTCGGGCTTTATGGGACATCCGTATGAAAATGCCGTGGGCCAAAAACCCGCGGCATTTTCATACGGAACAATTAAGTTTTACAATCAGACATTCCGATAAGCCCCAACGATCTCCCCAATATACATCTCATGAAAATCCTTTCCGGGGTAAACGCTTTCCGCAATCCGCCCGTCATAAAAGCGATCTTCCTTGATCAGATCGCTGTACATCTTGCGGCACACCAGCACATAGGTTCCCTGACGGAATGTAGGCTGTCCTTCCACCTCTTCAATCTGGAAGCCCACTTCTCCAATCTTATCGCCATCCCGGCCGGACTTGGTTCCCAACACACCCAGTTCCTGACGATAACCGTTGAACAAGGTCACCGTAAAATATTCCGAGCCATCCACAAACTGCTTCGTATAACGCTGCGGTCTGATATAAACCGTCACCGCGTTCTTTCCCCAGATCACACCCATTGCGCCCCAGGAAGCGGTCATCGTATTCACTTTTCCGTCCTTTTTTGCGCTGATCAGCACCCAATGCTCTCCGATCTCCCGAAATGGATTCACCGGAATCTCTTTCACATCCACCTTTTGATAAGCCATCTTCCTTATCCTCCAATCAAACATTTTTACATGGTATCCCAACGTCTTTTTCATCTTACAATATCTCATTCCATTTGTCAAAAGTACTTGATCCGCCAAACGCCCATCTGAAAAAAAGTACTTCAGGCTCGTATGATTTTCCTGAAAATCCGACAAACTATGTTCCAACAGCATAAACGAATCTTAATGGGAAAAGAAAAGAGGGAAATCATGCGCATTTTATTTTATGACACCAAGAATTACGACAAAGCTTCTTTTGACAAAGAACAAGAGCACTATCCCGACATCGAAATTGATTACCTGAAAACCGACCTGGTTCCCAGGACCGCATCCCTGGCGGAGGGCTTTGACGCAGTCTGCGCCTTTGTCAGTTCCGATATCGGGAAAGAAACTTTGACAATCCTTCAGAAAAGAAATGTCCGACTAATCCTCCTGCGCTGTGCAGGATTTAACAATGTGGATCTTGATACCGCCAAGGCCCTTGGCATCCGTGTTATGCGTGTCCCTGGTTATTCCCCCGAAGCGGTGGCGGAACATGCCATGGCCCTGGCCCTTGCCTGCAACCGCCGATTATATAAGGCCTACAATAAAGTCCGCGAAAACGACTTCAGCCTGAGCGGCCTGATGGGTTTTAACTTTCACGATAAGACAGCCGGGATCATCGGCACCGGAAAGATCGGAGCCGCCATGTGCCGCATCTGCCGTGGTTTCGGCATGAAAGTCATCGCCTATGACGTATACGAGAACCCCGCTCTCAAAGAACTGGTAGAATATGTGCCGTTGGAAAAGCTTCTTGCACAAAGCGATCTGATTTCCCTCCACTGCCCTCTGATGGACAGCACTTATCATATGATCAATATCGACACAATACGCCAAATGAAAGACGGCGTCATTCTGGTCAACACTTCCCGGGGCGCGCTGGTCAAGACGGAGGATCTGATCGAGGGAATCAGGCTGCACAAATTCGCGGGTGTCGGACTGGACGTGTATGAAGAAGAAACCAACAACGTCTTTGAAGACCGTTCCGATGAAATTCTGGAGCATTCCACCACCGCCAGACTCCTCTCCTTTCCAAACGTCATGATCACTTCCCATCAGGGCTTTTTCACCCAGGAGGCCCTCCGTGCCATCGCACAGACAACCCTGCAAAACGCCATGGACGCATGGCAGGGAAAAGCCACCGAAAATGATGTTTGACACGCTTAAGCCGCCTGTTGTCTATTTGCTGATTTCTTCCAGCAAATATGCGGCAAATGCCCTGCTTCTTTGCTTATCATACGTTGCGGAGGCATCCGTTGTATAATCCGCCAAAGCACGTTCCACAAGCTCCCTGTCCTTTTCGGGGAGCCTGTGAAGCGCCCATTCTCCCCCTTCCCGCTTGGACAACACAAGTTTTTCCTGCCTATACGCCCATACACGACATAGATTCAGAATAACATACATCGGATTCTCCAGCACATCCCTTTCCGCGTTTTCCACATCATAGAAAATACTGTCAAAATAAGATGTCTCGTCCACTTCACCAAAAACATCTTTCAACTCTTTTCCATAAAGCGTCCTGCCACGGCGGCGGAGAATGGTAAAATGTGCCGCCAAGTCTTTGTCCGTCCCATTCATCCGCTTGACGTAATCTGTGGGATCGCTCTGGAACCATGCTAAATGTGTATTTGAAAAATGCAGCTCATAGGGCGTTGGATATACGAACGGATCACATACCTTTTCCCGGACAACGCTCATCTCAATACCCTTGGCAGGACCCAGGGCATTGAGCTCCACTACCATGTCCATATACCGCCGCTTCCATTCCTCCGGCTGCCTTTCTCTTGAAAGCCGCTCATCCACCACGACCAACAAATCGATATCGCTCTTATCCCAGCGAAAACAGCCCATGGCCAGCGAACCATGAAGATAAATTCCCACCAGGTGATCTCCCAGAATCTCCAGACTCTGCCTTACAAAGCTTTCCAGCAAATCCTTTTCCATCTAATGATCCATTAATCCAAATGAAATACGGTCTTTAAGTCGATGCTGACCGGGCTGTTGTCAGGATTGGTCTCCATGATGTCGGCCATAAAATCCCACCACTTCCGATTGATGGCAGTATCCGCGCCCTTGGCCCACAGTTCTTCGTCCTCGATCTCTATGTAACCAAACAGCGTTAACGTCTCCTGATCCAGAAAAATCGTATAATTCTTACCGCCATGCTCATGAATCATGTCCTGCATCTCCGGCCACAGTTCATTATGGCGCCTCTCATACTCCGCTTCCTGCCCCGGATACAACTTCATCTTAAACCCTTTGATCATAATGACAATCCCTCCTTATTCATTCGCGCAATCGGCCAAAGCCCTGCTTTCTTGTATTGTACCTCATTTCTCCATGAAAGACCAGTGTATTTTTCAAAAACTTTTCAACACCCGATCCCCGATCCCTTACAACGCTCCCAATCCAACCCCCTCCCCCAAAAACAAATTCGATAGTACCTTTGATGACACTAATTGACTGACTGACACAAGAAATACCAATCCACACGCCAACAGTAGATTTCTTCCTGATTACATGGTATAATGTCCGCAAAGGGCGGAGCTTGTGGTAACACGGGATTCCACTGACGCAGAATTAATGCCGGTATAACGGCATGTCGCCGCCATAGCGGCACATCACTGACATCCAGCGCCCGAAAAGTAAATGCCGCCAAAAAGGAGAACATTAGATGGCATCCATCACTAACATCCAGGAAAAATATATGCGAGAAGCCCTAAAGCAAGCCAAAAAGGCCTACGCCCTGGGAGAGGTTCCCATCGGTTGCGTCATAGTTTATGAAGGGAAAATCATTGGCCGCGGATATAATCGCCGCAATACGGACAAGAGCACTCTGGCCCATGCGGAAATCACCGCCATCCGAAAAGCCAGCCGATTCATCGGTGACTGGCGACTGGAGGGATGCACCCTTTACGTAACCCTGGAGCCCTGCCAGATGTGCGCCGGCGCCATCGTGCAGGCCCGAATTCCGGAGGTGGTCATGGGCTGCATGAATCCCAAGGCAGGCTGCGGCGGTTCCATCCTGAATATTCTGCAAATGCCGGAATTTAATCACCAGGTATCCGTCACCAGAGGAATTTTGGAACAAGAATGCAGTGAAATGCTGAAAACTTTCTTTGTCGAGCTAAGAGCACGGATCAAGGCCGAAAAGGAACTCCGTAAACACCAGCCCGATTCATGATCCAAACAAAAACCGCCCTACCACAAGGATAAAGCGGTTTCCTCATTCTCTATAAAAAGGAATCCATCTTTTCGTTTCACAAAGACAATCTTACATACCAGCCGGAAGTCATTTCTTCACAAAAACGCTCTTCGGCTGTCCGCAGATGGGGCATACATAATCGTCAGGCAGTTCTTCAAAAGGCACTTCTCCTTCATAGACATAGCCACAGACGCTGCAGGCATATTTTGCCGCAGGAGTGGACTGCTGAACGGGCTGCTCCTCCGCGATATAAGTAGGTGCATTCTTGGGACTCTTGCCCTTGATCACATTATGATAATAAGCATAAGTCATGGGATCATCCTTTTTCAGGACATCCGCATCCAGCACCTTGCCCAAGAACACCGTATGGGTCGAGGTTTCCATCTTATCAATCAATTCACAGACAAGATAAGCGCAGGCATCCGACACGATGGGCAGATAACTCCTGACTTCGCTCTTCACTTCATCAAACTTATTGTTATCCCGTCCACTTTTAAAGCCAAACGCTCCAATAATGCCGGGATTCGAATGCTCACCCAAAATGGAAACCGCAAATCTTCCGGTATCCCGAATACACTGATTGGTATAATTGTCATGATTGATACTGACCGCGATCGTTGCCGGATCAGATGTGATCTGCATGACACTATTCGCCGTACAGCCGGTCGCTCTGCCCTTGTCCCAGGTACTGACCACATATACACCATATGATAACTGTCTGAAAGCATTTTTGTTCATAACGCACCTCCCGCGTATTTATTAGTATCAGTATAGATTTTCATTATTAAAATGTCAATGCAAAACTCCCATTTTCAGCGAGCCAGAATCCGCGCCAGCCCATTGATATTTTTCAACTCAGAATGGCGAATGTTCAGGCATGGCTCATTATATTTTCTTCCAAAAGGAGTGTCAAGGGTGGGCCGATAATGGGCCAATATATATGCCGTTTCCAAATATCCGAAAGCATACCATTTGTTATAAACATTACGAACGCTGCGCGCGAATGCTCCCCAGACCACATAATCATAATGGTTCAAAAACGGAACCTGCTCCTGATTGATCAACCGACGGCCGTAGGGCTCATCATCCACCACTTGTCTCCTGACCAGTTTCATCAAAATGTCAAAAGGAATCGTTTCCGTCTTAATGTCAACCGTGACATTGGGCATCAGGATATCACCATCATCAATCTCGTCATAGTTATCCCGGATTCCCGCCCGCCAGTCCAGGCCAAGACACTGCTTACAGGCGAATTCTCCCAAAAACCCCACCACATCCCGCTGTTGTCCGGTCATATATTGCAGTTCAAAATGATGTTTAATGTGCGGATCCCTCCTGGCAGACTCCCGTTGCGCCGCGTCTCTCATTTCCTGCGTGATTTCTACTGCCATTTTATTCTCCCCCCTTTCTGCTTTTCCAATCTTCATCAGCCAGGGCTGTCGAATCCACCCGCAATACCCCGTAGAAAAACACGGAACAGGCATCCACATTCAATGATCGTGTCTGATAGTTTCTGGCAATTTGATAAAAATCCCGGTACTCACGGGAAGAATAATATGACAGCTGCTCATCTGTCAGTTCTTCACTGAATTTCGGAATCAAAATTGCCACTGAACCATTGACAAGAACCCCTTTAGGCTTCTTCACCACTCGCGGTTTGTAGGTCATGTTCGGAGTCAGATAGACATCCTCTCTCTCCAAAAAAGCCGAAACGGATAATTCAGGCACCACCTCCTGCGCCACATAGGAATCATAACCCCGGATATGATCGATGGAACCGCCATCATCGGCAATGTTGCGGGATTTCACCACCCATACGCCTTGATCCGGATTCGAGTTCTTATTGGTAATCTGGCGATCACGAAACACGGTAAATGCATCAAAACGCAGTTTTTTACTCACCTCATCAAAAGCCTTGTTCCGATATATAAGCCAATATGGATATTTTCGATCAAATATGTATTTTTGATTTTGAAGAAGCTCAATTTTCTGAGTGACGGATTTCACCTTTGTTTTTGAAACTCTTCCCTGATTATTGATCATAATGGCAATGGTCTCCACCAACACGCCCGGGAAGCCCTTTTCTCCAAAGTCAATGATACATTCAACGGATTTTTCCCCCAGATATTCCCTGCTGGCGGCGAATTCCGGCGTGTTCAGCAAAAACTTGGGAAACACCAGCGCCACGTAATTCCCAAGCCCCAATGCCTTATCCAGGAAAAATGAGCAAATATTGCTCGTATCCTTATTAATGGCCTTTTCCCGGTATTCTTTTAAAATCTTATTGCGGGCGCTCATCTTCTGAAAAGGCGGATTCCCGATAACATAATCATATTTTTCCGTAAAATCATGGGTCAGGAAATCATCCGCCACAAACCGGATATGACAATTTTCCGGAATCGCATAATGCTTTAATAAGGCTTTTAATACCATCAGACTTTCTTCATCAATATCAACGGCATCAATATAAATTTCCTTCCCCGGGAACCGCTGCACAAGCAGGGGAATAAAGTTGCCCACCCCCACCGATGGTTCCAAAATCTTTATGGAAGGCCCTGAAAAATCCGGCAAGGCATTCAGCATCTCAGTCACAAGAGGCTTACTGGTACAGTACGCCGCGTTATCCGTGCGCTTGGTATTGGAGAACTCTGCAATTCTTCCCAAAGCGGAAACCGACAACCCCAATGGATTTTCCTCAATGAACCGAATCAATTCTTCCGCGGAGCCAAAACGATATTTGTCCACAATTCTGTGGATCTGCGCGTTGTTTAGCGGCTTAGCGGTCAAGACGCCGCGCATCCGCTTCGCCACCTCCTGAAAGATCACAGTGGGAACGGCTTCTCCCAGCGACTGTCGGATCTTTATTTCTTCTTTTTTTAAGAACGCTCTCTTCTGTGAAAGCGTCATTTCATTCAATACGGCAACATCCTCCGAAACCCACCGAAAGCTCTCCGGCACCGTCATCATCCGCATCAGCTCCCGTATGCTGAAGACCCGATCATCGCTGGGATGCACCGTATTCTGACTGGCCAGCTGATCATTTCGCGTATGAATACAAGGCCCAACCTTGTCCCAATATTGCCGTTTATACTTATCCCCATTTTTCTGCTTGTTGATTACGATCTTTCCATCAACGATTTTGTGCGGCTTTTTCTCATCCTCCGGCTGATCAAACGCAGACTGCCCTTCCTTCAGGTCCGCGATCCAGGCCCTCATATGCTTCGGATAGACCCTGAACGCATGGTAGATATCTTGAGGATCAATCTCTCCAAATTCACGTAGAGGCTTCAGATCCCCAATCACCTCCCGCAAAGTCTTTTCCGGGACAAAGGGCGGATAAAGCTCCAGAGGCGATACCTCATTTGCATAATCATTGGCCACTCCGATCACCAGCGTCCTCAGTCGGCTGGAGCAAGCGCCGTATTGCTTAAAGTTGATTACCTGCGATAAATAAGAATAGGAATCTCCCAAATTCTTCCAGATCGCTTCCGAAATGGGCCTGTCCGTACCATCAACATCCGTACAAATAGTCTTCATGAAAGCAGGAACGTTTTCAAAAATAAAAAACTTGGGATGTACCGCCTGAATAATCTTAATAGACTCTACCACAAGCGAATTTCGTACGATTTCCGTGGAAGTTTTCTTATGATTGGCCACCGACATTCCCTGGCAGGGAGGCGTGGCAATCACCACGTCTACCCGGCTTAAACTCTCCTTTTCTCTCCAAAGGTCAATCTGTTCGAAAAGCCGCGCTTTCGTTTCCTCTTCCGTAATATCGCCGCACAGGTATCCGCTTTCATACTTACAGGTCTGATTAAATCTCTGAACATCCAACCTGCGGGGAATCAATTCATTGGTCGCCACACATTCAAACCCTTCCATCCTAAATCCATGGCAGCCCACTCCCGCACTGCTGAATAAACTGATATACGTCATCATAGAAAGTACCTCCGCCGCGGCTTCCGTGAAACTCTTTTGATAAAAAAAGCTTGACGGAAATCTCCCTCAAGCCATATTTCTTTATTCATCATAACACATTGATTTTAAAAAGTCCAGAGTATTTTTGGACACAGTTTTATCGCCCATTCAGCCCGCCCCATTCAGTCAAAGGCAGATTCTTTTTGCAAAGGTTACCCGCACCCAGAGAAACTCGCGAGAAGCCCTTGACATCTTCCCGTAAAACAAGTACAATAATAAAGCCGTACATTGTTGGGCAGCCTGGCTGCAGTGATGAAGTCTGGTCTTACGCAATGGGAACTACGAACCGTGTCAGGTTGGGAACAAAGCAGCACTAAGTAGATCCTCCCATGTGCCGTAAGGGTGCTGGATGGAACTGCAGTCAGGTCCGGCGTGTACGGTCTTTGTATGTAAAACGCAAGAGAGGTACTCTCCATGGTTTTTTCCTCCTTTCTAACGGAACATTTATCCGACTGTACCCTTTGTCCTCGGCTCTGCCATGTCAATCGGCTTGCCGGTCAAACAGGTTATTGTGGGCAAACAGCCAGGCTAACTGCCGCCAGGGCCGCCCTGCATTTCTGGGAAGAGCCCTGCTTGTCCGGCCAGGAAGGTTCTGGAACTGTGTTTTTTTCCGGCTGCAGTTTGCGCTGCGTTTTTTGCCAAAATCAAGAAATCGCCTTGGGAAAATCCGGACGCGAGATCACGATTTCCCATCTGGCACAGATTTTCCTCCGGCTTCAGGAAAAAGGAGCCAACAATATCAATTTAGTCACTCCCACCCACTTTGTTCCTCAAATTTGCGAAGCGCTGCGTCTTGCAAAGCAAAAAGGACTTACACTGCCCATCGTATATAACACCGGCGGTTACGAGCGTGTAAGCACCCTGCGTCTTTTAGACGGATTGGTAGATGTCTATCTGCCGGATATGAAGTATTACTCCAGCGAACTAAGCTTACGATATGCGTATGCGGAAAACTATTTCTCATACGCCTGCGCCGCCCTGAAGGAAATGTATCGTCAGACGGGTTCTCCTATTTTCCATTCTACTACGGGCATGATGCTGAAAGGCGTCATCGTCAGACATTTGATTTTGCCCGGACAGACGAGGGATTCCAAAAAAATTCTGCGTTACCTTCATAATACCTATGGAAATGAAATCTACGTCAGCATCATGAATCAATATACCCCTTTGTCGGAATTTGCTGACTTCCCGGAACTCAACCGAAAAGTAAGTATGGAGGAATATCAGCGCGTACTGCGTTTTGCCACGGAGATCGGAATCGAGAATGGATATTTTCAAGAAGGGGAAACAGCCAGCGAGAGCTTTATTCCGCAATTTGACGGAGAGGGACTATAAAGAGTATTTTGCCTGTCATACGGCTACTTTCCTCTCTAGATATCCACTCGAATACAATAATACCCAAAATCCCCCATCTGAACCGGCTCTCTTTTACATTCAAAGCTCTCAAAGCCAAACATAACAGCTACCTGACGCTCCTTTTCATAAAAATTTCCCGGAACTCCCACGTAGTATCGGATTTCCCCAAATCGTTCCACTCTGCTCAAAATCAAGTGAGCGTAATTGTAATAACCGTGAAGCAGAAAACTGTTCGTAACCAGCCGGTGATATTGCTTTTGCAAAACGACAAAATCCGATGGTCCAATGGACAAATAATCTCTCTCATCCCCAAAAGGCGCAATATGAGGATAGATACTGGAAAGCTGCTGCCATTTATCTTCATAAAGCTGTTCCGGAATCGTAGGATTTTCCTGAGACAAGTCCTCCCGCGGCGCGCGGGGGGCATTTTCTTTTTGGGCAGAGAATTCCTCCGGCGAAAGAAGCGGCTCCATTATATTTTGCCGCGGTGCGCTTTCCGCCGCATGCAATACATACGACTCCTGCTCCTTTTGGGCCGGCTCCTTTTGTGTCTCTTTCTGACGAGCCCATTGACAGATTAATTCCTTTTTGGGTGTCAGATGAATATGAAATGACGCAAGCTCCGAATAAGGAATTCCACCTGGCTCCAAGCCATTCGATCCAGATTCGCTCTTTCCCAGTCTGCCTGCGTCCAGCCCCCTTATCACCAGCTGCCCCCGTCCATTTTCCAGTACAATATTTCCCAATACGCTTTCCCTTTTTCCATCACTAATTCGTACATCTCTCGATATATCTCCCCATTGACGCAAACCACATACCTGAATCTGTACGTTAAACCGATTGTCCAGCACCTCCACCTTTACAAATCCCGCGCCGCGCACCCGTTCTCCTTGCTCTAAATAATCCCAATACCTTATTTTCCTATCATAAAACATAAAAAAGCCCTCCGAACCTCCGTAGTAGGAAAAAGGGGTTTCTAAAAAACCGCTCTCCTATACATTGTATTCGAAGGGTTGTCTCATTTATTCCATTTCAGGGCTTCAATATTCCAGTCCATCCAAATATTTCATATAATTCACGACCATCAGCGCGATTTTAAACGTCAGCGCATCATCAAAATTGCGCAAATCCAGTCCCGTGCTTTTCTGTAGTTTTTCAATCCGATAAACTAACGTATTTCGATGCACGAAAAGCTGCCTGGAAGTTTCCGACACATTCAAGCTATTGTCAAAAAATTTGTTAATCGTTGTAAGCGTTTCCTCATCCAAATCCAGCGGCACATTATCCCCAAAAATCTCCTCAATGAAGATTTTGCACAGATTAATTGGAAGCTGGTAAATCAAACGGCCAATCCCCAGCTTGCTATAAGCGACCACATTATGCTCTGCATAGAAAATCTTTCCCACATCCAAAGCCATCTTGGCTTCCTTATAAGATTTAGACACATCCTTGAGTTCGGGAACAATCGTACCAAACGCTACTTTCACATTCAGCATGGCCTCCGCATTCATCATGGCTACGATCGTTTCTGCAATCATGGACAACTCTTCAAGGGACGTGTTCTGTTCCACAGCCTTGATCAGAATCACATTTGACTCGTCCACAGCGGTAATATAGTCTCCGCTCTGGTTCGAGAACATTCCTTTCAAAAGTTCTGTAACAATATTATCCTTTTCCAGTTTCGTCTCCACAAGGAAAACCACCCTCGGCACGGATACTTCCACATGCAGCTTCTTTGCCCGATTATAGATATCCACCAGCAACAGATTATCCAATAAAAGATTTTGAAAAAAGTTGTTGCGGTCAAACCTCTCCTTATAGGCAATCGCAAGATTCTGAATCTGACATACGGCAATCTTCCCTACCATATAAACGTCGTCACTTAATCCTCTTGCTACCAGAACATATAAAAGCTCACCTTCATCCAAAATTTTTAACAAATGATGAGGTCCGATCACTTGACTGTCCGCAGGAGACGTAGCAAAGCTCACCACCAGATTAGTCGTAATCTCCGGCATATCCGTTGTAGATGCAACCATCGTCCCATTTAAATCGTAAACGCTCAAATCCACTTTCGTAATGACTTTTAGTTCATCAATGCTTGTCTGAATTATCTGACTTGAAATCATGCTTCCTCCGTTTCACAGCCGATTTGTCGGTACAGGAAAATCGCCATATCTTTTTTATTACAAATGCCAGTACCCAAGTCGCATCTGTCGCGTCTTAGATACTGGCATTGTTCTTAAAACTCATGCTATGCGATGCACAGCGCTATTCTACATATGAAAGAAGTCCTTAGTTAGTAATGATCTGCTCAGTCTCCTTATCAAATACATGGATCTTCTCAACATCCATAGCGAACTTGATGGTATCGCCAGGTCTTGCGGTTGTTCTGGGATCCACTCTTGCGGTCATAGCAAAACCATCCAGTTCAAAGTACAGAAGCACTTCAGCACCCAGCAACTCGTATACGTTGATAGTGGAGGTGAATACGCTCTGCGGAGAGGACTCGATGTACTGGTTGGAATCATAAACATCCTCAGGACGGATACCAAAGGTAACAACCTTTCCATTGTAACCGCCATCAATAATCTTCTTAGACTTTGCAGGAGGCAGAGGGATGCTGTGGCCGGCAATCTCAAGGCAAGCGGTATCGCCCTTTACAGCAACAGTGGCATCAAGGAAGTTCATCTGAGGAGATCCCATGAATCCTGCAACAAACAAGTTCTGAGGCTTGTCATACAGATTCTGAGGAGTATCAACCTGCTGGATAACGCCGTCTTTCATAACAACGATTCTGGTACCCAAGGTCATAGCCTCGGTCTGGTCATGGGTAACGTAGATGATCGTGGTACCCAGTCTCTGATGAAGCTTGGCAATCTCAGTTCTCATCTGTACACGCAGCTTAGCATCCAGGTTGGACAAAGGCTCGTCCATAAGGAATACCTTAGGATTACGTACAATCGCACGACCCATAGCAACACGCTGTCTCTGACCACCGGACAAAGCCTTCGGCTTACGATCAAGCAGAGCGGACAAGTCAAGGATCTTAGCGGCTTCTTTAACCATCTTATCGATCTGATCCTTAGGAACTTTTCTCAGCTTCAAACCAAATGCCATGTTATCATACACAGACATATGAGGATACAGAGCGTAGTTCTGGAATACCATTGCGATATCTCTATCCTTAGGCTCTACATCATTCACAACTCTGTCACCGATTCTCAGTTCACCGGAAGAGATATCCTCCAAACCAGCGATCATACGAAGAGTCGTGGACTTACCACATCCGGAAGGACCTACGAAGATGATGAACTCCTTGTCGGCGATCTCAAGATTGAAGTTCTTAACAGCTTCGAATCCGTTAGGATATACCTTGCAGATGTTCTTTAAAGATAAACTTGCCATAACGAAATAACTCCTTTCATAATAAACATATTGCTTGCGTTTTCGACTTTCTGTCGACTGATACTGTACTTAGTATAACGAAAAAGCCGATTTTTTGCCATACCATAATTTCACAAACTTTTTAACGATGATTGTAAAAATTGCTTATAAAGTTCCAGGATTTCATTCACCCTTGTCACTTTGTACAATATGAAATCTTGATTTTAGACAAAATAGACAATTATAAGCTTTTTAACATTCGATAACCAACTTCTTTTACTGAGGTCTTCCAACAATTTCCGAATCTTCCACGATCCCTTCCTGAAGCTCGTCACTGAAGATCTTCTCATCCTCAGCATCCGGCTCTTCGCTGACGTCAGTACCATTTGCCGCCCTGATCCGATCCTCCAGCTTTAGAAAGAACTTACTATACAAGCAAGCCCCGCCAAAGGCAGGCCCCGCCAGGCCAAACAAGAAGGCCAGCGGAAAGATTTGCGGAAACAAAAGCGTCAGGATCACGGGAAGCACATTCAGGATAATCATAAGAATCGTCTTGGGAAACTGAAGAATGCTCATCATAAAAGCATTTTTCAAGGTCCGCCAAAGCGGATTCTCGAATCTGGCCATCGCCGGGAACACAAATGTAGCGGTAAGCAGCGCCATGAAGCCCACCACGGCGATCACCACTTTGACAAAAAACGGGAATTCCATTGTCGCGTTTGAAATGATGAAATAATCACCGACCAGAACCACAATCACCAAAAGGAGCAGGAGCCAAACAATCGTCGCCTGTTTAAAATTCTCCTTAAAGGACTTGAAAAAACCCCTTACAATATAATAATCCTCATTTCTGGCAATTTTCAAGGCAATATAATGCATTGCCGTCAACGACGCCCCGATCGTCACGATAGGAATACAGCAGAGCAACGCAAGGAGGTTCAATATCATCAAATCCGCCACCTTGCCCAACACCTGCATCAACGGGCTATCGATATTAAAAAGACCCATTTACAACCATCCCTTTCTTAAACCCCGCTTCTCCTGAGCGCATATCCGCCAAGGCAGCATACTGCCGCCAGGCCAAACATCCAGACACTGAGATCCACGTCGCCAGTCTTGGGAACATCATCATATTCTCCGCTGGAAGCGGGAGGGGTCTGAGGCGCCGGCGCCGGAGTTGTTTCAGGTTCGGGCGCAGGCGTAGTCACCGGCGCGGGGGCCGGAGTGGTCTCAGGCGCGGGGGCGGGAGTGGTTTCCGGCGCGGGAGCAAGGGGAGTCGTGCTATACTTAGACTCGTCAGTAGTTAACGCGCCCTTTTCGATGCTAAGCGCGCCTTCTTTTACATTATACAGTGTGAAATGCGTCGTTTGCGTATCATAAGCTTTCACATAGTCCACCGTGCCCATAACAACAACTGTTGCTTTCAGGTTGACATCCACGCCAACAACTTCCAGATTGGTGACCGAGTCATTGTAATTAGATACGGAATCGGCATATGCATATGCATTTACCACATCTCCATTTACAACGCACAGGCTATCGTTCAACACATAACAATTCTCAATTCCGTTCGTTGTAATAATGGCGGAGCCATCAACAATCGTCAAATTGCCAAGTCTGGCATTCAGCGTCAGCTTAAGCGTTTCGCCGCCTCTTCCATAGATAACCACCAAGTCGCCATCCCTAATAGACTGCTGCAAATAATACAGCTCCCTTGAAAAACCATTATCATCCCACTGACTGCCAACCTCATAGCGATAATCATTCTCATCGGCATCATACTGTATCACATAAGTGACTGGCCCATCAGCTTCAGCCGTCAGCTTCAGCCCCGCAAAAGGAAGCACACAAGCCAACATTACAGCGGTCAACATCGCAACCATTTTGCTGATTTTCTTCATAAATTTGTCCTCCAATCTTTATAGCGTTTTACTATACGCCTGGAATCTTACTCATTTAATATTATACATTATCCTCGTCCATTCGTGCAACTACTTTATCCGAGGATTTTCTTAATTTATTTTTAAATATGTATATGCCCCGGCCAAACCGGCCAAAAATGTATGATCTTTTCGGGCAAGCCATATAAAAAAGAAGGCGTCTCACGACACCCTCTTTTATTGCGGCAGAATTATCATAACGCGGATCGTTTTTAGCAAATCTCCGCACCAGCCGGCATCTCCTTCTCCGGCACCATCAAAGCCAGATTCCCATCCGCGTCTTCGGCGCAAAGAAGCATTCCCTCGGAAATCACTCCCGCAAGCCTGGCAGGTTTCAGATTCACCAGCACGCAGACCTTTTTACCTACCATCTGTTCCGGCGTGTAATAAGCCTTGATCCCGGAAACGATCTGTTTCACTTCAGAACCGATTCGCACCTGGCTGCAAAGCAGCTTTTTGGATTTGGGAACAGGTTCGCAGGCAATGATCTCTCCCACTTGAAACTGCATTTTGGCAAAGTCGTCATAGCTGATCTCCGGCTTGCGTTCCAGGTCGATCCACCCTTGCGCCTCCGCAGCCTCCTGGGTCACGTCAGCAGTTCCATCACCGCTTTGTCCGTCCTTTTCTCCCGCGGACTGCGCCGCTTTTTCAGCTTCCGCCTTGCGGACCGCAAACATGGCATCCGTCTTTTCCACAATCTCCTTTACATCCAGTCTGGCAAAAAGAATCTGCGGCTTTTCCGTCACCTTATTATCACTGGGATATAAACCGAAGGTCTCCAGCGTGTCAAAATCCCTCAACTGTGTATTCAGCTGCGCCGCAATCTTAACCGCAGTCTCAGGCATAAACGGTTCCAACAAGGAAGCTCCGATAGTAATCCCCTCCACCAGATTATAAAGCACGGTGGCAAGGCGATCCCTCTTAGACTCATCCTTGGCCAAAGCCCAGGGCTCTGTTTCGTCGATATACTTATTGCAGCGTTTGAAAATAGTAAAAATCTCCGTCAGGGCATCCGCCACGCGCAAATCCGCCATCTTGTCAACGCAGCGGCGATAGGTTCCTGTGACGGCTTTCTTCAGGTCCGCATCAATGGAGGCATCGTTCTCGCTGAGCTGTACGCCCTTATTCGTCACCAGGCCCCCAAAATATTTATTGCTCATGGAAATGGTCCGATTCACCAGATTTCCCAGAGTATTGGCCAAATCAGCGTTCAGCCGCTCTACCATGAGTTCCCAAGTGATCGTTCCGTCATTTTCATAAGGCATCTCATGCAGCACGAAATAACGCACCGCGTCCACACCAAAAAAATCCACCAGATCGTCCGCATAGATCACGTTTCCCTTGGATTTGCTCATCTTGCCGTCCCCCAGCAACAGCCAGGGATGTCCAAACACCTGTCTGGGCAAAGGCTCGCCCAAAGCCATCAGAAAGATTGGCCAATAAATCGTATGGAAGCGAATAATATCCTTTCCAATCAAATGCAAATCGGCAGGCCATAGTTTCTTGTACTGCTCCGTGCTATTTCCGTCCGCGTCATAACCGATGCCAGTGATATAGTTGACCAGAGCATCCAGCCACACATAAACCACGTGACGATCATCAAAGTCCACGGGCACACCCCATTTAAAGGAAGTTCTGGACACACACAAATCCTGCAGACCCGGAAGCAGGAAATTATTCATCATCTCATTTTTACGGGATACCGGCTGAATAAACTCCGGATGCTCGTTAATATACCTGATCAATCTGTCCGCATACTTGCTCATACGGAAGAAATACGCTTCCTCCCTGGCGGGCTTCACTTCCCGGCCACAGTCCGGGCATTTGCCATCCACCAGCTGAGACTCCGTCCAAAAGGACTCACAGGGCGTACAATACATTCCCTCGTAAGCGCCTTTATAGATGTCTCCCTGCTCGTACAGACGTCTGAAAATCTTCTGCACCTGCTTCTCATGATCCGGGTCCGTGGTACGGATAAACTTATCATAAGAAATGTTCAAAAGATCACATAGTCCGCGGATCGTCCGTGCCACGCCATCCACGAACTCCTTGGGGGTCACACCCGCTTCCTGGGCTTCCAGTTCAATCTTCTGCCCGTGTTCGTCCGTCCCCGTCTGGAAAAACACGTCATATCCCTGCTTTCTTTTAAATCTCGCAATACTATCCGCCAACACGATCTCATAATTATTGCCGATATGCGGCTTGCCAGAGGTATAGACAATGGCCGTCGTGATATAATATTTTCCCTTGCTCATTCTATCTTTCCTTCCTTCCAAAAATGCTTACCCTGCCCAAAGTCCTGAATCGCTTTCCGAAACAGACTATTTCGTGTTCAGGCAGCCGCTTTCTGTAAACCGGCCGCCGCAAATTTTATTCCGCGCCGCATCCGGCTGATTCCTCAGCTTCCCCAATCCGCCTGAGTAATTCTTTCACGTTACCGTCAATCTCACCCTTAAACACTGCCGAACCTGCCACGATCACACTGGCTCCCGCTTCGATGACAGAACGGACATTCCCAATCGTGATTCCTCCGTCTACCTCCACTTCCACATTCAGACCCTTTTCCAGAATCATCTTTCGCACGGCACTTACCTTCTCAACACAAGAGCTCAGAATCTTCTGCCCGCCAAATCCCGGTTCCACCGTCATAACCAGAACCAGATCCACTTTGTCCAAATAAGGCTCTACCGCCTTGGCCGGAGTTGACGGTTTTACGGTAATTCCGACTTTCTTCCCAAGAGAACGGATCTTTCCTATCGTCCCGTCCACATCCTCAGTGGCCTCCACGTGGAAATTGATCAAATCCGCTCCGCAAGCCGCAAACGCCTCCACATAACGCTCCGGCTTCTCCACCATGAGGTGTACGTCCAAAAACAAATCCGTCCACATTCGAATGGACGAAATCACGGGCATACCAAAAGAGATGGAGGGAACAAACATACCATCCATCACATCAATATGAAGGTAATGCGCTCCTGCTTCCTGTACGCGGCTGATCTGCTCACCCAGCTGCCAAAAGTCAGCCGCCAGTATGGAAGGCGATAATTTATTCATAAATTGCTCCTATCCGCATTTTTAACCAAAATCAGTAATTTTTATTCTAAAATCCGAACTCAGCAAATATACTATACCAAATAAATCTCAGAAGTGCAAATCTTTTCATAAAAATCTTTCTTAAAGTTCATCAACATCCCTTTTCAGTTGTTCCCACGCGTCCTCATGTTCCACATAATACAAGGGACACTTTTTGCCTCCACAGTCATAATGACGCAAAATGTCATCGCTTTCCAAGTCATAAGCCTCCGTCAGCCATTGTAACAACGTGATCAGAGAATCATAGGTTTCCTGGGTAAACTGACCATTTTCCGCCTTGTAACAGCACTCAATGGATATGGAATCCATGTTTCTGGTCATTACCGCGTAAGCGATTTCATCCAGGGGCACGATCTGCAGAATTTCTCCATCATACCCGATAATAAAATGGGAACTGACGCTGGCCTTGTGCACATCTTTCTGCTGCTCAAAATAGCTTCTGTTCTGGGCGGCGCTGGTCCCGGGATTGGCCGTGTAATGGACAAAAATATTCTTCACCTCAGTCAGGGGATCCCCCGGCCGGGAATATTCATTGGGTGTGAGAAAGTCCTCGGTCCATTGTGGATGTCTGGCATAAACCTCCGCCGGAAGTCCCTGAATCTTTTCCTCTTGCTGTGTCTGCGTCCGGGAAGCTTCCACAGACGGTATCTGATTATAGACCAAGAACGAAGAAGAGACATCTTTCTTCGGACGATAAAGAAACAGCGCCAAAAGGAGTCCCGCGCAAAGCACGAACTGAATCGTCAGAAGGCGCTTCAGAAAAAGTCTGCGACGCTGTAGTCTGCGTCTGCGCAGTCTCTCTGCCTGACTGACATGGGCATGGATACTCCTCCCCGGCACTGCGGATGGCCCAATATCTATGGGATAGACTCTCCGCCCGCCGCCATCCAGATATGGATTCCTTTTTCCGGCTCCGGCCCGGCCGGAACGCCGCGATCCCCTCATCGTACTCCTGGCCAGACTGCGATTGTTGATGATATCCGCTTCCACACTTCTTATCGGCCGTCTGCTTCTTCTGTTCCCTTCCATTGCTACAACCCCTTATATCTGAATTATCCGCCGCTCTTTTCCCCCGCGGACAGTAATAAATTAAGGCATCCTTGTATCGAATTTGTATCTCTTATCGACAAAATTCTTTTCCGATCGTCACACAAACTCACATTCCCACACGCTCACCCCGGAATCCTGGAACACCTCATAAAGGCGCTTATTCAAAAGCTCTTTCGCAACTCCCTTTTTCAGAATAACCTGCAGGAAACCTCCCCCTCCGGCTCCCGCGATAAAACGTCCGTCGATCAAATCCGCACACGCCAGGAAAATCTGATCAATACAAGTATTGGAAGCTCCGCCGTCCAACTGCAGGGACAGCTTCCAGTGATCGTTCAAAAGCCTGGCAAAGCGGTCGATATTTCCCTTTTCCAATTCATATTTCATCAAAACGGCGACCCGCTGCATTTCTTCCAGGGCTTGTACAGATTCTGGTCTGCCGCCGATATAGCCGCCTACAACATCCCTCAAAAGATTCCGCGCCAGACGACGCTGTCCCGTATAAATGATCGCAAACCGCTCCTGCAGCTCCCGCAGTCCCTCCGCCGGCATCTTTACACGCTCCACATGGATGTGCTGCTCAATGCCACGTTCTGTGGTAATCAGCTTAATGCCGGGGCACAAGCCCCCCACCTGGTCCTGCCAGCCGCCTCCGGTGCTCATGATCTGCTCCATCCTGAGAACGGTCCCATACAATTCATTTTCCGACAGCTTTTCACCCACGAATTCATAGATGGCTTTCACACAAGCACCCGCCAGAATACTGCTTGTCCCCAACCCGGAACCTTTCGGAATTCCGACCACCTTGGTGGACAAGTAAATTCCTCCGCCCAGTCTCTTCAATACAGTCTCCAGAGAGTCATCCTCCGGCCCAAGAATGCCGCAGGCAAGCAGCGCCGCCTTATGCAAGGCAAAATGATCAAAGGGATTCCGGCAATCCAGAATCGCGCCAAGTTCCTCGAATGTACCCTCTACGCCGATGTCCTCGCTGGCAAACTCTATATGACACTTCTCCAACCGCCGTACACAGACCTGCACCGGATAAATACCGTTCAGCTTGATGGCGGCATTCAGCACAATCCCTCCGTTTTCATTACAGTAGGGCGGCGTATCGGTCCAGCCGCCTCCCCAGTTCACCCGAACCGGAAGTTCCACCGAACATTCCTCTTTTTGAATACGGTAAGCGCCGTGAGGCCTCCCGGTATTGCAAATGGTGTCCTGAATGGTGCCAAAACACTTTTCCTCCAAGAGTTTGGCGGTAATATGACCGACTTGTCGGCGGTTGGTCTTTAAATAGCGGGACAAGCTGTCATAAATCCTGATTTTCAAACCGAAATCAGCATCCTGCGCCGCCTGAAGAATCTCTTGGAACTGCGCATCCGTCATGGCCTTATGGGCGAAAATCCGATGCGCATCCTGATAATGTCCCTTCGTTTTCAAAATATCCAAAAACTGCGCCACGCTGATCATGCCGGTCAGCTTTTGCTGAAAGCGCAGGGCCTCCTCCGCCCTGGACTGGTTAAAGCTATCGTACAGACTGGACCGCGGAGAGGCAAGCCACCGTTTCACGCTCTCGGCGTCCGCCGTCCTTTGAAAGATCCGGCCAACCTCCAATGCCGCTTCTGCGGCCTCCTGAACGCTTCCACAGACCGGATAGAGCCGCGCAAACCACAAATAATGCTCCTGTTCTCCCCATATGCGCTCCGGGGCGATCCCGTAGTGATCCAGCACTTGGGCCACGGATGCTCCCAGCCACTTCGCGTCACGTTCCAACACATCCTTGGGATTATCCTGTATTCCGTAGATTCTCACAGTGAACTTCTTTTCCGGCATTTTCAGACCATGCATTACCACTCCCGCCGGAATCTTCTCTCCCGTCAAGGTCAATTCGGACACAATACTCCCATTTCCCACGGAAACATCCGCCCCCAACAGACTGTTCTCAATATAACAGCCGCTGCCGACCGCTGCCGTCTCGTCAATCAGACTATTATAAATCGCATAATCCCGCGCTTCTTTCCGATTACTATGGACCACGTTGCTCCAACCCAGGAATTGATAATCGGCGATATCCTGTGTCACCAGCTTCAAAAGCTCTCTGGTAGTACCAAAATGGATAAATTCCGCCGGCGAAAGGCTGATCAGCTTCATAGAAAAATCCGAAATGGCTTCCCAAATGGCCGTTCTGCACTGCAGCAGTTCCTCGCACAAGGTCCCCTCCGGAGCTTCCCGATAATACTCTTCCAGAGTCGCATCCGCGGCCAGCGGGTATAAAAAGTCCCCGTAAAAGCTGATTCTGCTCTTCTCATTGACAAAGAGCCTAAATCTTCTCTCATCAAAAACCTTCACCCAGTGTCCCTGACGCTCTTGTTCCACGGCAATCAGAGAAAAAAGAGCCTCTAACAAATCCGCATCCAAAAGCACCGCTCCGGTATCCAGATCTACCTTGCCGTTGCTATTGACCGCTCCCATGCCCCGAAGCTGTTCCTCCGACAGCTTATGCAGAAAACGTCCCACATAGTTTTTCCCATCATTCAGGAACACACCATGATCCCGTCCCACCGTTACATCGGCCTTGATGGAAATTGCCGCGGCGCCGCGATATTGGAAATCCAACTGCAGGGGATTGAACAAAAGCAGCACGTCTCCGGAAAGCACTAGCATTCCGCTTTCCACCCGGCCCGCCACTGCCGACATAGAAATCATGAACTCATCAAACAAAGTCGAAGGCCTGCCATCCGGCAACAGCCTGGGGACGGGTGAAAAAAGCTTTCCGCAGACACTGTACTGAGGAACCCTCTTGCTGTCGCCGCCGGAATGAATCACCAGAATCCGATTTTTTCGAAAGATGGAAGCCGTCCCATCCCCATAGGTCAACGCCAGATATTTCAATACGTTCAACGTCGCACCGCCCGAACCCACTCTCTTTCCATCCGGATCAGCCAACACCACATACTTGCAGGAGGAGGGCAAATGTCCCTGCTGCCTGCGGTCATCAATTTCCCGCCGATACCCTTGCGCCTGCGCCTCATTGGAGGCCGTCAGAATGATATAGTCCCAGCCTTCGTCCTTTTCCAGCCAATGCAGGTACTCCTGCCAGGAATCCAGGTAGCTTTGCCGCAAAAACAAATTATTAATTTCCTTATGATTATAAATAGCGCTCACCGTCTTCTCTCTTCCTAAGCTTCTCCAGAAGCTTCTTAATCTCCTCAATATGTTCCTTATCCCCGATCAGCGTGGCATCCTCGGTATCCACGACCACAATACCATCCAGTCCCACCGCCGCGATCAGGCGATCTTTTGCCTCAATAATGCAGTTGTGCGCGTCAGCGATGGCAACATTACCCACAATGACATTATTATCCTCGTCAATACTCTTATATCGCTGCATGGCCAGCCAAGAACCCACGTCATCCCAGCCAAAGGCCCCAGGAAGCGCGTAAATGTTTTTTGCCTTTTCCATCACGCCATAATCGATGGATACCGAAGGCATTTCCAAAAAGACCTCCCGCAAAACAGCCTGCTCCTGTGGCGTTCCGATCCCTGCGCCAATACGCCGCAAGCCCGCGTAGACCTCCGGCAAATAAGTTTCCATGGCCCTCATCACAGTACTCGCTTTCATCACGAACATACCGCTATTCCACAAATATTCCCCGCTGCGCAGATATTGTTCTGCCATTTTGCGGCTGGGCTTCTCCACAAAGCATTCCACCGGATTGGCGTTTCCACGGGCAATATCCACATTCCGTTTAATATAACCATACCCCGTCTCCGGATAATGGGGAGAAATACCGATGGTCACGATATTTTCTCCTTCTTCCGCCAGAGAAATCGCCTCCCGCATCACATTACGGAAAATGCTCTCCTGACGAATCAAATGATCGCTGGCCAACACCATCATGACCGCGTCCTCGCCCCGCGACAACATATATGTCGCTCCCAGACCGATACATGGAGCCGTATTCCTCCCTGCAGGCTCACATAAGATGTTCTCCCGGGGCAGCTTTGGAAGCTGCTCCGTGACAAATCTACGATACTTCTCGTTGGTCGCGATATAGATATCCTCCATCGCGGCCAGAGGCAGTATCCGATCCACTGTCAGCTGCAGCATCGTCCTGCCGCAATCCAAAATATCCAGAAACTGCTTCGGACACCGCACCCTGCTTCGTGGCCAAAAGCGTTCGCCCTTACCCCCGGCCATGATCAATGCCGTTACTTTCATACCGTGTTCCATCCCTTCTTATCTTTTCCCGTTATTCCCCCGTCATTATATCCGATCATCCAGGACCGGACCGACTTGCACAACAGTATATCACACCCTCTTTTTAAAATCAACGGACAACCCTGATTTCAAATAAACAGAGGGGCAATGCTCTCGCGAGTCATTGTCCCCCCATATTTAAGGCCCTCCTTTTTCCGTCAGCCCCATCTCTTACCTCACTCCGTCCATCAGCTCCTGCAATATTTTCTCCGCTTCATCCAACTGATTATCCGGTCTGGAAGGATCCCCATAATATGCCTCTCCGTCGAAGACACATTCCACGTCAGGCGAAATCCCGATTCCATGAATATTATTGCCGTTGGGTGTGTAATATCTGCTGACCGTCACTTTCACGGCAGACTGGTCCGACAAAGGAATAATGGATTGTACAATGCCTTTCCCGTAGGTAGTTGTACCTACCAGCGTCCCGATTCCATAATCCTTGACCGCTCCTGCCAGAATCTCCGACGCGCTGGCAGAATTGCCATTAATCAACACCACCAGCGGCACCTCAAGTTCATGCTGTCCATCACAGGTATATTCACTGCGGCGGCCATATTTATCTTCCGTATAAACAATCATGCCCTTGGGCAAAAGCTTCTGACTGATCTTGACCACCGCGTCCAGCTTTCCTCCCGGATTGCTGCGCAAATCCAGAATCAGTCCTTTCATTCCATTTTCACGAGCCTCTGACAAGGCTGTCTCAAACTGCGTGACCGTCACATCGTCAAACTCCGTAATCTGGATATAGGCCTTTCCTCCATCCATCATATAGGACTCCACAGTAGGGATGTTGACCTGACGGCGCTGTACCTCGATATGGAGATAGTCACTCTCTCCCTCTCTGTAAATGGTCAGGACCACGCTGGTGTTTTCTTCGCCTTTGATCATGGCAACCACGTCCGTGGTAGACATCCCATAGGTTGAAATTTCATCCACTTCATAAATAATATCGTTCTCGCGCAGTCCCGCCTCCTCGGCAGGAGTTCCGGAATATACCTTGGCAATCTTGGGATAAGAAGTCAGTTCATCAATGTTGACGCCAGCCCCGATTCCATAATAAATTCCTTCCGTCTGATCCATCATCTCAGTCAATTCTTCCTGACTATAATATTCCGAATAAGGATCGCCCAGGGACGCGACCATTCCTCGATATATTCCCTCTTCCAATGCCTTATCGTCAATATCCTCGTCCTTGTAATAGTAATAGCGAATGACATCCTCCACAAGCTGGATCTTGTCGATCACGCCATCGTCCGCCACCGCGGACTGGTCTCCAACCGCGGACAGCCGATTCACACGCTGCTCAATCTTCACCGCCAGCTGCACCACGCAGATGATCAGCAGGGCAACCGCCATTCCCGTCACAAGTCCGCCATAAAAATAACCCTTGCTTTTTTTCTTTCTTGCCCGCTTTGCCTCCACGGTTTCCTTACGATATTCCAGAGAATCTTCATCCAGAAATTCATTTTCACTTTCAATCTCACGATTCTGCATCGCTATCGCTCCTTCCGTCCCCATTTAACCGATTTCCTACTTCGATAAATACTCCCAGGGAGATACATACTCCCCATTCTTCCTCACACTGAAGTGCAGATGATTGCCTGTCGATCTCCCCGTACTGCCCACGGCCGCTATGGTATCTCCCTTCAACACGCTGTCATTAGCGGACACGTAAAGCTTGGACGCATGCATATAGATCGTATAAAGCCCGTCCCCATGATCGATCATAACATAGTTGCCCATACTGGAGCTATAAGACGCGGCCACTACCACACCGTCATAAGCCGCGTATATCGCCGTCCCCTTAGGCGACGCGAAATCCACTCCATTATGAAACTGCCGCACACCCAGCGTAGGATGAATACGCCATCCGTACTCATCCGAAATCCTGGTGTAATTCGCCAACGGGAACTTAAAGATTCCGCCATCATAGCTGAGCGCCGCCCTGTTCTGCTCCCGAAGCCGCTCCTTTTCTTCTTCCACCAGCCTTTCCATTTCGGCGATCATGGCGTTTTGGTCCGCAATCTCCTGCTCATATTCCCTGATCGCCTTTTCTTGATTGGAAATATCCGTTTCGTAGGCGAGAATCTCCTGCTGCTTCTCCGCGATCAGGCTCTCAACCTGGGCCTGCTCTTCCTCCACATTCTGCTTCTGTTCGTTCAAAAGATTATTCTCCACCTCCAGCTGTTCCTTGCAAAGTGAGATATAATCACAGTTCATTAGGTACGTTTTCCACATTTCCTGATCATATTCATAGACCCGATTCAGGAAATCAGCTTTGTTTAAAAAATCACTGATTCCATCCGAAGTCAACAGCATCCCCAGGGTATTCTGCAAAGTCCCCACCTCGTAATAAAATCTTATGTGGGTCTTCATCGAATCATACTGATTCTGCGCCACGATTTCCGCTTGCTCCAGTTCTGCCTCCGTCTGGGCAATCTCGCTTTCTTTCTCTACGATCTGCCGCGTAAGTTCTTCGATATTCTGTTCCAGCTCGGCCAGATTCTCATCCAGCTTTACCACATAATTGTTTAAATTGCTTTTCTCTTTCTCCAGCGAATTCTTGATCTTTTGAATGTCACTGAGGCCATTCTTCAGCCCTGCCATCTCATTCTTCGCCTGTTGAATCTGTTCTTCCTTTTGCCTGATGCTTTCTTCGGTCACCTTGGCGTTAGACGCGGACACTTCCAAGACCCGGGCTGAAAAGACCCAGGAATACAAACCCATGCAAAGTGCCAAAGCGATGCATAAAATCCTCGATTTCTTCATGGCCGACCTCCCTAACCAGCGGCAATCCGATTAAACATCCAGATGCTTCCTCACCGTGGACATACTTCCAAAGAAGCCGATTCCGATTCCCACCGCCAGGGAAACCGGAGTCAGGAATAAGAAAACATCCTCTACCGGCAGGAAATTTAAGATATCGCTGAGCATGGGAAAACGGTCAACCACATATTCGGACAAGCGGTTATACGCATTGTATATCACCACCAGCGGGATGCCGGCGCCCACAAGGCCGATGATCATTCCTTCCAATACAAAAGGCGCCCTCACGAAAAAGTCCGTTGCACCAATATATTTCATAATATTGATCTCTTCACTCCGTACCGAAATACCAATCGAGACGGTGTTGCTGATCAGAAAAACACTGACGATCAGTAAGATCACGATGATTCCCACAAACACATAAGACACCAGCCCGTTCACGCCCGTCAGAGTATTGGCCAGCACCAGAGACTGATTGACATGATCCACATCCGGAATGGACTGAATATAAGTTACCAGATCCTCCTGCTTCGATACATCCTTCATATAAGCGCGGACATTATCCATTCCCTCCAGGGGATTCTCCGTAAAGCTCTCCGCATGGCCTTTGAGACTTTCGGAGCTGAAAATCTCCCATTCATAATCCGCCGAACGGAACTCTGTTTTGGAAACCTCCTCCCGGCTGTCAATCATCTGGTGAATCTCTTCCATTCGCTCCTGCGAGGTTCCCTCCACAAAGAACACCGTTATGTAGACCTCTTCCTGAATTTTATTCACAATATGCTGAAAATTGGCTACCACCGCGTAGAAAGCCCCGAACAGGAACAAACAGGCAGCGATCGTTGCCACGCTTGCCAGGGAAAACCATTTATTCCGGAAAATGTTCTTAATTCCCTGTAACATGGTATATAACAATGTATTAATCTTCTTCATCATTATAAACCCCTTCCTCCATGTCGCTGACAATAATGCCTTTCTTCATAGCGACTACACGCTTCTTCATGGCGTTGACAATCTCCCTGTTATGGGTAACCACCACCACCGTGGTGCCGCGCTCGTTAATCTCCTCCAACAAGCCCATGATCTCCCAGGAATTATGGGGATCCAGATTACCCGTGGGCTCGTCCGCCAACAAAATGGACGGATTGTTTACCAGGGCGCGCGCCAAAGCCACTCTTTGCTGCTCACCACCGGAAAGCTGCGTGGTCTTCGCCTTGTATTTCCCGGCCAGGCCTACCGTGGCAAGCATCGAAGGAACATTCCTGCGAATGTCCCTATTGGTCATCTCTACGACTCTCTGGGCAAAAGCCACGTTTTCATATACATTTCTGTCATTCAACAAACGAAAATCCTGAAATACCACGCCCAGGTTCCTGCGAAACTTCGGAATATTTCTATGCTTAATCTGCGCCAAATCCTGCCCCATCACATAAGCGTGTCCGCCTGTGGCAGTCAATTCCCTCAAAAGCAGTCTGATAAGAGTGGACTTCCCTGATCCGCTGTCACCAACGATAAACACAAATTCCCCCCTGTATATGCTCAGAGTGATCCCGTTAATGGCGGGAGATCCCGTGGAATAGGACTTGGTGACATTATCCAGATAGATAATACCTTTTTCCTCTATAAAGTCCTGCTGTTTCTGCAATTTCAAAAGCTTTCTTTTTGTCATGAACAACTTCCTTTTTCCTGTGTGGTTCCGCAGCTTACTGCTGCTTATTATTTGGTTACAGTCCCCAATTAATATTCATAACTTTCCATATACTTCATATACTTTACGACCATCAGCGCGATCTTAAATGTAATGGCATCCTCGAACACGCGCAGATCCAACCCCGTGCTCTTCTGAAGCTTGTCAAGACGATATACCAGGGTATTTCGATGAATAAACAGCTGCCTGGAAGTCTCCGACACATTCAGGCTGTTCTCAAAAAACTTCAAAATAGTGGACAAAGTTTCCTCGTCAAACTCGTCCGGACTTTTATCCCCGAAAATCTCTGAAATAAACAGGCGGCACAAGGGTATGGGCAGCTGATAAATCAGGCGGCCGATTCCCAGCTCGTTGTAGGCGATAATATTCCGTTCATCGTAAAAGATCTTGCCTACGTCCATAGCCATCTTGGCTTCCTTGTAAGAACGACTGACCTCCTTGATCTCATTGGTCACCGTGCCGTAGGCGATGCGCACATTCTTAATCCCCTCTTTGTGCATACTGTTTTCCAGCGATTTTGCAATTCTATCAATCTCTCTTCCGCCATCGGCTTCTGACATATCCTTTACAATGATAACACTGTTTTCATCCACGGCAGTGACAAAATCCTTGCTGTTGGCGCCAAAGTGGGCCCGTGCCAGTTCCAGGGCGTTGTTATCCTTTTCGTTCTCCGTCTCCAGAATCAACACGACTCTGGGCACATCGGTCTGGATGTGCAGCTTCTTGGACCGGCTGTAGATATCCACCAGGAGTAAATTGTCCAGCAGAAGATTCTTCACAAAATTATCTTTGTCGAAGCGTTCACGATAGGCGACCATCAGATTCTGTATCTGAAAAGCCACCATTTTGCCCACCATATAGACATCCTCACCGCTTCCGCAAACCACCAATATGTATTCCAACTGTTGGTCATCAAAAATCTTAAAATACTGATAACCCTGAATCTCCTGGGAATCCGCCGGGGAAGAGGCGAACTCTGCAGCAGCCCTGGAACACTGGCTCAGATCCTGTGTGGTTGCAATCTCCCTGCCATCCACATCCATCACGCACAGTTCCACTCGGGCAATTCCCTTTAAGCCTTCAATTGTATTCTGCAAAACCTGATTTGATATCATAACCCCGCTCCTTTGGTTCTGTAAAAATGTAAAGAAACCGTCAATACACGCCCGTTTTTCATTTTAATACAAATTTACAAAAAAATCTACAAAAAAGCAATAGGTTTATATGCTATTTTTCTCTATTTTTCCCTAATTACGGTATCTGTCAGCTCAATTTTGCCTTCTTTAAGCAATTTTCCCACCGCGCGTTTAAATTCATTCTTACTCATGCCTGTTTCACGCTTGATGATCTCGGGGGAAACCTTGTCGTTAAAGGGCAGAACGCCGTCATACTCCGCTATGATCCGCAGCAGCTCTTCCGCATCCTTACCCATTTGCAGATAAGCCTTTTCCCGAATTCCAAGAGTCAGTCTGCCGTCATCCAACACCTTTACCACTCTGGCCTGCACATCCTCGCCAATCTCCACATGACCGTAAAGCTCTTTTTTGGGAATCAGGGCGGAATAAAGATTATCCACCGCCACAAAGGCTCCAAACTGCTCACTGATCTGGTAAACCCGCCCCGTGACACGATCATCCTTATGATAAGGGCTGTCACTGCGCAGCTCGTGATACACGTTCATCGTGGCACAAAGTCTGGTGCTTTTGTCGATATACAGGGAAACCAGCACCTCTTCCCCCTCCTGCACACGCCTGGTCTGCTGCTTAAACGGCAAAAACAAATCTTTCTCCAGTCCCCAGTCCAGAAATGCGCCAATCTTGCCGACCTGGGCTACCCGCAGCACAGCCACCTGCCCCATCATCAGCTTGGGCGTATTGGTCGTGGCAATCAGTCTGTCCTTGGAATCACGATATACAAAAACCTCCACACAATCCCCGATCTGACTTCCCTCCGGCACCTGCTTGGCCGGAAGCAGCACGCGGTCCTCCTTATGCTCTTTATCAGGGGCCAGATAAACCCCGAACTCCACTGTTTTCACAATCTCCAGCGTTTGTTTTTCTCCTAATTTAATCATTTCTCCTCTTTCTGCCAAATTCCAGGTACACTTTGGCATTTTCCTATCATGTTTTTGGTCAAAAATGGATTTTGACCCGAACTTCTTTTGTAATACAATTTACAAGTCTTATTTTGTTACGAATTTGTTTCATAATTGCATCATTTTTATTACAAAAAGCGCAAGGTTTTCATAACGCAAGATGCTTTTCAGGCAAATTCCACGTTGACATAAGGGTTTCCCTCCAGGTCTCGCAAGGACACAAACACACAACCATCCGCCTGAACCACATAAGGGTACAGCACGTCATCCAGAAAGGCCTGCTTTTTGTACTCGGCCCGGAGCCTGCGGACCATACCCCCTTCGAGCGCTCCCTCCGGCACAAAATCCAACGCCATATCGATGTACTGGGCGTTATTGACATGATGATTGGTGTCCAGATGATGCTTCCTGATCGTGACGGGCTCCATGGACATCCCATTCTGAGGCACCGCGATCTTGCGCGACGCATAATCCATATCCAGCTTCGGTTCCACGACGTAGCGTTCCACCATCTCCCTTGGAGCCATAGCCGGTTTCCCCGTCTCCATGTTCAAAAGACTCCAGAGCGTATTCGCCTTGGCCAGCCACCCTCCATCGGCAGATCTCATGAAAAAATTACGATAACCCAGGAAGCCTCTAAAACCATAAGGAAAAGTCCCAATTTCCACATTTTCGCACAGCACCGGATAACGCTCTACCTCGATCTGAGTGAAAGAAAGGACCCAGGCCAAATGCTTTTGTGACAAATATCCCAGCCCAATTCCCAAATCTTCGGAATGAAACGTGGAACAATCCTGAAAATAATCCAAGAGGGAAATCAGCGTCAGCTTCCCCTCACTGTCAGTCTCACTATATCTGATTCTGCTTTGAAATGTGTACATAATCCCCTCCGTCCGCCATAACGCAGGCAAAGATAACAGAATATATGTGATGTTATCCGCCATCGTCGTCACCCGCCGCAACGCGCGCAGGTAAATTATAACGCTTTCGTACAAGGGATGCAACCGAGAAATACAAAAAAACCAAGGAAGCGCATTGCTTTTTAAACATAAGCATTATATAATATAACGCAGAAACCTTCCTTGGTGGAGATGAGTATGAAAAATAAACTTATTATAGCGGGATCTCTCCTCATCTGCGTCCTATTTCTTTTCGCCTGCGGAAAGCAGGAGAATGATTCGGAAGAAAGCAGTTCCGACATTCCTGATGACTCGGCCTTTATCGGCCCCGTCCCTCCTTATCCCCTGACGGACAAAGAGGAAGCGCAAGCCATAGAATATGAATTTTCCCTGCCTGAGGATTTTGAAGAAATCGACTTGGACGGCTTTGAATGCTATTATTCTGCGAGAGACGGTTCCAGTGTGAATTTGAATATTCAGCCCAAGGACCCTGATTTTGGAACGATTTCCTCCGGGCAGCTGAATGAAACCCTATCCTCCGTGCTGTCCCTGACTTACGGAGACCAGGTGACCGTCACGGATCTCTATTTTACCACAGAAGCGGTTTCCAATTATCCGGCCTACCAGTATTCTTTTTCCTATGAGCTGCGGGGCCATACTTACCGCCAGCTGGTGGTAGGGGTCGATGCCGACCAAAGCTATACATTCACTTATACCGATGTCAGCGGGGAATGGACGGAAATTTTCGAGCAAAGTGCCGGAACCATCCGGTTCAGCAACCCTAATCATGACTGACACACTACTCATGTCAAAAGAGAGGAGTTTTCATTATGAAAAAAAATTTCATTCCGGCACTGTTGATTGTTTTTTGCTTTACAGGCTGCGGTAAAAGGGAACCCGCGGTTATTGATTATCAATTCGATGTTCCTGACGGTTTTGAGGAAACACAGCTGGAAGGACTCACGCTTTGCTATGCGAACATGAGCGATGGCTCCAACATCAACATGAATACACAGGATAAGGATCCCGGCTTCAAAAACATTACTGCCCAGCTTTTGCATGACTCTCTGACGGAAACCTTTTCCTCCGCATATGGAGTGGAAGTGGAAATCACGGACAATTACTTCACCACGGACAAGCTGGATGGATATCCTTCGTATCAATATTCCATTTCCTATGAAATTCAGGGCGTTCCCATTCAACAGCTGATCGTTGGAATCGACGCGGACAAAACGTATACCTTTACCTATACCGATATGTCCGGAAATTGGATGGATTTCTATGAAGACAGTGCCCAATCCATTGATCTGATCACGGAAGATTAAAAGCCGCAGTCCTTTATAGAACTGCGGCTTTTTCACAAAACCATCCAGCGCGATTACACTTTACAGAGAGTTGGAAGTAAACAGACTCTTCACATGCTGGATTTCCTCTTCCGTTGCCTTGCTGGCAGGCACATAATATGACTTATTTCTGGCGATCTTATAAAGCTCCTCCTGAGACTTCTCGCAGGCATCACGGAGCTGCTTCAGACATGCTTTCAGCTCCGTATTTTCCGTCTGCGGGATCATCTCCGCATAACGGACCAATTCTCCATTGATACCGGCAAGGGTATCGGCCACCATGATTTTTTCCTGAATCTCCATTTTCATCCCTCCCTTACTGCAAGAACTGCATCAGCTGCTGCTTGTTTTCCATGGCACTCTTGGCGCCTTTCTCAAAAAACTGCTTTACCTCGGTATCGGTCGCACCTTTAGCGTATTCCTGCAGCTTGCAGTGGGTCGTGTCGAAGCCGCCAATTAAATGACGGAGATTTTGCAGATCCAGCTCGGAAATGTTGCTCATATTCATCCCTCCTGAAAAATTTCATTGACGTTACTCTCCTATTATGCGCAACCGGACAAAAGAATATTCGTTTCCACATTTACCGAAAATTTCCTTTCTAATTTGGGCAAATTATGCTATGATGGCTATAGAAAATATTTTTCAAAAACACATCACTTTGAAATGGAGGATATTATGTCAAAAGAACTACGTAAACGGAGCGAAGTGGACGAAGCGTTCACCTGGAATCTCGCTGATATGTACCCCAATATCGAAGCCTGGGAAGCGGAAATTGAAACGATTAAGGCGCTGGCGGGCCAGTTAGAGCAGAAAGCCGGTCAACTGACCGTCTCCGCTGATGGGCTTTTCGAGGCCCTGGAGCTGATGACACAGATGGATCTGAAACTGGATACCGCCTTTAATTATGCGGCCAGACTGAGCGATGAAGACACCAAGAACACCAGACACCAGGCCATGTGTCAGAAATTGTCCGGTATCGCGGCCAATATTTCCAGCCGTCTGGCTTTCTGGGAGCCGGAGCTTTTGACAATAGAGGACGACGTTCTGGAAAAGTTCTACGCTCAAAAGCCCGAATTGGCGTTTTACCGGAAGTATTTTGAGGAAATTCAGCGGACCAAGCCCCATATGCTCTCCACGGAAATGGAGCGAATGATGGCCATGACGACAGAGGTTCGCCGCAACCCTTCTCAAACCTACTCCATTTTTACCAATTCCGACCTGCAATTTCCGGAAGTGACGGATGAAAACGGGAATCAGGTACGTATTACCCATGGCCGCTTTATCGGATTCCTGGAATCCTCTGACCGACGTCTGCGCAAGGAAGCTTTTGAAAAACTGTACCATACCTACCGCCAATATGAAAACACAATTGCCAGTATCTACAGCGGCCAGGTGAAATCCCAGATTTTCAATGCCCGTGCCAGAAACTATAATTCCACTCTGGAAGCAGCCGTGACAGCCAACAATGTTTCACCCAAGGTTTACGAAAACCTAATCACCACGGTCAACGCCAACCTGGACAAGATGCACCGTTATGTACGTCTGCGCAAGAAATACCTGGGTCTGGACGAGCTGCATATGTATGATATTTATACCCCGATGCTTCCTGACTTCGCCAAGAAGATCAGCTTTGAAGAGGCGAAAGAAACCGTACTCAAGGCCCTGGCCCCTTTGGGCGAGGATTACGTCAACGTGGTCAAAGAAGGCTTCAACAGCCGCTGGATCGATGTCTATGAAAATGAAGGGAAGCGCAGCGGCGCTTATTCCTCCGGCGCCTACGGCGTGCATCCTTACGTCCTGCTGAATTACAATGATTCCCTGGACAATATGTTCACTCTGGCACATGAAATGGGACACGCAATGCATTCCTATTTGTCTAACTCGGCCCAGCCATATATTTATGCCAATTACAAGATTTTCGTGGCAGAGGTGGCCTCTACTTGCAATGAAGTGCTTTTGATGGAATATTTACTGAAAAACACCACTGACAAGAAAGAACGCGCCTATCTGCTGAATCATTATCTGGACAGCTTCAAGGGTACCGTCTTCCGTCAGACGATGTTCGCGGAATACGAACAGAAAACCAATCAATTGGCAGAATCCGGGGAAAGTCTGACCGCGGACGTTCTGGACAAGCTTTATTATGAACTGAATTGTAAATATTATGGGCCGGACATGATTTCCGATCCCGAAATTGCCGTAGAGTGGGCGCGGATTCCGCACTTTTTCTACAATTTCTATGTTTACCAGTACGCGACCGGTTTCTCCTCCGCGGTAGCTA
Organism: uncultured Acetatifactor sp.; assembly: GCA_947625255.1. GTDB lineage: Bacteria > Bacillota > Clostridia > Lachnospirales > Lachnospiraceae > Acetatifactor. The sequence goes on along the minus strand of CANQNT010000018.1, from coordinate 11,898 downwards.
TCGCGCGCGGCATCCTGAAAAACGGCGCTCCCGCCGTAGCCGATTATAAGCGTTTCCTATCCGGCGGCTGTTCCCAGCCTCCCGTGGAGCTTCTCAAGATCGCGGGCGTAAATCTGGAAAGCTCCCAACCGATTCAGGACGCGTTGGATGTCTTTGGAGAAATAATTGACGAGATGGAGACGCTGGCTTAAAACGGCGTACGATAAAGAACGGCTTCCTTCCCACTATTGGGGACGGAAGCCGTCTTTTATGTCATTTCCTCTGAGTCTAATATAAACCTCTCCGGAAGCCGCCGGGAAAGGATCATATCCCACTCTGTCGTCCTTTATCGGGATATAAATCGTAAGTCCGTCAATTTCACCAGTCCTCACATCATAGGTTCCATAATCCACCTGCCGAATATAATTATCCCATGGCAGCATATCATAGAAATCCACCGCCCGTACTCCCAGCTTGTAGATTCCGTATAACACAAAACACACAACGAGAAGCTTATCCCTCATGAACCGCAGGAACTTCCGGCTTCGGCCAGGGCCCTCTCCAAAAACAAGCAGCATCCACCCCAGGGACAACACGGGAAGCAGCAAAACATACACATACCCATAGCGCATAAGCGGCGCGCTCAACTGCCAGAACAAATACGAGCAGACGAGCATGAACAACACTAGTAAAATCTCAAGATTCTTCCATTTCTTTTTCAAAAATGTCCACAAAGCCGCAAGGACCACCATCCCCACACTGACAATATCCGCCGCCACAAGCAGCATCTCGGTCTTACTCAGGGTAGTCCGGAACCAATTGGGAAACCATTCCCTCAAAGGCATATCCAACCAGTCAGAATTATAAATTGCCTTTCCCCAGGAGCGAATTTGTGCCGAATCTGCCTGAACAACCTCTATCGGCAGCTTCCAATCAAAGGAAAATAAATCCACCGACGCCAACGGGTAAAACAGCCATCCGGAAATTATCACCGTTCTCCACATCCAAGGCGCCGCCACAAGAATGCCCATGAAAAGGAAACAGAGAACCTGTTTCCAACGCCGGCCCCGGATCAGCCAATATGCCGGCCAAATAACCAGAATCAGAATAAGACCCGCCGTCAGCTTCAGCGTAAGCGCAAAAACCCCTCCAACGCACAGCAAAGAATACGCCGCCGTTTTCTCCGGTTCCTTTCTTCCCACGTCCTCCATCAAACCCAGCCATTGGACAACGAGAAAAAACAGGACGCACATCACGGCCAAATCCGATGCGGGGGACGCAATATCCTTGGGCAAAAGTGTCAGATAATAAATCGCCGCCACCCTGGCATAATCCGAAAGAACCAGTTTCCTACGCTTCACCGCCTCCGCCACGTCCAGCGTGACCAGACTCAGCAAAAAAGCCAGGAGCCCATTCACGGCATGCATGGAATAACCCATGACAAATTTCAGACTGTATAACGCGGAAAGCGCAAAAAGAGAACTGTTATACGCAAAGCGTTCGTGCAGATTGGCCAGTCCCTTTACTACCCCGTATTCCTCAATCCATCGAATGCTTTGACCGTGATAAAGATCCGTGTCATAATAGAGGACCCCTCTGGATGTAAAATATGCCCACACCAGAAAAAGTCCTATCATTACCGCTTTCCGCGCTATGGATGTTTCTTTCCGACATTTTTGTAAAAAAGAAAGCATTTCTTTTCGCAGCCAAACGATGACAGCAGCGCAGACTATCGTCATCACCAGATTTGCCAAAAACCCCACTTTATAAAACAGGCTGAAAAACTGCGCATAAACCGTGGCGATTACAATTCCCGCCATGAATACGTTATACAAATGCCGAATATGATACTGGAATTTCTTTTCCACAAACCAGGCAAAAGCGTATCCCATGCAAAAAGTGGTAAACAGCATATAGATCCAATTGACAATAATCGTCAGCATTCTTCCTCCTCCGAACGATTCTGGAGTTGCCTGTAAATTTCCCGCTTTCCAACGCCGCGATCCCGGGCCACTGCTTTCATGGCATCCTTCCGCTCCAAGCCCTGGGCTTCATAATACGCCATGTGTTCTTCAATACTCATTGTTTCCCAGGAAGCAATTTCTTCCTGCTTTTTTTCCTCCTGACTGATTCCTTCCAGTACCAGAACGAACTCTCCCTTGGGTTCCTCGGTCTGGTAACGCTCCAGCGCCTGTTCCAGCGTGGTAGGAATCACGGATTCAAAACGCTTTGTCAACTCGCGGCACAAGGTAACACGACGATTCCCCAGGGCCTCATATAATTCCTCCAGCGTGCGCACCAAATGATGCGGCGCTTCATATAAAATAATCGTCCTGCTTTCCCGGGTCAATTCCCGGAGAACACTTCTTTTCTCCCTCTTGTCCGACGGCAGAAAGCCTTCAAAACAAAATCTTCTGGTGCTAAGTCCCGACAGCGTCAGCGCGGTAATGCAGGCCGCCGGTCCCGGAAGGGACGTTACAGGAATGCCGTTTTCCTGACACATCCGCACCAATACCTCTCCCGGATCCGAGATGGCCGGAGTCCCCGCGTCCGTGATAAGGGCAATCTCCCGGCCAAGGCGAAGCTGCTCCACCAGTTGTCTGGCCTTTTCCACCTTATTGTATTCATGATAACTGGTCATCGGCGTGTGAATATCGAAATAATTCAACAATTTAATACTGTTTCGCGTGTCCTCCGCAGCAATCACATCCACTCTCCGTAAGGTTTCCAAAACCCGCGATGTGATATCTCCCAGATTCCCTATGGGGGTCGCACACAAATAAAGAGTTCCTGCCATTTTTTCTCCTTACACAGCGCTGCAACACATAGCCGCCGCTTTTTTCCTAATGAAAATCAAAAACCGCAGGTCTCCCGAATTTCCTCTGTATACATCCCAGGAGATTCAAAAAGAATCAACGGCTTTTCCACGATCATTCTGGGATTGCCGTCCCGAACCGCCTCCAACAAAACCATATTTGGCTCCTTATCCACAAAAGGATAGACCAAACGCATCCTTTTAGGCTCCAATTGGTATTTCAAAAGCGCAGACATGATTTCCGCCAGCCGGAACGGACGATGTACCATGTAAAAATGTCCCCCCACTTTCAATAGGTGCGCCGTCTGCCGAACCACATCGTCCAGCGTACAGAGCAGCTCATGCCGGGCAATGGCCTTGGACGTTCCCGGATTGGTCAGCCCGTGCTTCTCGATCATATAAGGCGGATTGCTCGTTATCACATCAAAGGAAGCAGCACGAAACAGTTCGCCCGCTTCCCTGATATCTCCGGTCACGATATCTATTTTTTCTGACAACCCGTTCAGCCCCACACTCCTGCGCGCCATATCGGCGCTTTCCGGCTGTATTTCCAAACCGGTCAAATGCCCCGCTTCCGTCCGGGCTTCCATTAAAATAGGAATAATTCCCGTTCCGGTACCCAGATCCAGTACCAAATCACCCCGTTTAGCCTGAGCAAAGCATGACAACAAAACGGCATCCATTCCAAAACAGAACTGCGCCGGATTCTGAATGATCCGATAACCATTCCTTTGCAATTCATCTATCCGTTCATTCTCTTTTAAAAAGATCATTGCATTTCGCCGCTCTTTCCGGCATCCTTAGGAGGTTTTCTATAACGGTGATGTCTGTTGGACCTTCCGCTCTTCTCCTGCTTTTCCGGCCTCTCTTGTTTCTCTTGCTTTTCCGGTTTTTCCTGGGCCTGCGCTTTCCCGGACACGGAGGAATCTTTCATCGCACCCTGCCCTTTGTCACGACTTTGCTCTTTTTCTCCGTGATTGTTCTTTCTGCGGCGATCTCGTTCTGACCGCTCGGTCTTTTCAGCTTCGCCTTGCCCGGCTCCGCTGCCGGTTTCCAAACCTTTTCCGTTCTCCAAGCCCTTGCTTCTGGCAAACCGCTCCGCTTTTTCAACGTGATCGTTTCTGTCGCCGCCTTCACCTTTTTCGCTTCGGTCACCGCGGTCGCCTCTTTCGCCACGGTCGCCTCTTTCGCCACGGTCGCCTCTTTCACCGCGGTCGCCTCTTTCACCGCGGTCGCCTCTTTCGCCGCGGTCTCTGCGGTCGCTCTTTTCTCCACGGCCTCCACGATCTCCCTTATTGCCACGACCGCCACGGGCGGGCTTTTCTTCACGTTCAATGATTTCTTCGTCCTCTTCCTTCTCCAACAACTCTAGTTCTTTTAATTCTTCCTTGGACAGACCATCCTCAGATTTGTCCAAAGCGGTATTATCTGTTACTTTTTCAACCGCGCCTCCCTCAGCTTGCTCTTGTTTATCCTTCTTACCATGTTTCCTACGGGAACTGATCTTATCAACCTCGTATTCCCGTATTTCTTTTTCATCGCCCACTTCCACGACTACTTTTACAAGCTGGCGTAATACGTTTACGCTATGCACCTCGCCCTGCATCCCATCATCCATGGTCACGAAATCGCCTACGCCCGGCATCTTCCGGTTCAATTCCTCATAAGTTTCCTCTTCATATTTCAGGCAGCACATCAACCTGCCGCATACGCCGGATATTTTCGTAGGGTTCAGGGATAGATTTTGTTCCTTAGCCATTTTGATGGATACAGGAATAAAGTCGGACAAATAACTATGGCAGCACAGCACACGGCCGCAAATTCCGATTCCGCCCACGGTCTTCGTTTCGTCCCGAACGCCAATCTGGCGAAGTTCAATCCTCGTTTTGAACACACCCGCCAAATCCTTAACCAATTCACGGAAATCTATTCTTCCATCCGCAGTAAAATAAAATAGCACTTTATTATTATCAAAGGTGTATTCCGCATCGATCAGCTTCATCTCAAGGCCATGCTTGCGGATTTTTTCCAGGCAAATCTGATAGGCTTCCTTTTCCTTAATCCGATTATCCGCCTCCTGCTCCTGATCACGCTGATTCGCGATGCGCAGCACGGGCTTTAAGGGTTGGACCACCTTATCCTCCTCCACCTCTCTGATCTCTCCGACCACCGTCCCGAATTCGATCCCTCTCGCAGTTTCCACGATCACATTGTCCCCCTTGCTGATCTGAAACTTCCCAGGGTCGAAAAAATAAATCTTTCCGGCAGTCCGAAATCTCACACCTATTACTTTTATCATGAATCTATATACCTCCAATTTCTGTACTTAACCATTTTCTTTGATTTCCAACATCAGGAGTTCCATCGTCAGCTCGAAATTCACATTGGCATTCAGTCGGCTCTTCGCCTTTTCCAATGCCTTAATGACTCTTTCAATTCCCTCATAGCTGCTTCTGTCCGCCACCTTTCGGATAGCCTGAAGCTCTTCCCGGAAAACCAACTGATTGGCATCCCTTGTTGCCTTAAACAACAGCACGTCACGATACCAAATCGCCATGATGTCCAGATAATCATTTACATCCAGCTTATATTCGGATATTTTCTTAATATCCGTCACAATCTCATACAGATCCAGCTCCTGAATATACTTAAGCAGGGACAGCGCCTCCGCCTTCACGTTCTCAAACTCCTCACTGACGGCAAGAGATTTGGCCTTTCCCACATTTCCTCTGGCAAAAGCGACACACACCTCAGCCTTGTAGTCCGGTACCTGGAGCGTCTCCATCAAGTATCTCTTAATCAGGCGATCCGAAACCGGTCTCATATTCAACACCACGCAACGGCTTAAAACCGTGGGCAAAAGCGCATTCACATTGGCCGTCATCAGAATGATCACCGCGTATTCCGGCGGCTCCTCCAGCGTTTTCAATAAAGCATTCTGGGCCTGCACCGTCATTTTCTCCGCGTCCTCCAGCAAATAAATCTTGTACGGACTGCTATACGGCTTGATGGCCACATCGTCGTTAATCTGAGTCCGGATATCTTCCACGCTGATGGTATTGGGCTTCTCATGCAGCACCTTGATAATGTCCGGCTGATTGCCGGACAAGACCTGCTTACAGGAATGACACTCCTGGCACGGCTCTTTTCCACCTTTTTCACACTGCAGGGTCATCGCGAATACTTTCGCTATAAATTCTTTCCCGGAAGACTTCTCTCCATTTATGATATACGCATGGGAAATTTTTCCACTTTCTAACGCATTCTGCAAATGCTCCTTGATCTGCTCTTGTCCTATGATATCCCGAAATCCTGCCATAACCCTCTCCTATTTTGCTTTTGCGTCTTTTTCCAGATTCTCAAACCCCATTTGCAACCAGGGGCGCCGCGTAATCCTCAATTTCCCGCAGACACCGCTCCAAATCATCATTCACAAAATGCCTGTCGATTCCTGCCGCCTGGATTTTCTCTTCTTTAAAATCCTCACAATCCGCCAGAAAACGCCTACACATTTCCTGATAAGCGGGATGCCGCGACTGCCGCTCCCTATTCAATGCACGGCTCAGCCGTTCCCCATCCTCCAGCTCCACATAGATGGGCAAAAGCGCCTCTTTGCCAAAATAGTCACGCATTCTCTGAAAGGATTCCAGCGTTCCGATGGCCAGATAACTCTTTTTCCCCAGATCGATCTGCCCGTCATCCACTGTAAAATAGCGCCACAGTCCCATGACTGTGTGATATTCCCTATCCTCGATTACCTTTCCCGCCCGAAGCAGATTCTGAAATCCCTCTTCATCCGTAAAAAAATATTCCGTCCCGTTTTTTTCCCCATCCCGAATCGGCCGGGTCGTATAAGGTATAATGGTATAAAGCGGCAATTTTTTTCTTTCTAATAACTCCTTGAAGATCGTATCTTTTCCGCTGGAGCTTTTTCCGCAAAGATAGACTATCCGTCCCATACCTCATTCTACCTCGTATACTCTGACCATATTGGTATTGCCCGCGACTCCGAGAGGGACCCCCGCGGTAATCACTACCAGATCTCCGGTTTTTACCAGGCCGGCTTTCTTACTCTCCTCCACCGCATCGGCAAAAAGCTCTTCCGTGTCGTCCTCTTTTTTCATCAAAAGCGGTTTCACGCCCCATAAAAGATTCAACTGTCTGCTGACGCGCTCCCGCATCGTACAGCTGATGATCTGACAGGCAGGCTTATAACGGGATACTGCCTCCGCCGTAAAGCCGGACATCGTCACCGTAATAATCGCCGCCGCGTTAAGCGCCATGGCCGTGGAACAAGTGGCATAAGCAATGGCCGTGGTCACGTCGCCTTCCGCTTCCATACCGCTGCGGTTCATCCGGGCTTTATAATCAATATCCTGCTCCGCGCTGAGGGCAATCCGCGCCATGGTCTTGACCGCTTCCACGGGATAAAGTCCTGCCGCGCTCTCACCAGAAAGCATGATCGCGGTGGTCCCGTCATAAATAGCGTTGGCGATATCCGTGGCTTCCGCCCGGGTAGGTCTGGGATTCTTGATCATGGACTCCAGCATCTGCGTTGCCGTGATCACATGCTTGCCCTCGGCAACCGCCATGTGAATCATTTTTTTCTGCATAATGGGCACTTCCTCCAAAGGAATTTCCACTCCCATATCGCCTCTTGCCACCATGATTCCATCCGACACACTTAAAATCTCTTCCAGGTTCTCAATTCCCTGCATATTTTCAATTTTGGCAATGATCTTCATATCGCTTCCGCGCTCTTGCAGAATCTGACGCACTTCTAAAATATCTTCCTTGGTTCTCGCAAAAGAAGCCGCCAGGAACTCAAATCCCAACTCAGCGCCAAAAATAATGTCGGCACGATCTGTTTCGCTGATGTAAGGCATGGACAACGCCGCGCCCGGGACATTGACGCCTTTATGGTTGGAAACAACCCCTCCATTGATCACACGGCAGACAATGTCTTCTCCTTCGATTGCCTCCACCGTCATCTCAATCAAACCATCATCGATCAGGACGGGGGTACCCACCGCAATATCGTTGTGTAAATTTTTATAAGAAATAGCAGCCCTCTCACTGGTACCCGACACTTCTTCCGTAGTCAGCGTGAAAGTCTGTCCCGCAATTAGCCGTGCCTTTCCGTTCACGAAATCCCGCAAACGAATCTCCGGCCCCTTGGTGTCCAGCAATGTGGCGACCGGAAGCCCCAGTTCCTTTCTGACGCGGTCCACACGCTCAAACTTTGTACGCATCTGTTCCTGTGTCCCATGAGAAAAATTAAAGCGCGCCACATTCATTCCGGCCAACATCAGCTCCCGCAGCTTTTCCTCGCTTTCACTGGCAGGCCCAATCGTACAAATAATCTTTGTTTTCCTCATTCTACACCCCATCCCTTTCGAAAAAATGATTCTCTTTGCCAACTCTTCCTATTTCCCCGCAAGTACCTGCAAATATGCTTCTCCCCGGACATCCGCGATTCCCTGTACATTCAATCCGGCTTCCATACAATGATGGATGTTCTTCAAAAGCTCCTCCGTAAAAAGCTCTCCCGGCATCACGATGGGAATCCCGGGCGGATACAAATTGATAAAATCCCCGGCGATTCGCCCGGCGCATGCACTCAGAGGGCACAGCTCCATCGGCTCATCCCAAGCTTGTCCCAATAAAAGAGCCCGTCTGGGACGTTCCCGCAAAAGACTACCCGCCGTGCCGCGCCAGCCATTGATTACCGCGTCGCCTCCCAACTCTCCGCGCACCAATTGTCCGTCAATTTCCAATAGCGCATCCGTCATCCGCCGGAATCCTTCCTCTGTATCCCCCACGGTAAACATTGCCAACACCATACTCATTGATGGCATTTCTGCCTGAAGATGATACTTCTCTATTAGGATATCATATAATTGTTGTCCTGACAAACTGGTTTTTTGAACACAGATCACTAATTTCCCAATATCCTGACCGCTTTCCTGTGGCAGGAATGTGAGCTTACGGCAAGCAGAAAGCGCTTCCATCATTTTCATCCATCGATCATAAAACGCAGCAAAAAGCCGTTCTCCATCCGTCTCTATCCGCCTCACGGCCTCCGAAATGCTCGCCATCAGCACATAAGAAGGACTGGTGCTTTGATAAATTTTCAAAAACCGATGCAGGCGGACCCTGTCAACCAGATTCCCATTCACATGCAGCAAAGCCGTCTGTGTCAGAGACAACAAGGTCTTATGCACGCTATGAATCACTAAATCCGCACCCTGGGCACAGCTATTCGGCGCAAATCCCTTGCCCAGTCCCAGATGCGCGCCATGGGCTTCATCCACAATCAGCGGAATCCCTCTGCGATGCACCACTTCCGCAATGGCCTTTACATCTGCGATGCGGCCTTCAAAAGTCGGGGAAACGATCAGAACCGCCTCCACTGGCGGCTCATCCGAACACTCCAGTTCTTCCAGCGTTTCCTCCACCTGAACCGCCGTTATCGCGTCATAAATGTCATACCCTTCTATGATTTCAGGATACAAAAAGGATTGCTTCAAATTCCGCAAATAAGCACCGTAATAAGCAGATTTATGGCAGTTTCGGGCCATTAAAATATGGCCGCCCTCCCGCACCGCCGTACTGATGGCGGCCATAATTCCACAGCTGCTCCCATTTACGAGATAAAAGCTTTCTTCCGCGCCATAAAGCCTTGCCGCTCTCTCTTGTTCCTCTAATATGATTCCCTGGGCTTGATGTAAGTTGTCAAAGCCTTCGATCTCTGTGATGTCAATATCGAATAACCCCTCCGGCATCCGTCCTCGGGCACGTCTTTTATGCCCAGGCATATGATAAGGATAATAGTCGGACTTCCCATAAGCCGCTAATTTTTCATACAAAGTAACCTCACTCATTCTCTCTCTTCCCACCCTGTTTCCATTCTGGAACCGTGTCCCTTGTGCAGATGAAAAGTCTCTAACAAAGAACACCACTTATCCGCCGTCGTCACAATCCACGCCTCCCGATACATGGGAGGCACCACGGTCAAGGGCCACATATGCTTTTTTATAATATCCTGCTCTCTGGATGTCAGAATATATTCCTTAGACGCATTCTGCAGAGCGATCCCCGGATGATAAAAGCCATGCAGATTATGTATCTTAACATGGTCCTTGTCATGCCAGTCATAAAGGAAATAATCATGAAGCAGCGCGCCCCTGATCAACTCTTTTCGGTTACAAGGGATCCGAAGCTTATCACTGATGGCCAGACTATATTTTGCCACATCCATGCAATGATCGTGCACCGTAACATTCCCATGCTGAATGAATGCTCTATTCCTTTGAAAATTCTGCGAATGCAGGATATCTCCCGCCGCTTCTCCAATCTGCTTATGCAGCTCCTTCTGTCGATAATATTGCTTTTTCCAACGCTGCGCCTTTCGTTTGCTGCGCTGTCCAAGTCTCCTCTCCGTCATGTTAACCTTTCCTTAAATTCTCAATTCCCATATACACTATCTTCCGGTTCCTAATAATAATAACATATTACGGGAAATCCTTTTGATACATAAGAATAAATTTCTTTTGCTTTGTCCAACGGCAAATTAACACATCCGTGAGAACCATTTGTCAAGAAAATATCCCCTCCGAACGAGGAGCGCCAGGTTGCATCATGCATTCCGATATTTCCATTAAAAGGCATCCAATAGCTTACCTTCGATTCATAATTTGCTCCCCGCAGCACCGCGTTCCGCGTCTTGTAGGTCAGGCCGAACACGCCCGGAGGCGTCATGCTTCCATTGCTCATGTTCCCTGAAACCAAATCGGATTCCACTTCGATTTTCCCATCAATAAAAAGGTACAGATGCTGATTGGTAAGGTCAATCTCCACGTAAGAAGGTCCAATATCATCCTCTACCCCTTTATAAGCCGCTTGATAAGTATATACCGGTTCCCGTTCTCCCTGGTAGCCTTCCAAAATCAACTTTAACAATTCTTCCGTTTCCTGACTCCGATTTACTTTCCAGCCATAACCGCCGCTCAAAAGCGACAAAGTCTGCCCTTGAACCGTGGTAAACCGTCTGGTCTTTCCATAAGTGTCATTTTTCCTGGCATTGGCCGCCACAAATTCCGTCACTGCCTCCTCGTCGACGGAAATTTCATCCCGCTCCTCTATAATCCAATCATGAATGGTACTCCCGTCCAAAATAACTTCTGCACCATTCCAGTCATAAATGATCTTTGTCCCCACAAGCCGATTCAATATCTCGGCACGCCTCTGCAGATCCGCATCTTCGGAAGTTTTCTGCGCCCTTATGTAACAACCTGCATCTTCCAGATCGGCAATAGATTCCCCCGCCTCTACCGAAGCTGCCAAAAGCTTCCGAACCTTATCCATATCCAACAGACTTCCCCTTGTCTCAGCCACAATCTCATAGGCATTCTTCTCCGGTAAATAATCCGTCAGATATGCATCTTGGGGGACTTCCATTTGATCTTCCTGAAACACATCCCACTTCCCTAGCGAGGCCTCCAATTGATCCGCATCAAATGTCACCCCATAAACCACATCATAACTGTTTCCCTCAGATCGCCATGCCAGAATCCACTCCATACAATTCTGCGCCGCCAACAGATTCTCCACATCATCCCAAACGTCAATTGCAAGGCCCATATCATCCGCAGTCAGAGTCCCCAATTCAGAATCGTCCTGTCCAATCACTTTCAGGCAATACTCCCTGCTCTGACTTTCAATAACAGACACCACTGACGCGACATCCATATTACCGCAGTCCACGCCATTAATCGTCACATTCGGAAAAAAATGCGTTTTAAAGTGCTGTGCAATAAAATAATAGGCCGCCCCCGCGGAAATAAAAAGCAATGCCAAAATAACCAACAGGATAATCAGCAGAATATGTATGACAGAATGCTTCTTTTGTTCTTCCGTTCCAAATTCTTCTCCCATCCCAAGTCTCCCAAAGCCATTTTTTACATTATATCATTTTTCCGCATAAAAAAAAGGCTTTTTCTCCATAAAACAAAAAAAGACATAATTAAATGCCCAGAACCGGAATCGAACCAGTGACACGAGGATTTTCAGTCCTCTGCTCTACCAACTGAGCTATCTGGGCA
>CANQNT010000017.1 GCA_947625255.1 uncultured Acetatifactor sp. | reverse complement strand
CGGTTCCGTGAGGGGCAGTAGGCAAGCCTTTCACAAAATAAAATTGAGAAAGGAGTGTCGAGACTGTCTACTCGACATGTGACGAATGGACAAGCTGGAGCAGAAAATTAACGAGCTTAGAGCATATCCTGCCGAAGAAGAATGGTTTGATGATTATTCCAGAACCGTATGAGAATATCCAGCAGAATAGTCTGAGTAGGGCGAAAAGTCTGAATAAAACTTCAGATAAAAGCCGGAAGATCTTTTAGTACCACAGCCCTGACAATTAACATAGGAGATCGCCCCTTAAAACGGACATTTATAATTTGTTGAATTATCAGTTACATTTATTGAAAGATTTATAATTATGTCAGGCCAATTGGAATATTTACAAATATCCTTTATCTGTTTTTTTTCAAGAAAAGCTTTCCTTTCTAGAAAAAGGTATTCATAAAATTCAAACTCTTCTTCCGTATTAATATTTATATCTATTGACTGGGCAGAATTTAAATCGTTAAAGAATTTATTGTCGTTATAAGCAGTTACTAGTTCTGGAAATATCTGTATTTTGATGAGCTGTTTATTGATATAGCCTTTTACTCGTTCTAAATATGTATTTCTATTTTCCTTTTCAACGAAGTTTACATAAGCGATTTCTCCTAATATATGTTCCTTATTTTCGTATTGTCCTGAAATAAGACAGGTGAAAATCTCTGCTCGTATTTTTTGTTTAAGTTTTTTGGGAGCTTTCAATTCAACATAATCTTCTATGTTTGTAGGCGAAACTGTTATACCCGTAATTTGCTTTTTATTAGAAGGTGTATGGAAGTGGGTTTTCTTTTCATTGATAATAAAATCTTCATCTTTGATAATTTTTGTTATCAGCGGGAAATTCTTTAACAACAATGTTTTGTCATCACAAGAAAAATACATATCATCAGCATAGCGAGAATATCTAATTCCATTTTTTTTACATAAACCCATGAGACGTTTATCAAGAGTGATACAAATAATATTTGATAAAGCTGGCGAACAAGCACTTCCCTGTGGTAATTTACCATCCAGAGTACATAAATTTGTCAATATTGTAGCAGCAAAGTTATTGTAGCCTAAACTGGAAAACATAGTATAAATTTTGTTGGAAGTTATGCTTGGAAAAAAGTCTTTTAAATCCAATGCTAAACCATATAATGTATCCGCATGATAAAAGGCATTTTTCTTATGTCCATAATCTTTTCCTTTTCTAAAAGCCATTGCACGGTTAGTTGGTAATATTTTATTCAGTATCTCTGCTAAAATCCATCGTTGTACAATATGTAAGGTATATGAAGGAATTGAAATTTCACGCAATCCGCCATCCCGTTTGCTGATTTGAATTTTTTTATAATAACGATCAGTTCTCATTGAAAGGCAGTAAAGCAGTCTTGAACTTAATCTTGTAAGTTCTGATAATTCATCTATTGTTTCAAATTGAGGTAAGTTTAAAGAATTTATCAGTAATGTAGGTATGTTTTGAGACATAAAAAGTCGCTCCTTTCACCATAAGTTTTTCATTAAGTTTAGACGGCTATTCCACTTATGTGGGATAGACGGCTAAAATTAAGGAATCGTGTGTAGCAAACCACCAAAGAAGATAGAATCATCTTCCGAACATACTAAGTATGTATAAACTGAAAAGAGCGACTAATTATTCAATTGCTCTTTGAGTATAACACATCTTATTTTGTCTTGCAATATGGTTTTATTTGATGCCCAAGATAACTTTAATTGATTTGAAGTTTCTGTATATCCTTTTTGAGAAAGAGATAGTGTGTCATCTTTTTCAAAACCATCAAATTTTGTGACAAGTCCGCCCGATTTTATCAAATATTTTATGGAGGCATTGAATAATTGATTATAGTTTGACGGTAACGAATTCTTGTCTTTAAGTAATTCCTTCAGTGTTTTATGAAGTTCTTTTCTTTTTATGGTTTTATAAAAATATACTATTATTGGTATAAACGCAATATAGGCAGATAAATTATTGAAGGACAGGCTTTTATGTCCTTTTTGTAACAAACGTCGGCGATTATTGAATTTTTCAATTAGTTCGTCTCCTAACAATTCGGGATTATTTTCTTTATAAAGCAGAATAGAAGATCTATCTTTTTTCTTCAGATGTTTAACAGGTCCCATCATAATAAAACTTTTAGCTCTGGCATATTTTTGATTAACACAGACTATCAGTTTACGTTCAAGTTTTTCGTTTTGAATAAAGGCTCCTAATTCTACTGCAGATCCCATGCTTTCACAAATAATACAGACTACATCAGAATTGCTTGCTAGTAGATTCTCATATTCTAATAAATCAGCCTTTTTATCTCTGTTGAGCATATCCATAAATAAATCTTCTGGATATAAAACTTGAAGTCCATTAGTTTCAAGCTGGATTCTTATTTTATTTCTAATATGCTGTTTATCTGCACCGCCACATAGAAATATAAAAAAGGATCGACTAAATGTTTTGCAGAAAACATCATTATATATCATTTTATATATGTTTAAATTATTCAAAGCAAATTCTCCTCGTATAAGATTTATTCATATCCAATTTCCACAAATTTTTACATAAATATATTATACGAAATCTGAGCATATCGTACAAGAGTTTATTTTAAATCAAAGTCATAAAACAAGCTACAGGCATTGAAAAATGGGGATTTTTTTAATGCCTGTAAAATTTTTATTTTAAAAGTATCGTATATTATGATAATACTATTGTATGAAATATCCTGACTATGTGAAAAAGTTCAGACCAAAAGGAACAATCATAAAAAGAGTAAATGACACTTACTATGCCTATTACGCAACTTCAAAGCGTATCCCGAATAAAAAATATCCCGTCCAGGTGATCAGGGGACTGGCGGGAAGGATCGATGAAAGCGGGTTTCACAAGCTTTCCAAAGCGTTTGTTGATACGGGGCATGTGGTGGTCCGGGAATGCGGCTTCACGAATTTCCTGCTGAAATTTGAGGACGAGTATGTCAGCAGGCGAAAAGAACCGATGAAAGAACGCAGAAACTTATACCGGAGCATGATCGTATACCTGTCCAATAATTCATACCTGAATGACGAGCCGGGGACGACGATCTATTCCGTGCCCGAGATGGTTGAAAAGTTCCGGGTGGGAATCCCAAACCAGGTCACGGCAATTAGCAAAATCTGTGAGTATGACCTGAAGGAATTGGAACCCCTAAAATATACCTGCAGCGTCACCATGGGGAAACGCAGGTTTGAAAGCGAATTGACGAAAAGTCAGAGAGAATTGTTGGAAAGGATAGGGTTAAAGGAAGATGAGATACGATGACGCAGAAGAAATGCTCATGATATTGGAAAGGATACCGGACCCGCGCCACAGCCGGGGGGGGGTATGTTACAAATTTGCGCACCTGCTGCTGATCAGCATTTATGCGGTGCTGGCGGGCCACAGTGAGGCAACGGAGATCGCGTATTATGCGGAGCTGAACCGCGATTATTTCAGGGGGCTGCTGGGGATGGAGGAGATGCCGTCCCACGACACCTTTTCAAGGGTGCTGCGGTTCACGTCGTTTGAAAGGCTTGCAGAGAACCTTGGGGGATGGCTGCGGGAGAACTTTCCGGGGGCCTGCGAGAGGTACGGGGGTTACAAGGTTCTGCACATAGACGGCAAGGCGGCAAGGGGTGCCAGTGAGAAGTCGAAGGGGGAAAAGCCGGTCTACCACCTGAACGCGATGTATGAAGGGGAATCAATAGGAGTGGAAATCAGGCGGGTAGGGGAGAAAGAGAATGAGATAACAGGTCTGCCAGAGTGTTTAAAGCAGTTCAACCTGGCGGACACGATCGTGACAATAGATGCCATAGGGTGTAACCAGACGGTGATCAACGCCATCCGTTCAGGCGGGGGGAATTATGTGGTGCCGGTATAAGAGAACCAGAAAAGGCTGCTGGATACGATAACAGAGGAAATAAGGCGCCAGCAGGCCGCCGGGGGTAAATGGGGGGAACTGGAAATGGCAGAGGGGGTGCATAAGGAGCATGGAAGGATAGAGAAAGTAGAGATGCGTATGCTGCCGGACACAAGTTTTATATATGAGAGACTGGGGACGGAGTCGTTTTATGGGACGGTAGCGAGAGTCGGGATCATGGACAAGACAACGGAGATGCAAAAAGAAGGGGAGTGGACAAAGACGAGAAGCTGCAGCATTATAATAACGGATGTGGAGGACATGACGGTGGAAACGATGTACAAGATAAAAACGGTGCATTGGAACATAGAGATGCAGCACTGGCTGCTGGACATACAGTTAGGGGAAGACAGAAAGACGGCAAGGCGAAATGACGCCGTAACGAACGGTTCCATTCTCCGAAGATTTTGCATGATGATGAAAAAGAAAGATGCAGAATTATCGGAGAAGCCGATGAAAAGGTTTCTGATGTCGAATGAACATGATGTCAGGAGAATAGAGCGGCTGCTCTTTGGAAATCTGGCTCATAGCGAATGATTTTTTATGCTGGGACTTTGCGATTGCCCTAGAAGATAGCATAAAACATAAAAAATGAATGGAATTTGAGCCCCGGTCATGATATGATATAGATATCGTGTCGGGGCTCTTTTTCATTGGAAAGGAGCAGAAAATCACGAGTGAGAAAAGGCGGGATCATAAAAACCGTATATTATGAAATGGAGAGAGCCAGCGATCGGATGGAAGATATGCATATAAATATAAGGATGTTTACGGAAGGACGCATTTTGCCTACAGCTGGAAATTAGAAAAAACGGACAGACTTCCGAGGAACAAGCAGAACTGCCTGTCCCTGAGAGAAAAGGAGAAGCAGATACAAAAAGACCTGGAAGATATGATTTCTTCTCAGAACGGCGATATAACGGTGTACGATTTGGTTGAAAAATATACTTCTCAAAGAAAGGGGATGCGTCATTCCACCCAGGCAGGGTACAAAACGGTCCTGAACCTTCTTGCAAAAGAGGATTTTGGCAGGCGGCGGATCAAGGATGTACGGCTCTCAGATGCGAAGGGCTGGCTGATCCAGCTGCAGGCGAAAGGAAAGGGCTACAGCACCATTCATTCGATCAGGGGCGTGCTGAGGCCTGCTTTTCAAATGGCGGTGGATGATGAACTGATACGGAAAAATCCATTTGAATTCTATCTGGGCACCGTCGTCGTAAATGACAGTGTGACGAGAGAGGCGATCACTAAAAAGCAGGAAAAACAATATCTGGACTTTGTGAGGAATGACAGGCATTTTCCCAGGTACTATGACACCATTTATATCCTGTTTCACACAGGGCTGCGTATTCCTAAGTTTTGCGGACTGACCAAGGATGATATTGATTTCAGGGAGGGCAGGCTAAAGGTTGAGCGCCAGCTGCATAG
Source organism: uncultured Acetatifactor sp. (assembly GCA_947625255.1). Classification (GTDB taxonomy): domain Bacteria; phylum Bacillota; class Clostridia; order Lachnospirales; family Lachnospiraceae; genus Acetatifactor. The sequence continues at coordinate 56,983 of CANQNT010000017.1, read as the reverse complement.
AACCCGGGACATGAGATATATTGTAGTGGACACCAAAACTCCCAGCGGCGTGAGATATATTCCCCTGACGAAGGAAGTAGCTGAATGCTTCAGGCACCTTCTTGAAAATCGTAAAAAAGTAAAAGTGGAGCCGGTTGTCAGCGATATCAGGGGGAAGCAGTATCATGGCTTCTTGTGTCTGGACAAAAACGGAAGACCGATGGTCGCCCTGCATTGGGAAAAGTATATGCAGCATATCCGGGAGAAGTACAACAAAACACATAAGATCCGGATGCCGGATGTGACGCCTCATGTGTGCAGGCATACATTTTGTACCAATATGGCCAATGGCGGCATGAATCCCAAAACGCTGCAGTACATCATGGGGCACTCGGATATCAACGTGACTCTGAATACTTATACGCATATCAACTATGAAGACGCGAGCCGGGAAATGAAGAAGGTAAGCAATGCCTGAAAATGACGGTGGTAAAAAAGTACTTTTTACTACCATTTTACTACCAGTTTACTACTTTTTTGAGCCTGGATATGCCGGGATAAGCTAGGCTGTGCCTTGTTATGTTTTGAAAACGGATAAACCGGAAAAATCCTGAAAGCCTTGAAAAGCCCTAAAATAAGGGAAAAATTACAAGATGCCAACTTTTGCAAGGAGTTAAAAATAGATGACAAAAATACTTTTCATCTGCCACGGCAACATCTGTCGTTCCCCTATGGCAGAATTTTTATTAAAAGACATGGTCGCCAAGGCCCGCCTCTCCACCCGTTTCTACATTTCCTCCGCCGCCACGAGTTCGGAGGAAATCGGCAACCCGGTCCATTATGGCACGCGCAACAAGCTTCGTTCCGTGGGCATCTCCACTGCCGGAAAGTACGCCCGTCAGATGACCCGGGGCGATTACTCCGAATATGACTATCTCATTGGCATGGACACCTGGAACATTCGCAATATGCTTCGCATCTGCGGCGGGGATCCTGAGCATAAAATATACAGGCTTCTGGACTTTTCCGCCGATCCGCGCGATATCGCGGATCCATGGTACACCGGTGATTTTGAGACGACTTATACTGACATCTTGGAGGGCTGTGAAGCCTTGCTCCAAAAATGCAAGGAGGAAGATCATTTATGAACCCTTATCCTGGGAAACCCTTATCTTTTATCATTGTAGGGTCCGGCTGGCGCGCCATGTTTTATGTGCGGATTGCCAAGCGGTATCCAGAGCTTTTCCACTTAAATTTCCTGCTCTGCAGAACCGGGGAAAAAGCCGGGCGCATTCGTCTGGAGGCAGGTATTCCCACCACGACTTCCGTCTCAGATTGCGAAGCATCCCATCCGGATTTTGTCGTGGTGGCAGTCTCTTACGATTCCAATTATTCCGTGGCAAAAGAGTGGCTGCGGAAAGGCTATGCCGTTCTGGCGGAAACGCCGGCGGCTTCCGGCGAGGAGGCTCTGGAGGATTTGTGGGCGCTCCATCAAAAAGGGGCCAAGCTGCAAATCGCAGAGCAATATTTTCGCTATCCGCTAATTGCCTCCGGTCTTCGGGCGGTGGAGCAAGGACGCTTGGGGGAGCCCTACGCGGTAGAATTGTCCTTGGCACATGATTATCATGGCATCAGCCTGATTCGGCGTATGCTAAACTGCGGTTTTGGCAGAAAGGCAAAATGCCAAAGCCCGCTTCCGACAGTAAAACTTTGGGGCAGGCAATACCGTTTTAAAGTCACGGAAACAGATTCCCGCTTTGGTCCCATTACGGATGGACGGGTGGGGGAGAGTGAGCGGACTCGTATCTCTCTGGAGTTTGAAAACGGGAAAGTGGCCTTTTATGATTTTAGCGGAACTCAGTATCATTCATTTCTTCGTTCTCGGCATATTAACGTACAGGGACAGAGAGGCGAATGGAACGATACGATCCTGCGCTGTCTGGACGATTCCGGCAAGCCGGTAGAAGAGCAGATTAAACCCTGCTTCGACCCGGCCTATGAAGTCTTGCATACGGAGGAATTGCTGAAATGGGGCCAGATTTGGCATCCCGAGGTTCATATGGAAAACTGGCAGGATGAATATGCCATTGCCACGCTGATGGTGGACATGGGTGAACTGCTGCAAAGCGGCAGCGGTGGTTATCCTCTGGCGGAAGCCTTGGAAGATGCTTATCTTACATTACTGTTCCGGCAGGCAGTGGCACATCCTGGCCAGGTAATCACTTCCGGTCCCCATTCCTGGCAGAAAGGGGATGGGAGATGAGCGCCTCTTTTTCCTTTAGTACGCAGGGAACGGATTTTGAATCCCGCACTCCTGCAACGCAGAAAGCAACTTTCGAATCCCATCCCGCCGCCTCGCGGGAAGCGGTTCTCACTCCTCGCTTCCCTGCCACCGTAATTTTCGATATGGACGGTACCCTTTTGGATACGGAAAAATACTATCGTATCTTTTGGCCCAAAGCCCTGGCGGAGTTCGGTTACCGGATGACGGATCAGCAGGCCCTGGCCCTGCGCAGCCTGGGTCGTCCCTTTGCGCCCGCCCTGCTTCGGGAATGGTTTGGTCCAGACCTGGATTATGCGGCGGTTCGAAACCGCCGTAAGCAGCTGATGGAGTCCTATTTGGACAGGGTGGGCATTCCATTGAAGCCTGGCGCCGCAGAGCTTTTGAAAGCCTTGAGGCTCCGTCATGTCAGGACTGCCGTGGCCACGGCCACGGATGAGGAACGTGCCACGAAATATTTGACCAGTCTGAGTCTGTTTCCCTATTTTGACCAGATCATCTGCGCCACTCAGGTAAAAGAGGGAAAACCCGCCCCGGATATTTATCTCTATGCCTGTGCCAGGCTGGGGCGGCGGCCGGAGGAATGTTTCGCGGTGGAGGATTCTCCCAATGGGATTTTGTCCGCTTACCGTGCGGGCTGCAAGGTGATCATGGTTCCTGACCAGACCAGGCCGGACGAGGAATTGTCCCGTTTATTGTATGCCCAAAAAGAAAATCTCATGGAGCTTTTGCCTCTGTTCCTATAATGTCGCTGTTCGGGCTTCACCAAGGATGCGCGGCTCCAGGCTGCGCCATAGTCATCTCCGAATGGGAACTAAAGGGGAACTATGTATGACCCATGATAATCGGGAATTCCTCCATCTAAGCCTTGCATTTTCAGATGTGGTGTGATATTCTTTTAACGATATCAGGGGAAATCAGGAGGAGCGGTAATCCCTCGTTTTCCTTTGCGGCGAGGGTATCTGTGGGGACAGACGGGTTAGGCATAACCCCGTTTTCTTCCGGATCCGCTCTTTCCTTATCCCGCGAATAAATGGAATAAAAGAAATAAAGGGAAAGGACAAAAAAGATGAAGAAAGGTTTTGACGAGATTATTGCGAAAGTCAAGGAATGCGGCGTTAAGAAAGTGGCCGTTTCCGTAGCGCAGGATGAAGCCGTTCTGGAAGCAGTCAAGGAGGCCGGGAAGCTTGGTATTGCCGACGCGATTCTGGTGGGCGATGAAGCGAAGATTCGTGAGATTGCCGCATCCATCGATATGGATTTGGAGGGTTTTGAGATCATCGATGAGCCGGATATGATCCAGGCTTCCCTGAAAGCGGTGAAACTGGCCCATGACGGTAAGGCGGATATGTACATGAAGGGAATTATCGATACGAAGAATTTCCTGAAGAGCGTGCTGGATAAGGAAGTGGGTCTGCGTACCGGCGGCGTGCTGTCCCATGTGGCGGTGTTTGAGATCCCCGGTTTTGATCGTCTCTTGTACTTGACCGATGTGGCCTTTATGACCTATCCTACTTTGGAGGACAAGGTTCATATCATTAACAACACGGTTCCAGTGTGCAAGGCCTGCGGCGTGGAACTGCCCAAGGTAGCGCCTTTGGCGGCGGTGGAAGTGGTGAATCCCAAGATGCCGGTTACCCTGGAGGCGGCGGAGCTGACCAGGATGAACGAAGAAGGCCGGATTACGGGCTGTATCGTGGACGGTCCTCTGTCTTTGGATCTGGCGATCGATCCCGAGGCTGTCAAGCATAAGGGAGCTACCAATCGTAAGATTCAGGGGGATGCGGACGTGTTATTGTTTCCGGATATTCACGCGGGCAATCAGGTGTACAAGGCCATCGTACATATGGTTCCGCATATGAAAAATGGCTGTATCCTGACCGGGACCAAGGTTCCCGTGATTTTGACCAGTCGCTCCGATTCTTTTGAGACCAAGGTGAATTCCATCGCGTTGGCGGCGGTTGTGGCTGCCGAGATGCGGAAAGATTCTTAAAGGAGGCAAAACGATGTCTATTAAAAGTTTAATTATCAATCCGGGTTCCACTTCCACCAAGATCGGCGTGTTTGAGGATGAAACCTTGCTATTTGAAGAAACCCTGCGTCATTCCACGGAAGAAATCGGACAGTTTGCTTCCATCGTGGATCAAAAGGATTTTCGGAAAAAAATCATTACTGACTTGCTGGAAACCAAAAATTTCGACATGAAGTCCCTGAATGTGATCGTGGGACGGGGCGGAATGCTGAAGCCCATTCCCGGCGGCACTTATGCCGTGACGGACGAACTGTTGGAGGATCTGAAGATCGGGGTCCAGGGTCAGCATGCGTCCAATCTGGGCGGAATCCTGGCCAGAGAGATCGGAGATTCTTTGGGACTTCCTTCTTATATTGTGGATCCCGTGGTAGTGGACGAGCTGATGCCCATTGCCAGATACTCTGGTGTTCCCGAGCTTCCTCGCACCAGCGTGTTCCACGCGCTGAACCAGAAAGCGGTGGCCAAGAGGTATGCCAGGGAAATCGGCAGACCCTATGAGTCTTTACGCCTGATCGTGGTGCACATGGGCGGCGGCGTATCCGTGGGCGCTCATGAATATGGCAAGGTAGTGGATGTGTTTAACGCGCTGGATGGCGACGGCGCTTTTTCTCCGGAGAGAGCGGGAGCGGTTCCCAGCGGTGCTTTGATTAAGATGTGCTTTTCCGGAAAATACACGGAAAAAGAGGTTTACAGCAAGATCGTGGGCAAGGGCGGTTTCAACGCTTACCTGGGCACCAACGATATGAGAGAGGTGACTAAGAGGGCGAATGCGGGAGATCCCAAGGCCATTGAGGTCAAGGAAGCGTTCATTCTCCAGGTGTGCAAGGACATCGGTTCCATGGCCTGCGTATTGAACGGCAAGATCGACCAGATCATTGTGACCGGCGGTATCGCGTATGGCGCGGATGTGATCGCGGCCATGAAAGAGCGTGCGGGATGGATCGCTCCGTTCACCGTTTATCCCGGAGAGGACGAGCTTCTGGCTCTGGCCCAGGGCGCGCTGCGCGTGTTAAACGGCGAAGAGAAGGTCTGCGAATATTGATGACTAAGGCCCATGCGGAAGCGGCGAAGAGCCTGCCCCATGGGCTTTGTTTTCTGAAAAACTTATTTTCGGCAGCAAAATATTCATAGAGCAGGGCAGTTTTATGGGGAGTAGATGTAAGTGAAATCAAAATGGAATGTGTGGCACAGTGTGTCGCCAATGAAACTTATTTTAGGCGGATATTGCATGATCGTCCTGGTGGGGACGTTACTGTTGTCGCTGCCCATCGCGACCAGGGGACCGGGAGGAACGCCGATTTCGGATTGCTTTTTTACGGCGACCTCGGCCACTTGTGTGACGGGGCTGATCCGGTATGACACGGCGACCCACTGGACTGTTTTTGGACAGCTTGTGATTCTGGGTCTGATCCAGATTGGCGGTGTGGGATTTATGACCATCGCCATTGTCATCATGGCCTATACCAAGCAGAAAATCGGTTTGAATCAACGTCTGATCATGCAAAACTCCATCTCCGCGCCTCAGATTGGCGGGATCGTGAGGATGTCCAAGTTCATCGTTCTGGGGACCTTGGTGATCGAGGGGCTGGGAATGGTGCTTCTGAGCGTGGATTTCATTCCCAGATTCGGCTTGGGAAAGGGATTGTATTATTCCTTTTTCCACGCGATTTCCGCATTTTGCAATGCGGGCTTTGACCTGATGGGGTCGGAAACGGGGACTTTTTCCTCTTTGACGGGGTTTACGGGCAGCTGGTATGTGAATATCGTTCTGATGCTTTTGATTTTTATAGGGGGCCTGGGCTTTTTCGTCTGGTATGACCTCCTCAGCAAGCGGTTACGGGTCAAAAAATATAATTTGCAGAGTAAGATGGTGCTTTCCATCAGCATTGCCCTGGTATTTTTGGGCGCTGTTTCCATTTTCTTCCTTGAGAATGGTCATCCCATGTTTCAGGGTCTGAAACTGAGTGAAAAATGGGCGGCCAGCTTTTTCCAGTCTGTTTCCGCCAGAACGGCCGGATTTAATACCACGGATTTGTCCATCATGACGGAGGGCGGTAAGTTCGTCATGATTCTGTTAATGTTTGTGGGCGGTTCCACGGGTTCCACGGCGGGCGGCGTGAAGACCACGACCTTTTGGGTGCTGTGCGTCAGCATTTTCACCACGTTCCGCAGAAAAAAGAATGTGGAAGCCTTTGGAAGGCGCATGGAGGAGAGTATTACCAGAACGGCTTCCTGCGTGTTCATGACCTATCTGCTTTTGACTACCACTGCGGCGGTATTGATTTCCGCCATTGAAGAGGTCCCCATGATGACCGCGCTGTTTGAGTCCGTGTCCGCCATGGCCACGGTGGGCCTGTCTTTCGGCCTGACTCCCAGAGTGACGATGTTTACCAAGCTGCTTTTGGCGTTTTTGATGCTCTGTGGAAGAGTGGGATCCGTCACAATGCTGCTGGCTTTTTCCTCAGAGAAGCGAGTGACCAATTCCAGGCTTCCCCTGGAAAAGATACAAGTGGGTTGACCAGATGGTAAGGAGGGTACAATGAAATCCATATTAATCATCGGATTGGGACGGTTTGGCCGGCACATGGCCCAGACCTTTATCGAAAACGGCCATGAAGTCATGGCCATCGATTACAATGAAGATCGGGCGGATGACGCGGTAGGCACCATCCAGCAGATTTTGATCGGAGATGCCACGGACGAGCGCTTTATGGAGAGCCTGGGAATCCGCAATTTTGACCTGGCTGTCATTGCCATTGGGGAAAGCTTTCAGAGCGTGCTGGAAATCACGGTGCTGCTGAAAGACCTGGGCTGCAAGTTCGTAGTCGCAAGGGCTACCAGAGAAGTGCATAAGAAGCTGCTTCTGCGCAACGGCGCGGATTATGTGGTCTATGCGGAGCGGGAGATCGCGGAGCGTCTGGCGATTAAGTTCGGCGCGGACAATATCTTTGATTACATTGAACTGACCCCGGAGATTGGGATCTATGAGATTGCCATTCCCAGGCGCTGGATCGGCAGGAGCATCGTGGATCTGTCCATTCGGAACAAGTTTAATATCAGTATTCTGGCCACGAAAAAAGGGGAGCAGATATTCCCGCTTCCCAGTCCGCAGCATGTGTTTCAGGAAGATGAGAGTCTGATGGTCATGGGAACCATGAAGAACGTGAATGCCGTGCAGTGAGGCCGCGCAATGATTCCTTGCGTGACAGGATGCGGTTTGGTGTTTGACACAAGAGAGTTTGACGGTTATTGGTCACGTTTGAGAAAAGGGGCTGCTGCAGAATGACTGGTTTTCAGTCATTCTGCAGCAGCCCTTTCAAATGGAAGATCCGGGATTTTTTCGTTTCTTTCATTTTTGCACTTTGGTTCTTCATCCCACGGACCACATTTTCTTCCACAGCTTTTTCGAAATCGTCAGTGACGATCTGCAGTGCGCGGATCCGCGCGCACTTTTTATCGAGGAATTCAATAAGATACCACGGCATCCCAGTCGTTCTCAGAGCAGAAGCCCTCGATCCGCTCCACCATCACCCGGCCATACCGGGTACGATCGAAAATGGCCATGTGCCCGCTGCGAGGCAGCTTGGTCCAAAACCGCCACAGATAGTGCCGCGCCAGCTCTCCCGCCATAGGACTGGCAATGGAATTCCTTAGGCCTACGATTCCCTTTATAACGGGAAGTTAAAGTATCTGACCGCGTTATAATAAGAAATATTCTTCACAATCTCTTCCAGAATCTCATAGTCAGCCGGGAACTCGCCATTCTCTACCCAGTTGCCGATCAGGTTGCAGAGAATGCGGCGGAAATATTCATGTCTGGTGTAGGAAAGAAAGCTTCTGGAGTCCGTGAGCATCCCCACGAAGCCTGCCAGATTTCCGAGGTTGGCCAGAGAAATCATCTGGTCCTGCATGCCGGTCTTGTGATCATTGAACCACCAGGCGCTGCCTTGCTGAATCTTGCCTACGGCTTCGGAATCCTGGAAGCAGCCGATCATGGTGCCGATGGACTGGTTGTCATTGGGATTCAGGCTGTAAAGGATGGTCTTGGGCAGTTCGCCGGTCTCGCAAAGGGCGTTCAGGAAATCGGCCAGCTGAGCGGAAGGAGTATTGTTGTTGATCCCATCGTAGCCGGTATCCGGTCCTAATTTCTTGTACATCCTGGTATTGTTGTCACGCTTGCATCCATAATGCAGCTGCATGACCCAATTACGGGCGTGATATTCTCTGCCCATGAAGATCATGAAAGCGGTCTTATACTTCATCTCTTCTTCCTTGGTCAGAACCATACGGTTCAGTCTCTTTAAGAAGATGAGCTCGATCTCGTCGTGATTGGAAGGGTTAAACATCACATATTCCAGGGCGTGATCCGATACGGTACAGCCCATGGATGCAAAATAATCCATACGGATGTGCAGTGCTTGTATCAGCTTTTCAAAGGTGTTGATTTCAGCGATACCGCTGGCGTCCTCCAATTTAGCCAGATAATCCAGAAAATCAGGCTTTTCAATGTTCATCGCCTTGTCGGGTCTCCAGGCGGGAAGCACTTTCACGTCAAAGGAATCATCTTCAGCGATCATCTTATGCCACTCCAGAGTGTCAATGGGATCATCCGTGGTGCAGATCAGGGTCACATTGCTCTGCTTGATCAGGGAACGAACGCTGGTGGCAGGATCCCGCAGCCTGGCGTTGCAGAGATTCCAGACTTCATCAGCGGTTTTCTTGCTCAATACCCCTGTATAACCGAAATATTTGCGCAGCTCCAGATGGCTCCAATGATATAATGGATTGCCGATGGCCGTGCCGAGGCACTCTGCCCACTTGCAGAACTTCTCATAGTCGGAAGCGTCTCCGGTGATATATTTCTCATCCACGCCGCAGGAACGCATGAAGCGCCATTTATAATGATCGCCCCCCAGCCAGACCTGGGTAATGTTGTCAAAATGTCGATCCTCCGCGATCTCTTTCGGATTGATATGGCAATGATAGTCTAAAATCGGGGTGTTTTCCGCAAATTCATGATACAGCTTTTTGGCGGTATCAGTTTCCAACAGAAAATCCTTGTCCATGAAAGCTTTCATTTGGAATCTCCTCCTTTTAAAAACAAATTTTTTTTCATTATAGCGAATTCCCTATGTTTTCGCAAGGCCTTTTTGGACATTTCGTCCAAGGATTCAGGCCAGAGGGGTTCAGGCCGGGGTTCAGGCCCGGCCAATGGACGTTCGATTCTGAACAGCAACGAAGTCTTGACAAAGCAAATGGATGAAAACCAATAAGAAAAGCGATGAAAACAAATAAGAAAAGCGGTTGACGAATAGGGGAATTGAAAGTAAAATAAATAAGAAAAATAGCTTTGGCTTTATCGGAAGAAAGAGGACAAGTCAGAAAAATGGAGAAACGGACGGGCATAAGCGCGGCGTGCGGCGCCCTTTTCTAAAAGGCCGCGCAGAAAAGAGGGAAATTATGCAATTAGGAATTCGTCTTCATGACACGAAACAACTCCCGATCGAGGAGCGACTGGCGGATGTTCACAATCTTGGGTTTCAATGCGGCCATATGGCGATGCACAAGGTGTTTCCGCCCACTCTGCCCTATACGGATGAGGCATTGACCCCGGGACTGGCCATTTACCTACGTAATCTTTTTGCCAGGAATCAGTTGGATTGCGCCGTTTTGGGCTGTTATCTGAATCTGGCGAACCCCAATCCGGAGCAATTGGCCCAGATTACCCATCATTACATGACGCATATCCGCTTTGCCTCCTGGCTGGGCTGCGGCGTGGTGGGGACGGAGACCGGCGCACCCAATGAGACCTATACCCCGGTGCCTGAATGTCATGGGGAAGAAGCGCTTCAGACCTTCATCACCAACCTCCGTCCCGTGGTGGAATATGCGGAAAAGATGGGTGTGGTGGTGGCCATTGAGCCGGTTTGGCGCCATATCGTATATAATTCCCAGCGGGCCCGCAGAGTTTTGGACGAGATCAATTCTCCGAACCTGCAGATTATTCTGGATCCCGTGAATATGCTGGATATCAGCAATTATCAGGACCATGTGGCCATTATTGAAGAAGCCATCGACCTTTTGGGAGAAGAGATCGCCGTGGTGCATATCAAGGACTTTGACGTGCGCGACGGCAGACTGATTTCTATGGGAGCGGGGCTTGGCCGGATGAATTACGACGCCCTGATCCGCTTTATGAAATACCGCAAGCCTTTTATTCATGCGACCCTGGAAGATACCAGACCTGAGAATAACGTGCAGTGCAGGGACTACATCCAGAAGCTGTATGATGAGGCATAAGAACATATAAATCTCACAAGAGGGTGAGGGTTATGCGTTCACTATTTTCGTAATGCATACGGATAAGTCTTAGGACTTATCCGTTTTTTTGGCGGTAAGGACAAGATCTTCGCCCGGCCAAAATCGCGGATCGAATTCTGGTCATGAAGAAAGCAAGATATGCAATGGGATGGACAAAATAGGACATTTTCAAAAAACACTTTTTCCGTTAAAATATTTTTATGTGAAGATAAAAGTGGAAAAAATCTCTCCAATGGCTGCTAGACCGAGTCAAAAATACCGATGATACTGTAAAGTGGTGAGAGAAGAAGAGAGAGTTTGTATGACGCAGAAGAAAGATATGACCAGGGGGAAAACGGTCCTGCCCTTGGTAACTTTCACAATACCCCTGGTATTGGGGAATTTATTTCAATTGACCTATAATATGGTGGATTCTGTCATCGTGGGCCGGTATGTGGGAGAAGGCGCTCTTGCCGCGGTGGGAACGAGCGCTCCTTTGATGAACATTGCCCTTCTATTCATCAGTGGTCTCTGTATGGGGGCCAGTATCTTAATGAGTTCACAGTACGGCGCGGAGGATTATGATCTCCTGAACCGTCAGATGAGTACGACGTTCTGGGCCGGGTGCGGCTTTTCTTTGTGTTTTTCCTTTTTTACGATTTTGCTGGCGAAACCGCTTTTAATGCTTTTGCAGGTGCCTGGGGAGGTGCTGGGAGAAGCGCAGATTTATCTGCGGGTGATTTTGGGCGGAATGATTTTCACCTTTATCTATAATTTTTTCGCGAATACGCTGCGTGCGCTGGGGGACAGCAGGACGCCCTTGTATTTTCTGATTGCCAGCGCCTCTTTCAATGTATTTGGGGATCTTCTTTTGGTGGCGGTCTTTCAGCTGGGCGTGCCGGGCAGTGCGGTTTCCACGGTGTTCAGCGAGATGCTTTGCTGCGTTTTCTGTGCCATTTATATCCGGAAAAGGGTTCCGGTGATGAACCTGGGACGGAAATGGTTTGTTTTTGACCGGAGGCTTTTGGGCCGGACCGTGAGCTTCGGCAGTACCAGCGCCATGCAGCAGGTCTGCCTGCAGGTGGGAAAGACCATCATTCAAGCCATGGTCAATACCCAGGGGGTCAGTATGATGGCCGCTTTTACAGCGGTGAACCGGGTGGATGATTTCGCCTATACGCCCCAGCAAAACATTGGACATGCCATGACCACTTTTATCGCCCAGAACAAGGGGGCAGGCCATAAGGATCGGATCCGGCGGGGCTTTTTTAGCGGCTTGTGTATTGAATTGGTATATGCGGTCTGCATCTGTGTGGCTATTTTTCTGGCGGCGCCTTGGATTATGCGTCTTTTTCTGGAAGAAGAGGATGCAAGCGTGCTTTCCCTGGGCGTTTCCTATTTACATATGATCGCGCCCATGTACCTGCTTCCCGCGCTGACCAACGGGATTCAGGGCTTTTTCCGGGGGATCGGAGATCTGAAAGTGACGCTTTGGAGCACCTTTATGAATATGTTGGGCAGAGTGGCGGCGGTGTATCTGCTGCTGTGTCTGTGGAAACTTGGTTTTGTAAGCCTGGCCTGGGCCAATCTGGCCGGCTGGATCGTTATGCTGCTGTTTGAAGTGCCTTTGCTGGGAAAAGAACTTGCAAGGCTTAGAAAGGATGAGAACTGATGGAGAAAAAACCGAAATCCATGCGGGAAAAGCTGCCGGGATCGCTTCTTGCCTGTCTGAAAGAGCAGGGGCTGCTGGCCGGCAAGGAAGAGATTTTGTATCAGACGGCTGTGGACATGAACACGGCGGGCGAGTATGCGGATGGTTATATCCTTGTGGCGGGAGAGCGCTTGATCGTGGCACAGCTTCCGCCGGACAAGGGGAGGGTTCATATTTTAAAAGGCTATGGAGACCTGGCCCCGGCGGAAGGAACGGACTGGGTTTTTCGCGCCTTTGCGGTAAGCGCCCTGGAGGGGATCTGGGTAGAGGACTGCGTGGGCTGCAGTCTGTTGGTGGCCAGGCTGGAGGGAGAGGAGATTCCTTTGGCGGCCTTGTCCAATTTTCGGAAACGGAGCGTCTTTGATTTTGCCAGAGCCGTGGAGGGGTATGCCCGGGATGGGGAATATAAGCCGCAAAGGGAAGAACTGGAGGATTATTGCCCCAGATGCGGGCGGATGTATCCCAATCCCAATTACAAGGTCTGCCCCCATTGTGTCAACAGAAAGTCCATTTTCTTAAGGACGCTGCGGTATTTTAAGCCCTATTGGCGCAGTGTCCTGATCATGTTTTTATGTATCCTGGCGACCTCCGCCTTGAACATGGTATGGCCTTATCTGAACGGAACGGTCCTTTATGATCGGGTGCTGGCCAAGGATGAGGGCTTTTTGGAGGGGCTGGGAATTCCGGGAGGGGATTTCGCCCTGGCCCTGCTGTTGGTGGTCCTGACGATGTTTTTGACCAAGCTGGTACTGCTGCTTGCCCAGATTTTGCAGAGTGTCTGCGCGTCCCGTACCGTTATCAACGTTGTGCGGGATATGAAAAGGGATATTTTTAAGATGATGGCGAAGCTGTCCATCAGCTTCTATCGGAGCAGACAGACGGGAACTTTGATGACGAGGGTGATGAGCGACGCGGACAGAGTGACCGGCTTCTATGTGGATAACGCGCCTTATATTTTGGTGCATGGCCTGACCATTCTTTTCACGGTGGCGGTCATGTGGTCTTTGAACTGGCAGATGACGATCCTGACGCTTTTGCTGCTGCCCCTGCTGGTAGTGGTCAGCATTTTCCTGCAGCCCAGGGTCTGGGTCATGTTCGGAAAGCGCCACCGGGCAGAGCGTTCCCTGAATAACTGTGTCAGTGACAATCTCACCGGGGCCAGAGTGGTCAAGGCCTTTGGACAGGAAAAGAGGGAAATCGGCAGATTTTCCGGCTACAGCGAACGGCTGAAAAGGTCCGAGGTCACCATTTCCTATTGGCAGAATTATTTTCAGTTGTTTTATGGCGGCGCCCAGGAACTGGCAGCCACCGCGGTCTGGGCTTTGGGAACGGTACTTATTTTACGGAGAAATGAGAGCATGGATTTGGGCGTACTGATCACCTTTGCCGGTTATGTGGGGCAATTGCAGGGGCCTATGAGGTTCCTGGCTCAGATTTCCCATCGGATCGCGGACAGCATGAACAGCGCGCAGCGTATGTTTGAGATCATGGACGCGGCGCCGGAGGTGCAGGAGGCGGAACAGCCCAAGACCTTGTCTCAGGTGCGGGGAGAAGTGGTTTTAGAGCATGTCACCTTTGGCTATGAGGTAAACCGCATGGTGCTGAAGAATGTAAACATGAGGATTCCGGCGGGAAACACCATCGGTATTGTGGGACGGTCCGGGGCCGGGAAGTCCACGCTGGTAAATCTGATTTCCAGAATGTACGATCCCCAGGAGGGAAAGATTTTGTTGGACGGCGTGGATGTGAAAGAGCTTTCCTTCAAGGAATTGCGCGGAAACGTGGCATTGGTATCCCAGGATACTTATATTTTCAGCGGAACAGTGGCGGAAAACATTGCTTATTCCAATACTGACGCGTCTTACTGGGACATCGTGGAGGCGGCCAAGCAGGCGGGGGCCCATGAGTTTATCATGAATCTGAAGGATGGCTACGATACACGGATCGGAGCTTCCGGGCACGGACTGTCAGGAGGAGAAAAGCAAAGAATTTCCATTGCCCGGGCCATTTTGGCCAATCCCAGGATTTTGATCCTGGACGAGGCCACGGCCTCGGTGGATACGGAAACGGAGCGTTTGATTCAATGTTCCCTGAATCATCTGACGAAAGGGCGAACCACGATTTCCATCGCTCACAGACTCTCCACCCTGCGGGACGCGGATTACCTGTTTGTCATCGACAATGGGGAGATCGCGGAGGAAGGCGTGCATCAGGAACTGGAAAACAAGAAAGGTATTTACTATAAACTGCTGGAGCTTCAGACCAAGGCTCTGGCGATGAGAGGAGTGGAATGACATGGCGAGAGGTATGAGAAGACCGGAGGGTGCGGGAGAAGAATTTGATCTGGCCCAGATGGACCGGGAAATGGAAGAAATGCTGCGGACACGGTACCTGACTAAGGAAAACGCGTCATTTCAGCGTACCGGAGGCGGGTTCCTAAGCCTTACGGTGGACGGGGAAAGTTATCCCAGAATCAGTGTGGCGAGAATGTTTCCTTTCCGGGAAAAAGAAAGATATCTGTCCATTCGGACCGTCAATGAGCGTTCCAAGGAAATCGGCATTGTCAATGACATGGCGGATTTTGACGAGGAGACAAGGAAGATGCTGCGGGAGCAGTTGAATCTTCGGTATTTTACACCGATCATCACCAAGGTGGTCAGCATCCGGGATGAATTCGGTTATTCCTACTGGGATGTGGTGACGGATCATGGGGCCTGCAGATTCACGGTGCGTATGGGCGGAAACTCCGTGATTCATTTGTCCGATACCAGGATTCTGGTCATGGATATTGATGAAAACCGCTTTGAGATTCCCAATCTGGAAAAGCTGACCAGCGCGGAACGTAAGAAACTGGATTTGTTTATTTGACAGGAGGACCCCGTGAATCTTTTATTTCCGTTATCAGACAAAAATCGACAAATATGTGGTCTACGGCAGGGGGAGGAAATTTATTACTGCCTGCCTTTGGATCTCACCATGGAAGGGGATTATCAGGAAAATGCCTATACCATCATCACCGATCAAAGGATTTTGACTCTGGAAGGAGGGCGGCTTACCCATGAGTTTTCTCTGGAGGAATGCGAGAGGGTAGGCAGCGAGGCCTTTGTTTCCTGCGGTGTGTTTTTTGTTGTGCGGGAGGGCAAGGAATTTTTGCTGGGGAGATTTTCCGGCAGGCATTTCGTAAGATATTCCTATCTTTCCAGAGGAGTACAGCTCCTCAAACGGGGGAGCAGGGAGCGGGTGGTGAGCTATGAATATGAAAAGACCTGTCCGAAATGCGGACGGGCTTTGCCCGGCACCAACAGTTGTCCCCACTGCGCCGGCAAAAAAGATGGATTTCTGCCGTTTTTCATGAATATTTTCCAGGTTTATTGGAAAAAGACCCTGGTTATTTTGTTCTGGATGCTGCTCTCCAGCTTCCTTTCCATTGTCAGTCCGGCGGTGCAGAAGGTTTTGGTGGATGATGTGCTGGTGTCGCCTGAAAGGCAGATGGGCAAGGCGGTTGCCTGTATCGCGCTGATGTTTCTGATCGGTTTTGGAAGCGTGGTCATCAACATGGTGAAGAATTATGCCTGTGCCAAGTTGGGCGCCAGCGTGAGCCATGACCAGAGGATGAAGCTGTTTGAAAAGATTCAGCTCCTTTCTCTGTCCTATATCAATGACAGGACGCCGGGAATGCTGATGAATCGTGTGTCCAGGGATACCAGCCGCATCAAGGATTTCCTTTCGGATACCTTTTGTAATGCCTTTACCGTGGTCATTCTTTTCCCTTGTGTCGGCATCTATATGCTGATATTAAATTGGAAACTGGCCATTCTTGCCTTTGTATTCGTGCCCGTTTCCGTACTGATTTCCTTTATGAATAAAAAGCAGGTTCGGAGGAGATGGCGGCTTCATGGGCGTAAAAGCGACAAGGTGAACAGCATTCTCCATGACGTGATCCGGGGAATGGACGTGGTGAAGTCTTACGGTCAGGAGGCCAGGGAATCGGAGTTTTTCGCAGCGGCCAATGAGGAGCTGGCGGGCATCGAGCGTCGGAACGAGACCTTTTTCGCCATCTTTTTCCCTACCATTACGTTTTTGCTAGGCCTGGGGACTTATCTCGTCACCTATTTCGGCGGCTTAAGCGCCCTGGGGGGAAATATGACGCCCGGTGAGCTTCTACAGTTTATCAACTATGCGTCCATCATGTATGGCTATGTGGGTTGGCTGAGCAATCTGCCCCGTTCCCTGACGAACATGATGACCAGTGTGGAGCGGATTGGGGACGTGATGAACCAGGAACCCCGCATCATCGACGGAGAACATTCCGCGGATCACGCCATTCGGGGAGAGATCGCCTATCAGGACTTGTCCTTTGGATATAAGGCTTATCAGCCGGTGTTGGAAAATATTGATCTCAAGGTTCGTCAGGGCGAGATGATCGGCCTGGTGGGCGCTTCCGGAACGGGCAAGTCCACCATGATCAATCTGCTTATGCACTTGTATGAGGCGGACGATGGAAAGCTTCTGATCGACGGGGAGGATGTGAAAAATATTCGACTGCAGAATTACCATTCCCAGATCGGAGTGGTTCTTCAGGAGAACTTCCTGTTCGCAGGAACCATTTATAATAATATCCGTTTCGCCAGACCGGACGCCACTTACGAGGAGATTATCCAGGCGGCGAAAATGGCCAATGCCCATGATTTTATCTGTCGGACCCCCGATGGCTATGAGACCTACGTGGGCGAGCACGGCTATAATCTGTCCGGCGGTGAACGGCAGAGAATCGCCATTGCCAGAGCCATTTTGAACGATCCCAAGCTGTTGATTCTGGACGAGGCCACGGCCAGTCTGGATACGGAGAGTGAATATCTGATACAAAGAGCGCTGCAGCGCCTGATCGCGGGCCGTACCACCATCGCCATCGCCCACCGGCTGTCCACGTTAAAGGACGCGGACCGGCTGGTGGTGCTGGATGAGCATCGGATCGCCGAGGTGGGTACACATAAGGAACTGATGGATCGGAAAGGAATCTATTATAGGCTGGTCATGGCACAGCTTTCCATGAACGGGAAACTGGAGCGGGAGGCGTAAGGGCCGCGCCGGAGGGTCCGTGAAAGAACCTGTGCCATGGCAGGGCGCCAGTCTTTCAAGGGGTTTGGAAATCTTCAAGCAAGATATGCAATTGGAAAAGCAAGATTCGTCTTTTCGCTTCCTGCAGGAAATGATACAATGAAATCAAACCGGACATGGTCCGGGACAAGGGACGTGAGGGGACTTCTGGAACAGGGAGATTTCTGGAGAAAGGCTGAGAAATGGACAAGGAGTTGAATGTTTTTTTCGGGGGAGTTGTCCCGCTCTATGACAGCGGGCGCGGGTATGGCTTTTTGGACGGAAGCATGGTGAGGCCCGTCCGCAGGGTTTCCCCGGCGGGATTGTATGCTGAAAGGGACGCGGTCTGTATTCAAGAAACGGATGAGGCCCGCTTTGAACGATATGCTCCCGATGCCACGGATTACGACCTGGGCGGAATGCTTCTGCGCGTCGATATAGAGCCAGGGACATATGACATAGAGGTGGAATGCACAAGGGGCGGGGACGTGACCAGTGTGGCGGTGGATGGCATGAGGCCGGGAACCTTGCTGCGGCCGGGCTTCTGGGACGCGGCGTGCCAAATTCCCATCAGGAACCTGGCATCCTGGGAAGGGCGGCTGTGGAGCTTTACGATAGTGAGCGTCCTGGGATTCTTGGTCATCTCCATAGAACCGCTGCGGCCCCGCACCGTTGTGGGATTGAAACGGATTCATCTTCGGAAGCATCCGGAGATGTCTGCTCCCCGGTCCGGACCTACGATTCTGCTCCTAGGGGATTCCACGGTCAAAACCTATATTTATCAGGAAGCGCCCATGAGCGGCTGGGGACAGTTTTTCCATCGAATCATGGATCCGGAACGGGTAAGCGTGGTCAATTATTCGGAAGGGGGCCGTTCCCTGAGGCGTATGTGGGTGGAGGGACGGTTTCTGGATTTGCTGCTTTATGGTCAGAAAGGGGACTTTGTCCTGCTGCAGTCCGGCCATAATGACGAAAAGGCGGACGCCGATGATGGGGAGAGAAGCCGTTTTGGCAGGGGCAGCACGGAGGAGATGTATTACGGGCTCCTGATGCGGGTCTTTCTTCCGGCCATCCGTCTTGTGGGAATGATCCCGGTTCTGGTGACCCCCATGACGAGAATCGATGCCCGGTGTGGAGACGACCAGGTCTTTGAAAATTCTTTCCGGAACCGAAAATTCCCAGAGGTTATGCGCCGGGCGGCAGCGGAAGCGGGAGTGCTGCTGTTGGATTTGAATACAAAGAGCATTTCCTATTTGAATCAGATCGGGGCGCCGGTGGCCAGGGCCATGGTGATGAGTCTGGAGGCGGGGGAATCCCCGGGGTGGGTCAGCTCTGGCTCCTTGGCGGACGGCAATCCGGGGGACCATGCGGACGGCACTCATTACAAGGAATGCCTTGCCAGGCAATATTGCCGGATATTGGCGGAAGAGATTTACCGGAAGGCCCTGGAAGGGGACGGGACGGCCCTGGCCTTATATGGCCTGATGAACCGGACCACGGTTGCCGCGGTGCAAAGCGGGGATTTCGGGGCGGTGTTCCCGGAGGTTTGCAAGGATACGCTTACGGGAAGAGGGGCCTATTATCGCAACCAGATTGAGAGGATGGTGCAATTGGGCGTTTTTCAAAAGGATGAGGAGGACCGCTTTCGGCCTTTTGCCCTTTGCGGCAGGGAGGAATTCCAAAACGGGATCCGGATGCTGTGGAATCTGTCCGCCTGCCTGCCGGAAGACGAGATCCGGGGACCTTTGCTTCGCGGGGATGCGGCAGTGATCTTGTACCACGCGTTTCTGCAGCGGTTTGGCGCGCAAGGTGCCGGATGTCCGCCCTCGGTTCCTTTTGAGGCCTTACAGGACGTTGCCGGGTTTCCCGGGGAGCTTTTGAGGAAAGTGGAGTTTGTGTATCGGAAAGGTATTATGCGGTGTGAGGACGGTATTGAAAGGGGGAAATGTAAAAGCGGCGTTCTTTTTCGGCCATGGGAACCCGTGACCAGGGAAAAGGCGGCCAAGCTTTTGTATTTTTGCTTTGTGCTGGGACAGGATCCGGGGAGGGCAAGCCACCTGGGCCTTACGGATGACAGTGAAGAGAAATTCTTGTGATTTTGCCGGATGAGCTGGTGAAAGGAATCTGTTATGACAATTACGGTAGGAAAAGAAGGGCAGTACCAAACCATCGGGGAAGCCATCGAGGCGGCTGAGCGCCAGGGCGGGGATGTGATCCACATTTTCCCCGGGAGATATTATGAGAAGCTGACGATCCGTCAGCCCAACCTGGTCCTGGAAGGGGAGGATGAGGAAAACACCATTATCACCTATGACGATTATGCCAATGCGATTTTGCCCAACGGGGAAAAAAGAGGAACTTTTCGAAGCTATACCATGCTGGCCGATGCGCCGGGCATCCAGCTGCGGCATCTGACCATTGAGAACGCCGCGGGTTTTCGGGAGGGATCCGGCCAGTCCATCGCCCTTTACGCGGAAGGGGAGGGGATTGTTGTCAGAAATTGCCGTCTGTTAAGTTCCCAGGATACCTTGTTCACAGGTCCCCTGCCGCCCAGTGTGATAGTGCCGGGCGGTTTCAAGGGACCGAAAGAATTTGCGCCCCGTGTCAACGGCAGGCAGTTTTATTTTGACTGCTATATCTGCGGGGGCGTTGATTTCATTTTTGGCAGCGCCACGGCATATTTTGAAAATTGTACGCTGTACTCCATTCGGTCCGGCTATGTGACGGCAGGGTCTTCTCCCGAGGGACAGAAGTACGGCTATGTTTTCCAAAACTGCCGGTTTGAGGGCAATGCGCCTGACAAAAGCGTTTTCCTGGGAAGGCCCTGGCGGGATTATGCAAGGGTCGTGATCCTGAATTCTTATTTGGGGCCGCATATCAAGCCGGAAGGTTGGCACGACTGGCAGAGGGAGTGGGTGCATGATTTGGTCGTTTACGCGGAATATCAGAATTATGGGCCCGGCGCGGAAGGGGAACGCGTTTCGTGGTCCCGGCAGCTGACACCCGCAGAGTCGGAAGAATATACTCTTGAAAAAATAATCCATGGATGACGATAAAGGAAGGATGACTCAAATTTTTAATTTGGGGCATCCTTTTTTTATCTCTTTTTTAAAAGCAAGATATGCAATTGCAAAAGCAAGATTTGCTCTTCCTCAGAAATGGCCGAATGTTAAAATGTTGTTATAGAAGGAACTGCAAAAGAGGCATAACTGTCATCCCGTGATTGTAAGTGTGGTGAAAAATAGGGTGGAGTGAAAGGAATGACAAAAGTTATGAAGGACATTATTGTCCGTAAAAAATACTCTGTGAGCAATAAGCATGAAGAACTGCTGCATACCAACGACCGATATGAGATCTACCTGTTTCTGCGGGGGGATATCAAGTTCTGCATCGATGGCAGGTATTATACTTTGGAACCCAACGATATCCTTTTGATCAGCAGTTATGAAGTGCATAATGTCATAGTGAATTCCAACAAGCCTAACGAAAGAATCTATATTTACTTCGACAACCAGTATTATCGGGATTTTTCCGACAAGAAATATGATTTGTTGATGGCGTTCAACAACGAGTTAAGCGGCATTAAGAAGAATAATAAAATAGAGGCCGGGCTTGTAAGCAAATATGGTTTGGACCAGAAGATACAGAGGATGTACGAGCTTTACCAGTCCGACGAGGCGAATGCCAATGTGCGGATGATCGCCCAAATGCTGGATATCCTGGTGGATGTCAATCAGGCTTATCTGGAGCAGCGTTTTCTGGAGGGTTATGAAAACGAGAGGGCCAGTCATAATGAAAAGATCGACGAGGTCATCCGTTACATTACAAATAATCTGGATACCAAGTTTACCTTGGATGACTTATCCAGACGCTTTTATATCAGCAAGTATTATTTGTGCCATGAATTTCGGCGCGTGACGGGAATGTCCTGTCTGGAGTATATCCGCCAGAAAAAAATCCTGGAAGCTAGGATACTCCTGCAGAAGGGATGCCCGATCAATGAGGTATGGTCTTTGCTTGGATTTGAAGATTATTCCAGTTTTTACCGATGTTTTAAGAAGCTGAGCGGCATGTCTCCTACGGAATATGTGGAAAAGGAGACGGAACGGGGGAAAGAGGAGGACGATTAGTTCTCTGGGAAAGCCTGTAAGGAGGAAGAAGGATGCAGGAAAAGAGTTGTAACCGATTATACTATGACAAAGAGGCTGAATATTGGGACGAGGCACTGCCCATCGGGAACGGAAGACTGGGAGCGATGATTTATGGCACGGTTTTCAAGGAAAAGCTTCAGCTGAACGAGGAATCCCTTTGGAGCGGCGGACCGCGGGACAGGGTCAATCCGGACTGTAGGAAAAATCTTGACAAGATCCGGAAGCTATACCGGGAGGGAAAGATTTCGCAGGCCCAGCAGCTGGCGGTGTTCGCCATGTCCGGTATGCCCCAGAGGCAGCGTATGTACCAGACGCTGGGAGAATTGGAGATCAATCAGCTGGGAGGCGGCAGGGAATACACGGACTATGAAAGGATCCTGGATCTGGACAAGTCGTTGGTTACGGTTTCCTATCGGAGCGGAAACACCTTGTACCATAGAGAGTATTTCGCTTCTTATCCGGCGGACTGCATTGTGATCCATCTGTCGGCCCGGGGAGAAGAGCGGATGAACTTCTCCTGCAGACTGGAACGGTCCAAATATCTGGATCATACCGCCTGCCTGGATGACAGGACGCTGACCCATGGAGGGGATCAAAGCGGGATTCTCTATGAAGGAGGCTTACGGGTGCTTTTCTGTGACGGAGAAACGGAAGGGATCGGCGCGTACCTCATCGTGAAGGAAGCGTCGGAAGTGGTGATGCTCTTTACGGCGGCCACTTCTTTCCGCTGTGAGCGGCCCCGGCAGAGAGTGCTTGATATTTTGGATGAGATCTGTGGGCGGCAGCCGGACGTAAAGACCCTTTACAAGGAGCATCTGCAGGATTACCGGAGATTGTTCGGCAGGGTGGAGCTGACCTTTCCTAAGGACGGCAAGGAAGCGCTTTGTACGGACCGCCGCATGGAGGCCTTTGCCCGGGGCGGGCAGGATCCGGGACTGGTGGCCCTGTATTTTCAATATGGAAGGTATCTGATGATTTCGGGCAGCAGGGAGGGCGGACTGCCCCTTACCCTGCAGGGGATCTGGAACGAAGAATTCACGCCTCCCTGGGATTCCAAATATACGATCAACATCAATCTGGAAATGAATTACTGGCCTGTGGACGTTTGTGGTCTGCCCGAGTGCAGTGAACCCTTCTTTTCGCTGCTTAGGCGGGTGTGCGAGAGCGGACGCGGCACCGCGGAGCGGATGTACGGCTGCAGGGGCTTCGTGGCCCACCATAATACGGATATTTTCGCGGATACCGCGCCCCAGGACCTTTATGTTCCTGCAAGCTATTGGGTGATGGGCGGCGCGTGGTTGTCCTTACATATTTGGGAGCATTACCGGTTTACCATGGACGAGGGCTTTCTGGCTGATCACTATGAGGTTTTGAAGAACGCGGTATTGTTTTTTGAGGATTTTCTGGAGGAGAACGAGAAAGGCGAGCTGGTGACGCTGCCCTCCGTTTCCCCGGAGAATCGCTACGTATTCCATGGGGAAAAGGTTTGTATGTGCGAGATGCCTGCCATGGACGTGGAGATCCTGACGGAGCTTTTCCGGGCCTATATCGCTGCCGCGGGGATTCTGGGAAAAGATGAAAAAATGGTTTCCAGGGCAGAAGCCATGCTGGAGAAGCTGCCGCCCATAAGGATCGGTTCGGACGGCAGAATATTGGAGTGGAACGGCGAATTTCAGGAGGCCGATCCCGGCCATCGCCATATGTCCCATCTGTTCGGGCTGTTCCCGGGTTCCTCCATCACCGTGGAGGATACGCCGGACCTGGCGGAAGCGGCGGAGAAGTCTCTCCGGTACCGCCTGTCTCACGGCGGCGGACATACGGGTTGGAGCAGGGCTTGGATCATTCTTTTCTGGGCGCGTCTGAAAAACGGAGAATTGTCATACGAGAACCTCAGGGCCCTGATCGCGGATTCCACCTTTACCAATCTGATGGATACCCATCCGTCAGGAGGAAGAAAAAGAGGAAGAGTGTTCCAGATCGACGGGAACATGGGCGCGATCACCGGGATCGCGGAGATGCTGGTACAGAGTCACAATGGAAGAATCCAGCTGTTGCCCGCCCTTCCACCCCAGTTAGCGGAAGGAAGTGTCAGGGGGCTGTGCATGAGGGGCGGCGCGAAAGTGGAAATGGTATGGAAGGATCACCGGCTTCTGGAAGCGGTGTTGGAAGCCGGGGCCGATTGGGACGGCGAGCTGGTGTATGGAAAGATCCGGAGACGGCTTCATTTAAAAGCCGGCAGCCGCGTCCGTTTCAACGCGGAGCTGCTGGAGACAGAAGCAAAAGGAGTCTGAAATGAAGAAAATCAATGGCTTATTCAAGAAAAGCGTGGAATATTATCTGGTACTCTTGTGCGCGGCGGGACTTCTGATTTGGGCCATTTTTCGCTCGTCAGGCGGTTACGGATGGAGCCGGGACGCGGCGGAATCGGGAGATCTGGAGGAACTGACGCAAAGGGAGTACCTGGCCTATGAATCCTATGGGGATGAGATGATCTCTTACTCCGCGCTGAAGCGGACTTACGCGGAGCAGGGTTATGTGGGAACGGAAGCGTCTATCGTGCTGGAAGCGGCGGACGCGGATACCGACGGCGCGGGTGTCCTGGAAAAGAACATCGCGGGCTATGAATCGGAAGCGCTGTTTTTGGATGAAAACGTGAATGCCTCCTGGAGCTTTGAAGTGGAGGAGGACGGCCTGTATCAGATTGTTTTGGACTATTGCGGAGTGGAAGGGGATGGCGCCAAGATCCAGCGACAGATCCTGATCGATGGCATCCTGCCCTGCGAAGAGGCGGCCAACGTCTGTTTCTACCGTTGTTTTGAGGAAACGGGCCAGGTCAAGATCAATGAGATCGGCGACGAAGTGTGGCCCGGCCAGGAAGAAGTGCTTCTGTGGCAGACCCAGGCCGCCTATGATTCCAACGGCTTTGATCCGGAACCCATGTACTTCTATCTTTCCCGGGGAGTCCATAGCCTGGCCCTGGAATATGTGGATCAGCCCGTGGCGCTCCGCCGGATCTGCTTGGAGGGCAGACGGGAGCTTCCCACCTATGCGGAAGTAATGCGGGAGTATGAAAGCAAGGGGTATCAAAAGGCCCGGACCGCTGCGGGAGCCTATATCGAGGGAGAGGAGTCTTCCTGGCGCAACGATTCCATTATCCGAAGAGAAAGCAACAATGACCCGGAAACGGTTCCTTTTTCCCTGACGAATCGGGTATTGAACACTGTGGGAGGCAGCCGTTGGAACCGGGGGGAGCAGAGCGTGAGCTGGAGCTTCCAGGTGGAAGAGGACGGCTTGTATGAAATCGCGCTCCGGGTGCTTCAGAACAAAAACGAGGGAATGCCCTCCTACCGGAAGATCGTCATCGACGGGGAAGTGCCGTTTCAGGAATTCCTGGAATATCAGTTCCCGTATGACAAGACCTGGTATGGGGAGGTGCTGTCTGATGAAAACGGAGAGCCGTACCTGGTTTATCTGGAAAAGGGGGTTCATGAAATCTCCCTGGTTGCCCAACTGGGACCCATCGCTTCCGTGATCGAACGGACGACCAACGATATTTCCGTTCTGTCCGACCTGACCAGGGACATTACCAAGATCACGGGAACGGATCCCGATCCCAACTATGAATATGATTTGTACCGTCTGATGCCGGGACTGTCCGGGGATCTGGCCCGGCTGGCGGACAGCATAGAGGTCTGCGCGGACATCTTGTCACTGATCACCAACAGAAAGGCTTCTACCGAAAACAGTTATCGCGCCATTATCGATACCCTGCGGGAGTTTTCGGAGGACGTGGATACCATCCCTAAAGCGCTGGGAGAGCTGGAAAGCGCACAGACCAACATGGGCTCCTATATTACCAGCCTGAAAACCACGCCCCTTCAGGTGGATTATTTAAAGATCAAAGCGCCGGAAGAGACTTTCCAGGTGCGCGCGTCCACTTTTTTTCAGAAGTTCTATGTGTCCGCGGTGAATTTCTTCCTTTCCTTTGTCAAGGATTATGATGCTATCGGCACCACCAGGGAGGACGGGGAACATGTGGTTCTGGATGTCTGGATCGGGCGGGGTTCCGAATGGGGCGAGATTCTGAAAGAGATGATCGATGAGGATTTCACGCCCAGGACCGGGATTTATGTGAATCTGAACGTCATGCCCAGCAGCCAGCTGACCACGGGCGGAGTTAATGTGCTGATGCTTTCCATCAATTCCAATACGGCTCCCGATGTGGCTTTGTCTGTGGATTATAATCTGCCGTCGGAATTTGCTTTTCGGGGAGCGGCCGTGGATCTGACTGGATTTGAGGATTTTGAAGAGGTATCCCAATGGTTTTATGAAGACAGCATGGTGCCTTACCGGTTCCGGGACGGTGTTTACGCCTTGCCGGAGACCATGGATTTTACCGTGTTGTTTTATCGGAAGGATCTGATGCGAGAGCTTGGGCTGGAGCTTCCGAAGACCTGGACCCAGCTTTACATGGATGTCCTGCCCAAGCTGTATGAGAACAGCATGTCCTTTAACTTGTCCGTGGACACCTCGGTATCCACCAGTTCGCCGGCGGCATTGAGAGGCTTTACCATGCTGCTTTTGCAAAATGGCGGCTCCTATTATAAGGACGGCGGCAGGACCAGTGCCCTGGATTCTCCCCAGGCGTATCAGGCGTTCCGGTCCTGGACGGAGCTTTACAGCCAGTACGAGGTGGATGAGGAAGCCAACCTGTTCACGCGGATGAGGATGGGCGCCACTCCCCTGGGCATCGCCGGCTATTCGGAGTATATCCAGTTTCTCACCTCCGCGCCGGAGCTGTACGGACGCTGGGGCGTGGCTCTGGTGCCGGGACTGGAGGATGGCAGCGGTAATATCACCAGGGCCACCGGATCCATATCCAAGACCGCCAATCTGATTTTGGCCCAGTCGGATAAGCAGAAGGAGGCTTGGGAATTTCTGAAATGGTGGATGTCGGAGGATACGCAGACCAACTATGGCAGACAGCTGGAAGCGGTCATCGGGGAATCCGCGAGATGGAACACTGCCAACGTGGAGGCTTTTTACAGACTTCCCTGGAAGACCGAGGATAAGGCTGTGATTCAGGCCACTCTGGAGGATGCCCAGGAGCAGTACATCATTCCCGGAGGATATTTTACAAGCAGACATTTGATCAACGCCTGGAACAGGGTGGTGATCAATGACGAAAAGGCCAGGGATGCCCTGGAGGAAGCGGTAAAGGATATCAATAAGGAACTGAATGCGAAGAGGGAAGAGTTCGGTTTGCGGGATATTGATGTGATTCCGCTGGAGGAATGAGAATGAAACAGTTTTGGAAACATGTAGAGAAAAGACCTATGAGCAGGATGGAACGGCGCAGGACGATCACAGGATATTTGTTCATGACCCCGTTTTTGGTGCTTTTCATCACCTTTACCCTGATACCGATCTTCGTAGCGATGGGATTGAGTCTGACCAATTATAACCTGATTCAAAAGCCGGGCTTTGTTGGTCTGACCAATTATATGAACCTGATTTTGGAGGACGATGTCTTCCTGACTTCCCTGAAAAACACTCTCATATTTGCCGTGCTGACGGGTCCCGCGGGCTATATCGCTTCTTTTGCCATGGCCTGGCTGATCACGCTGATGAAGAAAGGGAGGGGCGCTTTCGCGCTGGCTTTCTACGCGCCCAGCCTGACCAGCGGCGTGGCTATGTCCACGATCTGGCTGATCATCTTTTCCGGCGACAGAAACGGGTATTTAAACAGCTTTTTGCTGCGGTTGGGGGTGATCATCGAACCGATCCTCTGGACCAAGGATGCCGCCTACCTGAAATGGGTTATCGTCATCATTTCGGTCTGGATGAGCATGGGCACGGGCTTTCTGGTCTTCCTGGCGGGTCTGCAGAACATTGATCCGGCTTTGTACGAAGCGGCACGGGTGGACGGTATGAAAAGCAGGTTCCAGGAGCTTCGTTATATCACTCTGCCGATGATGAAGCCGCAGCTTCTGTTCGGTGCGGTCAATTCCGTGGTAAGCGCGTTTGCCATTTTCGACGTGGCAACCTCCGTGGCGGGGATGCCCAGTCCCAACTATGCGGCGCACACCATTGTGGCCCATCTTTATGACTATGCCTTTATCAGGATGAACATGGGGTATGCCTCCAGTGTCGCGATGATTCTGTTTATCATGACTTTCGTGATCGGGCGCATTTGTTTCTATATCTTCAAGTCGGAGGATTAACGCGATGTATTCTATCATAGTACAGACGGTAACCGGGAAAAAGAAGTGGAAAAAGGTGAAGTTTTCCCATGCGTTATTGGTTGCGGGGATGGTGACGCTGGTATGTTTCACGGCGCTGCCGATGGTAGCCATGATTTGCCGCGCTTTCATGCCTCTGGATGAATTGTACATTTATCCGCCCAGGATCATCGTGCGCAAGCCTACCTTTTCCAATTTCGCGGATCTTTTGAATTCCCTGAACGCTTCGGACGTGCCTTTTACCAGATATATTTTCAACAGTCTCATGACCACCGGAGTGACGGTGTTTTTCAGTATTTTTGTTTCCTGCGCCGGAGCCTATGGCCTGGCCAAGTTCAAGCCCAGGGGATCCGCCACTATTTTCGCGGTGATCACGGCGGCCCTGATGTTTTCTTCCTATGTGACCCAGATTCCCAACTATCTGATCGTCAACGAGCTGGGGCTGGTGAACAGCTACTGGGCCCTGATCCTGCCAAAGATCGCGGTGGCATATAATTTTTTCCTGGTCAAGCAGTTCGCGGAACAGCTTCCGGACTCTATTCTGGAGGCCGCGCGGATCGATGGCGCGAAAGAGCTTTACACGTTCTGGCATGTGGCCATGCCCTTGCTGAAGCCCGCATGGAGTACGCTGGCGGTGTTCTCTTTTGTAAGCAATTGGAACGATTATTTTTCGGCGCTGGTTTATATCAACAAGGATGCCATGAAGACGCTTCCCCTGGCCCTGCAGACCCTGGCAGGAGGCGCCGGCGTGGTGGCGAGATCCGGTTCTGTAGGCGCGGCCACTTTGCTGACGACCCTGCCCACAATCATTATTTTCTGTATCATGAGGGGAAAGGTCATGCAGACGATGACTTATTCCGGGATTAAGAGTTAGCGGAGGTCAAAGATGAGACGAAAAGCGAGAATCATGATTTCTGCCATAATGACGGTCTGGTTGTTTATGTCTGCCGGGACCGGGGCACGGGCCGCGGGAAACGGCGTTTCCCTGGTGGCGGACGAGGAGGGGATGATGGATGCCATTCCCACCGTCTACGATGTGGAGGAAACTTACAAAAATCTTGGGGAATACGGGACGTTAAATCACGCGGAGGACTTGTTCGTGGACGATAAGGATCAGCTCTATGTGGCGGATACCGGAAATAACCGGATCCTGAAGCTGTCCCCGGAGGGTCGGGTGGTGGCCCAGTACACGGAAGGCTTCGGGGTTTCCTTTAAGAATCCCAAGGGAGTCTATGTGCATATGGACGGCAGCATCTGGGTGGCGGATTCCGGGAATTACCGGATTGTGCGTCTGGACGAGAATGGCGGGGACATGGAGGTGTATTATAAGCCGGAAAGCTCTCTTTTGGAGGAAAGCTTCACCTTTTCCCCGGAAAAGATCTATGTGTCCGTTACGGGATACATCTATGTGCTGAAAGGTACGAACCTGATGCTGATGGATTCCCAGAACGATTTCCGGGGGTACGTGGGAGCGGCCACGGTGCCTTTCAGCTTAAGCAGACTTTTGATCAGGACCTTTGGCACTCAGTCCCAGATTGAGCGGACGGTAAAGCAGGAGCCTTCCGCCTACACCAATTTCATGATCGGCGCGGACGGTATGGTCTATGGGATCCTGGCGAACGAAACCACCGGTCAGATCCGCAAGCTCAATTCCGTGGGAACCAACATTTATCCGGAGCAGCCTTATGGTTTGAATATTACGCTGGATGACGTGAATTATCAATATTCCCAGTTTTCCGACATTAACGTCATGGACAATGGGATCCTCACCCTGGCGGACCGCGCCACGGGTCTGATTTACCAGTATGACCAGGACGGGGATCTGCTGGCCCTGTTCGGTGGAACGGGAAGCACCAAGGGGACCTACACCAATCCGGTCAGCATTGTTTCGGACAGCAAGGGAAAGCTCTATGTGCTGGATTATACCACCAACGCGGTCACGGTGCTGATGCCTACGAAATTCATCAGTCTGATTCATGAGGCGGTGTCCTTGTACGACGCGGGACAGTATGACGCGTCCAAGGATTATTGGGAGGAGGTGCTGGCCATCGATTCCAATTACGCCCTGGCCCATTCGGGATACGCGAAGGTCTTATTCAAAGAGGAGAAATACAAGGAGGCCATGGATCAATATTACCTGGGCGGAAACAAGGAAGGCTATTCCCAGTGTTTTTCGGAATACAGACATCAGATGTTCCGCGCTTATTTTGGCTGGATTGCCCTGGGGGTAGTGGTGCTCTGCGGCGTGCTGTGGACCGGTTTTGTCAGGCTCCGCAAAAAAGCAGACAGTCTGGCCCATGAATTGGAGATGGGAGGGAAGCTGGAATGAAAATTTTGAAAATGTCGGTGTTGGTATTGTTTCATCCCATTGTGGCCTTTACTTATCTGCAAAAGGAAAGGGATCGCTTTCGGTACTACCCCATCGCCGTCCTGTTCCTTGCGGGAATCCTGGTCAGGCTCATTTCCCTGGAGTTCACGCATTATCCGCTGTCAGCCATCACGGTCAGATCCAATCTGGTTCTGGAGATCGCCAAGCTGTTCGTGCCTCTGGTTTCCTGGGGAATCTGTTCCTACCTGATGACCACGATCCTGGATGGGGAGACCATGTTTCGGGAATCCATGCTGGCCGTATCCTACGCGTTGGTGCCCTATATCGTCTTTACCGTGCCATTGACCCTGCTTTCCAGAATCCTGGACATCAATCAGGCGGCTTTTTACAACGTGCTGGAGGGCTGCATTCTGGGATGGGTGATTTTGCTGATCGTCATCAGCCTTAAGGAAATGAATCATTTTACCGTTGGCAAAACGGTGGGAGTATTGCTGCTTTCTGTGTTTACCATGTTGATCCTCTGGGCGGCGGTGGCCCTGCTTTATTCCATCTGTACTCAATTCCTGGATTTCGTTCGGGAGGTTGTGACGGAACTGCGGTATAAGTTCTAGGGAAAGGAGCGGATGATGAAAAAGAATAGATGGTTTTTAAGTCTTGTGATTCTGGTCTTAAGCTTATGGCTGTCGGGAACGGAAGTCCGCGCCCAGGACGGAGTGCTGGAAAACGAAGCCTACCGGCTGGAGCTGACCAATGAATATTCAGAGCTTCAGCTTACGGACAAGGCCACGGGCCGGGTATGGTCCTCGTCCATGAGCGATCCGAACTTTGATCTGGAAGGGGTCAGCGCCAGGTGGCAGGAGAGAATGAGGTCCCTGTTTACCATCAGCACCACGGATCTGAAGATCGGCGTGGGCGCCATCACCAATTTCAGCCTGGCCGGCACTGATTACACCGCGCGGCCCTATGAGACCGAAGAAGGCTTCGGCGTACAGTATGATCTGAAGGTGGCAGGAATCAAGCTTTGTCTGGAATTCGGCCTGACGGACCGGGGATTATCCGTAAAAGTGCCAAGCGCGGGTATCGAGGAATACAACAATTTCAGTCTGGTTTCCCTGGATCTGATGTCCTTTTTCGGCGCTGCAGCTGACGGCCAGGAGGGTTATCTCTTTTATCCGGACGGCAGCGGGGCAATCTTAAGCTTCGATGATCCGGCCCACATAGGAGAGTCTTCGGTCATCTATGACATCTACGGGGACATCCAGAACAATCAGAATCTGAAAGGCCGGTTTGAGGAAGAGAAAGCCCAGGTACTGCTTCCGGTGTTCGGCGCCAATTATGGGGAGGACGGATTCGTGGCGTACATTACCTCCGGTGAGGAAAGCTCCCGGATCACGGTGAGCCCTTCCGGCACCATCGTCCGTGCCAACTACATTTATCCCAGCTTTCAGTTCCGCCGGGGCTTTGACGACCCGCGCGTTACCAGCAAATCAGTGAAGAAATATGATGATGAAAGGATTATGACGGATTATGAGATCGTTTTTGAAATTCTGCCCCGGGGAAAGGCCGAATACGCGGATATGGCCGTGGCTTACCGGGACTGGCTCCTGGAACACGGGGAACTGAATAACGATGGCGGGGAGAAGACGTTTTTATCCTTGGATCTGTTCATGGGAATTCTGGAGGATGGTCTGATCTTTGACACTTTTCAGAGCGTGACGGATTTCGCCCAGGCCAGAGAGATCCTGGAGGATCTGGACGCAAGTCTGGGCCTGCCCATGGACGTGACCCTGGTGGGCTGGACCAAATCCGGTTATGGAACGGAGCCCCGGTATTTTCCGGCCAACAGGAAGCTGGGAGGGAATAAGGGACTGCGTTCCCTGGCGGAATATGCGGCTGAACAGGGGATTCGTCTTTCCCTGGCGGCGAACTTCCTGACCGTGGAGGCGGAGGCCTCCGGTTATTCACAGAATGTGGATATCGTTTATTTGGGCAATTTCCAGGTGTTGACCAATCTCAGACAAACCATTAGGGTGTTCGCGCCCGGAACGGCCCTGAAGAATTTTAACAAATTCTTGAAAAAGGCAGTGAAATATCCGCTGGCCGGGCTGAAACTGGAAAATCTGGGGGATATGCTTTATTACAGCTACGGTTCCCGTAATTTCACCACGGCGGTACAGTGTAAGGATGACTGGCGGCAGATGCTTTCTAAGACGCGGGAAGCTTTTGGAAGCGTAACAAGCGAGGGCGGTAATTTATATACGCTGTCGTACTCGGATAAGGTGACGGAGATTCCGGACAGGGATATCGGTTATCAGATGACCACCAGGGAGGTTCCCTTTTACCAGATCGTGACCCACGGCCTGGTGCAGTATACGGGAGAGGCGCTGAACCTTTCCAGCGATGCGGACAAGCTTCGGCTGAAATGGATCGAGTATGGATATACGCCTTATTTTGAATTAACCTATGAATCCGCGGAGAAGCTGATCAATACCGATTACAATGAATTGTTCACCTCGAAATATAGTGATTGGAAAGAAGAGCTTCTGGAAACCTGCCGGGAACTGTGGGCAGTTCTGGGTCGGGTGCAGGACGCGAAGATTTCTTCCCATGAGGAGATTCAGGAGGATGTCTTCGTTACGGAATATGACAACGGCGTCAGGATTTATGTGAATTATAAGGAAGAGACCGTAACAGTGGACGGTACCGTGATCGAAGGCATGAGCTGGGAGGTGAGATCGTGAAAAAGAACTCCGAAACGGAAACAAGGAAGCGAAAGAAATTCCTTACCATGAAACGCAGACGGGGTCTGGAAGCGCTCATGTTCCTGTCACCCTGGATCATCGGCACTTGCGCGTTCTTTATAAACGCCATAGTTTCTTCTATCCGTCTGAGCTTCAGTGAGATCGTCCAGCTCAAGGGATTTGTTATGGAATGGGTGGGAATAGAGAACTATGAATACATTTTCGTCTATGATATCAATTTTATGCCCACGTTTTTGTCCGTGGTGGTGGATACCTTGATCAATACGCCATTGACGTTGGTGTTTTCTCTCATTATTGCCATGCTGATCAACCGCCCTGTCTTTGGACGCGGATTTTTCAGGACCTGCTTTTTCATTCCCGTTCTGTTGGGCAGCGGTTATGTCATGGCGCAGCTGCTCCAGATCGATGCCACCGGAAGTGTCGGCGTGGGAATCGCTCTGCCGCCCCTTTTACAGAATATGCTGGGGCATACGCTATCCGCGGCGGTGCAGCCTTTCTTGGACAGGATCACCCTGATCCTGTGGAAGTCGGGTGTTCAAATCATCCTCTTCCTGGCGGGCCTGCAGAGCATTTCCTCCACGCTTTACGAGGCGGCGAAGTGTGACGGGGCCACCCAGTGGGAAATGTTCTGGAAGATCACGCTTCCGATGATCTCTCCCATCATCCTGTTGAATTTCGTGTATACCCTGGTGACCTACTTCACCTCGTCGGACAACAAGCTGGTGGAATATGTGTTGAAGCAGGTGTTCACCAATACCCAGTTCGCCAGGGGCGCGGCCATGGGTTGGGTGTATTTCGGGTTTGTCTTCCTGTTGTGCGGCGTGGTGTTCGGCGTGCTGAAACTGGTATCCGCGGACGCGGAAAAGGAGAAATAGTATGACGACGAAATTGAAAAGGATTGTCATTCGGATATTTTACTATTTGGTCTTGTGCAGCTTGTCCTTTGTGTTCCTCTATCCGTTCATTACCATGATCGTCACGTCTTTCATGTCGGACGCGGATCTGATCAACATTACCGTGAAATGGATCCCGGAGGGACTTCGCTGGAGCAACTATAAGATCGCGATCCAACAGTTGAGCTATAAGAGATACTTGCTCAATTCCCTGTTTATATCCACCGTGGGGACCATAGGGCACGTTTTGTCCTGTTCCTTTGTGGGTTATGGATTCGCAAGATATCAGTTCCGCTTAAAAGGGCTGGCCTTTGCTATTGTGATCTTATCCATGCTGGTACCCATTCAGACCATTATTTTCCCTCTGTATATGCAGTACAGCAAGATGGGCTGGCTGGATACTTATCTTCCCCTGCTGGTACCTACCTTTTTGGGATATGGCTTAAACGGCGCGTTCTTCATCTTCCTTTTCCGGCAGTTCTTTCTGGGGCTTCCCAAGGAGATGGAAGAGGCTGCCAGGATTGACGGATGTGGCGCATTGAGGACCTTTTTCAAAATTATGCTGCCCATTTCCAAATCATCCATTCTGGTGGCCACGGTACTGTCCTTTGTATGGCATTGGAATGATTATTTTGAACCGAATGTTTATATCACAAGCCTTGCAAAACAAGTGCTTCCCAGCCGTCTGCCGGGGCTATACGCGCTTCTGAATACCGAGGAGGCCATGGACCTGGTCATGGAGGAGGGCGGTTTTACCTTTAACAACGCCATGCTGATGGCGGGCACGTTCCTGGTGATTTTGCCGGTGCTGATCGTTTACGCGTTCCTGCAGAAGAAGTTCATGGAGGGCGTGGAGCGCTCGGGGCTGACCGGGATGTAGAGGCGGCGCAAAGCCTGCGGATGGAGCGTTGGACGGAGCGCAGGGGCGAAATGCAAAGCCTGCGGATGGAACATTAATCGAAATAAGGTGCTTTGCACACTTATATATTTTATTAAAAAAGGAGGATCTTTACTATGTTAAAGAAAATTGTGGCACTGTTCATGGTATCGGTAATGAGCCTGTCATTGCTTGCGGGCTGCGGCGGCAACAGTACACCATCCGGAACGGGTGACAGTTCTGGCAGCAGTTCGGTAACGCAGTCGACACCGGAGGAATCATCCAAGACGGATCAATCGACCTCGTCTTCCGAAACCACTCCCAGCGGATCGGAAGAAACGGATGAATTCACATGGGAGCAGACCTGGCCGGACGGCCAGGTGATCAGGTGGCTGGTTTTGGATACCGGCGCAACCGCTGAGTATTCCAGGTATTACGATCTGATCGCGATCAGCAAGATCGAGGAAATGTTCCATGTGGACATTCAGTTCGAGGTTATCGGCGGTAATGACGGGGAAGCGAGACAGGCGCAGTACCTGCTGAAGCTGACCAGCGATCCGCTTCCGGACGTTATCGCGTACCAGAACGAGGAAGCCTACACGGGCGGGATCACGGGACTGTATGCGGATGGAATCTGCCAGGAGCTGAACGACATCATTGACACCAAGATGCCCCATCTGAAGAAAATCCTGGAGGATTATCCCGATGTGGCCAAGGATTTGGCGAATAATGACGGCCAGTATCTGTACCTGGAGAAAATCAATCCTTTTGAAACCCAGGCCGACAAGATGTCCACCACCACCACGGGCCTGATCCTCAGGCAGGACTGGCTGGACAACGTGGGTATGGATGTTCCTACCAGCATTGAAGAGTGGTATGACGTATTGACCGCCTTTAAGACCATGGATCCCAACAACAATGGTCTGCAGGATGAAATTCCTTTTGATGCCAGCTCCAGCGGACTGGCGCTTTTCGAAGGCGCTTTCGCCATGTATAAAGGCATTTATATCGATCCGGACACCGGTAAGGTGGAGTACGGCGCAAGGACCCAGAAATACAAGGATTACCTGGAAGAGATGAACAAATGGTACAATGAAGGACTTATTGGCAACGCCTATTATGAAGACGGCAAGATCGTAGGCGCCGGCGATACCGGCGGAAGTGACGAGACCATCGTGGCGGATCTGGCCGGAAGCTGGAAGGGCCTTTCCAACGCGGACGGCAAATGGACTCCCATTCTGGTGGAAAAGAATCCCGACGCCGCCCTGGTTGCTGCTCCCTGGCCCACCGCTCCTGACGGGGAGTCTTATTCCACCACGGTTCTTTCCAGAAAACAGAGAGATACGGAGCTGATTTCCACGGACTGCCAGGGCGTAGTGCTGGATGCCGTAGCCACCGTAATGGATTATATGCTTTCCGAGGAGGGTTCCTTGCTTTTGAACTGGGGTGAGGAAGGCGTCACGTTCGAATATGACGAGAACGGCAACAGAAAGCTGACGGAAGCGGGCAACGAAGTGATCGAGCTTCCCAATGGCGGCACGCCCCAGCGTTACAAGATGTACGGCAATCAGAGCGGTTATTTCCCGTCCTTTGGATGCTTTGACGTGAATTCCGCCACCCGTGACGAATGGTACAACAATTCCTCCATCATTTGGGCGGATGCCAGCTTTGCGCTGAACTATCCCGGCACGATTTCCTTAAGCCCTGAGCAGAGTGAAAAGGTAAATGATGACAATTCCGAGTTGGGTACCTACATTGAGGAGATGAGTTGGAAGTTTATTACGGGCCAGGAGCCTCTTTCCAATTTCGATACCTATGTATCCAACCTGGAGAGACTTGGCATCTCCGATGTGGTAGCTGTTTATCAGGAAGCATATGATGCTTACATGGCCAGATAAGGCAAAAATATAAGTGTTGAGAGTGCGGGAGGCCCTTGGCCGGCCTCCCGCGGCTTTCTATCAATCAATGGCTTTCTAACAAATCAGAATAAAAAGAAATATGGAGACGAGAATTCAGGACAAAATGAGAGATTTGATTAATATTCGGGATTTTGAAGCTTATTCCCAAGAAGGAAAGGACTGGACCGAGGCCTTTCGGCAGGCTGTGTCAAAGGCGGCAGAGCAGGGCGGCGGTCTGATTTGGGTGCCGGCGGGAACTTATCCCACCCATTCCATTGAATTGAAAAGTCATATGACATTATATGTGGGAGCGGGAGCCCGGCTGAATTTCATGGAAGACATTGAAAATTATGAGGCAGTGACCACGGAGTTTGAGGGAAATCGGACAGAGACCTATATGCCCTGCGTTTATGCCAGAAAAGCGGAATACGTGGGCGTGAAGGGAGAGGGCATCATGGACGGCCGCGGAGAAGTCTGGTGGAAAGCGGTTAAGGAAAAAAGACCTTTAGGAAAGGGGCGTCCCTGTCTGATTTGTTTTCAGGAATGTGACCACGTGCGGCTGGAGGGAGTGACCTTGCTGAATTCCCCCGCCTGGACGGTACATCCCTTGTATTGTGACGATGTGGTGATCCAGGGGATCACGATCAAAAATCCGGCGGATTCTCCCAATACGGATGGGATCAATCCGGACAGCTGTCGGAACGTGCGCATTATCAATTGCCGGGTGGACGTGGGGGATGACTGTATCACGTTAAAATCCGGAACGGAAAAAACGGGAAGAAGAATCCCTTGTGAAAACATTGTGGTGGCGGATTGCAATCTGCTGCACGGCCATGGAGGTCTGGTCATCGGAAGCGAGATGAGCGGCGGCGTGCGCAACGTGACGGTGACGAACTGTGTGTTCCAGGACACGGACAGAGGAATCCGCATGAAGACCAAGAGAAGGCGCGGCGGAGTCGTGGAGAATATCCATCTGAACAATATCGTTATGGATCGTGTGATCTGTCCTTTTGTATTTAATATGTATTATTATTGCGGCCCGGAAGGAAGAGAGCGGTATGTATGGGATAAGGAGGCTTATCCTTTGGATGAGTCTACGCCCGCTTTCCGCAACATCTGTATCAGCAACATGACGGTAACGGACGCGTCAGCGGCGGCTGGCTTTATTTACGGTTTGAAGGAGCAGCCGGTCCGTGGGGTGAGCTTTTCCAATGTGAGCATTACCATGAGCCGGGATGGAAAGCCCGGCAGTCCGGCCATGATGGGCAATCTGAAACCCATGTCCGGGGAAGGCTTTTTCTTGAGAAACGCCCAGGACATTTTGTTTGAAAATGTGAAAATCCATCAGACCAGGGGAAATGTGTGGAATGTGGATGAATCGGTTGATTTTATGGTGAAATAGAAGTAAGATATAAGAAACTGTAAAAAAATGGAGGAGCAAAGAATGAAAGCAACATTGGCAAAGAAAATGTGGATCGCTGATCAGGGCGACGGAACCTATCGGAATCCCATCCTTTATACGGACTATTCCGATCCTGACGTGATTCGCGTCGGGCAGGATTATTATATGGTGGCATCCAGTTTCAGCAACGTGCCTGCCGTTCCCTTGCTTCATTCCAGGGATCTGGTCAACTGGAAGGTGGTCAATTATGTGATCGACAGACTTCCCTTTGCCAGATATGACGCGCCGCGGCACGGATGCGGCGCCTGGGCTCCCGCCATTCGGTATCATGAAAGAGAATATTACGTGTTCGTTCCTTTTCCCGATGAGGGAATCGCGGTGTATACCGCACGGGATCCCCTGGGAAGCTGGAGCGGTCCGCAATTCGTCATCAGAAACGCGGGCTGGATCGATCCGTGTCCATTCTGGGACGAGGATGGGACCTTGTATCTGGTGAATGCTTTTGCCAAAAGCCGGATCGGGTTTAAAAGCGCCTTGTATCTGTGTCCCCTGCGGGACGAGGGCAAGGGGCTGACCGCCGTGACGGATGAGGGGGGCTTTGTCTACGACGGACACCGGACCCAGCCCACCATCGAAGGACCCAAGCTTTATAAAAGGAACGGTTATTATTATATTTTTGCCCCTGCGGGGGGAGTGAAGACGGGGTGGCAGACGGTTTTGCGTTCCCGTAACATCATGGGACCTTATGAGGAACGGATCGTCCTGCACCAGGGTCTTACTGCGGTGAACGGGCCCCACCAGGGTGCCTGGGTGGATACGCCCCAGGGAGAGGATTGGTTTCTCCATTTCCAGGACGTGGGAAGCGCGGGAAGAATCATTCATCTGCAGCCTATGCGCTGGGTGGAGGACTGGCCCGTGATCGGCGCGGATCCGGATGGGGATGGCTGCGGAGAGCCGGTGCCTGGCTGGAAGAAACCTGGGGCGGACAAGGATTATCCCGCGGACGCGCCGGAGGACAGCGACTTCTTCCGGGGGACAAGGCTGGGACTTCAGTGGCAGTGGAACGCCAATTATCAGGCAACGTGGTATAGCCTTGCTGAAGGCGGCCTGACCTTGTATTCCATACCGGGAGAGGGACGGCATATCTATGATCTGCCCAATCTGCTGCTGCAGAAATGGCCCGCGCCTGCCTTTTTGGTGACGGCGCGTCTGCGTCTGGACGGTTTAAAAGAAGGGGACTGCTGCGGAATGGTCTCTCTGGGAGGCTGCTGTGACAGTCTGTTGGTCAGCCGCAGGAACAGGGAGCTGCGTCTGCTTCGGAGAAAGGGCATGGTAAAGCAGGGAGAAGAGATCCAGGAGAATCTGGGGGCCTGGCCGGACCGGGTAATTTATCTCAGAATGCGCGTGGAGAACGCGGAAAAGGTTTCCTGGGAGGTCAGCGCGGACCAAGTGGGCTATCAAAGTCTTGGGGAGCCTACGCCGGCCCTTGCGGGAGCCTGGGTAGGTGTCAAGGTGGGACTGGCCGCCTTTCATGAGGGAACGGGAGAAACCGGTTTCCTGCGGGCGGATTATTTTTGCTTTGAACCGCTTGTATAAAAGGATTATAAAAAGGGAAAAAAGGAGGAGCGGCGAAGAATGGAGAGTATGATGGAGGATCGAAGCACGGGATTACAGCTATTGCTTGTGACTTCCAGGAGTCTGGTGTTTCAGGTGCCGGATCAGGGGGCTGATTATCATACGCAAGGATATGAAGTATATTTGGACGATGTGCAAAGGCTGACCTCTTGTAAAACCATAGAGACACTTTCCCGATTGGAACCTAACCGGGAGTACAGGCTGCGGGTACAGCGTGGCGACAGGCTGCTGGGGGAGCTTAAGGTGCGGACCAAGGAGGAATTCGTAACCCTCAATGTCAGGGATTTCGGTGCCAGGGGGGACGGGATCGCAGATGATACCTTGAGCATTCAGGCGGCGATCCTCAGCTGCCCCCAGAACAGCAGAGTCCTGATACCCGAGGGCGTTTTCCGGTTCACCAATCTGTTTTTAAAGAGCAACATTACCCTTGAATTGGACGAGGGGGCGATCCTGCGGGCCATACCGGATAAGACCAGGCTGCCGGTGTTGCCGGGACGTATCGAGAGCTATGACGAGGAAAGGGAATTCTTTCCCGCCACCTGGGAGGGGGATCCCCTGGACTCTTATGCCAGCATCCTCACCGGTATGTATGTGGAAAACGTGGTGATTTGCGGCCGGGGCGTGCTGGACGGAGGCGCGGATTTCGAAAACTGGTGGAACACGGAGAAATGTAAAAACGATCCTGCGCGTCCCAGAATGGTGTTCTTGAACCACTGCAGGAACGTGGTGGTGCAGGGGATTACGATCAGGAATTCGCCCGCCTGGAATCTCCTTCCCTTTTTCTCCCGAGATCTGAAGTTTTTGGATCTGTGCATCGAGTCCCCATCCAATTCCCACAATACGGACGGGCTTGATCCGGAATCCTGCACCAACGTGGAGATTGCCGGCGTGTATTTCAGCGTGGGGGATGACTGTATCGCCATCAAGTCCGGCAAGCTGTATATGGGCAAAACCTATAAAACGCCGTCTAAGGATATTTTCATCCATCATTGTCTGATGGAGAAGGGACATGGGGGCGTGACCATCGGAAGTGAGATCGCCGCCGGGGTGGAGAATATCAGGATTCAGGACTGCCGTTTCGTCAGGACTGACAGAGGACTTCGGATCAAGACCCGGCGGGGGCGGGGCAGGGATTCCTATCTGCAGGGGATCGTGTTTGACGGCGTTAGGATGGAGGGAGTGATGACCCCTTTCGTCATTAATTGCTTTTATTATTGCGGTCCGGACGGAAAATCCGAGTATGTCTCTTCCAAGGACAAGCTGCCCGTGGATCAGGGCACGCCCAGGGTTGGTACGATCACCATGCGGAACGTGGTCTGCACGGACTGCCATGTGGCCGGCGTATACTTTTACGGGCTGCCGGAATCTCCCATTGAGGGCGTGGTCATGGAAAATGTCAGGATTTCCTTTGCGGAACGGGCCAGAAGCGGTAAGGCGGCCATGATGACAGGCTGTCAGGCGGGCAGCAGACAGGGGATCTTCATACGGAACGTGAAAAAGGTCACCTTGAAAGGCGTGGAACTGTTGGGGTATGAGGGACCCTGCGCGGATATTCAGAATGTGGAGACCTATGAAGACGACGGGTGTTTGGACATGGATCCGGGCACTGGGATACAAGGAGACGAGGAATGGAGCAAGAAAGCGCAATGATGAGTATACATATCGAGAAATTGGAACGGTATCTTACGGACTTTTACGCGGATGAAGAGCGTCTTTCCCAGAATAAGTGGAATTACGCGGACGGCTGCGTGCTGGTAGCCGCCATGCAGCTTTATAAGGCCACCGGCCTGGAGTTGTTCCGGGATTACGTCCTGCGCTATACGGATCATTATGTGACGCAAAAGGGCAAAATCGAGACATACCACGGCGGGGATTTCAAGCTGGACGATATCCTGCCGGGGCGCGCCCTGCTTTTTGCATATCAGGAGACCGGCGAGAAGCGTTACCAGATCGCCATGGATAAGTTGCTCGTCCAGTTGGACAGACAGCCCAGGACAGAGTCCGGCAATTATTGGCATAAAAAGATCTATCCCAACCAGGTTTGGCTGGACGGACTGTACATGGCACAGCCTTTTCGGATGTCCTATGATACCATTTACGGCAAAAAGGATCATTACCTGGATATCTGTAAGCAATTCAACAATGTCCGGAAAAATATGCGGGATCCGGTCAGTGGCCTGTATTATCATGGATTCGATGAATCCCGCAGCGCTTTCTGGGCGGATCCGGTCAGCGGCTGTTCGCGGAATTTCTGGCTGCGGGCCATTGGCTGGTTCCTGATGGGGCTGGTAGACACGATCGAGGAGATGGACCGAAAGGTGTATGATTTCATGCGGCCTCTGCAGGAAATTTACAAGGAGGCGCTGAAAGCTTTGTTGGTTTATCAGGACGGGGAGACGGGCTTGCTCTATCAGGTGGTGGATCATCCGGAGTGCAAGGGCAATTACCTGGAGACCTCTGGCAGCGCCATGACAGCGGCTTCCATATTGAAAGCCTGCAGGCTGCGTCTGATTTTGATGGAAAAATACAGACCGGTGGCGGAAAAGATGCTGGGATCCCTGATCGATACCAAGCTGGTGGAAAAGAACGGAAAGCTGGTGCTGAAAGATACCTGCAGCGTGGCCGGACTTGGGCCGGACAAAGGGTGCAGGGATGGCAGTATCGCCTATTATTTGTCGGAGCCTTTGGCTGATGATGATAATAAGGGAGCGGCCGCTCTGTTTATGGCGTATGCACAATATTTATTGTTGAAAAAGTGGGAGACGGGTGTCAGATGGAGAATGTGAAAAAGGAGAAAGCCTTGAAGTGCAAGGTGCTGTTTGTGACGGCCAGAAATCTGGTGTTGCAGGTGATGGACGAGGACGGGGATTATGAAACGGAACCCTATGACATTTATCTGGACGGGGTGAAGCGGCTTTCTTCCGTCAAAACGGTGGAATCCGTCTATGGGCTGTGTCCCGATACCCGGTATCAGGTGCAGCTGGGCAGGGGAAATTACCGTTCGGACGTAGAAGAGGTACGGACCCTGGAGGAATTCGTCACGCTGGATGTCCGGGATTTTGGGGCAAAGGGGGATGGCATCGCGGACGATACCCAGTGTCTGCAGGCTGCCATTTTGACTTGTCCTCCCAAGGGACGGGTTTACATTCCCGAAGGGGTTTTTTGTGTCACCAACCTTTTTCTGAAGAGCGATCTGCTCCTGGAGTTGGGCAAGAATGCCGTCATAAGGGCCATTCCCGACGAGCGCCGTCTGCCGGTACTGCCGGGCCGGATCGAGAGCTATGACGAAAGGAGTGAATTTATCCCGGCACTGTGGGAGGGATATCCCAGGGATTCCTATGCCAGCCTTTTCACGGGAATGGCCGTGGAAAACGTGGTGATCTACGGGCAGGGGACCCTGGATGGCTGTGCGGACTTTGACAATTGGTGGGGAGGAGAAATCTGGAGAGGGGATCATCCCGCGAGACCGCGGATGATTTTCCTGAATCATTGCAGGAACGTGGTGGTGCAGGGGCTGACCATTCGGAATTCCCCGGCCTGGAATCTGCATCCCAGCTTTTGCCAACATCTGAAATTC
This sequence comes from uncultured Acetatifactor sp., assembly GCA_947625255.1. GTDB lineage: Bacteria > Bacillota > Clostridia > Lachnospirales > Lachnospiraceae > Acetatifactor. The sequence goes on along the minus strand of CANQNT010000017.1, from coordinate 13,817 downwards.
TATGATCTGTATATTGAGTCTCCCAGCCGTTCCCGCAATACGGACGGGCTGAACCCGGAGTCCTGCGAGGACGTGGAAGCGGCTGGAATTTATTTTTCCGTGGGAGATGACTGTATTGCCATCAAATCCGGCAAGATTTACATGGGACAAACCTATAAGACGCCGTCCAAGGATATCTTCATCCATCACTGCAGAATGGAAAAAGGGCATGGAGGCGTAACGATCGGAAGCGAGATCGCGGCGGGCGTGGACAATATTCAAATTCGTAATTGCCGTTTCGTGGGGACGGACAGGGGGTTGCGTGTTAAAACCAGAAGAGGGAGAGGCCGGGAAGCCTATCTGAACGGCATCACCTTTGACAAGGTAAGAATGGAAAGGGTAAAAACCGCTTTTGTCATTAACTGCTTTTATTATTGCGATCCGGATGGCAAAACGGAATACGTGTCCACCAAAAGGGCTCTTCCCGTGGACGACCGTACGCCCAGGGTGGGGGCGGTAACGATCCGCAACGTTACTTGTGTCAATTGTCAGATCGCCGGGATTTACATTTACGGTCTGCCGGAGTCCAAGGTGGAAAGTGTGGTCATGGAAAATGTCAAGATCGAGTTTGCCAGAAACGCCATTGGCGGACAGGCGGCCATGATGGTGGGCTGCGAGGTCTGCTGCAAGCAGGGGATTTTTATCCGCAATGCCAAAAAGGTGGTGTTAAAGGACGTGGAGCTGTGCGGCTACAATGGAGAACCCATTGATATAGAAGAAGTGGATGAATGGGAGTGGAACGAGACTTGACGCATAAGAGCGGCTGAAGACTTTTGGTAAGCGGGAAAGGATTGAATGTCGTTCAGATGGGTTTCGCTTCATCGGATGGATGCGGGAAGTTCATCATTCTTTTTTTAACACAATGTTTACAATTTATTTAGCCTTAGGAAAAAATGGGGAGTTGAATATGGAAATCAAATCTGATAAAATAGGATAATGGTTCAGACGGCAGGAAGCCATTGTACTGAGGAATTGAGTTTTGAGATTGGAACCAATCGAATCTGTATCAGATTTGGAGGAAAAAGGGATAGAATGAAATTCATCGAGAAAATATTTGGAACGCATAGCGCCAGGGAACTGAAGCGGATCGAACCCTTCGTGGAGAAAATTGAATCGCTCAGGCCCGAGATGCAGGCGATGTCCGATGAAGCGCTTCGGGCGAAGACCACCGAATTTAAGAAGCGGCTGGCGGAGGGGGAGACCCTGGATGACATTTTGCCGGAAGCCTATGCGGTGGTGCGGGAGGCGGCCAGGAGGACGCTGCAGATGGAACCTTTCCGCGTACAGCTGATGGGGGCGATCATCATGCATCAGGGAAGAATTTCCGAGATGCGTACCGGTGAGGGCAAGACGCTGGTGGCAGTTCTTCCTTCTTATTTAAATGCCCTGGAGGGGAAGGGCGTTCATGTGGTCACAGTCAATGATTATCTGGTGAAGCGTGACTCGGAATGGATGGGACAGGTGCATGAGTTCCTGGGCCTGACCGTGGGAGCGGTGCTGAACAGTTCCACGCCGGACGAGAGACGGGCCGCTTATCAGTGTGATGTCACTTATGTGACCAACAACGAGCTGGGATTTGATTATCTGCGTGACAATATGGCCATCTACAAGGAGCAGTTGGTGCTGCGGGGGCTGCACTACGCCATCATCGACGAGGTGGATTCCGTGCTCATCGATGAAGCCAGAACGCCTCTGATCATATCCGGCCAAAGCGGCAAGTCTACCGCTCTTTATGAAATGTGCGACCTACTGGCCCGCCAGATGAAACGCGGTGAGGATATGCAGGAGCTGACCAAGATGGATGCCATCATGGGTGTGGTACAGGAGGAGACCGGAGATTTCATCGTCAATGAAAAAGACAAGATCGTGAATCTCACCGCTGCCGGCATGGCCAAGGTGGAGCAGTTCTTCCATATTGAGAATTATGCGGATCCGGAGAATCTTGAGATTCAGCATAATGTGATTTTGGCGCTGCGCGCCCATAATCTGATGTTCCGTGACCAGGATTATGTGGTCAAGGATGACCAGGTGCTGATCGTGGATGAGTTTACGGGCCGTATTATGCCGGGCCGCCGTTATTCCGACGGCTTGCATCAGGCCATAGAAGCCAAGGAGCACGTCAAGGTGAAGCGGGAAAGCAAGACGTTGGCCACCATCACGTTCCAGAATTTCTTTAATCTGTTTGATAAGAAATGCGGTATGACCGGTACGGCTCTTACGGAGGAAAACGAGTTCCGCGAGATATATGGGATGGACGTGGTTGAGATTCCCACCAATATGCCGGTAATTCGTGTGGACCATCAGGATGCCGTGTACAAGACCAGGGAGGAAAAGCTGAAAGCCATTGTGGATGCGGTGGAGGAGGCCCATGCCAAAGGGCAGCCCGTCCTGGTGGGTACCATCAATATCGATGCCAGTGAGGAATTGAGCCGCAGGCTTAACAAGAGAGGGATCCATCACAAGGTGCTGAACGCCAAGTTCCATGAGATGGAGGCGGAGATTGTGGCGGATGCAGGTGTCCACGGGGCTGTGACCATTGCCACCAATATGGCCGGCCGTGGTACGGATATCAAGCTGGATGATGAGGCCCGGGCAGCGGGGGGCTTAAAGATCATCGGTACGGAGCGTCATGAATCCAGGCGGATTGATAATCAGCTGCGTGGCCGTTCCGGCCGTCAGGGAGATCCCGGGGAATCCAAGTTTTATATTTCCCTTCAGGACGACCTGATGAGGTTGTTTGGTTCGGAACGTCTGATTTCCATGTTTAATGCCCTGGGGGTTCCTGAGGGGCAGGAGATTGAGCACAAGTCCCTGACGAAAGCCATCGAATCCGCTCAGAAGAAGATTGAGAACAATAACTTTGGCATTCGTAAGAATCTGTTGGAATATGACCGCGTCATGAGCGAGCAGCGTGAGATTATTTATGATGAGAGAATGCGGGTACTGAACGGGGAGAGCATGAGGGACGTGATATATAAGATGATTACGGACATTACGGAGACCAGTGTGGACATCAGCATCAACGATGATGTGGACAGCTCCGAATGGAATCTGAAAGAGCTGAATTCCCTCCTTTTGCCCACCATTCCGATCCAGCCCGTTACCCATGAGCGTATCAGCGCGCGGAAGAAGAACGATCTCAAGCAGCAGCTTAAGGAAGAGGCCGTCAAGCTCTATGAGAGCAAGGAGGCGGAATTCCCGGAACCGGAAGCCATTCGCGAGATTGAACGCGTGATCCTTCTTAAGGTGATCGACCGTAAGTGGATGGACCATATCGACGATATGGAGCAGCTGCGCCAGGGAATCGGTCTGCAGGCCCTGGGCAACAGGGATCCCCTTGTGGAATATAAGATGAGTGGCTATGAGATGTTTGACGAGATGACCCAGAACATTCGTGAAGAAACGGTCCGGCTTCTTTTCCATATCAAGATTGAGCAGAAGGTGGAGCGTGAACAAGTGGCCAAGGTCACCAGCACCAACAAGGATGACTCGGTATCCAGGGCTCCTGTCAAGCGTGAAAATGCCAAGATTTACCCGAACGATCCTTGTCCTTGCGGCAGCGGCAAGAAATATAAGCAGTGTCATGGCCGTATTAAAAAATAATATTATAATTTTTATAGATAGAAGGAAGGTGACGTTAATTGGTTGAACTAGATCAGATGAAGGCGGAACTTCTGCCTTACGAAACTCCATTAGCGGAAGTGAGGGATTCACTTTGACCTCGCAAATAAGGCAAAGCGAATCGAAGAATTAGAAATGGATATGAATTCTCCCACGTTCTGGGATAATCCGAATCGTGCCAATGAGCAGATGAAGGAGCTGAAGAACCTCAGGGACACGGCTGCCCTTTATCACAGGCTGGAGACACAGTACGAGGATATCCTTACCCTGATTGAGATGGGAAACGAGGAAAATGATCCGGACATGATTCCCGAGGTGCGCAAGGAGCTGGATGCTTTTATTACCGAGCTGGAGGATCTGCGGATCGGAACTCTGCTTTCCGGGGAATACGACAAGAATAACGCGATCTTACGCCTGAACGCGGGAGCCGGTGGAACCGAAAGCTGTGACTGGTGCGGGATGCTTTATCGGATGTATACCAGGTGGGCCGAGAGAAAGGGCTATTCGGTGGAGGTGTTGGATTATCTGGACGGCGATGAAGCCGGTATTAAGTCGGTTACGTTCCAGGTGAACGGTCCCAATGCCTATGGCTATCTGAAATCCGAGAAAGGAGTGCATCGGTTGGTGCGGATTTCCCCGTTCAACGCCCAGGGCAAGCGTCAGACTTCTTTTGTGTCGCTGGATGTTATGCCCGAATTGAATGAAGACGTAGGACTGGAGATTGATGAAAAGGATCTGCGTATTGATACCTATCGAAGCAGCGGAGCCGGCGGTCAGCATATCAATAAGACTTCGTCCGCCATTCGAATCACCCATATTCCCACGGGGACCGTGGTGCAGTGCCAGAACGAGAGAAGCCAGTTCCAAAACAAAGACAAAGCCATGCAGATGCTGCGTGCCAAGCTTCTCATTCTGCAGCAGGAGGCCAACGTGGAGAAGCTGTCGGATATTCGGGGAGAGGTTAAGGACAATAGTTGGGGCAATCAGATTCGGTCCTATGTTCTCCAACCCTATACCATGGTCAAGGATCACCGCACGGACGTGGAAAGCAGCAATGCCGATGCCGTTCTGGATGGCAATCTGGATCCCTTTATCAATGGCTATCTGAAATGGAGCAGTATCAATAATAAGAAATAATTGATACGAGAAATGGGAAAAAGCGGAAATCGTGTGGAAAATCCACGCAGTTTCCGCTTTTTGACGTATCAGGCCGGATCAACAGATCCGTTTCCTCCGTTTTCGCTGTGACAATTTGCAGCTGGTTTAACCGGCCGCTTCCTTCGGTGTCATCAGATCCAGGAAAAACAAGGTGTAGGTCATCTGCATATAAGGGGTCAGCCAGAGAAAACCCACGGTGAAAGAAAGATAAGCCAGGATAATCAGGGGCAGGAAACTCAGCTGCAGTATCAGAAGCCGTAGCTTATGTCCTTTCATCACGCGGAGACTCATCTTGATCGTTTCCGCCGCAGACAGCTCCGGGTAGTCCAGAATCAAATAATAACACTGGGACAGCGCCAGGGATAAGGGAAGAAATACAATCTGGGCCAAGAAGTCCAATCCATAGGAATAGAGCAAATAACGGCCGATTCCCTGGGTGGCGGACAGGATGGAACAAATCTGTGCGGGGAGCTCGAATAAAAAGGACAAGCCGCACATCACGGTACAGACGGCCAGACACTTATTGGACTGTTCCCGAAAACCATAAAAAAGGTTGGATATGGAAAATGGTTGTCCGCAGGCAATGTTCAGATAGAACAGGGATGTTCCGACCCGCAGCACGCTCAGCACGATGGACACCAGGAACGTCAGGATCAGACTGAACAGGATGCCGAACAAATTTTGAAACGGCACGATGAATGTGGCCAACATATAAGCAAACACTTGGATGGCCCCGGAGATGATCAGCAAAAGGATCGTGTCCGGATATTTGCCGATCAGGCGGTCCTTTGCCTGGTTTTTCAATTGGAATCTGGCTTTATAATAACGGTTCATGACATCCTCCTTGACACATCCTCCCAGGCGCGGCGGGTATGCCGCACTTTACGCTGGCAGGAAGCTTTTTGCGGTGAACGGGACGGCGTTAACGGGCGATACTGTCCATGATCTCCTCCGCCGAAGTGCCCAGATCGATCCCGTAAGCGTCTTCCATAAGATTCAGATAGGTATCGATCATCATTCCGATCTGCTGCCGGTTGACGGGATTCTCCAACGTCCTGGGCAAAACCGAGGTAAAGAAAGTGACTCCGCTGACGACGCCGATGAGTAGGCCCACGGCGGAAAACAAAATTCCGTTTTTCAAAAGGATGCTGTGTCGTTTCCCTTTGCGATGGGCCAGGGCCGCGAACAAAAAGCCCAGGCTGGAAAAAGCGATGGGCAGCATAAAGGCACAGCTGCAAAACATGGCCAGGGCGCCGCAGCAGATGGCGGCGATGGCGAATTTTTCGTCCAGGTAGGGATTGTGGACGGGCTGCTGATAATAGGGGCTGTTGGAAGAATCCTCCAACTTCATCCCCCTGCCGCTCCAATGGTTTGGATTTTGGTCGGTATTATAGTAATTAATCATACAAAGCTCCATTTCGAGACCATAGAAACACTTTTACCTCCTGCATTATACCACCTTTGGCCGTATTAAGCAAACGCTACCATAAACTTTTCAATGTTTTTTCACGAATTCGGATCACGGTCCGATTATCAGGAAAGAGAGGGAGAAAAAAGCATGGATATCATACAACAGCTTACAGAGGAGCTGCAGGTGCAGCGGTGGCAGGTGGAAGCGGCCGTGGGCCTGATCGACGAGGGCAACACCATTCCGTTCATTTCCCGTTACCGCAAAGAGGTCACGGGTTCCCTGAACGACGAGCAGCTTCGGAACCTGGACGAGCGTCTGACCTATCTGCGCAATTTGGAAGAGAAAAAGCAGCAGGTTCTTGCCAGCATCGAGGAGCAGGGCCAGCTGACCGAGGAGCTGCGGGAAAAAATCCTGGCGGCCCAGACCCAGGTGGTGGTGGAGGACCTTTACCGTCCCTATCGGCCCAAACGGAAGACCAGGGCCTCCGTGGCCAAGGAAAAGGGACTGGAGGGACTGGCGTCCTGCCTGATGGCCCAGGAGGCGGACGCTCCCCTGGAGACGGAGGCCGCCAAGTACCTTTCCCCGGAAAAAGGCGTGGAGAGCGTGGAAGAGGCCCTGCAGGGCGCCAAGGACATCGTGGCGGAGAGTATTTCCGACAATGCGGACCACAGGCTCTATATCCGGGAGCTTACCACCCAGGAGGGCCTGATCGTCAGCGAGGCCAAGGATGAAAAGGCGCAGAGCGTCTATGAGATGTATTATCATTTTCAGGAACCGGTGCGCAAAATCGCCGGACACAGGGTGCTGGCCCTGAACCGGGGCGAGGCGGAGAAGATGCTGACGGTCAAGGTGGAGGCTCCCGTGGAGCGGATCCTGCAGTATCTGGCCAAGAAAACCATCGTCCGGGACAACCCCTATACGTCGCCGCTGCTGCGGGAGGTGATCCAGGACAGCTACGAGCGCCTGATCGCGCCGGCCATCGAACGGGAAATCCGCGGCGCCCTGACGGAAAAAGCCGAGGACGGGGCGATCGCGGTCTTCGGAAAGAACCTGGAGCAGCTTCTGCTGCAGCCTCCCATTGCGGGCAAGGTGGTGCTGGGCTGGGATCCGGCTTTTCGGACCGGCTGTAAGCTGGCGGTGGTGGATCCCACCGGCAAGGTGCTGGACACCAAGGTCATCTATCCTACGGCTCCCCAGTTCAAGGTGGAAGAGTCCAAACGGGAATTGAAGCGTCTGATCCAGAAATATCATGTGGACCTGATCTCCGTGGGAAACGGCACGGCGTCCCGGGAGTCGGAGCAGGTGATCGTGGAGCTGCTGAAGGAGCTGGACCGTCCCGTTCAATATGTAATCGTCAATGAAGCGGGGGCTTCCGTGTATTCTGCCAGCAAGCTGGCCACCGAGGAATTTCCCCAGTTCGACGTGGGACAGAGAAGCGCCGCTTCCATCGCCCGCCGTCTGCAGGATCCCTTGGCGGAGCTGGTTAAGATCGATCCCAAATCCATCGGCGTGGGACAATATCAGCACGACATGAACCAAAAGAAGCTGAGCGAGGCCCTGCACGGCGTGGTGGAGGACAGCGTGAACAAGGTGGGCGTGGATCTGAACACCGCCTCCGCCTCTTTGCTGGAGTATATTTCCGGCATCAACAAGACGATCGCCAAAAACATTGTGGAATATCGGGAAAACAATGGAAAATTTACGAACCGCCGCCAGCTGCTCAAGGTGGCAAAGCTAGGGCCCAAGGCCTTTGAACAGTGCGCGGGCTTTACCCGTATTTTGGACGGGGACAATCCTTTGGACGCCACGAGCGTGCATCCGGAATCGTATGAAGCCGCGGGGAAGCTGTTGGAGAAGCTGGGGCTGACCATGGAGGACGTGCGGGCCGCCCAGAAAAAGGCGGCTTTGGAAAAAGGCGTCCTTTCCGGGAAAAGTGCCGCTTCGGGGAGAGGCGTCGCCTCGGGGAAGAATCCACAGGGGCCGTCCGGCCAGGCGGCGATCCGTGTCAGCAATCTGAACACCGCCATGGGCAAGGCATTGGCGGCCGCCATGGGAGGAGCCGCCCAGGAGCAGGGCGCCAAGGAGGGTCGTGCCGCCAAGGGAGCCGCTCAGGACCAGAGCGCCAAGGAGGGCCGAGACGCTAAGGGAGCCGCCCAGGCCCAGACCGCCAAACAGACCCGCAATGCCGGGGGAGCCGCCCAGGCCCAAGCCGCTGCCGCCCGGGGAACGGCTGGTTCGGGGAGCGGTCCGTCTATCGTCGGCCTGGAACGGCGTATCCGGGACAAGAAAAAGCTGGCCGAAGAACTGGGAATCGGAGAGATCACCCTGACGGACATCCTTAAGGAACTGGAAAAACCGGCCAGGGATCCCCGGGACGATATGCCCAAGCCCATTTTGCGCAGCGACGTCCTGGAGATGAAAGACCTCAAGCCGGGCATGATCCTGAAAGGCACCGTTCGCAACGTCATCGACTTCGGCGTGTTCGTGGATATCGGCGTGCATCAGGACGGATTGGTGCATATTTCCCAGATCACGGACCGCTTTATCAAACATCCCCTGGAGGCCGTCAGCGTGGGAGACGTGGTGGACGTCCAGGTGCTGGAGGTGGATGTGCCCAAGAAGCGCATCGGCCTGACCATGAAGATCAAGAAATAGGCCATGACCATGGGGTTAAGAAATAGGTCTGGAAACGGCCCCCTGCAGTTCCTCATAGGTCCGTTTGATCAGGAAAAGGGCGATGAGGAAGGTCAAAAGGTCCGAAGCGGGCATGGAATACAGCACGCCGTTCAGCCCTGAAAATAGGGGCAGCAGAAGGGCGAGGCCCACGCCGAACACGAATTCCCTCACCATGGACAGCAGGGTGGAGGCCATGGCCTTTCCCATGGCCTGCAGGAAGATGAAGCAAGCCTTATTGACACAGGCCAAAGGGATCAGGCAGAGGTAAATTCGGAAAGCCTTGAGGGCGAAATCCGTATAGTGGACGCTTTCGTTCGCCGCGCCGAAGAGGACGATCAGCTGGCCGGGGAAACATTCCACGATCAGGAGTGCCAGGACGCCGACGCCGGTTTCAGCCAGCAGAAGCTTTGTAAACAAGTCCTTTACCCGATGTCGATAGCCCGCTCCCATGTTGTATCCGGCGATCGGGATGCAGCCCGCCGCCATGCCCACGACGATGGAGATGACGATCTGGAAAAATTTCATCACGATGCCCACCACGGCCATGGGGATCTGGGCATATTGCTCCTGGCCGAAAATGGCGTCCAGCGCCCCGTATTTGCGGATCATGTTGTTGACCGCGGCCATGGCGGCGACCAGGGAAATCTGGGACAGAAAGCTTGTAATGCCCAGCAGTAGCGTTTTTCCCGCGATCTGCCGATGGATGCGCAGATCCTCTTTGGAAGGACGGGCCAGCTTCATATGTAAAAGATACCAGACCGCCAGAAGCGCCGTGACGATCTGACCGGCCACGGTGGCGATGGCGGCCCCTTTCATGCCCCATCTGAAGAGAAAAATAAAGATGGGATCCAGAAAGATGTTCAGGACGGCGCCCAGCAGGGTGGAGATCATGGCGAACCGGGGGGAACCGTCCGCCCGGATGATGGGGTTGACGGCCTGGCCGAACATATAAAAGGGGATGCCCAGGGAGATCCAGAAGAAATATTCCCTGGAATATTGAAAGGTCTCCTCGTTGACCGTCCCGCCGAACATGGTCAGGATCGGTTTGACGAAAAGAAGATAGATCCCGCAGAGGAGGACGCTGCTGATCAGGATCATGGTCACGGCATTGCCCACGCTTTTTCTGGCGTTTGAAACCTCCTTTTTGCCGAGACTGAGACTGACAAAGGCGCAGCAGCCGTCGCCGATCATGACCGCGCAGGCCAGGGCGATGACCGTCAGGGGAAATACCACGGTGTTGGCGGCGTTGCCGTAGGAACCCAGATAATCGGCGTTGGCGATGAAGATCTGGTCCACGATATTATAGAGGGCGCCGACCAAAAGGGAAATGATGCAGGGAACGGCGTATTGCCTCATGAGCTTTCCCACGGGCTCCGTTCCTAAGAATTGATTTGTTTTTGTTTCCATTGTGTTACCTCTCGTTCATAGGTTTTTATTGCAATCAAAAAACGTGCGGCGCTCAACCGGATTTATGCTTGAGCGCCACACGTTGTATTTTTATTATATCCGGGGAAACCAATCTCGTCAAAGGTGATTTTTCACAAAAAATTTTTCTCTCCGCGAATGACTTTTTTCAATTGTAACAGTCATCCGCGCCATTCGCAAAGCCGCGCTGCGCGCTTTCCGTTGCTTACGCGACTGCCTTTGCTCATGAAATGGCGCTCCCTTAGCCGCCGGGCATGATGGGAAATTCGTGCAAGCACGATTTCCCATCATACCAGGCGGCTGACTGAACTGTTGCTATCAATTTGCTTGACACAAAGTATTATTTGTATTATAATAAATAATACAAATAATACTTTTTAGAGGGGGACAAATTTATGTTGATCGAGCTCAATACTGTCAGTCCCGTTCCGATTTACACGCAGCTGCGGAATCAGATCGTGCTGGGGATCGGGCGCGGGGAATTGAAAATCGGAGAGCGTCTTCCCACGGTGCGTCAGATGGCCCAGGCCGCGGGCGTCAACGTCATGACGGTCAATAAGGTCTACGCCATTTTACAGGCGGAAGGGTATATTGAAATCGACCGTAGGCATGGCGCCATTGTGCATCCCAGCCCGGAGGCCGGGGAAAGTCTGCGCGCCAAATGCAGCGCGGAGCTGGAGCTGCTGATCGCGGAGAGCAGCCTGAAAGGCATGAGCAGGGAGGGATTTCTGGAGCTGTGCGGGGAAATCTTTGACAGCCAGCGGATCCTTGCGGAAAGGTAGGTGGGATCGTGGCGATTCTTTTGATCATGACGTTCGTGATTTTGTTTATGTGGATCAGTCTGGTTGTGACCTATGGGTCGGGAGGGGTTCAAAAAGGAAGCTATCTGTTGGGGATCACGCTTCCCACCCGTTTCCGCGGGGAACCCCAGGTGACAGAGGTTCTGCAGGATTATCAGAAAGCGGTGCGCGGGATCAATCTTTTGGCGCTGGTTTGCGGTCTGCTGCTGCTTTTTCTGAGTGATTATCTTTCTTTCCAGTTTCCCTGCCTTTTGCTCTGGTTTTTTGCCATGATTCAGCTTTATCAGGACAACGTGGAAAAGTATGCCCGGAGGCTTTACCAGGTGAAACGGCAAAACGGCTGGCTGGCGGAAAATTCCCATGTGGTGCGGATTGATACCGCGCTTGCCAGAGTGGGAGAAAAAGGCGCCGTCAGTTTTCTTTGGTATCTTCCTGCCTGGGTACTCGGAGGGATCGGAGTCCTGCCCTGGCTGGGTCCGGAGAAGAGCAAGGCCTTTCTGGCGGCGGGCATTCTGTGCCTGTCGGTGCAGTTTCTTCTGGCGGTCTGCGCCCTCGCCATCCGCAAAAGCAAACCAAGGGTTTATTGCAGCGATACCCTGGCGAATCAAAAGCTTTCCAACGTGATAAAAAGAGAATGGAGCCGCTGTATGCTGGTCCATTCCTATGGAGTCGCGGCATTTATCCTCTTCCTGCGCTGGCGGGCGGGGCAGGATCTGTCCGAGGTGTTTTTAGACGGGATGGATCTGACGGTTTCCCAGCTGTTCAGCCTGTTGCTGATTCTGGGCGTGGGGTGCCTGGGCACGATCTTCAGTCTCTGGCGGGTTCATAAGCGGATTGAGGCCGTGCGGGAGCAGATAGACCAGAGCCTTGAGGCAAAAGGGGCTGAAATTTACGGGGACGAGGATGAATACTGGCTTTATGGCGGCGGGACCGGCGGCGGAAAGATCCCCTCCCCGGGGCTTACGGAAAAGCGGATCGGGATCGGTCTGACTTTTTCCTCCTCCCTGGAAGGGGGGATCGCGGAACGAGTCGTTTACGGTCTCCTCGCTGTCTTTTGCCTGGGCTTCTTTCTATTTTTCCTGCCCTTTGACTTCGCGGATATCCGTATGGACATCCAGGAGGGAACCTGCTCCATCCAGGCCGCTTCTTTCAGCTGCCATTTCGCGCTGGAGGACGTGGAGGAGATCGTCTGGGTGGACGAACGGCCCCGGATGAGCAAAATCGGCGGACTGGACTCCAACCGTTTTTACTTGGGCAGCTTTCGCGTGAAAGATTATGGAAAATGCAAGGTATATCTTTCCCTGGAACATTCGGCGGCCATCCGCGTCACCACCAAAGAGGAAACGATCTGGTTCAATGACGACAGTCTGGAAGGGACCCGTGAATTTTATGAAAAATTGCTGCTGTCCTATTAATGCCATGGAGGACAGTTTTTGTACTGCGGTGTGATTGTTTTTGATACATATTCTTATATTATTGTTGATTTTGGATAGTAACAGTTCAACCGTGCCATTCGCAAAGTCGCGCTTTCCGTCGTTCCGCGATTACCTTTGCTCATTAGATGGCTGGCTGAACTGTTATTTTTTGAAAAAATGTTTAGTGTTGCTATTGATGACTAGCTAATAATGCATTATAATATTGATTTGATGGTACATATAGTTAAAAATTGACCAGAGGAAAGAAGAAAATGATGGAAGCCTTTTTTGAAAAGCGGTCAGGATGTTAAAACTTTGGAGGAAGATAGAAATTCATAAAACGAAAGGAAAACAAAATGAAAAAGCTGAAAGCTCTGAAAAATCTGAATAAGAAGCAAAGAATTATGGCCAGCGTCATTGTGGGAGTCGTCCTAGTGGCGGTATTGATTTTCCTCCTGATCGGTTTTGGCACAGGAGCAAAGGAACAGAGCCTGGAACACCGGCTAGAACAGGCCTATAAATATATGGAGGAGATGGACTATCAAAGTGCCATTGTCGCGTTTCAGGATGTGTTAAAAATAGATCCCAAAAACGAGGAAGTCTATCTGGGATTGGCGGATGCTTATATAATGCTGGAAGACTATGAGAATGCTATGACGATTCTGGAAACGGGTTTTGCGGAAACGAATTCGGAGCTTTTGAGCAATAGACTGGATGAGATTCAGGTGAGCTATTTACAGTTGTCCCAGGACGTGGGAAGTTCTTCCGATGGAGAGAATTCTCAGGACGATGAAATGCAGGACCAGTCAGACCAGGGAAATAATGGAAATGCTTCAGATGAAGATGGAGAAAGAAGTCCTGGTTTTGTCAGATGGGAGGATGCTGGACTAAAAGATCATGAAATGGACTGGCAGGATGAAGCCTTAGAACGAGTAATGAGAGACAGAACAGGAATTCAAGATAGGCCGATTATGCTGAGCAATGTATGGGGGTTTCTGCAGGTGGGGCTTTCAGGGTTTGGTATAATGAATATCAATGCCTTGGGAGAGTTGAAGAATTTAACCTACTTGGATTTGGGCAGCAACCAGATCAGTGATATCAGCGCGTTGGCGAACCTGACATCCTTGACTACCTTGTATTTGGGCAGCAATCAGATCAGCGATATCAGCGCGTTGGCGAACCTGACATCCCTGGACACTTAGCTTGTGTGAGATAAAGAAGCAATAGAAGTGTAAAAAATTTTGCCGTTCCCGTCCGGCGTTCCCCAGCGCC
>CANQNT010000016.1 GCA_947625255.1 uncultured Acetatifactor sp. | reverse complement strand
TGAAAAAACCTGAATCTTACGGGAATCATCCTGTTTTCATTCTCAGGGACTAAAAAACGGTATTATCCGACAGGCCCGTCCTGCTTTCTCCGGGATCGTCTGCCGCCCGGCCTATAAATAGCACCGTAAATCTCTGCGGAGCTGTTCTTCAATATCCACAAGCTGCTTGCAGATAGTCTTGGAACTGTCGTCCGCGGCCTTGTATTGATTGAGATATTTATGCAGAGATTTTACGCCCATGTTGCAGCCATCCGTGAGCAGATCCGCCACGGTGGCATCGCTGTCGTTCATACTCATCTTCATGTTGGTTTTCATCCATGACATACTCTTGGCCATGGGGTTGGGATCCTTGTCATCGCTGCCCAGTTCCAGAAGCCTGGCATGAATTTCATTCCCCAGTTTCTCGTGATGCTCTTTGCTCTTGGACAAGAGCTGCTTCATATTGGAGTCTGTAACCTTTTCCAGGACCTCGTCAATGGATGCCACTGCCATTTTGGAGCCTGCATCGCATTCTTTTAGCAAATGAACGGTATCGTTGATTTCCATCTTGTTCCTCCTTATCAGATTTTTCCTTAGTATGTCCCGGATCCCGCGAATTATGCGGAAAAAGGTTTTGCGTTTTGTGGGAATATTGAGAAGACCAGGCTCATATTTTAGAGTGGGAGGTGGGAAATTGAATCGGAAAAATCTGACACTGATCATTTGCATTGCCATTCCGCTCCTGGTGGGCCTGTTGGCGGGAATTTTGTCGGGCGGCGGCATGGAAACCTTTATGAAGCTTGACAAACCGCCCTTGTCGCCGCCGGGCTGGGTCTTTCCCGTGGTGTGGACGATTCTCTATATTCTGATGGGAATCGCCTCTTATCTTGTACTTACTTCCGGGGCGGAACGACAAAAGATTCTGGAAGCACTGATTTTTTACTTCGCACAATTGGCGGCGAATTTTGTCTGGCCCATTTTGTTCTTTGACCTGAAATGGTATCTCCTATCCTTTGCCTGGCTGATCCTGCTGTGGGTTCTGATTTTCAAGACGATCAGACTTTTCCGGGATATTTCCAAAGAAGCGGCCTGGCTGATGATCCCTTATCTGGTCTGGGTAACCTTTGCCGGCTACCTGAATCTGGGAATCGCCTGGATGAATTAAGGTTGAAAATGGCATGGAAAAAAGCTCCCTTTGGGGAGCCTTTTTCGTAAGCCGTTCTATTTGTTATTTTTTCATCTGGGAAGCGATATATTCCAGATGTGAAACCTGCTCCGGTGTCAATTGCTTTAAGACCTCTACGATACTTTTCAACTCCTGCGGACATTGATTACCATCATCGAAAAATTCACTTGGAGTTACCCCAAGATACTCACAAATATAAAAGAAGATCGCCATTGAAGGCAGTGCTTTCTGACTCTCCAGAGTATTGATGTAGCCGGCGCTCATCCCCAAACTTAAGCTCATTTCTCTGGCTGACACTTCCTTCTGCATCCGAAGCTGAATCAATCTCTGATAAAAAAACTTGTCGTCCATGTTTTCTCCTTTCTCGCGCAAGTTCGCGCAACAATTGTCGGACTTTGGAAAGTTATACATGGTTTATCCTTTGACCATTTCACTCCCTATTAAAACTATACGCCTTTGGGCCGCTTAAAACGTGTATTTTTAATAGCTATATTTTATGTTCCATTGAATCAAATTCATGCATATAAAATAGAATTAATCATATTTGGCCGCGTTATACAAAATCAATAGGCATTCATTTTTGGTGAAAAAAAAGGGGGATTTTAGGGAAAAAATGGTTGTTATGCAAAAAGCGACATCATGATGCCCATAACAAAAAAAGAGAACGCGCAAGGCATTCTCTCTTTTCAAAACGTGACATGAAAACAAGAAATATTACTTTTTTTGGACGCTCTCCAACACCTTTCTGTAAGGTGCCAGCATTCCCTCGTTCATGCTGTTGCCGATCTTGCTTTTCAAGGCGGGAGAGGCCAGCAGACCGCCCACCAGATACATTTTCAGTACGGTTCCCATTTTCTTCTGGGGAAAGTCATATTGTTTATGGGCCTTGTAGAAAGCGTGGTCCGCTTTCATCATTCCCTGCATCAGGTAAATCAGATCCCGAAAAATCTTCATGCCGCCTACGCCGTAGAAATTCTGCGGCTGCAGGTAGCGGCGTGATAAGGCATAGGTGAGGGTCATTGCCAGGCGGTCGATGGCCTTGTCGGGATCTGTTTCATCCGTGGCCACACCTGCCAGGAAATTGCCGCCCACTTCGCTGCGGCCCTCGATGATCATCTGGAGATTGGTCTCCGTGCCGTAACGTCCGCTGACCAGATATCCCATGGGCATTCCCATGGTGACGGTCCGGTGGCCGTTGCAGAACTGACGATCGTCGTACTGCTTGAAAAGCGCGCCCATGGAGTGATCCTTGATAGTAAAGGCGTAGATAATGGCATCCGCTGTCTGGATCTTGCCGCGCAGAAAATCATCAAAGCCGTCCGTGTAGACGCATTTGCCGCTGACGGCACAGTTGAAACAGCCCAGACAGCCGCCCCGGAACGGATACTCACGGATATTAATCACGCGGCTTTCATGGGGCAGGACCGCCTGGAAACGATGGATCATGTCCTGCAGCTGAGTATTGTCTTTCTCACAGTCGGTGACAATGGCAACGTGCTTATCGCCAAGGGCCTTTTTTTCGGGCTCGGGCTGGGTGACGGGGACCGGAACGAAAGGCGCCTGAGGTGCGGGTAAGGGTTCGTAGCTGTCGTGTTTGACGCACCATAACACATAAGAGAAAAATTTCTTCGCGTCGGTCTGCCCCTGGGGAGTCAAAAGATCGTCCATATCCGCGGACAGTCCCTTGATAAATTTCATGCCCAGGTCCTGACAATTGTCCTGAATATATCGATGGGCGGTCACATCGTAAAAATGCTTGGAGGTGGTGATCTGGGTGGCGAACTTACCGTCCAGCTTCACGCCGGAAGCCTTGATCAATTCGATGAAACGCTGTAGCTGACTGGGAGCGATGAACGTATAGACCGGATAGGAAAAAAGCAGCAGATCCGCCTTTTTCAGGGCCTCTTCGGCATGGGAAAAATCCTTTTCCAGGAGCTTGATCTGGCCTCCCACATGGAGGATTTCGAAGGATTGCTTTGGAAAAAGCTGCTCCAGATACAAAACGGTCTGGAGGGTGATACTGTAGCGCGCCTTGGGGCTGCCGTTGAGTACGAGTATGTTCATAAGATCGTCCTTTCTATTTCCCCGGGATTTTGAAATTGCGTGGATTCCCGATAGGCTCTGGGTGTGGTATCGGTGATGCGTTTAAAGAGACGGCTGAAATAATGGATATCCGGAAAGCCGCATTGACGTGCGATGAATTTAATGGGCAGATTGGTGCCCGCAAGAAGCTTCTTGGCCAGATCGATGCGGCGTAGGTTGACATAATCTGTCAGGGATATCTCCATTTCCCTGGAGAAAAGCGCGGAAAGATAACTTGCGTTGATCCCCAGATATTTCGCCAGGGTCTTGAGGGATAAGTCGGCACTCAGATCAATGTCTATATAGGCCAGAATTTTGCCGATCAGAGGCGAACGTGTCTTATAGAGATATTCATGCACTAACTGGCAATATCCCTTGATCAGCTGGCGGGTGAAAAGCTGGCCCTGCCGGACGGTGGAGAGACGTTCGATGGCAGGGATGATACTGTTGGAGTAGGCATCGATATGGATGGGATGAACACCGGCGGATTCCACGGCTTTCCGCAGCAGGGTGTTGGTGGTGATGATATAATTCTTGATGTCCCGCAGCTTGTCCGGGAGCCGCCAGGGCAAAGTGTCGTTGGAGAATTGGTCCAGGTATTCCAGGGCTACCGCTTCGTTCCCGGCGGTAACGGCATTGATTATGGCGTTTTCCAATGCGTAGCGTTCTTCGATCATCCCGATGTCGGAAAAGGGTTTGTTCATAAAAAGCCTCACAGTCGACAGATTTTTGAAATGTAAATATAATGCAAAAAAACACAAAAATCATCCATGTTTTTTTGAACCGGATTCGTTTATAATATTATACAAGAATTTTAATAAAAAATCTATTTTTTTATTAAAAAATTCAGAAACTGTTTTTTGCGGCAAATTTACGTTGTCATTTTTGCATAAAATTCGAACTGATGGACAAATGGCAATGTTGGAATGCCAAAAACAAAAAAAGGAGGAATCAAAATGTCAAACAACAGGACATCGGTAAAGCCGTTTGGCTTATCGGACAAAGTGGGGTATATGTTCGGTGACTTCGGGAACGATTTCACGTTCATTTTATCCAGCATGATGTTAATGAAGTTCTATTCGGATGTAATGGGTGTGGCTGTAGGCCTGGTGGGTGTGATGATGATGGTGGCCCGTTTCGTGGACGCTTTCACAGACGTGACCATGGGCCAGATCGTAGACAGAAGCAAGCCCGGTGCCAAGGGCAAGTTCCTTCCCTGGATCAGAAGAATGTGTGGTCCTGTGGCGGTTGCTTCCCTTTTGATGTATGCGTCCTGGTTCCGGGGAATGCCCATGGCATTCAAGATTTTCTGGATGTTTTTTACATACCTGCTTTGGGGCAGCGTATTCTACACCAGCATCAATATCCCTTACGGTTCCATGGCGAGCGCCATTTCCGGAGATCCCAAGGATCGTGCCCAGCTATCTAATTTCAGAACGATCGGCGCTTCCCTTGCCGGAACCTTTATCGGCGTGGTTCTGCCTCTGATCGTATATGATAAAGTGGATGGCCGTCAGATCCTGAACGGGTCCAAGACCAGTCTTGCGGCCCTGATCTGTTCTATCGGCGCGGTGATTTGCTATTTGCTTTGCTATAACCTGTGTACCGAGCGTGTCAAGGTTCCCCAGAAGACAGAAAAATTCGACATCGTGAAGCTGTTTTCCGGACTGCTCCACAATAAGGCCCTGATCGGTATTGTCGTAGCTTCCGTTTGTATGCTGCTTGTCCAGCTGACCTCTCAGTCCATGACCACTTATGTATATCCCAACTACTTCGGCAACGTGGAAGCACAGTCTGCTTCCGGAATGGTCAGCCTGGTCGTGACCTTGATCTGTTCTGTGTTTACCGTGAAGCTGTCCCAGAAGTTTGGCCGTAAGGAGCTTGCCATTTTCGCATCCCTGTTTGGCGCGGCGGTATTTGCGGTCGCGTTCTTCCTTCATACGCATAACGCATGGGTGTTCGTGGCACTGTATACGCTGGCTTATCTGGGGCTCGCGATTTTCAGCCTGATCTGCTGGGCAATGATCACGGACGTTATCGATGACACTGAGGTTCAGACAGGAAGCCGTTCTGACGGTGAGATTTATTCTATTTACTCTTTCGCCAGAAAGCTTGGTCAGGCCGCGGCCGCCGGCGTATCCGGACTGCTTTTGACCTTAATCGGATATAGTGAGGCCACAGCCTTTGACGAAGGAGTTGTGAACGGAATTTATAATATCACTTGTCTGGTACCGGCTCTTGGTTTCGTGCTTTTGGCGCTGGTATTGCAGTTCCTGTATCCGCTGAATAAGAAGCGTGTGGATGAGAATGCCAGGATCCTTGCGGAGAAGAGTAAGTAAATGCCGGATGCCGCACTGGGCAGGCATCTATCGTTGAGAACGGATACGGCATTTTAGGGGGTAAGAGGAGCGGGGACTTTCCGAAGGAGAGTCCCCATTCTCATAAAAGAAAGGAGAGTACATGGTCAATTTAAAAGCGAATCCTTATTTTCTTTCAGATGAGGACTGCAAATGGGTGGAAGACACCATCGCGGGAATGAGCGACGAGGAAAAGGTCGGACAACTCTTTTTCCAGCTTACTTCCTCTTTTGAAGAAGCACATTTAAAAGAATTGATGGAAAAGTACCATTTGGGCGGCTGCCGCTACAATCCCGCGCCCGGCAAGGCGGTGCAGCAGCAGAACCGTATTTTACAGAAGTATGCCAAAATTCCCATCTTTATCGCCTGCAATACCGAGGCGGGAGGCGACGGCGCCTGCATGGGTGGTACGCCGATCGGCTCCGGCGTGAAGATCGCTGCTACGGACAATGACGATTATGCGTTTGCCCTGGGCAAAATGTCCAATGAAGAAGCGGCTGCCATTGGCTGTAATATGGCGTTCGCGCCGGTCAGCGATATTCTGTATAACTGGCAGAATACCGAGGTTGTGAGCCGCTCTTTCGGCAATGACCCGGACCGTGTGGCCAGGATGAGCACGGCGTACCTCAGGGGCGCGCATACCATACCCGGTTTTGCCTGCGCCGCAAAGCACTTCCCCGGCAATGGACAAGACTTCCGTGATGCCCACATTTCAAACAATGTGAATTATTTCAGCACCGAAGAATGGGACGCTTCCTACGGCAAGGTCTATAAGACTTTGATTGAAAATGGTCTGGATGCCATTATGGGCGGCCATATTTTTCTGCCTTCCTATTCAAAGGCCATCAATCCCGATCTGAAAGAGGACGAGCTGATGCCCGCCACCCTGAGCCATGAGATCATGACGGGGCTTCTGCGTGACCGCCTGGGCTTCAATGGAATGGTGGTGACGGACGCTTCCCATATGGTGGGCATGACGGACCGTATGAAGAGGGTGGAGATGCTTCCCAGGGCCATTAACGCGGGCTGTGATATGTTCCTTTTCTTTAATGATCCGGAAGAGGATTTCACTACCATGCTGAAAGCGTACCAAAACGGCGTGATCAGTCAAGAGCGGATGACGGAAGCACTGACCAGGATCCTGGGCCTGAAGGCGCATATGGGTCTGCATAAGAAGAGCAAGGAAGAGCTGGTTCCCAGTCCGGAGGCGGCGGATGCGGTTCTGGGCAGAGAAGAATACAAAATGATGCAGAAAGCCATCAGCAATGACTGCATCACTTTGGTGAAATATAAGGATGAAGGCGTTCTTCCCATTACGCCGGAGCGCTATAAGAGAATTATGATCGTGCATCTGAAAGAGCCGGATGGACCTATGACCGCCATTATGAAATCCATGGGCATGGCGCCCGGCAACGCGGCAGAGGATCTGAAGAAGAGACTGTGTGACAAGGGCTTTGACGCGTTCATTTATGAGAGCCCCCTGGAAAAAATGCAGAAGCAGATTGCCGCGGGACAGAAGCCCAGCCTGAATCTGTATTTCGCCGGCAAGAACGCCATCGCGGACTTCCTGAAGGATATGGACATGGTCATTACTCTGTGTAATGTTTCCAGCGGCAGACCCAGCTTCGGCTTAAGCAAGGGCGGCGGAGAAATCCCCTGGTACGTCTTTGAACTGCCGGTGGTCGTGATCGGCTGCGGACAGCCCACCATGCTGGCGGACATCCCTCAGGCGCGTACCTATATCAATACCTATGATTCCAAGGCGACCACTCTGGACGCTTTGGTAGAGAAACTGATGACCGGTCCCCAGGCCTTTACGGGAATCGACCCCATTGACAGTTTCTGCGGACTGTTTGACGCCAGATTATAAGGAGGAAATGTATGCGCAAGATTATCAGCTTGAACCAAGACTGGATTTTTACCAGAAAAGCCATTGATGTTTTGGATCTGAGCATTAAGGAGATGCTCTTTTCCGGAAAAAAGAAGCTGCAGAGAAAGGCTTTCAAAGCGTTGGAGGGGGAGCGGGTGGATTTGCCCCATACCTGGAACGCGGTGGACGGCCATGACGGGAACGGTAGCTATGACCGCGGAACCTATTGGTATGTGAAGACCTTTACCACGCCCAGGCAGCCTTTGGCGGGCGGCAAGGTATATGTGGAGATTTTGGCGGCTGGCCAGCAGGCCGCGGTATATGTAAACGGAACCAGGGCTGCTTATCATGAAGGGGGATATTCCATTTTCCGTGCGGATGTAACCAGCCTCTGCAAGGAGGACGGGGAAAATCTTCTGGTGGTGGAGTGCAGCAATGAGTACAAGGACAGTGTTTATCCTCAGTCCGCGGACTTCACGTTCTATGGCGGCCTGTATCGCGGCGTGAACCTGATCAGTGTGCCGGATACCCATTTTGATCTGGATTATTACGGAGGCCCTGGACTGCAGGTGACACCCAGACCCTGCGACCATTGCGGCGGGGCCCGGTTTGAGCTTGTGTCTTATGTGACCAATCCGGACGAGAATTTTACCGTGCTATACTCGATTAAGGATGCTGAGGGCAAGGAAGTAGGCTACGCCTGCCGTCCCGCCGATGACACCAGGGTGGTGATTCCGGTGCCCGGAGCCCACAGATGGAATATTGACGATCCGTACCTTTATACGGTGACGGCCACTCTGCAGAGAAGAAACGAGTCTTATGACGAGATATCTGTTAAGGCCGGTGTCAGAAGCTTTTCCTGTGATCCCAACAAGGGCTTCATTATCAATGGCGTGGAGACCCCTTTGCGTGGTGTGAGCCGTCATCAGGATCGTCTTTACAAGGGCAATGCTTTAACAAAAGAGGACCATTATCAGGACGCGCGCATCATCAAGGAGTTGGGGGCCAACACCATTCGTCTGGCCCATTATCAGCATTCCCAGGATTTCTACGATGCCTGCGATGAGCTGGGCTTTATTATCTGGGCGGAAATTCCCTTTATCAGCGTCTTTAACAAGGATCCCGAAGCGCACCAGAACTGCGTCAGCCAGATGAAAGAGCTGATCATCCAGAACTATAATCATCCGTCCATTTGTTTCTGGGGCGTGTCCAACGAGATTCTGATCGGCGGTATTTCCGAGAAGCTGGTGGAAAACCATAAGGAACTGAATGCCCTGGCCAAGAGCCTGGATCCCACCCGTCTGACCACCATTGCCCATGTGTCCATGACACCGATCGAGAGCCCGATGCATCATATCACGGATACCGAGAGCTACAACCATTACTTTG
Organism: uncultured Acetatifactor sp.; assembly: GCA_947625255.1. Classification (GTDB taxonomy): domain Bacteria; phylum Bacillota; class Clostridia; order Lachnospirales; family Lachnospiraceae; genus Acetatifactor. The sequence continues at coordinate 57,386 of CANQNT010000016.1, read as the reverse complement.
GCTGGTACGGCGGCAAGATGGAGGACAATGGTCCCTGGCTTGATCACTTCCACGCGGTGCATCCCGACATTTGCCTGGGATTGTCCGAGTATGGCTGTGAGGGTATTATTACCTATCATGGCCCCAACCCTGCCTGCAAGGATTACAGCGAGGAATATCAGGCGCTTTATCATGAGCATATGGCCAAGGTTCTGGAGGAGCGTCCCTGGATCTGGTCCAGCCATGTCTGGAATATGTTTGACTTCGGCTGCGCGGCCAGAAACGAAGGCGGTGTGGCAGGCCGAAACAACAAGGGTCTGGTAACCATTGACCGCAAGACCAAAAAGGACAGCTACTATATTTATAAAGCTTACTGGAACAAGGAGCCCATGGTGCATCTGTGCGGCAAAAGATATGCCCAGCGCGCCGGGGAAACCACCCAGATCCGCGTATATTCCAACCAGCCTACCGTGACCCTTTACTTAAACGGCGAGGTTGTAGGAGCCCAGACCAGCGAGGAAAAGGTGTATGTCTTTGAAGTGGCCCTGAAGGATGGCTTTAACATGATCAAGGCCGTGGCGGGAGACTGCATAGACACCATGACCCTGGAAAAGGTGGAGAAAGAGCCTTCCATTTATGTACTTCCCGAAGTGAATGAGCGCGCCGAAGGTGTGGCCAACTGGTTCAGTACCGTTGGAGATCTGGATTTGAAGGCGCCCATGGAGTTTCCGGAGGGCTATTACAGCATCAAGGATTCGATGGAAGAGATCGCAAAGAACGAGGAGGCCCTGGAAATCGTTTCCAAGGCCGTGAAGATGGCGACGAACATGGAGATCAAGCCCGGTGTGGGGATGTGGGATATGCTGAAGTCCATGGCTCCCGAAGGAATGATCGAAATGGCCGGTTCCCTGATGCCGGAGGGCTTTGCGGAGAGCGTCAACGCCAGGCTGATTAAGATTAAAAAGAACTGAATCGGGTCCGGGATGAGTTCATCAGGCCGGGGACGGGCTGATGAAGAGGAATGGATCAGAGTGGTTGATCAAGGCCGGGAAATGCGGTAACGTTTTAGGAGGTTGCGAAAGGTGAGCAAACTATCGGAGTATCAGAAGAAAAAGGATTTCCTGGTATGTGTGGACAGCGATGGCTGCGCCATGGATACCATGGATATCAAGCATATCCGTTGCTTCGGTCCCTGCATGGTGACTGAATGGGGATTGGAACAATGGGGGCAAGAGATTCTGGATCGTTGGAATGAGATCAATCTTTACACCATGACCAGAGGCATCAATCGTTTCAAGGGGTTATCCATGGCCCTGCAGGAGATCAGCGGAAAGTACAAGGAGATTGAGGATCTGGCCACCCTGGCGGAATGGGTGGACAATAGTCCGGAGCTTTCCAACAACGCGCTGCAAAAGGCCATCGACAGCAATCCTGACAGTGTGATCCTGAAAAAGGCCATGTCCTGGAGCAGGGCGGTAAACGCTTCCATTACGGAGCTGCCGGATGAAGTGAAGCGGCCTTTCCAAGGAGTAAAAGAGGCTCTGGCCTTTGCCCACGAGAAAGCTGACGTGGCTATCGTTACCAGCGCCAATCTGGACGCGGTCCTGGAAGAGTGGGAAAAGTACGGTTTGCTCCCTCATACGGATATCGTGCTGGCCCAGGACGCGGGAAGCAAGGCATTCTGCATTGGCGAATTGATTAAGGCCGGGTATGAGCCGGACCATGTGCTGATGTGCGGCGACGCGCCAGGGGATCTGGATGCGGCGAAGAAGAACGGTGTGTTTTATTTCCCGATCCTTGTGAAAAAGGAAAAGGAGAGCTGGACCGAGTTCGTGGCGGAGGGCAGGGATCATCTGCTTGACGGTACCTATGCGGGAGAATACCAGCAAAAGAAGATCGAAGAATTTTTAAAGAATCTTGGCGGTTGACGGATTCAATCCGACGATTCAATCCGAAACCGTAATTGGCCGCGCGACGCATTGACCGTCGCGCGGTTTTTTGTTATACTGTACTTGTTGCCGGCAGGGAGTGTGTTAGTTTTTTGGGGAGAACAGGAGATTGTGAGGAAAATGAATAATAAGAAGAAAGGGTTGTTTGCCACTCCGAAAAGAATCGCGATTTTTGTCGTCTGTGTCGTTGTGTTTCTGGTGATCATAGGAATCGCAATTGCCATTGCGGTGGCGGCCGCGAGAAACCCTGTGATTGGAGACGCGAGCGCCAGAGAATTCGCGTTCGCGGATGCGGGAGTCGATCCGGCTTCCGTGGATCATGTCCGCACGGAATTGGACTTTGAACAGGGGAAACTAATTTATGAGATTGAATTTATGGCAGACGGTGTGGAATATGATTACTGGATCAACGCATCGGACGGATCTGTCCTGAAAAGAGAGAAAGACTCTGATGGGGCGTGGGGAATGAATGATCCGGTTTCCGGGCAGATTACCATGGCTGACGCGGTGGAAATCGCGCTTGCCGATGCGGGAGTCACGCTTGATGAGGTGACGTATCTTGAAGAGAAGCTGGACACGGAAAGCGGCGGTTCCACATATGATATTACATTTTACGCCGGAGATACAAGGTATGTGTATGAGGTTGATACCGGGGCCGGCGTTATATATGGCAGAAGCAGGGAAATCGGTTCACAGCAGCCGGAAAACAGTGCGGGATCAATCGGTGAGCCGTCGGGAAACGGCCCTGGATCGGCGGGCCAGCCGTCGGGAAACGGCGCCGGATCGGCGGGCCAGCCGTCGGGAAACGGCGCCGGATCGGCGGGCCAGCCGTCGGGAAGCGGCGCCGGATCAGCGGGCCAGCCGTCGGGAAACAGTAACGCCGGGACGACCGGCGTACAGTCTGTGGGAAATCAGGTTGACTTAGAGGAAGCGAAGGGCATTGCGTTTGCCGACGCCGGGGTGTCGGCATCAGAGGTTACGGTGATCAAGGAGCGGCAGGATTATGACGATGGGATCCTGGTGTATGATATTGAGTTTTATACAGTATCGTATGAATATGATTATGAAATCGTCGTGGCCACCGGCGAAATCCGCAGTAGGGACACAGAGCGTTTAAGGGCCGGAAATACTTCCGGCGGCAGCGCTGGAAATGGCGGCAGCGGCACTGGTAACGGCAATGGCAATGCAGGCGCCGGTAATAACGGTGCGGAAAACGGTGATATCGGGCTTGATCAGGCCAAATCCATCGCGGTCGTCCATGCGGGTTTCGATGTCTCCGATGTTTTGTTTTCCAAGGCGGAACTGGATTATGACGATGGCTATACCGTATATGAGATTGAATTTCGTAAAAATGGTTTAGAATATGAGTATGAAATTAACGCGCTGACGGGTGAGATACTCAAATATCATTCCGACAGGGACGATTAAGGAGCAGCATAAACAGGGCAAAGCGTCTAAGAGGTTTTTTCGAGGAGTGTCAGTGAATGGACAAAGGTTGTACGAAATTTTGCCGGCCGCGTCCGGGCGGATGGTACGTTTCGGGAATTGCCGGTAAGCTCTGCGTATTTCCGGCAGCTTTACCAGAAAGAGGACATGGATTGATGAAATGCAAAACGGTTGATGGAAGGGGAAAGCAGATGGGGAAACGTGGAAAAGGAAGAAGAGTGGCTAACGCCATATTGTGTATTTTGTGCCTGGCCGTTCTGGCCGGCTGTGGAAAGGACGGCACACGGGTGGTCTTTACCACGGGGCCTAAGGAAGACGAGGTGTTTTTGATCAACAACGAGGCCTGTAAGCTCCCGGAGCTGATGGTTTATCTGACGACCATCCAGAATCAGTACCAAAGTGTTTATGGAGAGGAAATCTGGAATGCAAGCCACAATGGGGTCACGCTGGAGGAAAATGTGAAAGAGACGGTTCTGGCGCGGATTGCCCAGGTCAAGACCATGTACCTGCTGGCCCTGAATCGCGGGGACGCGCTTACGGAGGAGGAGCAGGGATTGGCGGATTCCGCCGCCGGGGAATATTTTGAGTCTCTGGATGAGAGGGAAGTGGAGCTGATGGGGGTGGATGAGGAAACCATCGGCAAGCTTTATCAGGAGTACGCCCTGGCCGACAAGGTATATCGGGAGATCATCGAGAACGTAAATCCGGAAATCAGCGATGACGAAGCCAGAACCATTACCGTGCAGCGCATTTTCCGTAAGAACTATTATCTGGACGGGAAGAGGCGTATTCCCTATTCCCAGGCGGAGAAGCAGGAGGCTTATACCCTGGCTGAGGAGATCCGTGAGATGGCGGTCAGCGGCGAAAAGGATTTTGAAGAGCTGGCGGCCCAGTACAGCGAGGATGACGTCATCACGTTTTCTTTCCGCAAGGGAGAAGAGGACGCGGCCATTGAGCAGGCGGCTTTCGAGTTGGAAACCGGTGAGGTCAGTCCCGTGGTGACCAACGCGGACGGCTATTACATCATCAAATGTATCAGTACCTTTGACCGGGCCCAGACCGATGCCAACAAAGCGATGATTGTGGAAGAGCGGCGCAAGGAGGCCTTTGCCCGGGAATATGACGCCTTTGTGGCCACGCTGGTCAGGCAGCTGAATGAGTCCTTGTGGGAGCGGGTTTCCCTGATCCGGGACCCAAAAGTGACGACGATGAATTTCTTTGAAATTTATGAAAAATACTTCTGATTTATGGAAGAACGCTTACTGGAGGCGCGGATATAAGTGTTTTTGGGAAATTCATAAAAATTTTAGAAATGTCAAAAAGCCCGTAAAACAGGCATTTTCAGGCACATTGTTAGCACTCTTTTAAAACGAGTGCTAACAATGTGCTTGACTTTTTTGCAAAGCGGTACTAAACTTGTCTTTAGCAAAAATCTTAGAAAAGGGAGTGTCTAACATGGCAACGAGAAATGGTAATTTATCAATTAATAGTGAGAACATTTTTCCCATTATAAAGAAGTGGCTGTATTCGGATCATGATATTTTTTACAGAGAGCTGATCTCCAATGGCTGTGATGCCGTGACGAAGTTAAAGAAGCTGGACATGATGGGTGAATACACGCTGCCGGAAGGCTTTAAGGCCAGAGTGGACGTGGTGGTGGATCCCGAGAAGAAGACCCTTGCCTTTAGCGATAACGGTCTGGGCATGACCGCTGACGAGGTGGAGGAATATATCAATCAGATTGCTTTTTCCGGGGCCACGGATTTCATTGAGCGCTATAAGGATAAGAGCAACGCGGACCAGATCATCGGTCATTTCGGGCTGGGCTTTTACTCCGCGTTCATGGTGGCGGACGAGGTGCATATCGATACACTGTCCTATCAGGAAGGGGCCAAGGCCGTGCATTGGGAATGTGACGGAGGTACCCAGTTTACCATGGAGGATGGTGACAGAACCGAAGTGGGAACCACGGTGACCCTGTTCTTAAACGAGGACTGCCTGGAGTTCTGCAACGAGTACAAGGCCAGAGAGGTGTTGAAGAAGTACTGTTCATTCATGCCCACGGAGATTTATCTGTCCAAGGCCAATACCACGGAGACCCAGACCATCGAGGAGAGCGAAAAGAGGGACGATGACGTGGTGTTGGAGGTCATCGAGCCGGAGAAGAAGGACGCTGACAAGAAGGATGCCCAGAAGAGTGACAAAGAAGAGGGCGAGGAAAAGGAAGCCCCCCGCAAGCTGAAGATCCGCAGGCGTCCCGAGCTGATCAATGAGACCCTGCCGTTGTGGGCTAAGAATCCCAGCGAGTGTACCAAAGAGGAGTATCTGCAGTTTTACCGCAAGGTCTTCCAGGATTACAAGGAGCCTTTGTTCTGGATTCATTTGAATATGGATTATCCTTTCAACCTGAAAGGAATTCTTTACTTCCCGAAGATCAACATGGAGTATGAATCCATCGAGGGTGTGATCAAGCTTTATAACAATCAGGTATTTATTGCTGATAATATCAAGGAAGTGATTCCGGAGTTCCTGCTTTTGTTAAAGGGCGTTATCGATTGTCCGGACCTGCCGCTGAACGTTTCCAGAAGCGCTCTGCAGAATGATGGCTTCGTAAAGAAGATTTCCGAGTATATCACCAAGAAAGTGGCGGATAAGCTCTCCGGCATGTGCAAGACCCAGAAAGAAGAGTACGACAAGTACTGGGATGATATCAGTCCTTTCATCAAGTATGGATGCCTCAAGGATGACAAGTTCTGTGAAAAGATGACGGATTATATCCTCTTCAAGAATCTGGACGGCAAGTATCTGACCCTTCCGGAGTGCCTGGAGGTGAAGCCGGTGGATCCCGATGCTCCCAAGGAGGAGAAACAGGAAGAGGCCGGCACGGCCACCGATGAGAACGGAGAAAAGGTGGAAACCGAGGTCGTCACCCCGGAGTCTGAGGAGGCTGACGAGACGGACGAGGACGGTGAAGACAAGGATGATGAGGACAAGGATGAGAAGAAGAAAAAGATCATCTATTATGTGACGGACGAGCAGCAGCAGAGCCAATATATCAATATGTTCAAGGCCGCCAGGATGGATGCAGTCATCCTGAACCATAACATCGACCAGCCGTTCATTTCCCAGTTGGAAGCCAAGAACGAGGGAATCAAGTTCTTGAGAATCGACGCGGATATGACTGATTCCATGAAGGCCAAGACCTCCAAGAAGGCGGCCAGGGAGATGGAGGAACAGGCCAAGGTTCTGGGCGAAAAGATGAAGAAGGTCCTGAAGAACAAGGATATCGTCGTCAAAGTGGAGAAGCTGAAAAACAAGAAGATATCCTCCGTCCTGACCCTTTCCGAGGAAAGCCGCAGAATGCAGGATATGATGAAGATGTATTCCATGCCTGGTATGGACATGGGCGGCTACGGCTCCGAGGGCGAGACCCTGATCCTCAATGCCAACCATCCGCTTGTGCAGTATGTGATCGAACATCAGGACGGAGAGCATGTGGACCTGATCTGCGAGCAGCTTTATGATCTGGCAAAGCTCCAGCAGGCGCCCCTTTCTCCCGAAGCCATGACACGCTTCGTGAACAGAAGCAATGAGATCATGATGGTGTTGGCGGAATAACACGCTTTTCTTATACGGCCGGCAGGCTTATGGAAGCCTTGCCGGCCGTAATATTTTTCTTTTTTATTACAAAAAAGACTTTTCTTCTTTTCGCAAACAAGGTATAATGTAGCTTGTCGAGAAAATCAGAAGAAGCGCGAAAAATAGGAAAAGACAGTGTTTTCGGAGGAAATATGACGAAAGATGTGGTGATTAAAAGCAATCGTTACGGAATGGAGTTGATTTTAAATGATCAGCTTCCTTTTCCGGAATTGTTGCGGATCATTGGGGATAAGTTTAGGGAATCGGGTGATTTCTTTAAGAACGCGAAAATGGCGGTCACATTCACAGGCAGGGAATTGAGCCAGGAAGAGGCGTTTCGCATCGTGGACGCGATCACGGAAAATAGTACCATTCGGGTGGTCAGCATCATGGAGCGGGGCGGCGCGTTGGAAGCGCGGATGAAAGAACGGGTGGAGGCCGTACAGGACAGTGTTCCGGTATCCGGCAGACGGCGGAGTTCGGAGCACGGCAGGAGGGCGGTCCAGACGGCGACACCGGAAACGGCGCAGATTGTTGGAGACGGCGGGGTACCGACTGGTTTTTATAAGGGCAACCTCCGTTCGGGACAAGTGCTGGAATGTCCCTGCAGTGTGACTTTGATCGGGGATGTAAATCCCGGCGCAAGGATTGAGTCGGCTGGGAACGTGGTCGTACTCGGGGCATTGAAAGGGAATGCCTGCGCGGGATCCAATGGTGATAACAATTGCTTCATTTTTGCGTTGGATATGCAGCCCATACAGCTTCAGATCGGGGAGTTCATCGCTAAGAGCCCCGATAAAGTAAAGGATGGAAAGCATCCTTTCCGTAAGGAAAAAACCGCGCCCAGCGCTTACGCGCCCCAGGTCGCTACCGCCAGGGAGGGGACGATCTGTATCGAGCCCATGACCAAGGGATGCCTGGATAAATTGTAATCGAGGAAAAGAATAGTAGGAGGAAACAGGGAAAATGAGCGAAGTAATTGTGATCACGTCCGGCAAGGGCGGTGTGGGCAAGACGACCACTACGGCGAATGTGGGTACGGGACTTGCCATGTTGGGTAAGAGTGTGGTAATGATCGATACGGATATCGGCCTGCGGAATCTGGACGTGGTGCTGGGTCTGGAAAATCGTATTGTATATAATCTGGTGGACGTGGTAGAGGGAAAGTGTCGCTTGAAGCAGGCATTGATCAAGCATAAGAAGTTCCCGGATCTGTGTCTATTGCCCTCTGCACAGACAAGAGACAAGGACGCGGTGACGCCGGAGCAGATGGTGGCCCTGGTGGAGGAGCTGCGTGAGGAATTTGATTATATTCTGCTGGATTGCCCGGCCGGTATCGAGCAGGGTTTTAAGAATGCCGTTGCCGGCGCGGACAGAGCCATCGTGGTGACCACTCCGGAGGTTTCCGCCATCCGTGACGCGGACAGAATCGTGGGCCTTTTGGAGGCCGGTGAGATGAAGCGTATTGACCTGGTGATCAACAGAGTTCGGATGGACATGGTGAAGCGCGGCGATATGTTGAAAGTAGAGGACGTGTGCGACATCCTTTCCATCAACCTGATCGGCGTGGTGCCGGATGACGAGCAGATCGTGGTTTCCACCAATCAGGGCGAACCCCTTGTAGGAGGCGGCAGCAAGGCCGGTCAGGCATATTACAATATTTGTCATCGTATCCTGGGAGAAGAGGTTCCGTTCCTGGATCTGGATGCGAAGAAAGGTATTATTGCCAAGATTGTCGAGCTGTTTAAATAAGGGGGTGTCTCTATGAAATTGATCGATCTTTTCCGTAAAAAGGGATCCGGAGAGGTGGCCAAAGACCGTCTGAAGTTTATCCTGGTATCGGACAGATCCAAATGTTCTCCTGAACTGATGGAGATGATTAAGAACGATATTATAGAAGTGATTTCCAAATACATGGATATCGACCCGCAGGGATTGGATATCCAGATCACTGAGACAGAGTCCGAGGGCGGCAATGGAACCGTTCCGGCTCTTTATGCCAATATTCCGATCAGGGATCTTAAGCATAAGGCACCTAGATAAAGGGTAATAGAGAGAAGAATCAGATAAGGGAAGTCAAACGGCTTCCCTTATCGTTCGCATATGGCCGGCGCGGAAAGAACGTGGTTATTCCCGCGCCGGCGTTATCTGCGCGAAAGGAGTGTGTGATGAAAAAAATAGAGGCGGTGCAAAAGCTGACGGAGAATCCCCATCTGAATCTTTACCATATTGACGCGCGCAATACCAGGGGAGAGCTGTTTGACTATTATTTTGCGTCCAGAAATCCGGAGCGGAAACTGAAGCTTTATACCAAGGAGCTCATACCGGAGGGCATCGTAATTTATGCGGTGACCAGGGAGGAAAGTCCCCGGTTGGTGCTGATCCGCGAATACCGCTATCCCCTGGATCAGGAAATCTACGCCCTGCCCGCGGGACTGGTGGACAAAGGAGAGAGCGCCGGTGAGGCTGCCGTGCGGGAGATGAAAGAGGAGACAGGCCTTGCTTTTGAGGAATATATCGGGGGCGATCCCTGTTTCCGCAGACCTTTTTATCTGGGACCGGGGCTGACCGATGAAGCCAGTGCCGCCGTCTTCGGCATGGTAAAGGACGTGGAGGGAGCGCAGCTGTGTGAATCTTCCGAACGCATCAGCGTGGTTCTGGCCGATAAGGGGGAAGTCCGACGGATCCTGTCTGAAGAGCGGATGAGCCTCCGCGGGGCGTATCTTTGTATGCAGTTTCTGCAGATGTCCGCGCAGGAGCCGTTTGCCTTTTTGCGGTAGATGGGCGGTGGTTGGTGTCTGGAAAGCTGTGTCTGGAATGCCGGTTCGGAAAGGGCGGAAAAAGCTTGAAGATTTAGGAAACCTATTGTAATATGGAAGTAGTGAGAGTATCGAAAAGGAGGAGTGGTCATGGGAATTTTACAATTGGTCCCCAGTTTTAAGGATTATATCTGGGGAGGTCATCGTCTGGTGGAAGAATATCATAAGCAGTATGATGGCGATGTCCTGGCGGAAAGCTGGGAACTGTCCTGCCATCCGGACGGCCCGTCCAGAATTCAGAACGGACCATACGCGGGCAAGACTTTGGCGGAATATATTGCTGCGGAGGGAAAAGGAGTCTTGGGCGAGAACTGCAGGAGGTTCCGGGATTTCCCGATTATGATCAAGCTCATTGACGCCAGGGACAATCTGTCGATTCAGGTACACCCCGACAATCAGTATGCCCTGAAAAATGAGGGACAGTACGGCAAGACGGAGATGTGGGTCATTTGTGACTGCAAAGAAGGCGCTTTTCTTTATTATGGGTTCCAAAAGGAGATCAGCCTGGAGGAATTTGAGCGCAGGATCGCGGAGGACACGCTGCTGGAGGTTTTGAACGCGGTGCCCGTCCACAAGGGAGATGTGTTCTTTATCGAGGCGGGAACCATCCACGCCATTGGCAAGGACATCGTGATCGCGGAGATTCAGCAGAATTCCAACGTGACATATCGGGTATATGATTATGGCCGTGTAGGCAAGGACGGCAAGAGGCGTGAGCTTCATGTGGCCAAGGCCCTGGACGTGACCAATCGCGGGCCGGTGGTAAAGCGGGAGAATAGCGGTCCTCATGTGGCCAGCTGTGATTATTTCGTCGTGGATAAATTATCTTTGGACGGAGATGGGACGAAGTCTCAAAAGGGCTTTGCGGGAACGGATTCCTTTGTCAGCATCCTTTTCCTGGAGGGAAGCGGTCTGCTTCACTGTGGCAGGGAAACCTTCGCCTACCGCAAAGGAGACAGCTTCTTCTTAACGGCTGGCAGCGGGGAATATGAAGTGCGCGGCTGCTGCGAGGCGCTGGTGACCACCATTGGCCCCCAGGAGGATCCGGTGCGTGTGGGGATCGACGTGGGCGGAACCGCGGTGAAGATCGGTCTGGTGGACGCGGAGCAGAATCTCATTGCCCAGACCTCCATTCCCACGGGAGCGGAACGCGACTGGAAGAACATGATCAAGGATATCGGAGAGGGCAGCGTTGCGCTGCTCCAGGAGCAAGGGATTCCGATCGTCAGATGTGTGGGCGCGGGAGTCGGTATGCCCGGCACCATCGACCGTGAGAACGGCGTGGTCATCTATTCCAACAATATTCGTTGGGAAAATGTTCCTTTGGCTTCTGAGCTGGGGAAATATTTGCCCGTTCCGGTCTATGTGGCGAATGACGCGGATTGTGCCGCCCTTGGAGAAGCGGTGGCAGGAGCCGCCAAGGGCGAGAAAGACGTGATCATGTTGACTCTCGGCACCGGAGTTGGAGGCGGCGTGATTTTGGATGGCAGGATTTTTACCGGGAAAATGGTGGGCGGCTGTGAGATCGGTCACATGGTGATCGTGGAGGACGGAGAACCCTGCACCTGCGGCCGCAAGGGCTGTTTAGAGGCTTATGCTTCCGCCACGGCGCTCTGGAGGGACGGCGTGCGCGCCATGAAAGAGCATCCGGAGACCTTGCTTTGGAAGAAATGCGGCGGCGATCTGGAGCAGCCCCGAGTGGAACTGATTTTCGAAGCGGCCAAGGAGGGAGATCCGGTTTGTACGGCACTGGTGGAAAATTACCGCAAGAAGCTGGGGACCGGGATCATCAATCTGGTGAACATTTTCCGTCCTAAGAAGATTCTGGTGGGCGGGGGTGTCTCCAGACAGGGAGCTTATTTGTTCGACCCTATCAATCAGAGACTTCAGGAAGAGTGCTATGGCCGTGAAAAGGGACAGATTCCGGAAGTGGCGGAAGCGACCCTGGGCAACAATGCCGGTATGATCGGCGCGGCGAATCTGGTATAAAAAAAGTTATCCCAAAAGCCTATCCAATCTGGTTTTGAGGCGCTATATAAGTGTAATCATGATTACAGAGGTTTTGAAAGAGGGAACCGCTAGGAGCAAGACAAATCAACCAATGGGTTTCCGGATGCTTGTTTCAGATTGTCGGTTATGTGGCGGACGAATTGTTCTGTTGTTGCGGCGTTTCGCTGCGACGAGGTGAGATTTCTATTGGCGTCTGCGGCAGAAAGTATAATGTATTGGGGAAAAATCATGGATAGAGGAGTGAAGATATTTTTATGCTGGAGCAAATGAAAAGGCTGTTTGCGCCTATCGATATGACGCAGGGGAGGCCGGTGAAGCAGATTATCGCTTTCGCGATTCCCATGCTGATCGGCAATATCGCGCAGCAGCTGTATAACACGGTGGATAGTATCGTGGTGGGTAAATATGTGGGGGACAATGCGCTGGCCGCGGTGGGAAACGCGGGACCGATCCTCAATCTGCTGTTGGTGCTGTTTGTGGGAATTTCCGTGGGAGCGGGCATCATGGTGTCCCAATATTATGGCGCGAAGCAGCGGGAGGAGTTGTCCAAGACCATCGGCTGCTGTCTGGTACTGACCGTGTTCGCCACCATTCTGGTGATGGTTTTGGCGCCTTTTGTGGTAATGCCTCTGCTGCGTCTGCTGAACACGCCGGACAGCATTATCGGCTGGTGCAATTCTTACCTGATGATATTGTTCACCGGTTTTGCCGGGATGGCCTTTTACAATATTTTAAGCGGAATTTTGAGGGGACTTGGGGATTCGGTATCCGCCCTGGTTTATTTGCTGATTGCCACGGGGATCAATATCGTGCTGGATTTATTGTTCGTGGTAGGCTTTCAGATGGGCGTGGCGGGCGTGGCGCTGGCGACCGTGATCGCCCAGTGGATTTCAGCGTTTATGGCTTTCTTAAAGCTGCGCAAAATGAAAGATGTTTTTGACATGGGAAAAAAGTATCTGATTCCCGAAAGGACCTACACGCTCAATCTGTTGCGGCTGGGTCTGCCTTCGGGGGTGACGCAGGCCATTTTTTCTTTGTCCATGATTGTGGTCCAGTCTTTGACCAACAGCTTCGGTGAGCAGTTTATTGCGGCCAATGTCATCGTCATGCGTGTGGATGGTTTTGCCATGATGCCTGCCTTTTCCTTTGGCACTGCCATGACTACCTATGCCGGGCAGAACGTGGGGGCCAGGCGGATGGATCGCGTGATGCAGGGCACCAAGGAAGGAACCGCCGTGGCGGTGGCGACTTCTACCGTGATCACGATATTGATTTTGCTGTTCGGGCGATATTTAATGGAGATTTTCACGGATACGGCGGAACTGGTGGAGCTGAGCTTTCATATGATGAAGATACTGGCGGTAGGCTATATTGCCATGGAGGTCACCCAGTGCCTGTCCGGCGTGATGCGGGGAGCGGGAGATACAGTGACTCCCATGTGGATTTCCATGGTCACCACGGTTGTCATCCGCGTGCCTTTGGCTTATGGAATCGCCTATTTTACCAGATCGCCGGAGCTGCCCGGAGGAAGCAGCTCTTGTATTTTCGTGTCCCTGCTGATTTCCTGGATCCTGGGCGCTTGTATTACGGCGGTGTTTTTCTTCATGGGACGTTGGAAAAAGAAAGCTTTATAGCTTTAAGATTTGGCTATTATGATAGAAAGCAGGATAGTAGATTTGGAGGGTTTACAGATGGAAGAAGTAAAAAAAGAAGTGGAAACTGTTGAACAGGAAGCGGCAGCGGAGGCCGCGTCCGCGGTTGAGGCGGAAACGTCCATGGAGACCATGGCGGATTATTCCAGGGAGTTGGAGGCCTCTTTCCGGAAGATTTCCGAGGGTGACATCCTTACCGGTACCGTTATTGATGTCAGCGAGGAAGGTGTCATTCTGGATCTGCACTATTATACCCAAGGGGTAATTAAGGCGGAGGACATGAGCGATGCCCCCGGTTTTTCCATCCTGCAGGACGTGCGGATTGGAGATACCGTGGAAGCGACGGTGGTTCGTTTGGACGACGGGCAGGGCAACATCCAATTGTCCAAAAAGGAGGCCAATCAAGTGTTGGCCTGGGCCAAGTTGGAAAAGTATATGGAAGAAAATACGGATCTGGACGTAAAAATAAGCGGTGTGACCAATAGCGGCGCGATTGCCTATGTGGAGGATATCCGTGGCTTCATTCCGGCCTCTCAGCTGTCCCTGAACTATGTGGAGGACGTGAATCCATGGCTGGGACGCAGGCTTAAGGTGCGTGTGATCGCGGTGGACCGCGAAAGGTCGAAGCTGGTGATGTCCGCCAAGGTGATTTTGAAAGAGGAAGCGGTTCTGGAGCATGAACGTAAGGTGGCCATGGTCATTCCGGGCAGCGTTCTGGAGGGTACGGTGGAAAGCCTGACTCCCTATGGAGCATTTGTGAATCTGGGCGATGGCTTAAGCGGCCTGGTGCATATTTCCCAGATCAGCCGCAAGCGGATCAGGAAACCCTCCGAGGTATTGACGATTGGCGACAAGGTCAAGGCCAAGGTACTCAATACCAATAATGGCAAGATTTCCCTGAGTATGAAAGCCCTGGAAGAGGACATGGAGGCGGAAACGGACAAGATTGAAGAATTCCACTATGAGTCTGATGGAAACGCCACTACCAGCCTGGGCAGCCTGTTCGCAAATCTGAAGCTGGATTTGAAATAAAGACAGGATATTTTTTCAGCGCTCCCATTCGGGCGGACGTAAAAGTCCGCCCGAATGGGAGTGTTTTTGTATGTTTCCAAAGTGACAATCCTGTGGTGTGATTGACGGCAAAAGTGATGAGCAGATAATAAAGGACGACCAGCACCCACCCGGCGCCTGTGGCAAGGGCAACCACGGACAGGCCCAATCCGCCAATCATACTCCATGACAAGATCACGCGCAGAAAGAGATGAAGCGAGGTACCGCAAAAAGGAATCATCACCATGCCGATGCCCCGGAAGTAGCCTACAAAGAATAGGAGGTACCAAAAGTTTTGATAGTGAATCTTTGGCAGCTACTACCTACGTAGCTGCAATGGAGTCAGTGAAGTCCTATTTGGGGGAGGATACTTTTACACGGTGATCACCGTTCCGGCCTTACCGGCGATGGCGGCTTTCACTGTTTTTAAGGAGGTGATCAGCACCTTGCCGGAGGGAACCTTTTCCAGATAGCCGATGGCGGCTTCAATTTTGGGAAGCATGGTTCCGGCCTCGAATTGTTCTTCCGCGATCAGCTCCCTGGCCTGGGCTGTGGTCATGGCGGAAATGGCTTTCTGGTTTTCCTTGCCATAATCACGGTACACGGAATCCTCGCCGGTCAAAATGATCAGCTCTTCCGTTGCCAGATCCGCGGCCAGCTTGCCGGCGATGGCATCCTTTTCAATCACGGCGGATGCTCCCTTAAGGGCGTGCTGCTGCTCGATCACGGGGATGCCGCCGCCTCCACAGGCGATTACCACCTGATCCGCGTTTACCAAGGCCCGGATCGCTTCGATCTCCACGATGTCAATGGGCTTGGGCGCGGCGATAATGCGGCGGAAACGATGGTCCGGATACTCCTTTACATAATTTCCTTTTTTCTGCTCCGCTTCCGCGTCCTCCCTGGACATGAAGCGTCCGATGATCTTGGTGGGTTCGTAAAAGGCCTCGTCGTAAGGATCCACCGTCACCTGCGTCAGAATCGTGCTGACCGTCTTGGAGATTCCCCGGCCCAGCAGCTCCGCCCGCAGGGAGTTCTGGATGTCGAAACCCACATAGCCCTGGCTCATGGCGGAACACACACACATGGGCGCCGGCGTGTAATCCGTGTAAACCCTCCGCAGCTCGCTCATCGCCTTATGAATCATGCTTACCTGAGGACCATTGCTGTGCGTGATCGTAAGCTGATAGTCCTCCTCGATCAAATCCGCCAGTGCCCTGGCGGTTACCTTTACCGCGTCCTGCTGCTGCGTCGTGGTATAGCCCAACGCTTCATGCCCCAGGGACACGACCACTTTTTTCCTGCTCATTTTGATACCTCTTGATTGTTATATTTAAAGTCTTATTTACGAATGACTTTTCTGTGCCGTTATTTCGCGGCGGATAACTTGCTTTAGGTCACATTGCCGTAGACATCGCAGGTAAGACTGATGTCCACATCTATATTTTTTATCTCGATAGATAGTGCCTTTTTGGTATAATGCCCTTTCCCATAAGCGGCATTTCCTGATTTGGAGGCGGAACCGTTGGAAAAGGTAGCCGTGAGAGTGTATTTCCATTCTAAATTACCAGCAGGGTCTTCACGGTAGACTTCCCGGGATTTGGTAACTGTATTCGTCGCTGCTTTTGCGGAAGAATCATTTTCGCTTTCGTATACGGCGGAGATAATGAGGCGACTGCCGTCCTCCAGATCAATAATGGTTTCGGAAGGTGCTTTGTCGGCCGCATAAACGGATGTCGTGCAGAAAAAAACAAAACGGAGAGTGTCATAATCGATAATAAGATTTTTTGCATGATCTTTCAATTCTTTTTTTATTAAAGTTAAAACGGGTTAGTCACAGTAATAACCTGTCTTGACTGGTAAACTGTATAGATAAATAACGCAATGATCAGCACGAGCATGACGGATAAGGAGAACGCAATAAATTGATATACAAAAAGCTTCTTTTTGGAATAAAGGAGCTTTTTGTTGAGGTCGTTCTGATTCAAAAAGCTTTCGGCAACTTCGCGCGGCGAACCGAACTTATCATAAAGCAATTCCTTTCTCAGATTTGGCTCTTCTGCTTGAAATTCTTCGATACGGTTCTTCAATTCTTCCAGAAAAAAATTTTTCGCCGATCGCGGACAGGTGATTTCCTTACTGATCTCCCTTAAGTATAGATGAATGATTCTCTTGCTGCAGCTCATGCTGCCCCCCTTTCCAATCCAATAGTCCCATAATGCCGGAAAATACATATCGAAGCTGCTCTTCCCCATATTCAAGGTATCTCCGGCCTTCCTCCTCGATGTGATAATAGACTCGGAAACGCTTCTCTCCCACGAGTTCCTTGCGGGAAGAAATCAGACCCCGTGACGACATTCTGTACAGCGGACCGTACAACGCCGCCTCCTTTAGGTCAAAGGCATACAGGGTTCGCTCCGCCAAGGTATTCCGAATCCCATATCCATACATATCACCCTCGCAAAGCAGACGAAGAATTAACAGTTCTACAATACCGCTGCGGACGTTTTCACAAATTTCTTTTTCCCATCTCATGCCCATCTTCCTTTCGTTTTTACATTTTATCATGGGGAATATTGTTTTTCAATATTATTTTTAAAATAATATATTGACGTAGAGTGTATGGTAATGATATTCTATAGGTAGAGGAACAGAGGTACACGCAGAGTAGAATTATAGGAGGATTTATGAAAAAGCGTTTCGCGGCAAAAATAAATATAGGAATATGTTGTCTCTGTATAATGGCTATTCTGGTATCGTGTGCGGACGGGGGATCGGATACGGGTGGAAACCAGGGGCTGGTTGGAGAACAGAGTTCGGATACCGTTGGACAAGAATTTGTATCCCAGGAACAGACCTCTTCGAGGCAGGAACAGACCTCTCCGAGGCAGGAGCCTGAGACGATATCTTCTCAGGAATCGGAGCCGCAGGAAGAGGAAGCACCGGGAAGTGAAGCACCGGGAAGTGAAACACCGGGAAGTGAAGCACCGGAGAACGTTACTGAGATTTCCGTTGTCTTTCTCGACAGACAGGACACCTATGTAATGCGGATGGCGGTGGATTTCGACAAGGCCAATCCGCAGTACGTCGTCAGCTATGAGAATCTCTATGAGAATAGGGATGCGGTCCTGGCAGAAGTGATGAATGGAGGAGGGCCGGATATTCTGTGTATGTCCAGTACGGATATGGATAATCTGCAGAAAAACGGCGCATTGGCGGAGCTGGGTTCTCTTCTTACGGAAGACATACTGGAGCAGGTGTATCCAGCGGCTCTGGAGGTGGGAACCTACGGCGGAAAGCTGATGGGACTGCCTACCACATTTGTATGCGATACCATGTTGGTAAGAAGCGACGTATATGGAGACGGTTCCTGGTCCGCTGCGGACGTGGTATCCTTGTTCAAGGAGGGCGCCGATTTCAAGGGGCTGTTCGTTGACGCATTTGACGGAATAGGTGATTGGAGGAAAAATCTATTTTATTTGTTAAGCGATCTGGAGAACTCTTCCTTTGTGACCGATGGGGAGAGTCATTTTGATTCTCCGGAATTCAGAGAGATTCTTTCCCTGGTCAAGGAAAAGGTAAACGGTTCTGTCTCCTGGAAAAGAGGCGACAGTATGTATGAAACGGCTGCCGACGTTGTTTACAAAGGAGATTTTCTTGGAGCATATGTCATGATGATGGGCATCAATATGTACGGCAATTACGTGCAAAATGGTCTGGGGGAAGAACTGCGCTTCATGGGACTCCCATCGGAATCCGGTGAGACTGTCAGCGGATATTTGAATCCTCTGGGGATGATCGCGGTGAATCAGGCCGCCCAGAACAAGCCTGGGATTGCGGAGCTTCTCCAATACCTTTACAGCCTGGAAAACCAGCAGACGATTCAGCTGAGCAGCGGGACCAGCGTTCGCCGTGACGTGGTGGAAGCCAAGGTGGTCTATAATGAGTATGCAGGAAAGTATTTTTGGGTAGAGGGAGGCAATCGAGGAGCGGTCGTCCTGCCCTGGGATGGGAAAAAGGATTTCTATCTTGAAGAGTATCAGGATTTTATGGAACATCTGTCTGTCATTCCTTTCCATTCGGACAAGTTGTTGGACATCGTTTTAGATGACGCTGCCGCTTACTTTGAATCCGGCAAGGATTTGGACGAAGTAGTGAAAAGTATTGATAAAAGGGTTGCGCTTTATCTTTCGGAGCAGAATCCGTGAAGTGATGAAAGGGAGGTTACGCGGCTGCCGGAGCAGTATGTATCAAGGGAGAGGCGGTGCGTGTACTTATATGTATTATTTTTGGTACAATAAATTCGTTCGATTGCTGTAAAAGGAGGGATGCTTATGAGAGTTGTGTGAAAAATGGAGAATGATTGGCTGATTGTGTGGTTTTTGTAATGGAGAAACTTAAAAGTAAAGTTGTTTGCGAAAAAGGAGGAGTTGCATAATGAAGAAAATAATTATGAGTGTTTTGTGCGTAGCGTTGTTGTTCTGTTCGTTCCCGGTCCAGGCTTCTAGTGTGCCGCATAATTGCAGTGAGCATAAGAAAAATGTTCGGAGTGTGTTACAGTATGCACATTTTAATGGTGTTGAGACTCATACAAGTACATATCGTGAAGAGTTTGATTGCTCGATATGTGATAAGCATGGAACTGAGATTGTGCAGGTGGAAGAAGGACATTCCATTGGAAGTTATACGGATTTGGGACATGTAAGTATAGGGGTACACAGGTATAACGTGTATTGTACTGTATGTCAGGAGTATTATGACTTGGGAATTGCATGCATGGCCCTCATAGATGGGGGAGGCCATGCCCATCCTTAAGAAAGGTCCAATTTCGTATGTCGGGAAAGGAAAGATTCGATTTACTGAACTTGAATTAGGTTGTTGATGAGTGTCCGTCTGAGTTTGCGATCGTTAAAATCAGACGGGCAATTTCCTATAGGTTAGTTATAATAAATGGGAATCCGTTGTGAGAAAAGAAGAGGAGCGACAGGGTTCCCTGCTGAATAAGAGAGGTGTGAAGATGCGTGACCGAACGATGAAAAAGGATCTGCGCAAGGCCCTACCTATCCTGCTGGCCCTTTTGGGAGCATTCTTCCTTTCTGCCTGTGGCCAGGAGGACGAGGGGCATCTGTTCGGCGTGGACGGATACGTGTATGTGGCGGAGAAAGTCGACCTGCCAGAGGTGGAACGCGGAATGATAAACGAGTTGAAGGCACATGATGAGAAAGTGTACTTTATCAACGACGGAACGGTGAGAGCCTTTCCACTGGGAGACACTGCCTCTGTGAAGACGGTCTGCAAGGCGAAATTCGGAACCATAGCTGATTATGTTCTGGATGAAGAGGGGAAGATTTACTATCTGGCAAGGGAAAACATAATGGGGAGAATCCCCTATGCGGCCATAGGCTGCAGACTGCCGGACGGGAAGCTGGTATACGAGAGTCCCGTGGAAGATTCGTTTCCTCTAC
The DNA here is from genome assembly GCA_947625255.1 of uncultured Acetatifactor sp. Classification (GTDB taxonomy): domain Bacteria; phylum Bacillota; class Clostridia; order Lachnospirales; family Lachnospiraceae; genus Acetatifactor. Next base: position 37,377 of record CANQNT010000016.1, on the reverse strand, counting down.
ACACGGGAGGGATGATGGCGCTCATCGGGGAGGGAGATCTTGTTCTCTTGTCTTCGGAAGCGCTCCTGCTGCTGAACGGGGAGGACGGGACGGTCCTTGACCGGCTGCCCACGGAGGAGTACCGCGGGGAGCGGATCGAGGGAAACGACCTGGCAGCGGGGGAGGAGAGCCTGGTGACGGGGGAGGAGAGCCTGGTGACGGGGGAGGACGGAACGGCCTACTACTGTCTGGTAACGGACGGCCAGCCGGGCATGCGGCTGGCATATCGGATAGAGACGGACGAGGCCGGTCATTTAAACCTGGCGCAGGAGGAGATCGACCCTAAGGACAGGGGGAGGGTTTACGGTTCCCCCCTGGGTCTGCTGTACGATGACGGCGAGGATGGGTTCCTCTACCGATATGGGGAAAGCCTGGCCTCCCAGGAGGCAATGCTGTACTGGGGCGACAGCAACCTTTCGCCGGAGCCGGATGACATCTGTACCCTGTCCGGGGACCGGCTGTTGGTGCTGACGACCTGGCTCATGGATCAGGAGGCGTACCTGCTGACCCGGACGGCGGTGGAGGACCTGCCGGAAAAGGAGATCCTGGTATTTGCGGCGGTAACGCCCACCAACATTGGATTGGAGCAGGCCGTGTCGGCGTTCAACCGCCAGAGCGATCGGTACCACGTAACGCTTCGGCTTTATACCGTGGACGAGGTGGAGACGCGCTTGAATGCCAGCCTGGTATCCAGTAGTCCGCCGGACCTCCTGGACCTGACCGCGCTGGACCTTTTAACCTACACGGACAAGCAGGTCCTGGAGGACCTGAGCCCCTACCTGGAGGAGAGCGACAAGGTACACGAGGAGGACTACCTGGAGAGCGTTATCGAGGAGTTCACCATCGGTGGCAGACTGGTGAGTATTCCCTCCGAATTTTCAATCTTTCTATATTCTGGCCGCGCGTCCCAGGTGTGGGAGACGCCCGGGTACACCATGGAGGACCTGATGGAGCTGACGGAGGAGCACCCGAACTGCAGGGTGCTGGATATCAGAGCCCTTGACAAGTTGTTGCTACTTGCCTATGATTACATCCTGGAGCGCTACGTGGACTGGGAGAGCGGGGAGTGCCGGTTCGAAAGCGGGGAGTTCCGGGAACTGATGGAGTGGATGGGACGAAACTGCAGGGGGATCGATTACTGGGAGTGGGAGAATTACGAGGATTCTCTGGAGGAATACGGCTGGCCACCCTCGGAGCAGCTGCTTCTGGAGGGAGAATATGTTTCAAGCTTTGAGAGTTGGATCGTGCCCGAGACCTACGGCCTGGTGCCGGTCGGCTACCCATCGGCGGACGGGGAAGTGAACTACCACATGGTACCCTGGGACCTGATCGGGATCGTGTCCCGTTCTCGCCACAAGGAGGGGGCCTGGGAGTTCCTGGAATACTTTCTGGCGAACGCAAAGCCGAATGCATTTCCGAGCCGCCTTGACCAGCTGGAGCAGCTGGAGGAGGAGTATGTGGCGAAAGGGACCTGGGTTGTATATATGTACGGGAAATGGCAGGAAATAGAGACGACCCAGGAGCAGGTGGACGGAGTACTGGAGATGATGGAACATATGCACTACAGCGTGGAGGGAGGAGTCCGGAGCGGGATTATCGACATCGTCCTGGAGGAGATGGGTTCCTACTTGTCCGGGGACAAGACCCTGGACGAGGTGCTGCCCCTTATCCAGAACCGGGCCCAGATCCTGGTGAATGAGGGGTTGTAGGAAGCCGTCGTGAGAAAAGAAGAGGAGCGGCAGGGATCCCTGCTGAATAAGAGAGGTGTGAAGATGCGTGACCGAACGATGAATAAGGTTCTGTGCAAGGTCCTGCCTATCCTGTTGGCCCTTTTGGGAGCATTCTTCCTTTCCGCCTGCGGCCAGGAGGACGAGGGGCACCTGTTCGGCGTGGACGGGTACGTGTACGTGGCGGAGAAAGTCGACCTGCCAGAGGTGAAACGAGGAATGATAAACGAGATGAAAGTACATGACGAAAACGTGTACTTTATCAATGACGGAGCGGTTAAAACTTTTCCTCTGGGAGATCCCGCCTCCGTGAGGACGGTCTGCAGGATGGAGAACGGGGTCATAGCTGATTACGTTCTGGATGAGGAGGGGAAGATTTATTACCTGAAAAAAGAAAGTGGAATAGGGATAATCCCTTATGCCGCCGTGTGCTGCAGACTGCCGGACGGGAAGTTGGTATACGAAAGTCCCGTGGAAGAGTTGTTTTCCCTGCGTACGGGAGATATGATGGCGCTCATCGGGGAGGGGGATATCGTCCTCTTGTCCCCGGAAGCGCTCCTGCTGCTGAACGGGGATGACGGAACGGTTCTCGACCGATTGCCCACGGAGGAGTACCGCGGGGAGCAGGTCGAGGGAAACGATTTGGCGGCAGAGGGAGAGAGCCTGGTGACAGGGGAGGACGGAACGGCCTACTACTGCCTGGTAACAGACGGCCAGCCGGGCGTGCGGCTGGCATATCGGATAGAGACGGACGGGACGGGGCACTTAAGCCTGGCGCAGGAGGAGATTAGCCCTGAGGACAGGGGGAGGATCTACGGCTCCCCCCTGGGTCTGCTGTACGACAACGGCGCGGACGGATTTCTCTATCGATACGGGGAGGGCCTGGCCTCCCGGGAGGCGGTGCTGTACTGGGGCGACAGCAACCTTTCGCCAAAGCCGGACGACGTCTGCACACTGTCCGGGGACCGGCTGCTGGTGCTGGCAACCTGGCTCATGGATCAAGAGGCGTACCTGCTGACCCGGACGGCGGTGGAGGACCTGCCGGAAAAGGAGATCCTGGTGTTCGCGGCGGTGAATCCCACCAACGCGGGGTTGGAGCAGGCCGTGTCGGCGTTCAACCGCCAGAGCGATCGGTACCACGTCACGCTTCGACTTTACTTCGTGGACGAGGTGGAGACGCGCCTGAACGCCAGCCTGGTGTCCACCAGACCGCCGGACCTATTGGACCTGACCGCGCTGGACCTTTTGACCTACACGGACAAGCAGGTCCTGGAGGACCTGAGTCCCTACCTGGAGGAGAGCGACAGGGTACACAAGGAGGACTACCTGGAGAGCGTTATCGAGGAGTTCACCATCGGCGGCAGACTGGTGAGTATTCCCACGAGGTTTTCAATCTACCTGTATTCTGGCCGCGCGTCCCAGGTGTGGGAGACGCCCGGGTACACCATGGAGGATCTGATGGAACTGACGGAGGAGTACCCGGACTGCAGGGTGCTTGACAACAGGACTCTTGAAAGCTTGCTGTGGCTTGCCTACGACTACATTCTGGAGCGTTACGTGGACTGGGAGAGCGGGGAGTGCCGGTTCGAGAGTGGGGAGTTCCGAGAACTGATGGAGTGGATGGGACGAAACTGCAAGGGCGTTTATTACTGGGAAAGGATGAATTACGAGGACTCTCTTTGGGAAGATGGCTGGCCACCCTCGGAGCAGCTGCTTCTGGAAGGGGAATTCGTTTCAAGCTTTGAGAGTTGGATTGTGCCCGAGACTTACGGCCTGGTGCCGGTCGGCTATCCGTCGGCGGACGGGGAGGTGAGTTACCAAATGGTACCGTGGGACCTGATTGGGATCGTGTCCCGTTCTCGTCACAAGGAGGGGGCCTGGGAGTTCCTGGAATACTTTCTGACAAACGCGGAGGTATTCGATTTTCCGAGCCGTCTTGACCAGCTGGAGCAGATGGAGGAGGAGTATGTGGCAAAAGGGACTTGGGTTGTATATATGTACGGAAAATGGCAGGAGATAGAGACGACCCAGGAGCAGGTGGACGGAGTGCTGGAGATGATGGAGCATATGCACTACAGCGTGGAGGGGGGAGCCCGAAGCGGGATCATCGACATCATCCTGGAGGAGATGGGTTCCTACTTGTCCGGGGACAAGACCCTGGACGAGGTGCTGCCCCTTATCCAGAACCGGGCCCAGATCCTGGTGAATGAGGGGTTGTAGGAAGCCGTCGTGAGAAAAGAAGAGGAGCGGCAGGGATCCCTGCTGAATAAGAGAGGTGTGAAGATGCGTGACCGAACGATGAATAAGGTTCTGTGCAAGGTCCTGCCTATCCTGTTGGCCCTTTTGGGAGCATTCTTCCTTTCCGCCTGCGGCCAGGAGGACGAGGGGCACCTGTTCGGCGTGGACGGGTACGTGTACGTGGCGGAGAAAGTCGACCTGCCAAGGGTGGAACGAGGAACGATAAACGAGTTGAAAGTACATGACGAAAAGGTGTATTTTCTTAACGACGGAACGGTGAAGGCCTTTTCGCTGGGAGATCCCGCCTCCGTGAAGACGGTCTGCAAGGCGAAATCCGGGGCCATATCCGATTACGTTTTGGACGAGGAGGGGGGAATTTACTACGTGACGCAGGAGAATATAATGGGGAGAATCTCTTATGCCGCCGTGGGCCGCAGACTGCCAGGCGGGAAGCTGGCGTACGAGAACCCCGTGGAGGAGTCGCTTTCTTTGAACAAGGGAGGAAAGCTGACCCTTGTCGGGGAAGAGAGCGTCGTGCTGCTGACTTCGGAAGCGCTCTTGCTGCTGAACGGAGAGGACGGAACGGTCCTCGACAGACTGCCCACGGAGGAGTACCGCGGGGAGCGGATCGAGGGAAACGACCTGGCGACGGGGGAGGAGAGCCTGGTGACAGGGGAGGACGGAACAGCCTACTACTGCCTGGTAACGGACGACCAGCCGGGCGTGCGGCTGGCATATCGGATAGAGACGGACGGGACGGGACACTTAAGCCTGGCGCAGGAGGAGATTAGCCCTGAGGACAGGGGGAGGATTTATGGCTCCCCCCTGGGTCTGCTGTACGACAACGGCGCGGACGGGTTTCTCTATCGATACGGGGAGGGCCTGGCCTCCCGGGAGGCGGTGCTGTACTGGGGCGACAGCAACCTTTCGCCGGAGCCGGACGACATCTGCACCTTGTCCGGGGACCGGCTGCTGGTGCTGGCGACCTGGCTCATGGATCAGGAAGCGTACCTGCTGACCCGGACGGCGGTGGAGGATCTGCCGGAAAAGGAGATCCTGGTGTTCGCGGCGGTGAATCCCACCAACGCGGGGTTGGAGCAGGCCGTGTCGGAATTCAACCGCCAGAGCGATCGGTACCACGTCACGCTCCGGCTTTATACCGTGAACGAGGTGGAGACGCGCCTGAACGCCAGCCTGGTGTCCAGCAGACCGCCGGACCTCCTGGATCTGACCAAGCTGGACCTTTTAACCTACACGGATAAGCAGGTCCTGGAGGATCTGAACCCCTACCTGGAGGAGAGCGACAAGGTACACGAGGAGGACTACCTGGAGAGTGTTATCGGGGAGTTCACCATTGACGGCATGCTGGTGAGCATCCCCACGCAGTTTTCAATCGAACTGTATTCTGGCCGCGCGTCCCAGGTGTGGGAGACGCCCGGGTACACCATGGAGGACCTGATGGAACTGACGGAAGAATACCCGGACTGCAGGGTGATTGACAACAGGACCCTTCAAAGCTTGCTGCGGCTTGCCTATGATTACATCTTGGAGCGTTACGTGGACTGGGAGAGCGGGGAGTGCCGGTTCGAGAGCGGGGAGTTCCGGGAACTGATGGAGTGGATGGGACGAAACTGTAGGGGGGTTTATTCCTGGGAAAGGGAGAATTACGAGGACTCTCTTTGGGAATACGGCTGGCCACTCTCGGAGCAGCTGCTTCTGGAGGATGACTGGTTCTCAAGCTTTGAGACCTGGATCGTGCCAGAGACCTACGGCCTGGTGCCGGTCGGCTACCCGTCGGCGGACGGGGAGGTGAGCTACCACATGGAACCAATGGACCTGATCGGGATCGTGTCCCGTTCCTCTCACAAGGAGGGGGCCTGGGAGTTCCTGGAATACTTTCTGACAAACGCGGAGGTATACGATTTCCCGAGCCGTCTGGACCAGCTGGAGCAGCTGGAGGAGGAGTATGTGGCGAAAGGGACCTGGTTTGTATATGTGTACGGGGAATGGCAGGAGATAGAGACGACCCAGGAGCAGGTGGACGGAGTACTGGAGATGATGGAACATATGCACTACAGCGTGGAGGGAGGAGCTCGGAGCGGGATCATCGACATCATCCTGGAGGAGATGGGTTCCTACTTGTCCGGGGACAAGACCCTGGACGAGGTACTGCCCCTTATCCAGAACCGGGCCCAGATCCTGGTGAATGAGGGGTTGTAGCGAGAAATGCCGGCAGGGGTTACTTTTCACACGGTAGCCAGATGACTTACGATTGATTTTTCATTGTGCAGATTGCTGAAAATAAAAAAATATTTCCAGGTATTCCAAGGTTTTTGCTTCCAGTGTTCCTTCTCATTCCGCGGCTTTGCGAATGGCGCGGCTGAACTGTTACGGTTTTATATGGAAAAGTATACGAATCTATTGATTTTAATTGTAGATTTGGGTATAATGAAACTGCGCGAAAGGAATCCGGCAGCAAATCTCCGATGATTCTGCCGTTCCCTTTTCCGCGGATACATACCATAAACGGCACCTTGAAAATTGCACGGAATAGGAGATGATGGACATTGGGAAAGATTGACACCATTACAAAAGATTACATGAGGAATAGCTCGGTTTTTGCTGATGCCTTCAACTATTTTATTTACGGCGGAGAGCAGGTGATCCAACCGGAAAGCCTGCGTGAGTTAGATACGGAAGAGATAGCGGTTCCCTTTGGCGGCGACGACGAAGTTGCAGTCCAGAAGTTCAGGGACCTGCTGAAAGCGGCGACTTTCATGGCGGATGACAAGGCGACCTACCTTGTCCTGGGCGTGGAAAACGAATCGGGGGTAAGGTTCGCGGAGCCAGTAAAAGTGGGCCTGTATGACTTCCTGCAATATTCAGAGCAGGTGAGGAAGACGGCGCTCCGGCACCGGGAGGAAAAGGACTGGAAAGGGCATGAGACCGGAGAATTTCTTTCCGGGTTCTATCGGGAGGATCGGTTGACGCCGGTGATAACGCTGGTCATCCTGTTTAGTCCGAAGAACTGGGATGGACCGAAGACCCTGCATGAGATGATGTCCCTGCAGGATCCGGAGATCCTGAAGTATGCGGCAGACTATCGGCTCAATCTGATTGAACCGGCAGCCATGGAAGCGGGAGATCTTAACAAGCTTCGTTCAAACCTAAGGTCCGTTTTGGGGTTCATAAAATACTCCGATAACGGTGAGGAATTGGATGAGTTCCTCTTAAAGGAGCGGGGCCTGGAGGCCTTGGATGTGGAAGCCGCGAGGGTGATAAAAGCGTGTGCGAGGACAGAGATTGAAATTGAGGATGACGCAAAGGTGGTTAATATGTGCAAAGCGGAACGTGAAATGAAAGAAAAAGCAAGATTGGAAGGAAAGCGGGAAGGCAGACTGGAAGGTAGGCAGGAGGGTCGACAAGAGGGCCGTCTGGAGGCATTAAGTGAAGCCATCCAGAATGCCATGGAGGCTTTTCATTTGAACAAAGAAGAAGCCATGAAGGGTTTGAAGATAAGCAAGGAAGATCAGGCAATCCTGATGAAGATGATTTAGCTGAGATCTTTTTGGGTGTGGATAAATAAAAATCAATCGGAAGTCATCTGGTTACCATATGAAAAGCAACGGGGTCTGATGGTTTTGGAAATATACGACTGTGCTTGACAGAGGTACGAGTCTCTGCTATACTTTGTTTACCCCAAAAGGGGAAATGAATCCGAAAAACAGAATACTTTCCAAAATTAAGGGTCAGACTGTTATTCAGAGAAGCCGGGTGAGAATCCCGCACGGTCCCGCCACTGTGATATGCGCTTTTGGACATCCTTGTAAGGATGTCGCGCGCGTTCAGCCAGATCGCTGAGTCTGTCTTGCATGAGCTTACGATGAATAAGCCCATGTCTGTTTTTGTGCCGCCGCGCAGTTTTTTACGCGGTTTGGTTTCTGATGGCAAAAACACCCCTTCATCTTGGAGGGGTGTTCGTTTTGTCGGAAGAAAGGTATGGTAATCATATGAAAACAAAAAGAGAAACAAAAACAAAAGGCTTGCTCCTGCTCTTTGCCGTTGTTTTGGCAATCAGCATCACTGCGTGCGGCGGAAGTTCATCAGACTCCGCTCCCCGCACACTCACTGATCCCGCCGGAACCGAGATCAGCGTTCCTGCCGAAATAGACTCTATTGCGGTCCTCGCCCCTTCACTGGCGGAAATCGTAGTGGGCCTGGGGCATGGAGATGAGATCGTGGCGTATGACACTTCAAGTGTCGGGCTTCCCGGTCTGGCGGAGGACGCCCTGGTTCTGGATCTGGTTTCGCCGGACATGGAGCAGCTTGTGGCTTTGAAGCCGGATGTGCTGTTGGTGACGAATATGTCTCTCTATGATCAGGAAACTCCTTATCAGCCGCTCATCGATCTCGGCGTGTGCGTGGCGTGCGTGCCGACCAGCGACAGCATTGCCGATATTCAGAGCGATATTGCTTTTGTCGCGGACTTGCTTGGCGAAGAGGATGCGGGTCAGAAGCTGATAGACGATATGCAGGCCCAGATCGACCGGCTTTCCGCTATCGGTCGGACGATAACGGAGAAGAAAAAGGTCTATTTTGAAATTTCCGCCGCCCCTTATATGTATAGCTTTGGATCAGGCGTTTTCCTTGACGAGCTGATCGAACTGATCGGCGCCGAGAATATTTTGGCTTCCGAGGAAGGCTGGCTTAGCGTTGCCGAAGAGACCGTGGTCGCTGCCGAGCCGGATGTTATTCTTACGAATGTGAACTATATCGAGGACCCTGTGCAGGAAATCCTGTCCCGTCCCGGCTGGGAGGAGGTGCCCGCCGTTAAAAACGGGGAGGTATTCTATATCGATAATATGGCGTCGTCCCTGCCCAATCAAAACGTGGTGAAAGCCATGGAGCAGATCGCCGCCGCCGTATATCCGGAGTATTATAATGAGTAAGGGAAAAGGTAAATTTTTTCTGCTGGCCGTGTTTGCCCTTGTCGCCGTGCTTCTTGGAGTCGGCGCGGGAAGTGTCTACATATCGCCGCCCAAAATCCTCTCCGCCCTCCTGGGGGCGGGGGAGGAGAATACGCGTATGCTGGTCCTGAATCTGCGCCTCCCTCGGGTATTTCTTGCGTTTTTGACCGGGGCGGCGCTTTCCGTGGGCGGCACCGTGATGCAGTCCGTGCTGGAAAACCCGTTGGCCTCGCCTTTTGGCCTGGGAGTTTCCGCCGGGGCCGGGCTGGGCGCCACGGCGGTGCTGGTTACCGGGGCATCCGCCGGAGCTTTTGGAGCGGTGCTTCTGCCGGTTTCCGGTTTCGCGGGAGGAGTGTTCACCGTGATACTCGTTCTGGCCGTGTCACGGGCCCTGGACCGGCGTATGTCTAATGTAACCGTGGTACTCACCGGCATGGTGATGTCCCTTTTTTTCTCCGCCGTCATGGACCTGATGGCCGCCATGTCGCCGGAGTACGCCCAACGTATCGGCCTCTGGCAGATGGGAAGCTTTGCCTCCAGGGGATGGCGCGCTCCCGCGGTGCTGGCGCCGGTCTTCCTGGTTTGCTTTGCGTTGTTTCTGTTTTTGTCGAGGGAGCTGGACCTGCTCACCTTTGGAGAGGAACAGGCACAGGCCATGGGGGCGGACCCGAAAAGGAGCAGGCGCATCCTCATCGGTTTGGTGGCCGTTCTCACCGGGGCTGCGGTGGCGTTCTCGGGAATTATCGGTTTCGTGGATTTGATCGCCCCTCATGTGGCCCGCCGCCTTTTTGGCGCTTCCCATCGGCACATTTTGCCCGCCGGGGCGATTTTGGGCGGGAGCTTCATGGTCCTGTGCGATTTGGCGGCCAGAACGCTGATCGTCCCCCGGGAAATCCCCATCGGCGCGATCACGGCGATCATCGGCGCTCCGTTCTTTTTGTGGATCTTCTTTTCAAAACGCGGGAGGTGACAGGATGCTGAGCGTGGAAAATCTTTCCTGCGGTTATGGCAGGGAGAATGTGGTGAATCAAATAACTTTCGCGGTACCGGAGGGAGGCCGCCTGGCAATATTGGGACCCAACGGCTGCGGAAAAACCACGCTTCTGCGTGGAATCATGGGATTTTTGCCGTCTGCGGGGACGGTTACCCTGGACGGGGTGCCGCTTTCCTCCATGTCCGCCCGGGAAAGGGGGAGAAATCTCGCCGAACTTCCCCAGATGGGAACCGCGTCCTTTGCCTACAGCGTGTTGGAAACGGTATTGATGGGACGATATGCGCATCGGAAGCCGGGATTTTTTTCCGCTCCGTCGCAAAACGACCGCAGGATCGCGGAGGCCTGCCTTAAGCGTCTTGGGCTGTGGGAGGAACGTGAGCGGCCGATCACGGAGCTTTCCGGAGGCCAGCTTCAGAGGGTGCTTCTGGCCCGGACCTTTGCGCAAACGCCCAAGGTCATCCTGTTGGACGAGCCCACGAACCATTTGGATCTTAGGTACCAGGCGGAGCTGGTGTCGGAACTCAAGGATTGGACGGCGGAGCCGCGCCGTGCCGCCGTCGGCGTGTTTCATGACCTGGACCTGGCGATGGATTTTGCGGACATGGTGCTTTTGCTGAATCAGGGACACTCTGTTTTTTTTGGAAAAAAGGAGGAACTCGATCCGGCGATCTTAAACGGCGTTTTCGGCATGGATGTGCCGGCCTATATGCGGAGAAGCCGAAAACGCTGGGAAAGCCTGGGAGGATAATGGAATATGACAGATAAAATTTATAGAAGCCCCTATGAGGCGTATCCGTTTTTAAGCGACGGGCCGGACGACCTGCGGTGTGATTTTGAACTGATGACTGACGGCATGGCAAGCGTCGTCGGGCTTCTGCGTTCCAAAGTAACGGACGGGGATCTGCGGGAGGAACTTCTCTGGATCTGCGAGCTTGTTTATCATATGAATCCTGCCCTGAGAACGGGCCTGAAAGTGACGGCGGCGGAAAAGGACCGGCTCCTCGCCGCTCTCGAGCGAATCCGCTGTGAAGCGGGGGACCGGAAATATCGTTTCGTGATGACACAGGGATGTGAAACCGCCTGTCTTGCTCATATTCTCCGCGTCAGAAGCAAGGAGCTTGTACGCCTGATCTATCGCCATGTTCATCAGGGTCATGCCGCGGACCCGCTTCTTTTGGATCTTTCCAATCTCCTCTCCGGCTATTTCTTTTTCCTGGCCTTGAAGCTCAACGCCGATGAAGGGGTTCCCGAGGTTGATTTTGTGAGCAGGAACTACTGAAAGCTTTTGTATTTGATGTTTATGCGCGTTATTTGAGCTGCTCAAAAAAGAAGCCGTCAAGAATAGACAGCCTCTTTCTCATCCGCCTCACGGCGTGTAGTATGCCACATTGATGGCTTCCTGTTTCCCGTTATGCATTGATACAATTATAGTTCTTTGTGTTGGTTCTTTGTATTGGTTTTTTGTGATGCTTATTTGTGCTGCTTGCGCTGCCAAAACTGTTCAATCGCGGAAATGGCCTCCGCTTCATTCAGGCCGTACTGTTCCTGCAAACACGCAAGGGTCCCGTCCTGGGACAGATTCTTGCTTTGGCATATGGAAATGAGCTGACGGAAAATTGTGTTTAGTCGCCCGTCTGCTTCCTCCAGCTTTCGGTCCGATTCTTCCACCGGCACGTTCATCTTCCGTAACAGGGACCACAGGATGTCCTGGTAGATCGCACGGATGTCCGCGGGCGAGCCGTTGTAGATCTCGTCCACGTATTCCCTGGAGGTGTCCAGCAGTTCCGAAAAGTCCTCCGGGCTCTGAATCCGGTTGATCATCATCACCAGGGACATCTCGTTCTCCCGTCCCTCGTAGTACACGATGGGAATGATGGGAGGGTAGTAGAAACCTTTCAAGCTGCTGGAGCCCTCTTTCAGGCCCTCCTGCTGCCTCTTGCAGTCGTACCAGATCACCGCCATGTAGCGGAGCAGCTGCATGGCCACGTCGTAGTCCACGTCCGTCTTGTGTTCCACCAGTGGGAGCACGAAAACCTCCCGTTCACCCTCCCTGCCCCGGATCCGCACTTTCTTGACGGTGTCCGCCTCGAACTGGACGCCCAGGAAAGCCTTGTAGCGTTCCGTCACGTCCTCGATGTCCTCCGGCTGCAGGTCGGAAAAGATGGCGAGGCCGGTGTAGTCCCGCAGGAACTGTCAGGTGAGCTTCTTGTTGCGGAAAATGGTGCGGCTTGGCGTCCCGGGCGTGTACCTCGGGGGAGTAGCCGTCCCGGGCTCTGGCCGCGTCCTTAGTAATGGAGTTTTCATCCTGGGCGACGGTACTCCAGGTCCCCGCTGCGTCCTTAACGCCAGAACTTTCATCCTTAACGCCGGCACCCTGAGTCCCCGCACCGCCATCCGCAGTACCTTTTGTTATGATATTCTTATCTGAAGTATGTCTTCCCTTATCGTTTTTATCCGCAGGTTTTTCTCTTTTGCAGGAGTCGGTTTTCTTTGAATTCTTTCGCATCTTCCATGTTCCTCATAACTTAAGGGACGCATAAGGGAAGAGCGGAAAAACCGCTTCGTAGAGTCCGTCTATGTGGCTTGAATTCATTATATAGCAGGGAATTGCGTAAATCAAGGACTATTTCCTGGCCGTTGGGTAGGTTTGATCATATGTCCTGACTTCAAGTGACAACTGCGGACTTTCGCACAGCTTATTATTGTATGGGTTTCTTTGATTTGAAATTATAGTTGCCGTTGAAGATGTTTTTCCGCAATTTTTCGACAAAAAAATCGTAGGGTTGGCTACTCTACGAAAAATTTCCCATCATTATGTTGCATTATTTTATCGCAAAAAAGATATAAATTCAAGTAGGATAGTAAAATTTTTCTCTATTTTTTGAAAAAACGTGAAATACAATAAATATCAGCCCTCTATTTACCCGTCCCTATTTTCGCGGACGGTTCTTTTGTCTCCGTTTTTTTACTCTTTTTTAGGAAAAAAAATCTAATAGGTGTCAATTACGCCGTCAAACGCCTTGTCCATTTATCCCCCTGTTTAAGCCAGTTTCAAAGTTTTTTTAAGGAAAATTCCGGCTCCTTTTCGCAGTCAGTTTCTCTAGTCAGACCATTTTAAAAATGCCGGGAATAAAGCATTTTATGCTGTTTTACAAGAATTTATCGTAGAGTAGCCAACTCTGCGAAAAAAAACAGTAAGTTGTAGGAGTATGTTTTGGATTTGATTTTGTGGAGGGAAAAATGAAAGGGATTCGAAGCGCCTAAAAAGAGAAGAATTTTGATCATCCAATGAAATGTTTGTCGGGACGTGTTAAGGTTCCGTATTTAAAGCTTTAAGGAGGAAAATATGAATCATTTAAAGAAAACAGGTTTTCTGGCGTTCCTGGTGCTGGTCGTGGCGCTCGGAACATTCTTCTTACCCGGCGCTTCTTTCGCCGGACAGGCGGCACAGACGACCGGCTCCGAGAAAACGGTATATGTTCCCAGTCTTCCTGAGGGAGAGAAGAACGCGGAATCTTACGCGACCGTGGAGGAAGCGGCGGCAAACCTGACGGATGGCGGAATGATCTGTCTGACGGATCATGTAACCGTAAATCAGGTCGCTTTTACAAATGGACAGGCAGTGACGATTACATCCTATGGGGGAACTGCTTGCACCATGTCGAAATCCGGCGCTGGTGCAAATATGCTGGTGCTGTCCGGCGGCAGCGCGCTGACGCTGGAAAATGTGGTGGTCGACGCGACGAATAATACCCAGGGCCGGACCGTCCTGGCGGACGGCGGCGCGACCCTTACGCTGGGTGCGGGCGCGGTGTTGAAAAACAATACCGCTTACGGCGCGGTGTATCTGGACGGCGCGGCTATCAACGTGAACGGCGGCGTGATTCAGAATAATATAGCCGATGGTCAGGCCGGTACAAAGGATTATCCGGCAAACGGAATTTGGACCAATGATACTACAAGATACGTGTTCAGCAAAGACTTTGGGAGCAAGCAAGGTCTGGGCGGCGCTGTCCTGATGGTAAATGGATCCCATTTCACGATGACCGCCGGCGAGATCAGCGGGAATACCGCACTGAGCGGCGGCGCGGTTTATGCCTGGGAATCTGGCGATATAAAGCTGAACGGCGGTACGTTCTTGGAAAACAAGGCTGTGTCGGCAGCGGGCATTCCTGCCACCGGCGGCGCGCTTTGCCTGGACGGCGGCAGCAGCAATCGCGTGACGATTCAAGGGACAAAATTTTCTGACAACAGTGCCGAGCAGGGAGACGGCGGCGCGGTCTATTTCGGTATTGATGCGGGAACGGCCGATTTTACAATGACTGCCGGAACATTTACCGGGAATCAAGCTACCGGTAATGGCTCTGTGGTTTGTTCTAATGCCTTGTGCAGCAGGATCGATATCAGCGGGAACGTTGTTTTCTCTGACAATGAATCCAAAGAATCGGGCGGTATTTATGTAGATAGATATTATGAACCGGTTAACTCTGAGACTTCCGTCATCCTTATCCATGACGGCGTGAAGTTTGAAAACAATGTTTCGCAAAGAGGTTCCTGCGTATATGTTGTGAACAACAACGGTCTTACGGGACAGATAGAAAACGTGACGTTTACAGGAAACCATTCCGTATGGGGCGGCGCGTTGTACAACAAGTCTTCTTATGTAAAATTCACGCTGGAAAATTCCACGTTCAAAAAGAACAAAGCTGACCAGGGCGGCGGTGTGTTCTGGCAGACCATCCAGCAGTACAACGATTTTCTCATTAAAGACTGTACCTTTGAGGAGAATGAGAGCGGAACGTATGGCGGCGTGTTTGGCGGTCATTTTCGTGAGGGAACGAACTTCACGGTAGAAGGAAGCGCCTTTACGAATAATAAAGCATTGAGTTCCGGCGGTGCGATTTATGGTACCTTTGAAAATTGTGACTTTACGGTTGACGGCAGCAGCTTCGTCGGCAACACTACCGGCGAGTCCGGCGGTGGATTTATGGCGTACATTGCGGATGCCACGGTGACGGTTACGGGCAAGTCCTTGTTCCAGGGAAACTCCGCTGATGTAAATGCGGGTGCGTTTTCTGTTCGCCGGAACAACACAGAACGTCCGGGTACGGTACAGCTTTTGTCTTGTGACATCCTGGACAACGTTTGTAACGCAGATTTTTCACGTTATACGGCTTCTGACTTGGAACCCACGAAGCACTACAATACCGGCGGTATCTATATCGGCGAGAACATCGTTTGCCATATGTATGATGCGCTTGTTACCGAAAACTATGTGGAAGATGGTTATGAAAACAATGTGGTCGGCAGCGGTATCGGTCTGTGCCCTAATGCCCAGGTTTATTTGTACCCTGAACACGGGGCGACGATTTATGGCAATGGCGACGGCAATACCATGGACATTTTGGCTGTGCCTTATGATTTCCCGGTTATCACGCATGAGACGCCTGCCAAACTCTATATCAGCGACACGACCCCGGACGGCCGGGAATACAACTGGACGAACTTAAGCGGAGAAGAAGCGCGTACCGGCGAATATGACTGGACGAACATTCGTAACGGGATTGCCACGATGTCTGCCCTGGACGGTGGCTACACCGGAGAAAAAGACCTTGAGCCGGTGGGCTTTAAGGCAAATCTGAATAATGCTGGAATTATGACGATGTCCGCGGCCAATGATGAGACGGATGAGTATGAGGTTCGCATTATTGGCAACCATACGAAGTCTGCACTCTATGCCGGCGGCGGAGTGATGGTAAATGGTACTGTTATTGCCGGGGATTTGAAAGTTACCATAAAAAAGGAAGTTGTGGGACTTTCTGATGAGGGCAAGGAAAAGAAAACGTTTAAATTTGTGTTTAGTATTACGAAAGACTCTAGTTATTTTACTAAATCGGAAGCTGAATCAAATGGTTTTCCAGAAGGAGACCAGTTTGACATTAAGTACTATATGTTGGGGAGTGATGGAACACAATTAGGTTCAGGGTCGCCAGCACAATTTGTCCGAACAATAGAAGGAGAAGAGGGGGCTTATTATTCAAAAATCAGCTATACTTTCGAATTGAAAGCAAACGAAGGGATACGATTTACTAATTTTCGAAAAAAGGGAAGTGATGTAAACGAGAACATTTTTGAGAATGAATGTGATTATAAGTTTGATTTAACGGAAACCGATAAGGGAGGGGCCACAACATCGGAGACCACGTATACAGTTTTGGACGAAAATGGTTATGAACTTAATGGTGGATCTTTTAATGTGGGGAGTTCACCTGATAATATCGGAGAAATTCAATTCACTTGTACGAACACATTTGAGACCGTTGAGCTTGACTTGTCCAAAGAAGTTACTGGTGAGAATGGTGACAAAGTAAAACTGTGGGATTTTGACATTGAACTTCATGATGAAAAAGATGCCCCTTTGAGTGGAACTTATCCTGTTGTGTTGTGGGATGATGGATCTGAGAAAAAGTCAGATGACACAGATGACACGGGGGATAAGTATGGTTTTGTTTTGAAAAATGGTGTTGGAGAGATAACATTCAATCATGGAAAAGCTACAGTTAAACTGAAACATAACCAAACTCTGCAAATTAAGGATCTTCCTGTCGGAGTAAAATATTATATTACCGAAACTTTGGAGAATGATTATTTTACATCTGCTGCTGTGGGTACGGTAGTTTCTAAAAATGAGCTTTCAGATCCCCAAAAATATAAAGTAAGTGGAGATATTACAAAAGATGAAGAGACGGAAACGGTAAAATATACCAATAAAAAACTCGACATTCATAAGAAAGAGCTTACACCCGGTGATGGGGAACTTGTCACCATTGGCAGTGAGATTTCTTATGAGATTAGTTGGAGTAATTATACGGCTGAACCAGCTCATGTCATTGTAATGGATACACTGGATCCTGGTGTGGACTATGTACCGGGTACTGCCAAGGCCTATCAAATATCTGGAGGTGGTGGGGAACTCACAAGTGGAATTACAGCAACTTATTATAAAGATAAGGAGGATGATACTTCCAAATCTCCTCTGGACTCTTTGTTTTCTTCTATGGGAATAACAGAAATTCCTGCCCACACTGTAGTATGGGATTTGGGAATGCAGAATCCCAATGCCACAGGCTTTGTAGGTCTGAAAGTAAAAGTAAATTTGAACGCTAAAATTGATTATGACTACAACGATACTGCGGATGGTTTTGGACCAGCAGGAACAACTCCTGATTATGAGGTCCTGAACAAGGCTCGTGTGAAAGTTGGGAATGATTCTTTCAGGCTGACAGAACAGGTGGAGAACCCGGTCACAGAGAAGACGGAGACAAACATCACCAGGACCGATGGCAATCCTTCTCCTGTTGGCGATTCAGACCTAGTTCCCAAGGAAGGCAGTGACAACACGCTGACAGGTCCCAAGGTTTACGTGGGCGACGTGATCACTTATAAGGTTCGCTGGAAGAACGGGCTGAAAGCCGCGGCGGTCGTGCAAGTGACTGACGAATTGGATCCGGGGGTGGAGTTCGTAAGCGCCTCCTATGAGGGGATAGAGTTGACCGACCCTACAGGCGGAACGGATACCAAGAGCGGAACCGCTGCCATCCAGGGCGCCGACGGGACGAGTGTTCCCAACGTTCCCGTGAGTGTTTCCTGCACGACGGATGCGAAAGGAATTTCGACGGTCACCTGGACAATCGGGACGAACGATGTCGGCGTTCCCGCCGGAGCGGATGGGGACGTGACACTGCTCGTCAGAGTGACGGCCAAGGCCCTGTCGGACGACAAGATCGTGGACAACCAGGCGACCGTCCAGGTCGGAGAGAAATCCGCGCAGACCAATATCATCGAGAATCCCACGCCCACCGGCAGCCTGGCCGTGGAAAAGAAGGTGACGGGCAACGCGACTCTGGCCGGGGAGTTTGGCTTCATCATTGAGTTCGAGGAAAAGGAGCGGATCAATCAGGACGTCGTCGTCATCGACAAGAAGAATGGAGATGCGGCGGGGCTGCAGATTGTCGACGGACGTCTTGAGTTTAAGTTGAGGGACGGTGACAAGCTTACGGTCAAGGGTCTGCCCGTGGGAGTGTCCTACACGGTCAAGGAGATCACGAAGCAGGGGTACATCGTTTCCACCGACCCGGCGGGTTCACCCTCCAGTGACCCCACGAAAAAGGAATATTACTACGGGGTGACCGGGAACGTCAAAGAGGAAAGGGAAGAGTACACGCTGACCTTTACGAACGAGGAGGTTCCCGGGAACGAGAAGACCGAGACCACGCCCGGGGACGGCGAGATGGTGGGCGTGGGCGAGGAGATCACCTACAAGATCCACTGGGTCAACAACTGGAACGAGACGGCGACGGTGGTTGTAACCGACAAGCTGGACAAGGGACTTACGTACAAGTCATCATACCCCGCAGGAATCTACAACGCAGATACGCATACCGTAACCTGGACGTTTGATAATCAGGCTCCCAAGGACTGTGGGGACGTGACCCTTACGGTAGAGGTCAACGAGAAAGCGGTCAAGTCCTGGCAATATAACGACAAGGATTATGAACACCCCACTGTCAATGACGACGCCAAGGATTATGAGGTGGTAAACATGGCGAGCGTGACGGTTGGCGATCATGATCCGTCTTACACGGCCAAGGTGGAGAACCCGATCCCCGAAAAAGAGGAAACGACACCCGGCGCGGGCGAGATCGTGAACGTGGGCGACGAGATCACCTATAAGGTCCATTGGACCAACGGCCATGACGAGCCGGCCGACGTGACCATCACGGACACCCTTGATAAGGGCGTGGACTTTGTCAGCGCTGACCATGGCGGCAGCTACGACGCTGACACCCGCACGGTTACCTGGACACTTGCCTCTCAGCCCGCCCATGCCAGTGGAGAAGTCACCCTGAAGGTAAAGGTAAACGATACCGCGAGGACCCAGGGCAATGTCAAGAACCAGGCGAGCGTAAAGGTGGGCAACGATGCGGAAGTGAAAACGGAGTTCATCCCGAACCCCACTGGCCCCCACAAGACCGAGACAGAGGTGAACGACAACGACGTGAGCGGCGACCTGGAGCCCGTGAAGGACGGCCACAAGGGACCCGCCGTCAAGATAGGGGACGAAATTACCTACCGGATCGACTGGGTGAACAACGCTTTCTATGATGGGAAACTGGTACCCGGCAACGTCACCATTACGGACCCTCTTGACAAGGGTGTGGACTTTGTATCCGCAAGTTTTGGTGAAGGGGCCAATAAGGTGACCTTGGATGCGAGTAACGTGTCAAATGGCAAGGGTTCCATCACCAGCACTAATGGAGAAGTTACCATTTCCTACGACGAGCACACCGTGACTTGGACCTTAAATAACCGTCCGCCTGAATCGGCCGGAAACGTGGAACTGAAAGTCAAGGTCAACGGAAACGCTTATAAGAAGTGGCAGTATTCGACTGGAATTGAAACTGATGAAAAGGATGATGAAACGGACCTGCAGGTTGAAAACCGTGCAAAGGTTGAAGTGGTCGATGTGGACCATAGTGCGAACGTAAGAACCGATTACACGGAAACGATCCACAATCCTTTGCTGAAGGGGGATCTCATAGTTCAGAAGACTGTTATCCCCTTGGAGGGAGGAACCGTGGATTCCAAGGCGGAATTCGATTTCACGATCACGCTGTGGGATGTCAACAAGGACCCTCTGGTCGGTACCTATGCCTATACGATCTTTAGGGAGAACGATCCTGCACAAACACCGTCGACCGTTACCAGCGGCTTTACCAAAGGGACCATTTCCAACGGAACCCTTTCCGTGAAGCTGAAGAATGGCGACTATGTGCAGCTGACAGGTCTGCCTCTTGACACGCAATACACGGTAAAAGAGGAAACGACGGACGGATACCTGCCCAAGGTCGTTGTGGACTCTGTTTCCAAGGGTGAAACTGATACCGTAACCGGCGAGATTTCAATAGAAGATGCTGTGGTGGAGGTCCAATACACCAATCAGACCCTGCCGAAGACCCAGAAGGCAGAGGAAACCCCTGGCGAGGACCAGCAGGTGAAGCCCGGCGACGAGATCGTGTACAAGGTGCGCTGGGTGAACGACAAGACGGAAACCGCCAAGGTCGTGGTGACCGACTACCTTGACAAGGGCGTGGACTTCGTGTCCGCCAGCTTCGGCGAGGGAACGGATGCCGTGACCCTGGAAGCGAACGGCACGGACGACGTGCAGGTTACGGAGAACGGCATCACGATCCAGTACAAGGTTTTGAAAGAAGAAAACCAGGAAGACAGGGCGACTGTTATCTGGAACCTGGGAAATCAAGATCCCGGCGCCTCCGGCGTCGTGACGCTCACGGTCAAGGTCAATGACAAGGCCGTGAAGACATGGAGTTACCGCGAGAACCCGGAACCGGGTCAGGATCCGGATGCCCCGGATGTCTCTGATACCACCGAGGATCACAAGGTCCAGAACCGGGCCAAGGTGGAAGTGGGGAACGATTCCAAGTACACCAACATCGTGGAGAACCCCATCCCCGAGAAGACGGAGACGACGCCCGGGGACGGCAAGCTGGTGGGCGTTGGCGATCCGATCACCTACAGAGTGCATTGGGAGAACACCAGGGACGACCAGGCCGCGGTGACCATCGTTGACCCCTTGGACAAGGGCGTGGACTTCGTGTCCGCCTCCTTTGGAAACCTGACCCTGGAAGCGGAGAAACTGGCAGGGGACACCATCCACCAGCCGGGAGAGCGGACCGCCTCCATAACGGGAGACAGTGGAAAGGATTCCGTGGCTGGGGAGGTTACGATCACATACAACGAGAAGACCCACGAGATCAAATGGAGCTTTGATGGCGCTGCCAACAGCGGCGACGACGTGGGCCTGACGGTCAGGGTCAATGACAACGCGGTCAAGGCCTGGGATTATGACAATGAGACGGACACGTTGAAACCTGGCGGAAGCTACAAGCCCGACAGGGAGGACGACTACAAGGTGCTGAACCGCGCCCTGGTGACGGTGGCGGGCAACTCCGCCTACACCGACGTGGTGGAGAACCCGATCCCCGAGAAAAAGGAGATCGATCCCGGACAGGACGTCCTCGTGGGAATTGGCGACCGGATTACCTACGAGATCTACTGGAAGAACGAGGAAGACGAGGCGGCCGAGGTGAAAGTGTACGATTACCTGGACGGCGGCGTGACGTTCGTGTCCGCTTCCGACGGGGGCGTATGCACGACGAACACCGAGACCGGCGTGGACTGCGTGACCTGGAACCTTGGCAAGAAGAACCCGGGCGCTGCCGGAAAAGTGGTATTGATCGTCTCCGTGAACGAGAACGCGTACAAGAACTACGGCTACGGGGACGGCGATGAGCCCGTGCTGGGAGAGGGAACCGACCACGCGGTGAAGAACCGTGCCAGGGTGGAGGTGAACAACGTTTCCAAGTACACCAACACCGTGGAGAACCACGTTCCCGAGAAGACGGAGAGCGAGCCCGGCGAGGGAGTCCTGGTGGGCGTGGGCGATCAGATCACCTACAAGGTACACTGGGAGAATCCTCATGACGAAAAAGCGCTCGTGGTCATTACCGACCCCCTGGATAAAGGTGTGGACTTCGTGTCCGCGTCCTTTGACGGCGTGACGCTTGCCGCTGCGGCCGACGGGGGAAGCACGCGGATTGACAGCGTGGGCATTGGAAGCGACACGGGAGACGCTTTCGTGGAGGCCGACGGGAACGGACAGATAAAGATTAGCATCGTGTATGACAAGGAAAGCCATACGGTGACCTGGACCTTTACCGCCCGGGCCCTGGCGAACACCGAGCCTGACTTTGCCGGCGACGTGGAGTTGACGGTCAGGGTCAATGAAAACGCGGTCCAGACCTGGACCTATGAAAACGGCCCCGGAAACGGCAAGGACCACGAGGTGGTAAACCGCGCCCAGGTGTCCGTGGCAAACCATTCGGTCTACACCAACGAGGTGGAAAACCCCGTGCCCGAGAAGACGGAGACGGATCCCGGGGCGGGCCAGATCGTCGAGGCGGGTCAGGAGATCACCTACGAGATCCACTGGACCAACGGTCATGACGAGAAAGCCGCGGTGACCATCATAGATCCCCTTGACGCGGGCGTGGACTTCGTGTCCGTCGGCGAGGGAGAGAACGGCGCCTATGACAAGGACAACCACAAGGTTGTCTGGAGCCTGGGCGAACAGCCTGGCCAAGCGAAAGGAACGGTACACCTGACCGTGAGGGTCAACGAAAAGGCGGAGGCCAAGGGCGGCGTGGAGAACCAGGCCGGCGTGGTCGTGGGGAACGACGTGGAGGTGTTGACGGAAGTCATCCCGAATCCCACCGGCCCCTCCAAGACCGAGACAAAGGTGAACGGCAACGACGTGAGCGGCGACCTGGAGTCCGTGGAGGACGGCCACAAGGGACCCGCCGTCAAGATAGGGGACGAGATCACCTATCGGATCGACTGGGTGAACAGCGCGGCCGACCCCGTGAGCGGCAGGCTGACCAGGGGCAAGGTCTACGTGTACGATCCCCTGGACAAGGGAGTGGACTTCGTGTCCGCGAGCTTCGACGGCGTGACGCTGAAAGCGAAGGACACCGATGACGCCGCGGGCGAGAACTTCACCATCCATTACGACGCGTCCAGCCGCACCGTGGTGTGGACCCTGGACGAGAGACCTGCCGGGGCCACGGGCTTCGTGGAGCTGACGGTGGAGGTCAACGACAAGGCCTACCAGAAATGGATGTACGGAACGGGAGAGATTCCCGAGGTGGACGATGCCGCCGAGGACGGCGAAGTGGTCAACAGGGCAAGGGAGAAGGTCGTGGACGTGGACAACGAGTTCACCGTCTACGCGGACGAGTACACGGAAGTGCTCCACAACCCGCTGAAGACCCCGGTCCGCGTGGACCTGGCGCTGACCAAGACCCTGGTGGACAGCCTGGGAGGCGGCTACACCCTGCAGCCCGGACAGTTCTCGTTTCTGCTGACCCCTTACACGGACAACCCGACGGCCGACCCGGTCACCGGGACCGTGAGGGTGAGCCACGGAGCGAGCCGCGACGGGAAGACGGCGGAGGCAAAGGTGCTTGACGACGCGGCCTACAGCCAGGTCGGCACGTACCGATACGAGGTAAAGGAAGAGATCCCGGAACCCGCGGACAGGGTGGCGGGAATGAAGTACGACGGAACGGTCTACGTGGTAACCGTGACCGTGAGCGAGAGCAAGAGCGAGACGCTGGATGCGGAGCTGTCGGCGGAGGTGAGCCTGACCCGCAAGGGAGACGGCCGGCCCGTGGACGGCATGGAATTCGTGAACGAGTTCACCACGGACGCCAACGTCATCCTGAACGCGCACAAGACGCTGGTGGGCGGAAACCTGGCGTCAGGAGAGTTCGAGTTTGAGCTGGTCGGCGTGTCCGCGGACGTGTCCGGAGGAGACGTGTCCGACAGTGACGTGTCCGGAAACGAAGTGTCCGACAATGAAACCTCCGGCGGGAACGTGTCCGGCGGCAGCGCAGTCGGCGTAAGAGCGGCCCGTGCGGGCAGGGGAGCCGCCAGCGGCGCCCTGTTGGGCGGACTGCTGGGCCTGGACAAGGACGTGACGCCGTACCTGGCGAACGCACTGGCAACGCCGCCCATGCCCGACGACGCGTCGGCCAGGGTGACCACCAACGACGCCGACGGGGACGTGAGCTTCGGCTCCATCACCTACACGCGGCCCGGAACGTACACCTACGAGATCCGGGAGCGCAAGGGGGAGCGCCAGGACGTGGTGTATGACGAGACCGTGTACACGGCGGTCGTGACCGTCACCCGGGACCGCGACGGGATCCTGCAGGCATCTGTCCTGTACAAACAGGGAGACAGGGTCGTGGGCCAGGCCGAGTTCGTGAACGAGGTCAGGAAGGGAAGCCTGACCGTGACGAAGATGGTGACCGGGGACGCCGGCGACCGAAACAAGAAGTTCCACTTCCGCGTGGAACTTGGAAACAAGGAATTGAACGGACTCTATGGAGACATGAGCTTCGAGGGAGGCGTGTCCGAGTTCACCCTGAAACACGGGGAGAGCAGGACGGCGACGGGTCTGCCCGAGGGAACGACTTACAAGGTCACCGAGACGGAGGCGAACCGTGACGGTTACGATACGACGGAAAGCGGGACGGCCGGAACGATCAGCGCGTCGGCCGGAAGCGCGGCGACCTTTGTGAACCACAAGGACGGCGAGAAACCGACACCCGAGACGGGAAGCCTGACGGTGCTGAAGATGGTGGCCGGAAACGCCGGAGAGACGGACAGGGAGTTCCACTTCCGCGTGGAGCTTGGAGACAAGGAGTTGAACGGAAGTTACGGAGACATGAGCTTCGAGGGAGGCGTGTCCGAGTTTACCCTGAAGCACGGGGAGAGCAGGACGGCGACAGGTCTGCCCGCGAACGTCACCTACAAGGTGACGGAGGCGGAGGCGAACCAGTCGGGCTACAAGACGACGGCGACCGGGGCCGAGGGAATGATCACGGACGGAGGAAACAACAAGGCGACCTTCGTCAATGAGAAGACGGAGGAACCCAGCGAGCCGACGGAACCGACCGAGCCCACCGAGCCGACGGAACCGACTGAGCCCACCGAGCCCACGGAACCGACTGAGCCTACCGAGCCCACGGAACCGACTGAGCCTACCAAGCCCACCGAATCGACGGAACCCAGCGAGCCGACGGAACCCACTGAGTCTACAAAGCCCAGTGAGCCCACCGAGCCCAGTGAACCGACGGAACCTACTGAGCCTACAAAGCCCAGTGAGCCCAGCGAACCGACGGAACCCACTGAGCCCACAAAGCCCGGCGAGCCCGGGAATCCCACGACTCCTGAAACGCCGCCCGTCACCCCGGCACCTGAAACAGGCGATGGAAGCGAGCTGGAATTGTGGATCCTGATGATGACGACCGCGCTCTTTGGCGTGGGAGCGTCCGCCGTGGTCCTGGAGAAAAGGCGTTCTGCAGAGAACAAGGGAGGACGCGACGAATAGTCTTTCACAAGGGAAACGTGAGGCCGTAATGCGGGCAGGAAAGCGAGTGGAAAAGCCCAAGCGGAAAGACACAAACGGCAAAGCGCAGACAGAAAGGCATAAGCAACAGGATACAGGCAGCAAGACATAAGTTACAAGACATAAAGGGGCGGCGGACGGGCGATGAGCCTGTCCGCCGCCCTGTGCGCAGGGCGCCGCCGATGCCTGGAGGCCGCGATGTTTGGAGGTTGGAAAAAATGGGGAATACGGATTTGATCGGTCAGCGGTTCGGAATGCTGACGGTGCTGGGGGACTCCGGGGAGCGCCGGGCGGGCAGCGTCCTCTGGCGCTGCCGCTGCGACTGCGGCGGCGAGATCCTGCTGATCCGGCGGGAACTGACCGGGGGATATGCGGCGAATTGCGGCTGCGTGCCCAGGATGAGGAAACCCCATGGCGAGGCGGAGGACCTGACGGGACAACGCTTCGGCAGACTGACGGTGCTTGGACGGACGGAAAACGTCCGGAACAACCGGACCCTCTGGCGCTGCCGCTGCGACTGCGGCAGGGAATGCCAGGTACTCGCCCTGCGCCTGAAAACGGGCAGGACCCAGAGCTGCGGCTGCAAGAAGCACGATCCCTCCCCGAACCTGCGGGACCTGACGGGACAGCGCTTCGGCAGGCTGGTGGCCGAGTACCCGGTCAGGAATGCGGCCAAGAGCAACATGGCGGTATGGCATTGCCGCTGCGACTGCGGCGGAGAGACGGAGGTGAGCGCGGCCAGCCTGCTGCGGGGCCTGACCCGCAGCTGCGGCTGCCTGAACCAGGAGGTGAGATCAAAGATGCACGACCACCTGCACTACCAGGACGACACCTGGCTGGAGCGCCTGGTGAGGGCCCAGAAGAACACGGAGAAAAACAAGGCCGGATTCCGGGGGCTGTTTCTGACCAAGAGCGGCTCCTACCGTGCGATGATCACGTTCCGCAAGGTGCATTACACCCTCGGGTACTACAAGGACTTCGCCGACGCGGTGCGGGCCCGCCTGGAGGCGGAGGAATGTCTGCACGCGGGGTACCTGGCGGCCTGCGAGCGGTACCGGGAGAGGGCGGAGCAGGACCCGGAGTGGGCCCGTGAAAACCCCTTTTATTATGAAGTGACAAGATCCGACGGAGATTTCCACGTCAGCACGAACGGAACGTGACAGATTTAAGACAGATCTGGTGCTTTCGCTTTGTAACACGAAGTTCCACCCCGTAGAAGTAAATTCCACCGGGTGGAACTTTTTTATTAGAAAACATTTGTATTTTTTCCCATCCCGTGTTATAATCTTATAATGACTGTGATTATGTCTTTCTTTCCAGAAAAAAGACTCCCATTCGGAGAAAGACTTCCGCGGGTAAGGGATTTTTACTATAAAAAGGCACAGAAGGAATGAAGGAGGAAATACAAGAATGAGTTTACAAGTAGAAAAGCTTGAAAAGAACATGGCGAAGCTTACCATCGAGGTGCCCGCCGAAGAATTGGAAAACGCCATTGAGGATGTATATCGTAAGAATCGCGGCAAGATTGCCATTCCTGGCTTCCGTAAGGGCAAGGCTCCCCGTAAGGTGATCGAGCAGATGTATGGCAAGGGCGTGTTTTATGAGGACGCGGCCAACGAGCTGATTCAGACCGCGTATGAGAAGGCCCTTAAGGAGTGTGAGGAAACGATTGTTTCTTCCCCGAAGATCAATGTGGTGCAGCTGGAGTCCGGCAAGCCTTTCGTCTTTACGGCGGAAGTGGCGCTGAAGCCGGAAGTGACCCTGGGACAGTACAAGGGCGTGGAGGTGAAGAAAGCCGACGTGGAGGTTACCGAGGAGGAGATCGACGCCGAGGTGAACAGAGAGAGAGAGAACAGCGCCAGAACCATTACCGTGGAAGACAGACCCGTCAAGGACGGCGATATGACGGTGATTGATTTTGAGGGCTTTGTGGACGGCGTAGCTTTTGAGGGCGGTAAGGGTGAGAATTATCCCCTGACAATCGGCTCCGGCACGTTCATTCCCGGTTTTGAGGAGGCGTTGATCGGCGCCGAGATCGGCGTGGAGACAGATGTAAACGTAACATTCCCTGAGGATTATCAGGCGGCGGAGCTGGCCGGCAAGGCGGCCGTTTTCAAATGCACCGTCAAGGAAATCAAGGAGAAAGAACTGCCCGAGCTGGATGACGAGTTCGCCAGCGAGGTTTCCGTTTTTGAAACTCTGGCCGAGTATCGCGAGGATGTGAAGAAGAAGATCGCCGAGCGCAAGGAAGAGGAGGCCAAGAACGCCAAGGAAGATAACGTAATCAGCGCGATCATCGAGGGAGCCCGGATGGAGATTCCCGATGCCATGCTGGAGACGCAGCAGAGGCAGATGGTTGATGATTTTGCAAACCGGATGGAGACCCAGGGCATTTCCATGGAGCAGTATCTGCAGTACACAGGCATGACCGAGAGCAGGCTTCATGAGCAGATGAGGCCCCAGGCCCTGCGCAGGATCCAGTCCCGTCTGGTGCTGGAGGCCGTGGTAAAGGCGGAGCAGATTACTGCCAGTGAGGAAGATTTCGAGGCGGAAGCTGCCAAGATGGCGGAGAACTACAAGATGGAAGCCGATAAGGTCAAGGAGCTTCTGGGCGAGAATGGCAAGAAGCAAGTGATGGAAGATATCTGTGTGAACAA
Organism: uncultured Acetatifactor sp.; assembly: GCA_947625255.1. Taxonomy (GTDB): domain Bacteria; phylum Bacillota; class Clostridia; order Lachnospirales; family Lachnospiraceae; genus Acetatifactor. Next base: position 9,700 of record CANQNT010000016.1, on the reverse strand, counting down.
GGCTTTGGCCTTCGTGGTTGAGAACGCCGTGGAGACGGAGTAAATCAATTGACCTTAAGAGGGGTTTGAATGGAAGAATGGAGGAATCGAGGATGAGTTTGGTACCTTATGTCATTGAACAGACAAGCAGAGGAGAGAGATCCTACGACATTTATTCCAGACTGTTAAAGGATCGGATTATCTTCCTGGGAGAAGAAGTGAACGAGGTGACTGCCAGCCTGGTGGTGGCGCAGCTGTTGTTCCTGGAGGCAGAGGATCCGGAAAAGGATATTCATTTGTATATTAACAGCCCCGGAGGCAGTGTGACCGCGGGCATGGCGATTTATGACACTATGCACTATATCAAGTGCGACGTTTCCACCGTGTGCATCGGTATGGCGGCCAGCATGGGAGCCTTTTTGCTGGCGGGCGGAGCCAAAGGGAAGAGATTTGCCCTTCCCAACGCGGAGATTATGATTCATCAGCCTCTTGGCGGAACGCAGGGGCAGGCTACGGAGATCGAGATCGCGGCCAGGCATATCCTGCAGACCAAGGAAAAGCTGAATCATATGCTGGCGGAGAATACAGGCAAGGATTATGAGACCATCTGCGCGGACACGGAACGCGACAACTGGAAGACCGCGGAGGAAGCCTGCGCTTACGGTCTGATCGATAAAGTTATTACATCTCACGCAATGCAAGCATAAGGAGTTAGAAGTATGGCAAAAATTTCTGGTGGTGTCAGATGTTCTTTCTGTAACAAGACACAAAATCAGGTAAGGAAGCTGATTTCGGGACCGGCCGGCGTCTATATTTGTGACGAATGCGTGGATATCTGCGCGGATATTCTGGAAGAGGAGCTGGAGGACGATCTGTATGACGAGGAGCGGAAGTCCGATATCAATCTTCTTACGCCGAAAGAGCTGAAAGAATTTCTGGACGACTATGTGATCGGGCAGGAGGAAGCCAAAAAGGTCTTGTCCGTGGCCGTCTACAACCATTATAAGAGAGTTACCGCGCCCAGGACGCTGGACGATGTGGAGCTGCAGAAGAGCAATATTCTTTTGATGGGCCCCACTGGTTCCGGAAAGACCTATTTGGCGCAAACTTTGGCAAAAATCATAAATGTTCCATTTGCAATCGCGGACGCGACGACACTGACCGAGGCCGGTTATGTGGGTGAGGATGTGGAAAACATCCTGTTAAAGCTTATCCAGGCCGCGGATTATGATATTGAACGCGCGCAATACGGTATTATTTATATTGACGAGATTGACAAGATTTCCAAAAAGGGTGAAAATGTGTCCATTACCAGGGACGTGTCCGGTGAGGGCGTGCAGCAGGCGCTTTTGAAGATTGTGGAGGGCACGGTGGCCAGTGTTCCGCCCCAGGGCGGACGAAAGCATCCCCATCAGGAATTGCTGCAGATCGACACGACCAATATCCTGTTTATCTGCGGAGGCGCTTTTGACGGCCTGGAGAAGATCGTGGAAGCCAGGCTGGACCGCAAGTCCATTGGTTTCAACACGGAACTGGCGGAAAAGAGCACCAAGGAGATCGGGGAGCTTTTGAATGAAGTGACTCCTCAGGATCTGGTGAAGTTTGGAATCATTCCGGAATTTGTCGGACGTGTGCCCATCCTTGTGGCGCTCCAGGGTCTGGACAAGGATGCCTTGATTCGGATTCTGACCGAGCCGAAGAACGCGTTGATCAAGCAGTACAAGAAACTGTTTGATTTGGACGGTGTCAGCCTGACCTTTGACGACGATGCGATTGAAGCGATCGCGGAGAGGGCTCTTGAACGCAAGACCGGTGCCAGAGGGCTTCGTTCCATCATGGAAGATGTCATGATGGATACGATGTATGAGATCCCTTCGGATGATACCATTGAGACTTGCGTGATCACCAAGGATTCCGTGGAAGGAAAGGGAAAGCCTCTTACAATTCATCGGGAAGCTTTGCCGATGAAGAAAGCGAAATAAATGTTCGTTTGTGGCTGCGCACCGCGCGGCCAAAAGGCGGGAAGCGGGTGCTGCAAAAGGGATGGGAGATTTTTGCAGCGCCCGTATTGCTTTTGGAGGAAGAAAAATGAGTGAAGAAGAGAAGACGACGACTCTGTTGCCGGCGGTGGCGCTGAGAGGGCTGACGATTCTGCCCAGGCTGGTGATTCACTTTGACCTAAGCCGCAGGAAATCCATTGCGGCAGTGGAACAGGCCATGAAAACGGGAGAGGAATTGATGCTGGTGACCCAGCGGGACCCGGAGGCGGAGGAACCGGATTATGAATCAGTCTATCATGTGGGGACCCTCGCCCAAATCAAGCAGATCAGCAAGCTGCCGGGTGGGATCGTGCGTGTTTTAGTGGAAGGCAGGACCCGGGCCGTACTGCATGGTTTCCGTGAGGAAGAAGAGAACTATTTGCTGGCGGAAACGGAAGAAATGCCGCCCTGCGCGGAGGAGATGGACGCCGTTACGGCGGAAGCCATGATCCGTCACCTGTGGGAATTGTTTGAAGAGTACCGCAAATTTTATCCAAAGATCGGACGGGGGCTGGAGCGGCAGTTTGAGGCGGGGCAGATGGAGAAGCTCATGGATCTTTTGACGATGAGCATACCCTTGTCTTATACAACCAAGCAAAAGGTTCTGGAATTGCCCACTTTGCAGGAGCGTTACGATTACCTCAGTTCGGTGCTATACAATGAGATTGAGATTGCCAGGGCCAAGGCGGAGCTTTCAGAGCAGGTGAAGAGCCGCGTGGAGAAAAATCAGAGAGAATACATCCTGCGGGAGCAGCTTTCCTATATCCGCAAAGAATTGGGAGAAGACGCGGACAGCTTAAGCGACGTGGAGCAGTTTGAGGCGGCGTTGGAAAAGCTAAAAGCCAAAAAAGAGGTTAAGGATCGGATTCGTAAGGAAATCGACCGTTTTCGGAATCTGAATATCAATAGCTCGGAAAGCTCGGTGGAGCGGACTTATATCGAGACCTTGTTGGAACTGCCCTGGGATCGGGTATCCAGGGACAATACGGATATTAACCGGGCGGAGCGGATTCTGGCAGAGCAGCATTATGGCCTGGAAAAGGTAAAAGAGCGAATTCTGGAATTTCTGGCAGTCCGCAGCCTGACCAAGCAGGGAGAGAGCCCCATCATTTGTCTGGTAGGGCCTCCCGGAACGGGCAAGACTTCTATCGCGAAAAGCGTGGCGGAGGCTTTGGATAAAAAATATGTGCGCATCAGCCTGGGCGGCGTGCGGGACGAGGCGGAGATCCGCGGACACCGCAGGACCTATGTGGGAGCCATGCCCGGGCGCATCGTGGGCGCGCTGCGTCAGGCGGAGGTGAAGAATCCCCTGATGCTTTTGGACGAGATTGACAAGGTGAGCAGCGACTACAAGGGGGATACTTCCGCAGCGCTGCTGGAAGTGCTGGACGGGGAGCAGAACTGCCGTTTCCGGGATCACTATATTGAAATTCCCGTGGATTTGTCGGAGGTGCTTTTCATTGCCACGGCCAACACCACGGCGACCATACCGGGACCGCTCCTGGACCGTATGGAGATCATTGAAGTGAACAGCTATACGGCCAACGAAAAGTTCCATATTGCAAGGGAGCATCTGGTAGCAAAGGAATGGAAGCGCAATGGCCTGACCCAGGAGCAATTGACGATCAGCGACAGCGCGCTGCGTCAGATCATCGAGGGTTATACCCGTGAGGCCGGTGTCCGTGATCTGGAACGGAAGCTGGGCGAGATCTGCCGCAAGGCCGCCAGGGAGCTTTTAAAAGGTCAGGCAAAGAAAATCCGGGTGACCGGACAGAATCTGCAGAAGTATCTGGGAAACGTGAAATACGTCCCGGAGAAACGTAACCTGACGGACGAGGTAGGAATTGTCCGGGGACTGGCCTGGACCAGCGTGGGAGGGGAGACTCTCCAGATCGAGGTCAATATGATGCCGGGAAAAGGAGATATTGATCTGACGGGCCAGATGGGGGACGTGATGAAAGAGTCCGCCATCACGGGCATGAGTTATGTCCGCTCTATCAGTAAAAAGTATCAAGTGAGCGCGGATGTTTTCCGGAAAAATGATTTTCATATTCACATTCCGGAGGGCGCGGTGCCCAAGGACGGCCCCAGTGCGGGAATCACCATGGCTGCCGCCCTGGTATCGGCGATTACGGGAATTCCGGTGCGGGCGGACGTGGCCATGACAGGGGAGATTACTCTGCGGGGCAGAGTGCTTCCTATCGGTGGTCTGAAAGAGAAACTGCTGGCAGCCAAGACCGCGGGAATGCGCAAGGTGCTGGTGCCGGAGGAAAACCGCAAGGATGTGGAGGAGATTTCCCGGGAGATCAAGAGCGGTATGGAGATCGTGTTTGTCCAGAATATGTCACAGGTGCTGGAGCAGTCCCTGACCGGCCAGCCGCAGCCTAAGGAGAAGAAAAAGAAGAAGCCCGTTACGGAGGAAGAAAATGATCATTAAGCAAGTCAGTCTGGAAACTGTCTGCGGAATTACGAGCAAGATCCCGGATTCCGCCTATCCGGAGGTGGCTTTTGCGGGCAAGAGCAACGTAGGAAAGTCTTCGCTGATCAACGCGCTGATGAACCGTAAATCTCTGGCCAGAACCAGTTCCCAGCCCGGAAAAACCCAGACCATCAATTTTTATAATATCAATCAGCGGCTTTATTTCGTGGACTTGCCGGGATATGGCTTCACCAAGGCCAATGTGGAGGTCAAGGCCCAGTGGGGCAAGATGGTGGAAAATTATCTGCACAAGTCCAAGAAACTGATGGCGGTGTTTTTGCTTGTGGATATCCGTCACGCGCCCTCCGAGAATGACCGCGTCATGTATGACTGGATCGTGCGGCAGGGCTTTTCCCCCATCATTATTGCCACTAAGCTGGACAAGATCAAGCGTTCCCAGATTGACAGGCAGGTGAAACAGATCCGAATGACGCTGCAGCTTGTCCCGGACGCTGTGGTTATTCCTTTTTCAGCACAGACAAAGCAAGGGCGGGAAGAAATTTACGCCTTATTGGACGGAATGCTGGAAACATCCCCGGATTAACGGAGATGGAATGATTGGATTGGGATGGAAGATCCATCGGAAAGGACAATTATGGAGTCTCCTATGAAAAAATATTGGAAAGCGCTGGTAAACTTAGGGCTGTCCCTGGTTATCCTGTTTCTGGTGATATCTTTGCTGCCCAGGCTTTTGGTGTTTTTCCTGCCCTTTGTGATCGGCTGGATTATCGCGCTGATCGCCGGCCCTTTGGTCCGCTTTTTTGAGGAGAAAGTGAAAATTCGCAGGAAGACGGGAAGCGCCTTTGTTATTATCGTGGTGATCGCCCTGGTGGTGCTGGTTCTGTACCTGGTTTGCGCCAGGCTCGTGGACGAGGTGATTGGTCTGGTGAATGCCTTGCCGGATATGTGGGAAGGCATGGAAAATGATTTCAGGGACATTGGGCAGAACCTTGGCACGATTTATGAGAAACTCCCTGAAAATATACAGGAGACGATCACTAATTTGTCCCAGAAGGCCAGCACTTTTGTGGGAGACTTGTTCAGTCGGATCAGTACGCCTACCATTATGGCGGTGGGAAATTTTGCGAAGCAATTGCCCACGATCCTGATCGGTATTATTATGTGTCTGCTTTCTTCCTATTTCTTCGTGGCGGAGCGGCAGCAGATCAATGAGTGGTGCAGTCGTCACGTTCCCCGGAGCCTGCAGGAAAGGTATGCCATTATCCGAAAAAGTATGATGTATTCGGTAGGCGGATATTTTAAGGCACAGTTGAAGATCGAAGTTTGGATGTATTTGCTGCTGGTCATCGGATTAAGCGTTTTAAAAGTGAATTATGTATTGCTGATCGCGCTGGTGATCGCTATTCTGGATTTGCTTCCGTTCTTTGGAACAGGGACGGTCATGGTGCCCTGGGCCATTGTCAAGATTTTAAGCGGGGACTACAAGATGGCCGTGGGACTGCTGATCATCTGGGGCGGTGGTCAGCTGGCGAGACAGATCATCCAGCCTAAGATTGTGGGGGATTCCATCGGTGTGCCCCCTATTCCGACCTTGTTCCTTTTGTTTATTGGTTATCGGTTGGCCGGAGTGCTGGGAATGATTCTGGCTGTGCCTCTGGGCATGATTTTGTACAGTATGTATCAGGAGGGCGCCTTTGATACTACGAAAAACAGCCTTATGATCCTGGTGACGGGCATCAATAAGTTCCGGCATCTGGATCCGGAGGATTTGGAAGAAACTTCCGATAAGAAGTGATTCAAAAATGTCGCGCGAGCGTTCTGAAATGGAGATAAGGATGAGAAATATACGATTAAAGCTGCAATATGAAGGAACCAGGTATCAGGGCTGGCAGCGTCAGGTTTCTTCCGATCATACGATTCAGGGAAAGCTGGAGAAGCTTTTGAGCCGGGTCTGCGGGGAGGCCATTGAGGTACAGGGGAGCGGTCGTACGGATGCCGGGGTGCATGCCCTGGGACAGATTGCCAATTTCCATACCTCTTGTGAGTTGCCTCTGGAGGAACTGCAGGAGGCGATCAATCGGTATTTGCCGGAGGACATTGCCGTGGTGGAAATCGCGGAGATGCCGGAGCGTTTTCACAGCCGTCTGAACGCCAGGGGCAAGGTTTACCGCTATCTGGTGATCAACAGCGCGGCGCCGGACGTGTTCCGCAGGCGGTATGCGCTGGAGGTGCCCCAGAAGCTGGATTTGGAAGCCATGCGGGAGGCGGCGTCCATGTTTTTGGGCGAGCATGATTTTAAAGCGTTTACCTCCGCCAAAAAATCCAGGAAATCCACGGTGCGCCGGATTGATGAAATCCGTATTGAAAAGGACGGGGATGTGGTTGCCTTTACGTTTCGGGGAAACGGTTTTCTTTTTCATATGATTCGCATTTTGATGGGAACTCTTTTGGAAGTGGGAAAAGGGGAGCGGGATCCTCAAAGCATTCCCGGGCTGCTGGCATCCGGACAGAGGGAATTGGCAGGGCCTTTGGTACCAGGCAAGGGACTGACCTTGGTGGAAGTGTTGTTTTAGGAGTGGCGGGACTGGGAGCCGCAGGCATCAGTCCTGATTGGAAACGGATACACATACCATCGGCGGAAAGCCGGGATATGTGTATTTTTTTAAGAACAAGCGCAGTTCGTTGAAACTTTTTTGAGAAAAAATCGTCTTATTAATTATAGGGGGATCAAAAAGGTAAATAAATTTAAATAAAATTTCGAAAATTTGCAGTAAAACGTCACGGTGGCGGATATTATTAGCAGAAGTACACGTTTTGCGCAAAGCGGACGGGATGATGGAACAGTCAGGAAGAGAGAATCAAGAACTTCAGTTTAAGCTTGACAAGTATTCCGACATGTTATTCAAGATTGCTTATATGCGGCTTGGGAATATTCAGGACGCGGAGGATGTGGTTCAGGAGACGTTCTTTCAATATTTAAAAAGGAAAGAGGCGTTTGAGAACGATGAGCATGAGAAAGCATGGCTTATTAAGGTTACCCTGAATTCCTGCCGCAAGGTCTGGCGCAGTGCCTGGAATCGCCATCGGAGCGATACGGACGGAGAAGCGTCGGAAGAGCTCCGTTCGGAGCATATTCCGCAGGGATTGGAAGAGAGCGTGATTCTGGCAGAGGACAGCAGACTTCTTTTGGAAGCGGTGCGTTCGCTTCCGCCCAGGTACCGGGACGTGATTCACCTGTTTTATTATGAAGAACTTTCGATCAAAGAAATCGGGGCGGTGACGGGGCGCAGAGAATCCACGGTCACTTCCCAACTGACCAGGGGAAGAGAATTGTTGAAAAAAAGGTTGAAGGAGGGATATGGCTTTGCGTGATTTTCGAGATGCATATCAAGAAGCGATGAACGAACTGCCTAAGTTCTCTCTGGATGCGGACAAGGTGAGTGACAGGCTGCATCATCAGAAGATGGTCGCGGCGGCCAGACGTAAGGCGCTTGTTTCCGTGGCGACAGCCGCCAGCGTGTTCCTTTTGTTTGGTCTGGGGACGGCGGTTGCCGTAAATTATCGGAGCAGTCAACTGGAGGTGAACGAAAACGGGTTCGCTTTCGTGGGGGGAGAAGCCGCAGGGTATTCGCCGGGAGAAGGGGCGGAGACGCCCATGCTGGCGAGCCTGCCGGCGGGGAATGGCAGGATGGCCTTGCCCGAAGAAGAATTCCAGGGCGAGGCCGGAGCGGCCAGGAAAGAAGATGCGGACGAGGCCGGGGCGGCTGATGAAGGCGCTGTCGGTGAAGAATGTGAACAGACGGAATATGATACGATTGAAGCGTTCCTTGCGGCTGAGCAGATTCCCATTGCAATCCCGGATCTGGAGTCTCTGGGGGATGGAACGGTGGAGTTCCAGAACGTGGTCGTGACGCCGGATCTTGGAGATGTTCATGTGAGCTTGGGCTTTGATGATGGCAAGGTCTTTTTCATGGATCAGCAGGACAACCGGGGGAGTCTGGGATATGCTTCCGGGTACGCCTATCCGGGAAAGATGGTGAATGAACGGCTATTGACCAATGATCAGGGATTTGCCTGGACGCTGGCCGACTGTGAGCGGGACGGAGAGGTGGTTGGTATCTGTGCCGCGATTTCCGTGAATGAAAGAGACATCACGATGAGTTTTTTTGGTTATGAAAATGTGGAAGTTGATGCAATTTTGAAGCATTTGGATTTTAGTATATACTTTGAAGAGAATTTTTAAGCCGCGAAGGCTTGAGAATCCGGCTTGGGATCAACATAGGGGAGATTATTGGCAAACCAATAGAAAGGAGAGTATAAATATGTCAAAGAACATCTTGGTGTACAATAACAGTACGGGTATTGTGGAAATCATGAGCCCGTTGTTTGCAGGAGAAGGGCTGCAAATGTATGTCGCCAGAAATTACCGTGAAATGTTGGATGCTTTGGACGAGGGGGACATTCATCTGATGATTACGGACGTGAAGATGCATCAAAAAGGGTTTGTAAATGGAATCGAGCTGATTTCCGCCATCCGCAAGAGGAGCAGTGTGCCGATCATCGTGGTTTCCGCGGAGGGCAGTGAAAGCTCCAAAATCATGGCCCTGAACGCGGGCGCGGATGACTATATTGTGGCGGGGTGTAATCCGCTGGAGATTCTGGCCCGGGTGAAGTCTCATCTGCGCCGGTACACGCAGCTTGTCAATGTTTGTGCGAATATCGACAGAATTTATCAGGTGGGGGAATTGGTCATTGACGATGTCCGCAGAAAGGTGTCCGTGGATGGCAAGGAGGTCAAGCTGACGCCCATCGAGTACAAGATTTTACGCCTGCTGGTGCAGGAGCGCGGAAAGGTTTTATCCATCGCGCAGATTTATGAATCAATCTGGCATATGCAGGCGATTGGCGCGGATAACACCATTGCCGTACATATTCGCCACATCCGCGAGAAGATTGAAAGCAATCCCAAGGAGCCCAGATATCTAAAGGTGGTATGGGGAACGGGCTACAAGGTTGGATAAGAAGATGGAAAAAGATGGTAAAAGGGCGGGAAATCGCAAGGTTTCCTGCCCTTTTGACTTTGGTCCGGGATAGGCCCGCCTCCCGGCCGTTTCCTGGCGGCCTGTCTGGATGGTTGCAGGACTTGCTGCGGGTTGGAATATTAGCTGTCAAGCATTTTTGAAAATGTCTCAAAAAATCAAAAACATTAGCACCGTGTATTGAATGCGGTGCTTCTGTTATT
>CANQNT010000015.1 GCA_947625255.1 uncultured Acetatifactor sp. | reverse complement strand
GGGTATATGTGAACTTCTCCCCATATCAAAAATGCCGGGAAAGCCCGAAAATACGGGCTATACCGACATTTAAGAATTTCTAAAGAGATAATCAAAATTCCTATCTAATTTTTTGAAAATAATGTGATTTTCTATATATAAGGCTAAATAGTCTATGGAGGATATTTAGATGATTAAAGATATAGGAACGCCTTACAAATGCAATTCAAATAATAGAGTTGCATACTGGGATATGGCCAAAGGATTTACGATTATCCTTGTTATTCTTGGTCATCAAATGATTCCACATGTTTTACGAGTGATTATTTTTTCATTTCACATGCCGTTATTTTTTTTAACTAATGGCTATTTCGTTAAAGACTATGATATCAAAAGAACAATGAAGCGCTCAATTATTTCATTGATCATACCGTATATTGTGGTATGTATGATTTCTGCAATATTTTATGTAGCACAAACATACAGTGAGATAGATATAGCGATAGCAACTCTTAAAAAGACAAAAGCCATGGTATTAGGAATCAGTTATGCCTCTAGCCTATTTACTGACGTTGACTCGGTTGGGATGGTATGGTTCCTCCCTTGTCTATTCTTGTGTAGGAATATATATGTTGCACTATGCAAGATAATTTCCACAACGTTTCTTAATTCTCAAAAGATGATCTGGGGGGGGGGTAAGTATTCTATCAATTCTTGGTTACGTAATTGGAAAATACTATGCTTTTCTTCCATGGAGCCTTGATGTTGCGTTATTTTCAATTCCATTTGTTGCACTCGGAGATTTTCTCAGTAAACATAAGTTGCTGGATAGAAAACCACATAGCATTTTTTTCGTCAGCGTTGCGATCTGGCTGCCTTTTATTTTATTAAGAGTAAATTTGGAGTTAGCAATAAGATCATATCCATATTGGCCTATTTGTACGATAGAAGCAATGTCTGGATCTTTGGCTATTGTGCTGTTAATGCGCTATTTAGAAAAATATGGAATAGTGAGAAAGTTATTTGCTTGGCTGGGACGAAACTCGATGCCTTAGAAGGCCGGCAGTGAGGTTGCAGTGGGTAAAAATAGTGTCCCTTTTCTTTCTTTCTTTTTGGGCAAGGACAACATAGGCTTCCAGCAAATCCCGGTATTCCTGATTCAGTTCCTGGTATCCTTTTGAATGTCTCATCATATCAGCGGGTTCCTCGCAGTGGCAGTATGTCCGTGGCACAAATGCGGAGCCGGGGTATAGTTTTTTGCAGATACACCGAAAATAGTATTTTTTATTGTTTTTTGTGATGTCGCTATAATGCTTTTCGGAAATCCTTTCCCTGTAGGCATCTTCAAAAGTATCCCAACGTTTGTCACCGGCCTTTGACAGGAGCCAGTTGATTTCATAGCGGATATGGCGGGCATCGCCGATATTCAGCTCTTCCGAGAATTCTTTGATGATCCGCTCCCTGTTTTCTTCTAAATTTCGCAAATCCATGCCATCCCTCCTTTGTATGTACACAGGATACCCGGAATCATGTCCGAAGTAAATGGAACAAGGGTGCAGTTTTATGTACGGGTTCATCCGCTCAAATAAGGATGCATGGAAAAAGGAGCACTATTCGATTCCCTTTGAAGGATTGATGACAGCCAGCAGACGCCGCCCTGTTGATATAACGCACGTATAACGCTGCGCTCATCCCGGGGGAATGTTTCGCACATGTTTGTAAGAAGGCCCTTTACCAAGGCAACCGCCCATTTCCTAAAACCCGTTACCATAGAATTCCCATAAACAGCAGAGACCGTGTGGTCATTGGATACATCTGCGTTGAGGATCTCCTGGATGGAAAAAATGCTGTATTGTTTCCGCAGGGCAATAAAATATGGGCGCATCGTCATTGTCCGTCCACAGGTGCATTTAAAGCGTGGAGCCATAAATATGTATTTACGGTCAGAAATAATTATCCCTCGTTTGCGGGAGTACCAGTATTCCATAGGATTGTTACATTGCGGGCATACGGGTTTCTCCTGCACAAGGTCATCCCACACATAGGAAATCATACCTGTTTTGGGATTGAAAACAGGAGCGCATTTTGTTATACTATTCATGGTTAATGAACCAATCCATGTGCAGCAACTTTGGCAGGGAGTTGCACATGGATTTCCTTTCTAAACAGATCACTTCTAAATAATACCAGAAACTGTTAAGAATGTATATGAACAAAATAAAAATCCAAACCTTTTAATGGCTTGAATCTGCATAAATCCGATATTTATCCTAAAAGGTTTGGATATGAAAGGAGTTAATATGTGTAATCTGAGTGCGGGGATTTATGACAGAGGTATGCAGAAAGGCAAGCAGGAATCCCAGATCGAAACCAAAAAAGGAATCGCGTTCAAGCTGCACGATGAGAATGGTTTCTCCTTAGAAAACATAGCATCAACAGTGAGTGAGAGCCTTGCCACAGTGCAGCGGTGGTTTGCCGAGCGCCCTTCCGTTGCAAAGTAAAAGTAAGGGGAAGCACCAGGCTTCAGTAATAAAAGGGAGTCCTGCGATCACAAGACTCCCAAGCGTTTTCATTCGACCCGGTGAAGCGGAATCTAGTCGGCGTGAGGTAACACATAACCCTCGGCAATGCTCCACGGCGAACTGAGAGCCGACCCAGCAGCCGCTTCAAAGCACACGATAGCTGGTCTTGCCGCTATCCTCTGCATCTAATTATAGCGGTTTTGGACTGAAAGTCAACGGGTTTGCATCAAGATTAAGAAGTAATCGGCAAGCCTAAAATGTAAAATAATACCAATAGTCTCTGAGGCAGAGTATATCTGTCCCAGAGACTATTTTTTGCCCGGAAGTTAGTCACGGCTAACCAACGGATCCCGGGGGCCGGGGGCTGGCGGTTTTCGTACGATATGAAACCCGCGGATGCTGAGGGTGAAAAGCAGCAGGATTTTCAAGGTTACTGGAAAGCTTCCGCAGGCAAACAGTAACGGATGAAGATGTACTCTACATTCATCGATACACGACAGTGTATCTTGAATAACAAGGCAATTATTTCACAGGCGGTGATGGAATGGAAGATGAAAAAATTAAATATCCACTAAAAAGAGGCCGGTGGGAAAGTGAAGGTGATACTTTAATGCCGCTTGACTTTTCCCACAAACCTGCTATACTCATAGAAAAGTAGAACACGAGTTACTAACCTATGAGTATAGGAGGACCCGCGATGGCGTTTTATTGCATTCTTATCCGCGTTGAGAGCGTCTTCAGCAGAGAATCTAAGCGCCTTATACAAGGCAATCTATCAATATGAGCGTCCGGCGCCGAGGCCTATTCGGAATTCCCTACATTTGAGGCGGCACTTGAGGAAGTCGGCCGATTGGGAAACCAGGAAAGGTTCGTGTTTGTAATAGATGAGTACCCCTATCTCGCAGCGACTTGCGAATCAATTTCTTCACGGCTGCAGCATCTTATCGATCGTGTCTGGCAGGACGGAAAATTATATTTAATTCTTTGTGGCTCTTCCATGAGTTTTATGTAAAACCAGGTGCCTGGATATGAAAGTCCATTATATGGGAGACGAACAGAGCAGTTCAAAATTGAACCAATGACTTATCGGGAAACTGATTACTGTTGCGGAACGTAATCATGTAAAGTTGGTTACACTATCAGATATGTATTAAATGTATGACCGGGTGCTTAGGTCCGCGGAGCTTCAGCCCCTGCGGCGCCGGCAAGAAACTCTTTTGTAACGCTGCCAATGGTCCTTGCTTCCCTTGTCAGAATCCCCCGCATAAAAAGTGTTTGTTATTGACATACAAGAATAAATATACAAGGAGTTCATTAAGATGAATCAACGCAAAACAGCACTCATTACCGGCGTAACGGGTCAGGATGGCTCGTATCTCGCCGAGTTTTTACTGGAAAAAAATTATGAGGTCTATGGCATGATCCGCCGTTCCTCTGTTGATTACCGTGAGCGTATCGCCCACCTGGAAGGCAGACCTCACTTCCACCTGAGGTTCGGTGACCTTGGTGATTCTATCAGCCTTGTGAAGCTGATCGCCGAGACCAGGCCTGATGAAATCTATAACCTTGCCGCCCAGAGCCACGTCCAGGTCAGCTTTGATGTGCCGGAGTACACGGCGGACGTGGTGGCCACAGGTGTCCTGCGCGTTCTGGAGGCGGTCCGGGTCTGCGGCCTGGCCTCCATCTGCCGCATCTACCAGGCATCTACCTCTGAATTGTACGGCAAGGTGGAAGAAGTCCCTCAAAACGAAGATACGCCTTTCCATCCCTACTCCCCCTACGCCGTGGCCAAGCAGTACGGTTACTGGATTGTAAGGGAATATCGTGAGGCCTACAATATGTTCTGCTGCTCCGGCATCCTCTTCAACCATGAGTCCGAGCGTCGGGGGGAGACCTTTGTCACCAGAAAGATCACTCTGGCGGCAGCCCGTATCGCCCAGGGCAAGCAGGACAAGCTCTATCTTGGGAATCTATCATCCCTCCGGGACTGGGGGTATGCCAAGGACTATGTGGAGTGTATGTGGCTGATCCTCCAGAACGATAAGCCGGAGGATTTCGTCATTGCAACCGGCGTGCAGCACAGCGTCCGGGAATTTGCCACCCTGGCGTTCCATTATGCCGGCATGGAACTGGAATGGAGCGGGGAAGGGATTGATGAAAAGGGCATCGACAAGGCTACGGGCAAGGTGTTGGTGGAGGTGAGTCCGGATTTCTACCGCCCGACGGACGTGGTCAATCTCTGGGGGGATCCCACCAAGGCGCGCGAAGAGCTTGGCTGGAATCCGACAAAGACCAGCTTCGAGGAGCTGGTGGAGCTCATGGTACGGCACGACATGGAAAGGGTGGCCGTGGAGCGGGCCGGAGAGCATATTAAGTTGAACTTGGTGGAATACCTGGAAAAAGGGGTGGTGAAATGATGGAGAAAGACGCCAGGATTTATGTTGCGGGACACCGGGGGATGGTTGGTTCCGCCATTGTCAGGGAATTGCAGCGCCAGGGATACACCAATCTGATCACCCGCACCCATCAGGAACTGGACCTTTGCCGCCAGGAGAAAGTGGAGGAATTCTTTGCGAGAGAACGTCCGGAGTATGTTTTTCTGGCCGCGGCCAGGGTTGGCGGGATCGCTGCCAACCAGGGAGCCTTGGCGGACTTCCTGTATGACAACATGATTTTGGAGATGAACGTGATTCACGCCGCGTGGCGGAACGGCTGCAGGAAGCTGGAGTTCCTTGGGAGTTCCTGCATCTATCCGCGTCTGGCTCCACAGCCGATGACGGAGAGCTGCCTGTTGACAGGGGAATTGGAAAAGACCAATGAGGCATATGCTTTGGCGAAGATTTCGGGATTGAAGTATTGCGAATTTCTGAACAGGCAGTATGGGACCGACTACATCAGCGTGATGCCTACGAACCTTTACGGCCCCAATGACAATTACCACCCGACCCACAGCCATGTGCTGCCGGCGCTGATTCGTCGGTTCCATGAGGCCAAGGAGGAGGGGAGAGAGTCGGTGATCTGCTGGGGCGACGGTTCACCGCTGCGGGAGTTCCTATATGTGGACGACTTGGCGGATCTGTGCGTATTTTTGATGAATCATTACAGCGGGAACGAGACGGTCAATGCCGGGACTGGCAAGGAGTTGAGCATAAGGGAGTTGGCGGAATTGGTGGCCCGTGTGGTAGGGTATCAGGGAAGAATCGAGTGGGATGTGACGAAGCCAAACGGGACGCCGCGGAAACTGCTGGATGTCAGTAAGGCTGCCGGTTTGGGCTGGAGGTACAAGACAGAACTGGAAGACGGCATCCGGCTGGCCTACGAGGATTTTTTGAAGAATCCTGTGCGGGCGGAAAGATAAGCATGGAATTGAAAGGAACCCTGCAATGAAACACTTATATTCTTTTACACTATCCATACCGCTTATTTACAACACCTGTGATCTGCGCAGTGATGAGGGCGAATTGGTTTTAGGGCTGGCGGATTCCGTAGACTGGGACGAACCCTGCCCGATTGATTTTCCCTATCCAATGGAGGAAAACAAACGCTATCTGGCAACGGAAAAGATTCATTTTCATGTTTTCAGTAAATTTACGGAATGTTATTCGGATGATGGAACGCTCTCCCATCAGATGCCTGAAAAGTATTTTAACTGCATCATAACAGGAATCGTATCGGCTTCGGAAAAAAGCGCATATGCCCTGGTAGAGGATTCTGTCATAAAAATCTGTAAAGCTCTGAGCGTGTTAATAAGCTGCAACAACTGCAATAAGCAGGGTTATCAACCGAGGGTCGAGCCGGATGATCAGCATATGGAATGGAGTAAGGAAAAATATGCCCCTTATGAAGCTTTGGTAGAGCAAGCCGCCCAGCCCCGCGAATACATAGATGAAAACGGTAACCGGGTGTTTTGCGTATATGCGGAAAGCGGGCTTGAAATCGGCTGCAGCGTGCATCACACCATATTTGGGAAAATGAATACGGAGCATTTCCTTGATTATTACCATTATGATAAATCTCCGGTCTTAAACCATATTATGGATGAGTATTATGTCGCGTTAGGCAGAGAAACCATCACCAGCAAATTTTTCCACTTGTTTGCAATCATAGAATATATCGAAAAAGAATATGCGGATCTGGCGGATACGCAGATGTTTTTCAACGATGAGGAAAAACAGCAGGTAATGGAATGCCTGGAACGGTTGAATCTGCCAAAAGAAAAACGGGAGCGTCTGCGGTGCTCCGTTAAGGGAGTCATGAGCAGAGCTACCCGGTTGGGCAGGGAGGAAAAGCTGGTGAATATTCTGCACAATATGGGGATACAGGAATTTAGCGACTGTGGAACCCCGTTCGTGGTGAATAAAAGCAGTATCCGGGAGCTGACGACCCTGCGCAATTCCTTTTTCCATGGCGATGGGCGAAAAGCGGAAGAGAATCCTGACCGGATCAGTGTGGAAACGGCAGTCGCCAGGCTTATGTACCTATGTGAAAAAATCATCGTCTATGTGGCCCGGGCCTGATGTCCCATGCCAAGGGCAGCAGCAAGAAATTTACTGCAAGAAATTTCCCCATTTTCATCTCAAAAATGTCTTGCAAAAATCCCCGGCAATTGTTACAATACAAATGGGTAAATAATAAGTGCATATCAGAAACCATTAATTTCTTGGTTACTATTTTGGATTAGTGAGCAGGAGGTTGGTGGTTTTTTTGTTTTTTTCTGAGCAAAAATGTGTGAGTTACACACGGAAGGCATCTTGGAGGGCATCCGCGGGGACACTCGAGGTCGCCGTGCAGGATGCCGCGATTCAAAATTTCCTGGAACAGGCAGGGGCTTTTTTGTCAGAGAAGTATTCTGACGGGGAGGCTCCCTTAGAGGTGGAATCGGAATTTGAACGAATGGTAGCGGATGGAATGGAGCGAAAGTTCGATGTTTTAGTCGTCTATTCCCTCTATCATTGCGGCAGTTCTTTCCTTTCCGCAAAGCAAATGCTGCTGGACACCCTTTATATGGCGGGGGTCCGGCTTATTGTGGTGTCCGAAAATATGGACAGCGGTGGGCGGACCAGGGGAGAGGTTTTGGATTATTTTGAGGCGAAGCGCCGGGAGATGCACGCGGATATTTTCAAGGCGTGGAAACGCTCCAGGGGGGAGGGCTTCGTTCTGACCAATTCCGTTCCCTATGGATATGTGCGGCCCAACGGTGCTGACCATATGAGCAAGGACAAATCGGTGGCGCCCTATCTTGCCGAAATGTTTCATCGTCACCAGGCGGGGGAATCCCCGGAGGAAATCGCGGAGTGGCTCAATCAAATGGGAGCGGATACGCCCCTTGTTCACCGTAAGAAACTACAACAAGAAAGCATGGGAGGAATTCAGGAAGGAGGCACGGCAGATTCGCGGCTTAAATCTCCGACCCCGCAGGAAAGATGGAATCCTGCCAAGGTCCTGGCGATTTTACGCAATCCGGTCTACACCGGAGCCCGTTCCAATAAAAAGCGGGAGATTCTGGCTACGGGATGCCATGAGGCTTACCTGACTACGGAGGAGTTTCTGGCACTTCCAGCCAATGACCCGGATGGACAGACGGTACGCAGACGTCGGAAACGGAAAGCAAAAGAGCCCTCTGCGCTTCCTTATCGTGTGTTTTGCGCCCGATGCGGGACGCAGCTGCTGCGAAAGCCGGGAGAGGCAGGGGAAACTGCACGTTTCACCTGTCGGAAAGGTTGTTGGAAGATCGGGGAGAAAAAGTCGGATGTGGCATTTCTGACAGAGGAGCAAATCGCGGATGCGGTTTTGCGTGCCCTTCAGACGGAGCGGAGACAGGCACAGGCCGTCATAGAAAAATTTCGACAGGATTTGGGTCAGGAGGCACGCGGCAAGCGCAGGGCGCTTTTGTCGGAACAGATGAAAAGAATTCTGGCGGAAATGGAGATGGAGCAGTTTCAGAGGGTCCCGCTTTATGAGCAGTGGGAAAAGGGAGAGATTCCCCAGGAAGAATACGAGAGACGATTACAGGAGTATGAAGCGGCCAGCCGGAAATTGGACCAGCGGCTGGAGGCGGTCATGGACCAGGCAAAGCGCTTGGATGTGGCTTATGGTTTAAAGAATCCATGGCTTGTGCTGTTTGATCACACAGTCATTCCGCAGCCTTTGGATCAGGCCGGTGCAGAGAAGCTGATCCGTCGGGTCGAGGTGGAAAAGGAGCCGGATGTATGCGTTTCGCAACCCGTGAAAAGCGGTCCTTGTCAGTTATCGGTAAGGGTTCGAGTCATGGAAGAGGAATGGAAAGAGTTGCTGCCAGCGGATTGGTTTGAGGAGGGTTTGTATCATGATGAGAGGTAGAACGACTGAATTGGGCAAACGGCGGATTCCGACGGCCGGCTATGGCCGTTTGGACGCAGGGGAGAACGCGGGAGACCATTCCCGCAGCACCCAGATCGCCACGATCCAGGAATTCGTGAAAAACAGCGAGGAGCTGGAATATATTGACACTTATTTTGATTTGAATTTTGCGGAAACTGATTTTCAAAGACCGGATTTTATCCGCATGATGGATGATGTGCGACGCAAAAAGATCGGATGCATCGTGGTCAAGGATTTGTCCCGGTTTGGGCGCAATTTTCTGGAAGCCGGGTACTATATTGAAACGATTTTTCCGTTCCTGGGGATTCGGCTTATTTCGGTTTCGGACCATTTCGACAGCAGCCGCAAGAAAGATATGGATGAATTGACCGTTTCCATGAAAAAAATGGCGGCATCCCTGTTTTCCAGGGAGCTGTCCAGGAAAATCTGGGATTCTTTTCAGGAAAAGAAGCAAAAGGGTCTGGCCGGCGGAAATTTTGCCCCTTTTGGCTATCTTCGCAATCCCCAGACTCTCCGCAATGAGGTGGATCCCGAAATGGCGCTGTATGTGCAATTAATTTATCAATGGAAGCTTTTGGGGGCTTCTTTCGGGGATATCGCGGAGCGGCTGGAGCTTCTCGGGGTACCCACGCCCAGGCAGCGTTTGTACCAGTTGGGTCTGGTCAAAACGCCTCAGGAGGGAAAGTGGAATGTCAGCACCCTGCGGGTGATTTTGAGTAATCAGACCTATGTGGGCGATACGGTGAGCAATAAGACCAGTCAGGCGCTTTTTGCCGGTCAGGAAAAAGTGCTTGTGGCGCCCAAGGATTGGATCATCACGCCACATACGCATCCGGCCATTATTGCCCGGGATGATTTTGAACGGGTACAGGAGCTAAATGGCGAACGGGCGGAACGGATTCGGCAGGGTCGGTTGGGAAGCAGGAAGAAGCGCCGGCCCCAAAAGGATGAACTGCAGGGCCTGGTTTACTGTGCGGAATGCGGCGCACGGATGGAATATGAGCGGCTTCCTTATAGTGTTCCCGAAGAGAAAAAAATTGGCTACTATGTCTGTAAAGCCCCGGACATGACCAAGGCCTGCAGGGGACATCGGATCGCGGAACGGGTTTTGAAAACCTGGCTTTGTGGACAGCGGCCCCCTCAGGGAGTTGGGGAGAGCGGCGCGCAGTCCGGCGACCCCGCGGCAGGATCCGAATCCGCGGGGAACTTAAGGAAGTCTGTCCCGGATTTTGACGCGTCCTATTCTTACATCAAACGGATCACCGTCAGCAATGAAAACGAGCTTGGAGTTGAATGGAAGGAGCGGAGGATTGATTTATGATCGGCAAGTATGAGAGATTATCCATATCAGACGGGGATTTGGACGGACGGGACGAAAATAACAGCATCGAGCATCAGAGGAGTCTGATCGACGAGTTTCTCGCGTCCAAAGCCGAATTCCGGGGCATAGAGGCAGAGGAATATGTGGATGATGGTTATTCCGGTAAAAATTTTGACCGTCCTGGTTTCCGGAAAATGATGGAAAGTGTAAAAAGCGGCCGCATTGATACCATTATCGTTAAGGATTTTACACGCTTTGGCCGGGAAAACACCGAAGTGGGAAAATATCTGGAGCAGATTTTTCCTGTTTTGGGTATTCGTTTTATTGCCATTAATAATAATTATGACAGCAGCGCCTACTATTCCGAAAGCGCCCAGGGCATGGACGAGACGGTCAGCAGTCTGGTCAGCACGTTCCACCGGCGGGATGTGGGCAAGCGTCTGCACACTGCCAATGAGGAAAAGTGGAAACAGGGCTATAGCACCAGCGGAAGCGCTCCCTTTGGCTATTTGCAGGATCCGGAACGAAAGGGCAGATATGTGTTGGATCCTCCTGCCGCTGAAATTGTGCGCAAAATTTTTGATCTGGCGCTGGAAGGCTGCACAACTTCTCAGATAGCACATCGTCTGAATGAGGAAAAGGTTCCCATTGCTTCGGAATACAATCGGATTTACGGTATTCAGGGCAAGGAAAGGCAGTATTCTCTGACCCCGGATAAAATCTGGAATGCCGGAAAGGTATGGAAGATCCTTACCACCTATGAATATACCGGCGCCATTGTGTTGGGCAAAAGCAGGGTAATTGTACCCGGCAGAACCGTGATCCGTAAAAACGCGCCCAGGGATCAATATGTCACGGAAAACGCCCATGAGGCCATTGTCACCCATGAAGAGTTTGAGCGGGCCCAGGGCGTGATCCAATATCGGACCAAGGGAGAATACCTTGGAAAAAAAGATTTTCCGCTGCGCAGCAAGATCCGCTGCGGACATTGTCACCGCGTCATGGCCCATGACCTCGGCGCCGCGGAGCCCGTCGTCTGGTGCAGGGACGGCAGGGAAATGCCGCAATATTCCAATTGCCCATCCGGCCAATACAGCATTAGACTGATTGAGAAACAGGTTTTTCAGGCTTTGCGGGAATGGTTGGAGCTGTTGGTATGCCTGAAAGAGATGGTTGGGGCGGAACCGTCCGGCGGATCGGAACAATTAAAAGACTCCTTGTCCCCGGAGCTCATGCAGCTGCTGACCCTTGCGCCGGATTTGCTGCGTGAGAAAGCGCTGACGAAAGAAGCCGTAAAACTTACGATTGACCGTGTCTATGTCCATGGGGAAAACATGAAACGCCTGAAAGGGAATGTGGAGGTCCGTTTCCGCTTTGAAAAAGAGATTGCAACGCGATTTCAATGAAATTTGTTTCAATGAAATAAAAAACTATTGCATTATACCCCGGTAGGGTATATAATGTTCTGTGAAATGGAGGAGGAAGCATAATGAAGGAAGAATCTACTGGCAAGAGGCGGGAAATTTCGGAAATATCCGAATTGCCCGCAGGGGAAACGGATGTCACAGCAAAAGCTGGGGAAACAGCCATGCTCGTCCAGGCGGAAGAAGCGGCGGAGTCCCTCTGCAGAGCGGACGATTCCGCGCAGGACGCTCTTTGCCCTTGCTGTCATTCCGCCAAGACCAAGAACCGCTCGTCCAAAGAGGTTACCGCGCTGATTCACCGGCTGAACCGTATTGAGGGACAGATTCGGGGGATCAAGGGCATGGTGGAAAAGAATGCTTACTGCACGGATATTCTGATGCAGGTGGCGGCCGCCACCGCCGCCTTGAACAGCTTCAACAAGGCGCTTTTGGCGGAGCATATTAAAACCTGTGTCACAAGGGATATTTTGGAGGGAAAAGAGGATACTGTGGATGAGCTGGTCGCCACGCTTCAGAAACTGATGCGGTAGAGCGGCCCTAATATTGTCCTTTCGGTAGTTATTATAAGAAGGAGTGTGTTTTATGGAACAATATATTGTCACGGGCATGAGTTGTGCCGCCTGCAGTGCCCGTGTGGAAAAAGCAGTGAGCAAAGTGCCTGGCGTTACGTCATGTTCGGTGAGCCTGCTCACCAATTCCATGGGCGTGGAGGGCACCGCTTCAGAGGCCCAGATCATCAAGGCCGTCACGGACGCGGGGTATGGCGCCCGAAAAAAGAACGGACATGAACAGGTGTCCGGTTCTTCGGCCGATTCGAACGGGGCATCTCTTTCGGAGGATGAGGTTCTTCTTGTCGATCATGAGACGCCCCGTTTGCGGAAACGGTTGATTGTATCCGTCATTTTCCTGATGATATTAATGTATTTTTCTATGGGACATATGATGTGGGATTGGCCCGTTCCCCCATTCCTGGCGGGAAATCATGTGGCCATGGGGCTGATTCAGATGCTTTTGACCATCATTATCATGGTCATCAACCAGAAGTTTTTCATTAGTGGTTTTAAGAGTCTTCTTCATGGAGCGCCCAATATGGACACCCTGGTGGCCCTGGGTGCCAGCGCGGCTTTCGGTTACAGCACATACGCTCTGTTTGCCATGACGGATGCCCAGCTTCGCATGGATATGGAAGGTGTCATGGGTTATATGCACGAGTTTTATTTTGAATCGGCGGCCATGATTCTGACGTTGATCACGGTGGGAAAAATGTTGGAGGCCCGGTCCAAGGGGAGAACCACGGACGCATTGAAAGGTCTGATGAAACTTGCCCCCAGGACGGCCACGGTTTTGCGGGACGGCGCAGAGGTGACGGTGCCGATTGAACGGGTGCGGAGGGGAGACCATTTTGTGGTCCGTCCCGGGGAGAACATTCCCGTGGACGGCGTGGTGATCGAAGGAAGCAGCGCCGTGAACGAGGCGGCCCTGACCGGGGAGAGCATTCCCGTGGATAAGGCCGTGGGGGATGCGGTATCCGCGGCAACCGTGAATCAGTCCGGTTTCTTAAAATGTGAAGCTACCCGCGTGGGTGAGGATACGACTTTGTCTCAGATCATCCGCATGGTCAGCGACGCGGCGGCTACCAAGGCGCCCATTGCCAAAGTGGCAGACAGGGTATCCGGCGTGTTCGTGCCGGCGGTGATATCCGTGGCGGCAGTGACGATTCTTGTCTGGCTTTTGGCGGGACAGACCGTGGGTTTTGCCCTGGCAAGAGGAATTTCGGTTCTGGTCATCAGCTGTCCCTGTGCGTTGGGGCTGGCTACGCCCGTGGCAATCATGGTGGGCAACGGTGTAGGGGCCAGAAATGGGATTTTATTCAAAACGGCGGCTTCGTTGGAAACGACGGGCAAGATGCGGATTGTGGCCCTGGATAAGACAGGGACGATCACCAACGGGGAGCCCAGGGTGACGGACGTAGTGCCAAGGGAGGGAGTTCCCCGGGAGACGCTTTTAGAGAATGCCCGTGCATTGGAGCATAGGAGCGAGCATCCGTTGGCCAAGGCGGTCATGGCTTATGTGGGGCCGATGAATTCCGGAGAGGAAGTCAAGGATTTCCAGGCGCTTCCGGGCAATGGTCTGACGGTCGGTTATCAGGGCGCGACTCTGCTTGGGGGAAGCGAGCGCTTTGTGGGAAGCCAGGCAGAGATTCCTGCGGATTTAAAGGAACAGTCCCGCAGGCTTGCGGAGGAGGGAAAAACCCCTTTGTTCTTCGCGCGGGATGGAAAGGTACTGGGGATGATCGCCGTAGCGGACGTGATCAAGGAGGACGGTGCCCAGGCCGTGCGGGAGCTTCAAAATATGGGAATTCGCGTAGTGATGCTGACTGGCGACAATGAGCGTACGGCCAAGGCCATTGGCGCCCAGGCGGGTGTGGACGAGGTGATCGCAGGGGTGCTTCCCGACGGGAAGGAAAGCGTGATCCGCGCCCTTCAGGAGAAAGGCAAGGTCGCCATGGTGGGGGATGGTATCAATGATGCTCCGGCGCTGACCAGGGCGGATATCGGTATCGCCATCGGTGCGGGAACGGACGTCGCCATTGACGCTGCTGACGTGGTGCTGATGAAGAGCAGGCTGCGTGACGTGCCGGCTGCCATTCGCTTAAGCCGCGCCACCCTGCGCAACATTCATGAGAATCTGTTCTGGGCATTTTTCTACAATGTGATTGGGATTCCGCTGGCGGCCGGAGTATGGATTCCGCTGTTCCACTGGCAGCTGAATCCCATGTTCGGAGCGGCGGCCATGAGCTTGTCCAGCTTTTGCGTGGTCACCAATGCCTTGCGGCTGAACCTTTGTAAGGTGCATGATCCTGCCGGAGATGGACGAGGCCGGCACTCGGTGGATCCTGGACGAGGTAATGTAAACAAACCTGTTCCGGAAGCAGAGCGGGGCGTGAAAGAGGCGCGGATTGCGGAAACAACTTTCCTTGGCACAGACCAGGGGAATTGGATCAATAAGAAAGAGAATGAAAAGAAAGACGAGGTAATGAAAATGGAAAAGACAATGAAAATCGAAGGAATGATGTGCGGGCATTGTGAGGCGCGAGTGAAAAAGGCTCTGGAAGCCCTTGACGGTGTTCGGGAAGCGGTGGTCAGCCATACCGCCGGAACCGCGGTGGTAAAGCTGAGCGCGGACGTAGCGGATGAGACGCTGAAAGCTGCCGTGGAGGCTCAGGATTACCAGGTGGTTTCCATCCAATAAGCCGCCTGTTCCGGAGGCGGCAGCGGTCGGCGTCGCCCGCCCTGCGTCCGGCAGAAAGGTGTCATAGTCCGGCGCCTTCATGCTTTATTGGGATTATGACAAAATTGTAAGTTTCAACGGGAGAAATGTAAGACGATTCCATGGCGTCTCATTTCTCCTTTTTGGTATAATACGCTTGTAATGAGCGTAAGCGGCTGGACCGCGGAAACGCTTGGAAAGGATGGAGAGTATATGAGTATATTGGAAGTAAGCGGTCTGAAGAAGACCTACACCACGCGTTTTGGCGGCAACAAGGTGGAAGCGCTGAAGAACGTGAATTTTACCGTGGAGGAAGGAGAGTACGTGGCGATCATGGGCGAGTCCGGTTCAGGCAAGACCACGCTGCTCAATATTCTGGCGGCCCTGGATCGTCCCACGGGTGGGAGCGTGAGGCTGGACGGCCAGGATTTGTTTCAGATTCGGGAATCCGCGGTGGCGGCTTTCCGCAGGGACAATCTGGGCTTCGTGTTCCAGGATTTTAATCTTTTGGACACGTTTACCCTGGAAGACAATATTTTCCTGCCCCTGGTGTTGGCGGGAAAGCGCTACGGGGAGATGCGTGACCGGCTGATTCCCATCGCGGAGCAACTGAACATTTCCGATATTCTGAAAAAGTATCCCTATGAGGTCTCTGGCGGGCAGAAGCAGAGAGCGGCGGTGGCGCGGGCCCTGATCACGAAGCCGAAGCTGATTTTGGCCGATGAGCCCACTGGCGCATTGGATTCCCGTGCCACGGACGAACTGCTCCGTATGTTCCGCGCGATCAATGCCGGCGGGCAGACCATCCTTATGGTGACCCATTCGGTCAAGGCGGCCAGCCATGCCAACCGGGTGATGTTTATCCGGGACGGAGAAGTGTTCCACCAGATCTATCGGGGAGACTGCACGGAGGAAATGCTTTATACGAAGATTTCCGAAACGCTCACAATTCTCGCTACGGGAGAGGGCAAGATAGGCGGTGACAAGGGATGAGGTGTCCTTTTTACATGAGGCTGGCCTGGACCGGTATCCGGAAAAACCGCAGTCTTTACCT
Organism: uncultured Acetatifactor sp.; assembly: GCA_947625255.1. Lineage (GTDB taxonomy): Bacteria > Bacillota > Clostridia > Lachnospirales > Lachnospiraceae > Acetatifactor. The sequence continues at coordinate 53,052 of CANQNT010000015.1, read as the reverse complement.
GCCTTACCTGTTTACTTGCGCGGGCATGATCGCGATCTTTTATATCGTGGCCTTTTTGGCTACCGGAGGAACGCTGAGCGGGATCAAAGGCGGCTCGATCCTGGAGGAGATGTTGGGCTTCGGAACCTATATTATCGGGATTTTTTCCTTGTTCTTCCTATTATATACCAGCGCCTTCGTGATCCGCAGAAGAAATAAGGAATTTGGTCTCTACAACATTCTGGGAATGCGGAAATGGAATCTGATGTGCATCATGCTTTGGGAGAGCCTGATCACTGTCGTGTTGTCCTTGTGCTGCGGTTTGGGGATCGGCATTATTTTGTCGAAGCTGGCGGAGGTTGGCCTGATTTATATCATGAAAAGCGAAGCGAGTTTTACCATGCACGTCGGTTTCGAGGCCATAGGGGTGACCTGCAAAATTTTTGCCGGGATTTTCTTCATTCTGCTGCTGCGTTCCCTATGGCTGGTCAGGCTTTCCAATCCTCTGAAATTGCTGCGCAGCGAGAACGTGGGGGAAAAACCGCCGCGGGCCAACTACGTGCTGGCACTTTTGGGAGTGGTGCTTCTGGGCGTATCCTATTATCTGGCGGTGACGATCGAGGAGCCGCTGAAAGCAATTGTGTGGTTTTTCTGGATCGTGGGGATGGTCATTGCGGCGACCTACTTGCTGTTTATCGCAGGCTCCGTGGCGCTGTGCAGATTTCTGCAAAAAAGAAGAAGGTATTATTATAAGACGGCACATTTTGTATCCGTATCTTCCATGGTTTATCGCATGAAGCGGAATGGGGCGGGACTGGCCTCTATCTGTATCCTTTGTACCATGGTGTTGGTAACGATCTCCGCTACGGCTTGTCTGTACCTTGGAGAGATGGATATTTTACGGGCGCGGTATCCCCGGAATATTATCATGAAGGAGACAATCACAGGTCCTTTGGAAGAAAAAAAGCTGGATACAGTGCGGGAAACGGTGAATGAGAGTCTGGATGAGGAAGGGATGCGTCTGAGCAATCTGCAGGATTATGTTTACTGGACCGCGGAAGGCTTTTGGATGGAGGACCAGCTGATACTGGCGGAGGATGCTGCGATGGAACTTTCGCGGTCCTCTTCCGGTAATGTATGGTATCTTTATTTTTTGGACTGGGAAGCGTTCCGAAACCAGACCAACGCCTCCGACGAGCCCGCGCCCGGGGAGGTATGGGTAGGAAGCAGAAAAAATGAATATCATGGGAAGGAATTGACGATTTCCGGGGTTGGAACCTGGCGTGTCCGGGAAATCGAGGAGGAGGATCTGAAAAAAATTCTGGACGGAGAAGACGGGGTTCAGTTGGTTTCCTCCATCTATGTGATTTTGCCCAATATGCAGGAAGTGGTCGACCGCTGTCAGGAGGTTTATGGCTTGCCGGGCCAGTCGGTGATTACGCAAGAGTGGAATTACGGTTTTGATCTGAATGGAAGCAATAGTGACCAGGAGAGATTCTATCAGAGAATTTTGGAAAAAGTACTGGTCCTGCGGGAAAAAGAAGAGACCTATCCGATACAGATGCAGAGTGTGGCCAGGGATCGGTGGGATTTTCTCTCCCTCTATGGCGGCCTGTTTTTCCTGGGGATTCTGTTAGGAATCGTATTCCTTTTCGCGGCTATGCTGATTGTTTATTATAAACAGATCTCCGAAGGATACGAGGATCAGTCCCGCTATGAAATCATGCGCAAGGTGGGGATGACGGGAGAGGATATCCGGCGGAGTATTCAGTCTCAGATGCTGACGGTGTTTCTTCTGCCGTTGGCCGTTGCCGGACTGCATCTGGCCTTTGCTTTTCCCATGATCCAGAAGCTTTTGCTTCTTTTCAGTATGTCCAATGTGCGGCTGATGATTCTGGTGAATGCGGGCTGTATCCTTGCATTCGGTTTGATTTATGTGATCGTGTATCGCGCGACCTCCCAGGCTTATTATCGCATTGTCAGCGGGATCAAATCCCTTTAAATCAGGACGCGCTGCAGACGTTCTCCCAGTCGGCTTAGGATTTCGTTGGAAATGGTGCCGGCCCGGGCGGCCAGGTCACAGACGGTGATTTGTTCCCGGCCTGAGATGCCGATCAATACAGCCTGGTCGCCGGGGCGTGTTTGGGGAATGCCTGTAACATCCGCCAGCGTTTGATCCATGCAGATTTTTCCCAGGATAGGCGCTCTGCGGCCATGGAGCAGCACATATCCCACACCGCAGGAAAGAGCCCTGGGCAGACCATCGGCGTAACCGATGGAAAGGGTCGCCACCAGACGGTCGCAATCCGCGGTATAGGCCAGGTCATAGCCCGCGGTCTCCCCCCGATGAATGGGACGGACGGAGGCCACCCGCGCTTTCAGGGACAGCACCGGGGTCAGGGGAAGTGGGCAGTGCTCCAGATCTTCCTTGGTGCTGAGAGTTCCATAAAGGGCGATGCCGATTCTGGCATAATCCGCGCCGTAAGCCGGATAGCGCAGGGCTCCATAGCTGGATAATAGATGATGCCTGACCTTTGGAATGCCCGCCTGATACAATGCATTCAGCGTCTGATAGAAGGCCCCGATTTGCGCCCTGGTCAGGGCGTCTGCTTCCGGTGTCTTAAGGTCTGAGGCGCAGAGATGGGTAAAAATTCCGTCAATACGCAGTCGGTTCATTCGAAAGATGGCTAATATTTGATCCAAGTGTTCCCATGGCACACCCAGACGGTGCATACCGGTATCAAGACCCAGGTGGACTGAAAAAACGGTTCCCGCCGGGTCTTTTTTATGGCGTTCTCCGTATTCCTGCAGCAGAAGCGCGTAAGACTCGTCCACGATGGTCTGGGTGAGCCGGCAGCGCTCAAGCACGGGGAACTGATCGGGATGGGTATAGCCCAGAATCAGAATCATGCCGGTGACACCAGCTTCACGGAGAGCCGCACCCTCGTCCGCGCAGGCTACACAAAAAGCTTGTACGCCCAGGCGGTTCAACTCCCTTGCGATCAGGCATGCTCCGTGACCATAGGCATTGGCCTTGACGGCGGGCATCAGCTCACAGCCCTTGGGCAGCTGGGAACGCAGAAGCGTCAGATTGGAGGCAAGGGCCGTTCTGTCCAGTTCAATCCAGGCCCGGCCGCGATGCCCCGTCATGATCTGGCCAGCGAGATGATGTTGTCCAAAACCGTTGAAAAGGAAAGTCCCGCCGCCTCCATCATTTTCGGATATCTGCTGTGCTCGGTAAAGCCCGGAATGGTGTTGACCTCATTGAATACGATGCGCCCTTCCGGTGTTAAAAAGAAATCCACTCGGGCAAAACAGCGGCAGTCCAGCGCACGGTAAACCGTTCTGGCGGCATCCTTGATTCGTTCCGAGGCGAGCTTGTCGATTCTGGCGGGGACGTGGATGGCAGAAGTTTTCAGGGTGTATTTTTCCGTATAGTCAAAGAAGCCTCCGGAAAGCTCGATTTCGTCCACTTCCCCAACCCTGAGTTCTTGATTGCCCAGGACGGCGCAGCCCACCTCGAAACCAGGAATGGCCTCCTCCAGAATTACTTGATTGTCGTACTGGAAAGCGAGGCGGATGGCTCCCTGCAGTTCTTCTGAAGAGCTGACCCTGGTTACCCCGTATGAGGAGCCCGCCTTGACGGGCTTGACAAAAAGAGGGAAACCAACTTCCTCGATAAAGGCGGCGATTTTCTGCGGCAGGTCTGCCGTCCCCTGGGCTGTGCCGTCCGCTGCCGGTTGTGTTGGTACAAGGGGAATGGTTTCTCCCATAGAGGCCTGTGCCTTGGGAAAAGCGGTCTGACGTATGACCGTCGCGTGGGGGACGTTGATTCCTGCCGCCTGGACCAGCCTATGGGCCCTGTCCTTGTCCATGCAGAGGGCGGAGGAGAGCGTGCCGCAGCCTGCCAGAGGAATCCCGGCCAGTTCGATCAGTCCCTGGAGCGTGCCGTCTTCTCCGTTCCGGCCATGAAGAATCGGCAGGGCCACGTCAATGGGCAGAGCATAGGTCTGGCCGTCTTGTAAGAGCAGGAGAGAATGGGCGCCGCGATTGGGAGACAGCACGACCATGGTACAGTCTTTGGGATTGTACCAGGTGTTTTCCGGGATTTGTCCGGGAGCGCCATGAAAATAATACCACTCTCCCTGCCTGGTGATGCCAACGGGAATGACGTTGTATTTGGATGGATTCAGGTTGCGAATGACAGAATAGGCGGACTGTAGGGAAACTTCATATTCCGGGGAATGTCCCCCGAAGAAAACGGCAATATTTTGCTTCATCATTGATATCCTTTCGTAAACATTTTGCGGAAACGCTTCTGCGGACAATTCGATAAGCCTTGTTTTCCCGCACAAAAGCGCCCTGCTTTGCTTTGTTGAGTATAGCAAAACGGGGCGCTTATTTTCTATTGATTTTATGATCCCTTTCTTGTGAAAGCCTGATAAAAATCTTACAAAATTCTTGTCATGGTCCACACATCCGGTCAGCCAGGGGCGGACGAGCGCTTTTTGACAGATTCCGGCGCTGCGTGTTGTTTATCCGGCAGGATCACGGTAAAGGAGATGCTTTCATCCTTGCTGTCAGCCTGTATGGTGCCGCCGTGGAGTTCCACGATTTCCTTGGTAATGGCAAGCCCCAGTCCGGCGCCTCCGGTGGAGGATGAGCGGGAGGAATCCAGTCGGAAGAATTGATCGAAAATGCGTTCCAGCTTGTCCGGGGAAATGGTTTTGCCATGGTTGCGCACATAGAGAATGATCCCGGCGGAATAGCGGTGGAGAGTCATACGGATGGACGTGCCGGAATAGCTGTAGTTGACGGCGTTGCGGATCAGGTTGTCGAAAACCCGCTCCAGCTTGTCCGGATCGCAGACATATTCAATGTCCGGCGCGATTCCCAAATCCCAGGTGAGATCCTTTTCCGCCAGAATCGGGGAGAATTCGCTGGCAATCTGTTCCGCCATGCGGCTTAAGTTAATGCGCTCCGGTTCCAAAGTCAGAGTGGTCAGGTTAAATCGGGTGATGTCGAAGAATTCATTAATCAATTCTTCCAGCCGCTCAGCCTTGTTCAGGGCGATTCCCGTATACTTGGCCCGAAGCTCCTGACTGATCTGAGGCTCGTCCCGCAAAAGAGACAAATAACCGATGACGCTGGTCAAAGGAGTTTTCAGGTCATGGGCCAGATAAACGATCAGGTCATTCTTGCGCTGCTCGGATTCCCTGGCCAGCTGCGCGTTGCGCAAGGTCTGGGAGCGCACTTGGTTTAGCTCATCCTGCACGGCTTTTAATTCATCGGACAGCTGAATCGGCGTTTCGTCCGGCTGCGCCAGGGCCTGGGCCGCGTCAACAAGCTCGTCCACATAGCGCAGAGGCCTGGAAATAAAATAATAAGTAATGGCGGCCCAGCCCAATAATGCCCCGATGGGAGGAGCGATAAAGGACAGAAGCTTCAGTGTGGAATAAAATGGATCATAAGAATGCCAGACCCTTTGGGTAAATATGAGATAGGACACGATATAAAGCCCCAGGAGTATGAGGGCATATAGAATCAGTGATAAGGCATACCGCAGGAGCAGCTTTCTTGTCAGCCGGCTTTTCAGGGCACGTCTTTTTTGAGAAAAGTTATTCAATGGTATATCCCACCCCCCAGACGGTCTTTACAAATTTGGGCTTGCGTGCCGGCTCCCGCATTTTTTCACGGAGCCTGGCGATATGGGCCATGACGGTGTTGTTACTGTCCAGATAACGCTCTCCCCAGACGGCCTCGAAAAGCTCCTCCGAGGATACTACGCTGCCCTTGTGTTCACAGAGGTACCAGAGAATATTGAATTCAATGGGAGTGAGGTTCAGTTCCTGGCCGTTCAGGGTGCATTTATGACTGCCGCGGGAAATGTGAAGACCCCTGATATTGAACTCATCCGTTTCCCTGGGTAGGGCTTCCTGCGTATTATAGCGGGTATAGCGGCGCAGCTGTGTCTTTACCCTGGCTATCAGCTCCAAGGGATTGAAAGGCTTGGTGATATAATCATCCGCCCCCAGGGTCAGCCCCGTGATCTTGTCCATGTCCTCTACCTTGGCGGTCAGCATGATGATGGGAAAGAGATGCTTTTTGCGAATCTGTTGGCATAAGGCAAAGCCGCTCATATCCGGCAGCATCACGTCCAACAGCGCCAGGCTGATCTCTTCCCGTTCGACACATTCCAGGGCCTGTGCGGCATTGTAAAAGGGAAATACCTCGTAGCCCTCGTTGCGCAAGTAGACCTCCACCAGGTCAGCGATTTCTTTTTCATCATCTACAATTATGATCTTTTCACCCATTTTGTCGTCCCTTTCCTACAGATATTGCGGAATTCGGACCGCCCGAAACGTTCCCGCGAAACGGACCTGTCAGACACAGTATAGCACAGATGCCTTTTTCCTGGCAAGCTTATATGGAATTATTTCCAGGAACGGCGGACGCGACGGAGGGCGCGCGTCGCCGTTCAAACGTTTGCCAATGGTCAGTCTCGGGTGTCGCTTGGCGGAATGGTAACGCCCCCTCCCCTCCGGTATCCTCTTTTCCAGACAGTTTCGATGAATTGGAAGTCGGAGAAAACCCGCAATTTTCTCCGGATGTTGCTGATGTGTACGTTAATCGTTTTGATATGGCCGCGGTAGAAATCATCCCAGGCGTAATCGTAAAGCTCTTGCTTGGAAAAGGTGTGGCGCGGCATGGAAAGGAGCAGATGCAGGATTTTGAATTCCTGCTTGGTCAGGGAGAGCTCATGGCCGTCTATAACTGCCAGATAGGAGGAAGGATAGAGGCTGAGCCCGTGGTATTGTATGCAGTGTGCGCCGTGTGCCTTTGCGGCTGGCGTTTCGAGGCAATCCCGGAGTTGGATCCTGACCCGGGCGAGCAGGTCGGACAGATATGGGGCCTGCGGAGCGTCCTTTGAGTGAGCGGCGTCCGAAGCATACGGAGGATTTCCCGCAAGTTGTACAGGCAGGGACTGTATGTTGCCGGTCTTGTTTTCCGGCCCGGTATTGTTCGGAAAGAAAAGGATGGGAATGGGGGTGATGCGTTGAATGCGGGAGCATACGCTTTCCGCCCCCGGTTCGGACAGCGCGGGATCCAGGATTACCAGGGCAAAAGGATCGTGTGCCGCATAAAACACGGCTTCTGTTCCGGAAAAGGCCTGGCTGCAGGTAAAACCGGCTCTGCGCAGCGCCTCCGCCAGTTGTTCGCTGAGCATCGTGTTTTCTTCTATGATTAGAATTCGTTCCAAGTTATGTTGCCTCTCTTTGAAGTTTGCTTTGATGGTTTCATGGTGCAGGACTGTCAAGAGCATTATACAGACTTTGAAAAAGAAAGTAAAGGAGTTTCAGGGGAGAAAAAACTGTTGCATATCTTGCGGGGAAGAAGTAAAATGGTTCTAAAACAAATAAGATAGGAGGCCTTTTGAAAAATGAAACAGGTAACAGATTCCATTCTTTATGTAGGTGTGAACGATCATGAGATTGATCTGTTCGAGGGACAGTATGTGGTTCCCAATGGAATGTCGTATAATTCTTATGTGATTTTGGACGAGTCCGTTGCCGTCATGGATACCGCGGATGTAAGAAAGACCGATGAATGGCTTGGAAATGTAGAGGAGGCGCTGGGCGGACGGCTGCCGGATTATCTGGTGGTACAGCATATGGAGCCGGATCACGCGGGTTCTATAGACCGTTTCGTGGAAAAGTATCCCCGGGCCACGGTGGTGGGGAACGCTAAGACCTTTTCCATAATGGAGCAGTTCTTCCCCGGGATGAAGCTGGAGCGCCGCCTGGTCGTAAAGGATGGCGAGACGCTGTCTCTGGGCAGCCATACCCTGCGCTTTGTGTTCGCGCCCATGGTGCATTGGCCGGAGGTGATGATGACCTATGAAGCCAGTGAAAAGGTGTTTTTTTCCGCGGATGGATTTGGCAAGTTCGGCGCTTTGGACGTGGATGAGGATTGGGCCTGCGAGGCCAGGAGATATTACATTGGAATTGTTGGAAAATATGGGATGATGGTGCAGAATGTGCTGAAAAAGGCGGCCGGTCTGGAGATTTCCATTATTTGTCCGCTGCATGGCCCGGTGTTGACGGAAAATCTGGGATATTACCTGAATCTGTATGATATTTGGTCCGGCTACCGTCCGGAGAGTCAGGGTGTGTGCGTATGCTTCACTTCTGTCTATGGCCATACCAGGGCCGCGGTGGAATTGCTGTGCGAGAAGCTGGAGACGAAAGGCGTTAAGGTCGTCTGCCACGACCTGGCCCGGTGTGACATGGCGGAAGCGGTGGAGGATGCGTTCCGGTATGACAGACTGGTTTTGGCAACCACCACGTACAATGCGGGGATGTTTCCTTTTATGAAAACATTTCTGGATCATCTGACCGAGCGGAATTTCCAGAAGAGAAAAGTGGCATTTATAGAAAACGGCTCCTGGGGGCCTATGGCCATGAAAGGGATGAAGGAGGCGCTGAAGAATTGCAGGGAGCTTGTGTTTGCGGAAAATGAAGTATCGATCAGGTCCGCACTGAATGAAGCCTCCACGGCAGCGGTTCTGGCCCTGGCGGAGGAATTGGCGCAGACGGCGTAAGAAATAAGGGATATCTCCCCATTGGATTGGGCGGAGATATCTCTTTTTTTAGAATTTGCGAAGAAATTCGTAAGAATTCGAAGAGGAAAAAGAAAAAAAGAATTTCTCATCCTGAGATATACTGATTCCATAAGGGAACAGATGTGAATTTTTGGATAAATCTCACAGTTTTGGGAGAAAAATAATGTTGTAATTTCTCCGATGATTCGATAGGATACCTTTGGGAAAGAAGTGAGGGATGAGCATGACAAGCAATGTGCGCTCGGTGAGCGGAAAGAGAAGAAAGCAGAGACAGAGGCAGAGGATGCTGAGACGGTTTAAGAGTATTTTGCTGGTTTTGGCCTTATGCCTTGTCATCGCCTTTTTATGGCCGCTTGTTACGGCATGGATGGGAAGAACGTCAGGACGAGTGAATGGGGCGGATCTTTCCACCGGGGAAAGCGGCGGCTATGAGGACGTGGTGGAGCTGTTGGGAGCCGAGGTGGTTTCCGGAAGCTCTGTCAGGGATTTGCAGGGACTGCAGGAATTGTTGGAAAAAAACGAGGAAGCGCTGGATTTTGTCAAAGGATATCTGGATAGGGAGCAATATAAGGGAAAAGAGATTGATTTGAGCGCGGATTTTGTCAGTGGTCAGGTTCCGCTTTTGATACAGTGGGATAGGCGCTGGGGGTATGATCTATATGGGGACAGCATGATCGGTCTGGCAGGCTGCGGGCCGACTTGCCTGGCCATGGCATATTTGTATTTTACGGAAGATACCACGGCCAATCCCCGTACCATGGCGGAATTCGCTTATGATAACGGCTATTATGCGGCGGGCGGAACCAGCTGGAGTCTATGGACGGACGGCGTGGAAAAGCTGGGGCTGAAAGGTGAGGAACTGCCTTTGGACCAGAACCGCATGGAACGGGCTATAAATGAGGGCGCATTGATCGTTTGCAGCATGAGACCGGGTGACTTTACCACCACGGGGCATTTTATCCTGCTTTATGGCTACGATGAAAATGGTTTTTACGTCAATGATCCCAACCGCAGGAGCAACAGCGAGAAGCAGTGGACCTATGACAGGCTGCAGGGACAGATCAAGAATCTTTGGGCCATCAGCAAATAATTTTATTGCCAGACCGGACGGGGAGTGGTATCATGATTTCTGAAGCCAGAAAGATAGCTTATTCTATCGGAAACGAGGAATCTTGTACCATGACCAACGACAGATCGATAATGCCACATTACCTGGGGAAGGTACATCCCAATTGTGATTATTTTCACGGACAGATCCCTTATGGGAAGGGAATTCATTTATATCAGGTCTCCCGGGCGTACAGGGAACGGCCGGAATTGGATGACGGCACGGGACATACCTACAAGCATGCGCCTGATTTATGTTGGTATCACGGGAGATTTTATATCCAATACTTGACCAATCCGGTCCACGAACATGCCGGAGCGGGAGTGTCCGTGCTTGCGTCCTCGGAGGATGGAAGACGGTGGGGGGATTTTCGGATCACGTTTCCGGAGTATTGGATCCCCGCCTGCGAAGTGACGGATGACTTGGGAGAGCATCATGTATTCGATGGGAGCGTGCCTGCCTTTATGCATCAGCGGATGGGTTTTTATTATGCGAAAAATGACGTGATGCTGGTGTCCGGATTTTATGGCTGGTCTCCCCAGATGTGGATGACCAACTGGGATCGGCGCGGTATTGGGCGAGTGGTAAGACGGCTTTATCCGGACGGAACCCTCGGAGAGATTTACTTTGTCCATGTGAACCGGCAGGGGGGATGGCGGAAAGAACAGTTGCTGTATCCCTGGTTTGAGGAAAGCGGGGATGAGGAGCTGGTTGCGGCCTGCCGGGAACTGCTTCATAATTCCCTTGCCGTGCAGCAGTGGGCGGAGGAGCATGGGGACGCGGATCCCGAGATGCGGATCAAGCATCCCGCGGGCGGCACTTATCAGGCGTTTTGTTGGTATCACCTGAGCGAACAAGAGGTGGTAGGGCTGTGGAAGCATTCCTTTGTTTCCCGCAGTCACGATGGCGGTAAGACCTGGGAGGAGCCGGTGAAATCTCCCAGTCTGGTAATGAGCGGGCAGAAGATCTGGGGGGCGCGAACCTCGGACGGAAAGTATGCTTTGGTTTATGTGCCCACTCTGGAGACCCAGCATCGGTTCCCGTTATGCCTGGTCACTTCTCAGGACGGGTTGGCCTTTGACCGGATGCGTCTGGTGCACGGAGAAGTGCCTCCCATTCGTTACGCCGGGTTTTGCAAGGATTTGGGTCCTCAGTATATGCGGGGAATCTGCGAGGGAATGCCGGTACCGGACGGGGATTTATATTTGACCTATTCGGTCAACAAGGAAGACATCTGGTTTGCCAAAGTGCCGGTCCCCATGGAAGACGAAGAATCCGTGGTCCGGGAACTCGATTTTTCCGAAAAGGAGCTGCGGCATTGGAATTTGTACCAGCCCTCCTGGTGTAAGGTGGGAGTGGAAAAGGGTTGTCTGGCGATGGAAGATCAGGAGCCTTATGATTATGCCCGTTTGGTGCGTCTGTTTTCCGGGGGAACGAAAGTGCGTCTGGAGTTGGGCGTCCGGATCTGGAAGCTGGAAGCGGGCAAATCCCTGCAGATCGAGCTGTGCAGCGAGAAACACCAGACGGCGGTGCGCATCCTTTTTCGATCGGGAGGAGCGCTGCGGCATCGCACGGTGTGTGAGTTGGGGCTGGGCTCCTGGAAGCAGGGTGAAGAGGTGCGGCTGCTGATCGAGGCGGACTGCGAAACCTTTACCTATACGGCGGCAATCGGAGGGAAAACGATTTTGGCGGGAAACGATCCTGCCAGGTTCCGTTTTATGGCGGCTGTAAACGAGATCGGGGAGCTGTCCATCCGCACGGGGGAACCCCGGTACCTGGCCCATCTGGAACAGAATCCGGACAATTTGCCTGCGGAACCCTTGAACGCCGGCCGTCTGGAGCACGGAGCGTCGGTACAGATTACGAAGGTTGAGATCATCAGCCTGACAAATTAAGCCAATGGTAGGCCGAGGAGGAAATCGGCGTGGCGCCGGATGAAATCCGTTTCCCTGGCTGCCTGACCGCGGATCACGTCACAAATACGATGCCAAAGGCCTCGGGCCCGATATGGGTGCCGATGGTGGGACCGATCTGGAGGCGATCCGTAATCCGGATGCCGCTTTCTGCCAGTTTTTCTTCAAAGCGGGAGCAATTTTCCGTGCCGAAAGAGTAGATGGAATAAACGGGAAAGCTGGTATCCACCCCCATTTCTTTCATATGCTTCAGAATAGAAAGGATGGCCTTGTTGCGTCCCAGGCTTTTGCCGATGACGCTGACATGGCCGTCCTCCGTCACGGTAATGATGGGCTTAATATTGGCAATCTCTCCCAGCGTGGCCGTAGTGCGGCTTACTCGCCCGCCGCGGCAGAGGAATTCCAGGGTATTCGGCGCGGCCAGTACCTTGACGCGGGACTTCAACCCCTCCAGAATGGCTGCGATTTCCTCGGCGGTTTTGCCGTCTTCGATGAGCTGCAGAGCATAGTCCGCCAGAACCTTGATGTTATAAGTGGCCATCAGGGAATCCACGATGAAAATACGGTCATAGCCCACCATTTGCGCGGCCATATGGGCGCATTCGCAGGTGCCGCTTAAGGCGGAAGAAAGGGAAATGTAAATCAGATCGTCTCCCTGGTCCCTGGCCTTGCTGAACAAGTCCAGAAAAAGCTGGGGAGAGGGTTGGGAAGTTTTGGGGAAATCCGCGCTTTCCTCCAAAATCCGATAAAAGTCATTACGGTCCAGATTGATGCCGTCTATGTAAGTCTTATCTCCAACGGTAATACTGATGGGTATCAGTTCGATCCCCTTTTGCTCCAACTCCTCCACGCGATAATCGGAGGATGAGTCCACTGCAATTTTAATCATAAAAGAATTCCTTTCGAATTGGTTTCACAATATCCTAACATTCTTATGAAAAACTGTCAACTGTTGAATTCACAGCAATCAGGATATGTTGAATTCACAGCAATCAGGATATGTTGAATTAGAAGAATTCGAGGCTATCAGGAAATTATCGAGGATTTATCGCGGATTTATCCTGACAAAATTTTTTTATTGCCTTGACAAAACTTGCCACGCAATGTATAATGAACCAGTATGCGAATGATTCTACACGGGAGTAAGCTATGTTGGTGAATTTATCTGATGTATTGACATCTGAAGGCAAAGTAACAACATTGAGCGTTCCTTTGGAGATGACAAGCTTTCGCAGCGGGATGGGTAATTTCCGAATCCTGCAGGCCAGTCCGATTTCCTTTGTCATTACCAATGCGGGTATTGGCAAGGCGCGGATTGAGGGAAACGCGAGCCTGACATTTCAAGCCAGATGTGACCGTTGCCTTACGGAGGTTCCAGTTACTCTTGATTTAGAGTTTGACGAGCTTGTCGTTTCTCCGGATGTGACGGTGACGGATGAGGATGCCGACGAGACTTTGAGCTTCATGGAAGGGTTTCAGCTCAATGTGGAGATTTTCGTATGCGAAGAGATTTTGATGAACTGGCCTATGAAGATTCTGTGCCGGGAGGATTGCAAGGGTGTGTGTCCGAAATGCGGTAAGAATCGGAACGAGGGAGACTGCGGGTGTGACACGTTCGTCCCGGATCCCAGAATGGCTGCGATACAAGATATTTTCAACGCGAATAAGGAGGTGTAAAGATGTCGATTTGTCCTAAGAATAAAACGTCCAGGAGCAGGAGAGACAAGAGAAGAGCGAATTGGAAGATGACCGCTCCGACTTTGGTTAAGTGCAGCAAGTGTGGCGCTCTGATGATGCCTCACAAGGTTTGTAAGGCTTGTGGTTCTTACAACAAGAAGCAAGTTGTAAATGTTGATTAATGATATGTGGTTTCAGAGATTAGGCTTTTTCCGGGAGGAAAAAGCCTTTTTTCAAATTTCCCCTTGATTTTTAGTATGGGGTCTAGTATAGTAGTGTTATTGTTAGCGCGAGAGGCGTACAAAGTGCGGTATCCTTTATAGGATGCCGGATCACAATGGGAGGAAACCGGATGTCGGAGTTGGTGAATGTGGCAGTGGATGCCATGGGAGGCGATAACGCCCCCGCTGAAATCGTCAAAGGTGTCGTGGAAGCCATTGAAGAGGATTCCAGAGTAAAGGTTTTTCTGTTAGGCAGGGAGAACGTGATCAGGGAAGAGTTGAAGAAGTATTCCTATGATTCGTCCCGTCTGGAGATCGTGCACGCGGAGGATGTCATTGAGACCGCGGAACCGCCCGTGATGGCAATCCGTAAAAAGAAGGATTCTTCCATTGTTAAAGGAATGTACCTGGTAAAGGATGGAACCTGTGACGCGTTTGTATCTGCGGGAAGTACCGGAGCCGTCCTTGTTGGCGGTCAAATCATCGTGGGCCGTATCAAGGGTGTGGAGCGGCCGCCCCTTGCGCCGCTGATTCCTACGGAAAAGGGTGTGAGTCTGTTGATTGACTGTGGCGCCAACGTGGATGCCAGACCTTCTCATTTGGTACAGTTCGCCAGGATGGGAAGTATTTATATGGAAAACATTATGGGCGTGAAGAATCCCAAGGTCGGCATCGTGAATATCGGCGCCGAGGAGGAGAAGGGCAACGCCTTGGTGAAGGAGACCTTTCCTTTGTTGAAAGAGTGTTCCGACATTCATTTCATTGGAAGTGTGGAAGCGCGGGATATTCCCTCCGGTGCGGCGGACGTGGTGGTCTGTGAAGCCTTTGTGGGAAATGTGGTGTTAAAAATGTATGAGGGCGTGGCAGGCGCTTTGCTGAAGCAGGTCAAGGCCGGTATGATGAGCACGCTTCGCAGCAAGATCGGCGCGCTTTTGGTCAAGCCCGCGCTTAAGGAGACATTAAAGAGTTTCCAGACGGATCAGTATGGCGGAGCGCCGCTATTGGGACTAAAGGGCCTTGTGGTAAAGACTCATGGCAGCAGCAAGGCCGTGGAGATTAAGAATTCTATTCTGCAGTGCATTGCATTCAAGGAACAGAAGATAAATGAAAAGATCAAAGAAAAAATCCAGATAGATGGATGAGAAAGAAGGAGTCATTATGGTTTTTGAAAAGTTAAAGCAAGTGATTTCAGAAGTGCTGAACGTGGATCCTGATGAGATTAAGATGGAGTCCACGATCATGGATGATCTTGGTGCGGATTCCCTTGACGTGTACCAGATTGTCATGGAAATGGAAGAAGAGTTTGATATCGAGATTCCAGCTGAGAAAGCAGAGTCGATTACCACGGTGGAAGAAGCGGTGGAACTGATCAACAGTATGTTGGATTAAGCGGATGATAACGGGTATTCCGGAATCCTGGGATTTTGGAATACTTTCTAAATAAAGGTGGTGCTGAATATGGGTGTTGCGTGTGTGCGCGATGCCTACTTGGCATGAGTAATTGTCATCAAAATCAGAAAGCGTTTGGTTATGATAGTAGAGGGATATACGTTACAGAAGTTGGAGGAGCGCATCGGCTATCAGTTTCGTGATATTGCCCTGCTCAAGCAGGCGATGACACACAGCTCTTTTACGAATGAACAGAAGATCAATAAGCAGAAGAACTACGAGCGCTTGGAATTCCTGGGAGATGCGGTTCTGGAGCTGGTCAGCAGCGAGTTCTTATTTAAAAGGCATCCCCAGATGCCGGAAGGAGAGCTGACCAAGACCAGGGCGTCCATGGTGTGCGAGCCCTCTTTGGCCTTTTGTGCCAGAGATCTGGAGTTAGGGGAGTTCATGCTTTTTGGCCGGGGCGAGGAGGCAACCGGCGGGAGAAAACGGGAATCCATTATCGCGGATGCCGTGGAGGCGGTCATTGGGGCCATCTATCTGGATGGGGGAATGGAAGCCGCCAGGGCGTTCATTAATCGGTTCGTCCTTTCGGATCTGGAGGATAAGCAGCTTTTTTATGATAGTAAGACCAGTCTGCAGGAGCTGATCCAGGGGACTCTGAAGAAGGAGCTTCGATATGAGGAGGTCCGGGAATACGGGCCGGAGCATGATAAAACCTTTGTGGCGCAGGTTTACATGGGGGAGGAACGGATTGGCATTGGCGAGGGTCGCACCAAGAAAGCCGCAGAGCAGAAAGCGGCTTATGAGGCGCTTTTGCTGCTGCGAAAAAGAGGAGTACGGTAGCTGGAGGATATATGTATTTAAAAAGCATTGAAATACAGGGCTTTAAGTCATTTGCAAATAAGATCGTATTTCAGTTTCATAATGGAATCACGGGAATTGTAGGACCCAACGGGAGCGGCAAGAGTAATGTGGCGGACGCGGTCAGGTGGGTTCTGGGTGAGCAGAGGATCAGGCAGCTGCGCGGAGCGAGCATGCAGGATGTCATTTTCTCGGGAACAGAGATGCGTAAGCCCTTAAGTTACGCATATGTGGCGATCACGCTGGACAACGGCGATCGCCAGCTGGCCATCGATTATGACGAGGTCACGGTGGCGAGGAGAATCTACCGTTCCGGAGAAAGTGAATATCTGATCAATGGTTCCGCCGTAAGGCTGCGGGACGTGAACGAGATGTTTTATGATACTGGTATTGGAAAGGAAGGCTATTCCATTATCGGTCAGGGACAGATTGACAAGATCCTGAGCGGCAAGCCGGAGGATCGGAGAGAGCTGTTTGACGAAGCGGCGGGAATCGTGAAGTTCAAGCGCCGTAAGGCTGCCGCTGGAGTCAAGCTGGATAACGAGCGGCAGAACATGGTCCGCGTCAAGGATATTCTGACGGAGCTGGAGAAGCAGATTGGACCACTGGAGCGTCAGTCCGAGGTGGCGAAAGTTTACCTCCGCAAGAAGGAAGAGTTGAAGACGCTGGATATCAACGTCTTTTTACTGGAGAATCGCAGGCTGCAGGAGCAGCTTTCTTCTTTAGAGGAAAAGTACGCCACTGTGGACGCCCAGCTGCGGGAAACCAACGGAAAATACGAGAGCATCAAGGAAGAATATGAGCGGGTTCAGACCCAGGTGGAGGGGTTGGATGCCGGCATTGTGGAATTGCGGAATCATCTGACCGATACAGGACTTACCCAGGGTCGGCTGGAGGGTGAGGTCAATGTCCTGAAAGAGCAGATCAACTCCGCCAGGGGAAGCGAGGCCCATCTGTTAAACCGCCAGGACAAGGTAAAAAGCGATATTGAGGAGCGGAAACGGGAAGAAGAGAGGATTTTGTCGCAAAAAGGACAGATTGACCTGCAGCTGCAGGATGTGCTTTCCGCCAGGGAGCGGCTTCAGGAGCGCCTTGTCGGGGTGCAGGAGCGGATTTCCCGGTTAAGCCAGGGCATTGAGGACGGAAAAAACGCGATCATTGAAGAATTAAATAAGCGCGCCGCCATCAAGTCCCAGATGGGACGTTTTGATTCGATACAAGAACAAGTCGGTATCCGCCGGGCGGAACTGAATTCCAGGCTGCTGAGGGCCAAGAGCGACGAGGCGGAGCGGACGGAGAGTCTTAAGCGTCTGGAAGAGGAATTCGAGACGATTACGGCACGGCTGACAGAGCTTCGCAATAAGGAAACCCGGACGGAAGAAGCCTTGGGAAAGTTTCGTGAGGAGCTGACCCAAAGCGATGCCGGACTGCAGGAGACCCAGAGCCGTTACCATCAGGAAAGCTCCAGGCTGGAGGCCCTGGTCAACCTGACGGAGCGCTATGAGGGTTACGGCGGCAGTGTAAAGAAAGTCATGGAGTGCAAATCCCGGGAAAAAGGGATTATCGGTGTGGTAGCGGACATCCTTAAGACGGACCCGAAGTATGAAACGGCCATTGAGACCGCGCTTGGGGGCAGCATCCAGAACATTGTGACGGATGGGGAAGAGACCGCCAAGAAAATGATTCAGTATTTGAAAAAGGAGCGTCTGGGCCGGGCTACCTTTTTACCCCTGACCAGCCTGACCCATACGCAGGAATTCCGCAACGACAAGGCCTTGCGGGAAGAAGGGGTGATCGGTCTGGCGGATTCCCTGGTGCGGGTGGAGGAACGGTATCGCGTGGTAGCCAGATCCCTGCTGGGGAGGATCCTG
The DNA here is from genome assembly GCA_947625255.1 of uncultured Acetatifactor sp. Classification (GTDB taxonomy): domain Bacteria; phylum Bacillota; class Clostridia; order Lachnospirales; family Lachnospiraceae; genus Acetatifactor. Next base: position 35,407 of record CANQNT010000015.1, on the reverse strand, counting down.
GTGGTGGATAACATGGACCGGGCAGTGCGGATTGCCAGGAAATACGATTATAATCTGCGAATGGTGACGCTGGAGGGGGAACTTTTGGTGCCGGGCGGAGCCATCAGCGGCGGCGCGTATAAGAACAGCAGCAATCTCCTGGGAAGACGCCGGGAGATCGAGGAGCTGGAGCGCCGGGTAAAAGAGCTGCGCAGTCAGGTCAATACCATAAACACGGAGATTTCTATCATCAAGGCGCGCCGGAACCAGACGCGCGTGGATTTGGAAGCCATCAAGACACAGCTGCAGAACAAGTCCATTGAACAGAACACGGCCAGACTCAATATTATCCAGGCGCGAGAGCGCATGGAAGAAGAGGAAGCCAGTTACCATGGTCTGCAGAAAGAACAGGCCCAGTTGGAACAGCAGATTCAGGAGATTCAGTCAGGCCGGGAGGGGATCAGCCAGGCGTTAGCGGAAAGCGAAGCGTCTGAGCGCGGAACCAATGAAAAAATCGCGGCGCTCCAGACCTCTTTGGATGAAGAACGCGCCATTGAGGCACAGGTGTCTTCACAAGCCAGGGAATGGGAAGTGAAGGCTGAGACCATGCAGCAGTCCGAGCAGTTCCATCAGACCAATGTGGACCGTATCAATGGGGAACTGGAACGACTGACCGGAGAGCTTGCGGAAATCGAGGAGGCCTTAAAGGACAATGCTCTGCAGGTAACCCAAAAGCAAGCGGACATTGCCCGCATGGAAGAGACGATTCGGGCTTCCAGACAAACCCAGGTCCAGTCGGAAGCCAGGCTTAAGGAGGAGCTGGCCCGGAGAGAGGAACTGGCGGCAAAGCAGAAGAACTTTTTCCAGAGCAGGGAGGAACTGGCGGAACAAAAATCCATTCTTGACAAAGAGGCTTTTCGTCTGAACGCGCAAAAGGAGCGTCTGGAGGAAGCCATGGAGAGCCAGATCAATTATATGTGGCAGGAGTACGAGATCACACTGACGGACGCTTGTGCCCTGCGCAGAGAGGATTTGACGGATCTGAATGCCATGAAAAAGGAAAGTGCTTCCCTCAAGGATCAGATCAAAAAGCTGGGTAATGTAAATGTGAACGCCATTGAGGAGTACCGGGACCTGATGGAGCGCTACACCTTGATGAAGACGCAGCACGACGATCTGGTGGAGGCGGAGAAGACGCTGGAGGGTATCATCCAGGAATTGGACAGCGCCATGCGCCGGCAGTTTACGGAAAAATTCGCCCTGATCTGCCAGGAATTCGACAAGGTGTTCAAGGAATTATTCGGCGGCGGAAAGGGAACCCTGGAACTGCAGGAGGACGAGGATTTGCTGGAGGCGGGCATCCGTATTATCGCCCAGCCGCCTGGCAAGAAGCTGCAGAACATGATGCAGCTTTCCGGTGGGGAAAAGGCTCTGACGGCCATTGCCCTGTTGTTTGCCATCCAGAATCTGAAGCCGTCGCCATTCTGTCTGCTGGACGAGATTGAAGCCGCGTTGGATGAGTCCAATGTGGGAAGATTTGCCAAATATTTACATAAACTGACTAAGAATACACAATTTATCGTCATTACCCATAGAAGAGGCACGATGGAACGCGTGGACCGCCTGTATGGCATTACCATGCAGGAAAAAGGCGTTTCCGCCCTGGTGAGCGTGAATCTGATCGACAAGGACCTGGACGACTAGGACGTATGGCCAAACAGCAGGCAGGACAGGGCCTGATGATCTATCAAAAAGGAGGGAGCAGATGGGAGAAGAGAGAAAAGGTTTTTTTGCCAGATTGAAAGCCGGTCTGGCCAAGACAAGAGACAACATTGTCAGAGGAATCGATTCGGTATTCAGCGGCTTTTCCGCCATCGATGATGACTTCTATGAGGAACTGGAGGAAATCCTGATCATGGGTGACATCGGGGTGAATGCTACCGCCGAAATCATCAATCGCCTGAAGACCCAGGTCCGGGAGCAGCATCTGAAAGCGCCCAGTGAATGTAAGCAGCTCCTGATCGAAGGCATCAAAGAGCAGATGCGCGTGGATGAGACCGCATATGATTTTGAAAAAGAGCAGTCCGTAATCATGGTTATCGGCGTCAACGGCGTGGGGAAGACCACCTCTGTGGGCAAGCTGGCCGGCAAGCTCAAGGAGAACGGCAGAAACGTGCTGATTGCGGCGGCGGACACATTCCGTGCCGCTGCGGGAGAGCAGCTGGCGGAATGGGCCAGGAGGGCCGACGTACCCATGATCGGCGGCAAAGAAGGAGCGGATCCGGCCAGCGTGGTATATGACGCGGTCAATGCCGCCAAGGCCCGCAACGTGGATGTTCTTTTGATCGATACCGCGGGACGGCTTCATAATAAAAAGAATCTGATGGAGGAGCTGCGGAAAATGAACCGCATTATCGATCGGGAATATCCCGATGCTCATAGAGAGAACCTGATCGTATTGGACGGCACCACCGGCCAAAATGCTCTGGTCCAGGCCAGGGAATTCGGTCAGGTAGCAGACTTGACGGGCATTATCCTTACCAAGATGGACGGCACCGCCAAGGGCGGTATTGCCGTTGCCATTCAGTCCGAGCTGAACGTGCCGGTAAAGTATATTGGAGTGGGAGAGACGATCGAGGATTTGCAGAAATTTCATTCTGATGAATTTGTCAATGCATTGTTTGATATCAAACAAGAATAGATATCGCGGAAAGGGATAGGATAACCATGGAAGAACAAATGCTGACGCTGGAAAAATTCGAAGAGGCCTCCGAGGTAGTCAAGAAAGTGACTCTGGAGACAAAGTTGGTTTACAGTGACTATTTGAGCGCGCAGACGGGCAACAGAGTGTATCTGAAGCCGGAAAATATGCAGTTTACAGGGGCGTATAAGGTGCGCGGCGCATATTATAAAATGAGCACGCTTACGGAAGAAGAGAGGAACAAGGGGCTGATCACGGCCTCCGCCGGCAATCATGCCCAGGGTGTCGCTTATGCCGCAAAATGTTATGGAGCTAAGGCTACCATCGTGATGCCTAACACCACGCCTCTGATGAAAGTGAACCGCACCAAGAGTTATGGCGCGGAGGTGGTGCTTTATGGCGATATTTACGATGAGGCATGTGCCAAGGCCTATGAACTGGCGGAGAAACACGGCTATACGTTTATTCATCCATTTGACGATCTGACCGTGGCCACGGGTCAGGGAACCATTGCCATGGAAATCTTCAAGGAGCTGCCTCTGGTGGATTATATTCTGGTACCTATTGGGGGAGGCGGACTGGCTACCGGCGTTGCCACCCTGGCAAAGCAGCTGAATTCCAAGATCAAGGTCATCGGTGTGGAGCCTTCCGGAGCCAATTGTATGCAGGAATCTCTGAAAGCCGGAAAGGTGGTTACCCTGCCCAAGGTCAATACCATCGCCGACGGCACGGCCGTAAAGACGCCCGGCGCGAAGCTTTTCCCTTACCTGGTGGAAAATATCGACGACATTATCACGGTGGAAGACAATGAACTGGTGGTGGCGTTTTTGGACATGGTGGAAAATCACAAGATGATTGTGGAAAATTCCGGCCTTTTGTCCGTGGCCGCCTTAAAGCATCTGCAGGTCAGGGATAAACGGATCGTTCCTATTTTAAGCGGCGGCAACATGGATATCATTACCATGTCCTCCGTGGTGCAGCAGGGCTTGATTTTCCGTGACCGGATCTTTACGGTGTCGGTTCTGCTTCCTGACAAGCCGGGTGAACTGCACAGGGTTTCCGGCATCATTGCTGCGGAAAACGGAAACGTCATCAAGCTGGAGCACAATCAGTTTATTTCCATCAATCGAAATGACTCCGTGGAGCTGCGTATTACCCTGGAGGCCTTTGGAACGGAGCATAAGGCCCAGATCATGGACGCGCTGCAGCGGGAAGGATACAGGCCGAAGCTGGTCAGAACGAATATTTAACGGCTGCGTCCTGCCTGACCGTAGGGTAAATGGGTTGCGCGGGCAGCACAAGCAAGGGCGGAGCCAACGGCGGACGGCTTAAGCAAAGACGCTGGCGGCAAGCAGCCTGAGCGGAGCGCAAGGCGGCCGGCGGCACAACCAAACAGCGATGAGGTGAGGACGTGGCAAAAAGTGAAAAAGATTTAGAGCTCGAACTGATTCAGCGCAAGACTTGGAAACGTCAGGTGCTGGACTATGTAGTGATCACCGGGGCAAGCTTCCTTTATGCCCTGGCTGTAGCGCTTTTCCTGGATCCCAATTCCCTGGCGCCCGGCGGGGTTACTGGGATTGCGATTATTTTAAACCGTTTGACCTCGGTGGAAACGGGTACGTGGATTTTGCTTCTTAATATTCCGATTCTGGCCCTTGGAATCTGGAAATTCGGCGTGAAGTTCCTTTTGTCCACGCTGTACTGCACGGTGATGATTTCCGTGTTTACGAATATGTTGGCAGGGGTGGGAGCGGTAACAAATGATCCGTTTCTGGCGGCCCTTACGGGAAGCACCTTGCTTGCGGTTTCCCTGGGCTGTATTTTTAAGGCGGGTTCTACCTCCGGCGGAACGGATATCATTGTCAAGGTACTGCGCCTGAAATTCCCTTATTTAAAGACAGGTTCCATCTTTCTGGCCACGGACGCGGCCATCGTGACCGCATCCGCCTTTGTCCTGCGGGATATTGAAAAGGCCATCTACGCGGGGCTTACAGTGTTTCTGGTATCCAAGATCCTGGACTTGGTGTTGTATGGTCAGGACGAGGCCAAGCTGATGTACATCATCAGTGACCGCTCAGAGGTCATCACCAGGAGGCTTTTGGAGGATTTGGATATCGGCGTGACCCATATGAAAGGAAAGGGCGGATACAGCGGAGAGGACAAAAATGTGATCTTCTGCGCCATGAAGAAGCGTCTGGCCCCCAAGGCGGAGGACATTGTCAAAGAAGAGGACCCAAGCGCATTTATGATCGTGACCAGTGCCACGGAGATTTATGGGGAAGGATATAAGAGTTATTTTAGTGAAAAATTATAATGAGTCATCATCAAATATTTTTCCCCTGGCTATGGTTGTTTTGCCGGATGCAGGATCACTGCATTCTCCGCAATCAGCCCGCCAGGCAAAGGCCTCGCAAAACGCCGCATTAAATCGTTGCCGTAAAATACCTGTTGCGGCAAAATTTCAGGAGGCCTTATGAAATGGGAATGCTTCTCCGGGGAAAAGCCAAGTAACAAATTTGTCCCGTAAAGAAAAAATACTTGACACCCGATGCGTTCTATAGTATGATACACAAGATGTGAGCGCGGAACGGATTTCGGAAAGCGCTGTACCGCGCTGGACTTTGAATCGGGTGGCAGGATGGAAAAGATTTACCAACAGACCTTATTGTATGATTTCTACGGCGAATTATTGACGGAGCATCAGCGCAAGGTATACGAGGATGCGGTTTACAACGATCTGTCTCTGGGTGAGATTGCCCAGGAATACGGCATCAGCAGACAAGGCGTCCATGACCTGATCAAGCGCTGTGACAGGATTTTACAGGATTATGAAAGCAAGCTGCAGTTAGTGCGGAAATTCATGGAGGCTAAGGAAAAGATTGGAGAGATCATGGAGCTGACCCGTGATGGAGAGTCTGCTCCTGAGGGGGAATCGCAAGGTGTGAAATCCCGGTGCGGGGAATCCCATGATGAGAATCCCCCCTGCGAGAAGTCTGGTCGGGAACGCATGGACAGAATCAGAAAGATTGCGGAAGAGTTATTGCAGGAGTGGTAAAGCGTGAGAGGAGCTGCGGATGGCATTTGAAAGTTTAACGGAGAAGCTGCAGAACGTATTTAAAAACTTAAGAGGCAAGGGCCGTTTGACGCAGGAGGATGTGAGCGCAGCCCTGAAAGAAGTAAAGATGGCGCTTTTGGAAGCGGACGTGAACTTCAAGGTAGTAAAGCAGTTCGTCAAATCCGTGGAGGAACGTGCGATTGGGCAGGACGTGATGAACGGCTTGAATCCCGGTCAGATGGTTATCAAGATCGTGAACGAAGAGCTGATCGCGCTGATGGGCAGTGAGACTACGGAGCTTTCCTTACAGCCGGGAAAGGCCATCACGGTCGTCATGATGGCGGGTCTGCAGGGCGCCGGTAAAACCACCGCCACGGCCAAGATTGCCGGACTTTTGAAGCGTAAGGGCAAGAAGTCCTTGTTGGTTGCCTGTGACGTTTATCGTCCCGCGGCCATCGAGCAGTTACGGATCAACGGGCAGAAGCAGGAAGTGGAAGTTTTTTCCATGGGGACGGAAGTGAGTCCTGTGACCATCGCCCAGGCCTCCATCGAATACGCCCAGAAGAAGGGGATAAATGTGGTGATCCTGGATACGGCTGGCCGTCTGCATATTGACGAGGAAATGATGGAGGAACTGCAGAAGATTAAGAGCCATGTGTCGGTTCATCAGACCTTGCTTGTGGTGGATGCCATGACTGGTCAGGACGCGGTCAACGTGGCGAAGCAGTTCGATGAAAAGGTTGGAATCGATGGCGTGGTTCTGACCAAGATGGATGGCGATACCCGCGGCGGTGCGGCCCTTTCCATTAAGGCCGTGACCGGTAAGCCGATTCTCTATGTGGGCATGGGCGAGAAACTGTCCGATATGGAGCAGTTTTATCCCGATCGCATGGCCAGCCGCATTCTGGGCATGGGAGACGTACTTTCCCTGATCGACAAGGCCGCCCAGAATCTGGACATCGACGAGGAAAAGGGCCGGGACATGGCGGCCCGCATGAAAAAAGGAAAGTTCGATTTTGAGGATTACCTTGAAAGCATGAAGCAGATGCGCAATATGGGCGGACTTGGCAGTATCCTGAGTATGCTGCCCGGTATGGGTGTCAAGGCGGGAGATCTGGAGTCCATGATTGATGAGAAGCAGCTGGCCCATATGGAGGCCATCGTATTGTCAATGACTCCCGAGGAACGCAGGAATCCCAAGCTGCTAAATCCCAGAAGAAAGCACAGAATCGCCAAAGGAGCCGGGGTTGACATCAGCGTGGTAAATCGCTTTATCAAGCAGTTCGAGCAGAGCCAGAAGATGATGAAGCAGTTTGGCGGCGGAAAGCGGCGCGGGATGTTTGGCGGCATGGGCGGCAAGGGACGTTTTCCCTTTTAATGTGGAGTTTGTTTTCACAACGCATTCCTTGGAAAATAAAAAGTCAGATATGGACGAAAGGTCCTTATCAGGCAATGGGGGTTCGCAGCGCGTATTTTCATTGTCAGAATAAAAAACAAGTACAAAATTTGGAGGTAAGAAAAATGGCAGTAAAAATCAGATTGAGAAGAATGGGTCAGAAGAAAGCACCTTTTTATAGAATCATCGTTGCTGATTCCCGTTCTCCCAGAGATGGCAGATTTATTGAGGAGATTGGAACCTATGATCCCAATACCAATCCTTCGACCGTGAGAGTGAATGAGGAGCTGGCTAAAAAGTGGCTGTCCAATGGCGCTCAGCCTACTGAAGTAGTGAGCAGGCTGTTCAAGGTCGCTGGAATTGAAAAATAAGTTTCTGAGCCTTTTCAGTTCGTCATTACAAGAAAGGTGTTGAGCGCATGAAAGAGTTAGTGGAAGTAATTGCAAAAGCTTTGGTTGACCATCCGGAGGAGGTTACGGTGACGGAAAAGGAAGATGGCAAGAGGCTTACCATCGAGCTTCATGTTGCCGCGTCCGATATGGGAAAGGTAATCGGCAAGCAGGGAAAGATCGCGAAAGCGATCCGTTCCGTAGTGAGAGCTGCTTCTTTTAAGGAAAACATCAGGGTGGATGTGGATATTATCTGAGCAACGATGATCATTTGGCCGCCAGTGCGCGGCCGTTTTGGCCAATCCTGATGAATGGGGAAGCCGGACTTTAACCAACACGGTCAATGAGTCAGGGCACTTAGATGCCCGGCGGTTGATTGCCGTGATCATAATAGGCAACTCGCGAAGCGGGTTGCCTATTGTTGACATAAGGATCAGGTACGATATGCAAAAAAGTTGAGTTTCCTGGGCGTGAAAGTCACGGGTATGTCAGGCAGAGGCTTTTTTCCCTGATAGGAGGTTTGGATGGAAGATAGATTTCAGGTGGGTGTGATCACGGCTCCTCACGGACTAAACGGGGAGGTGCGGGTCTTTCCAACGACGGATGATCCGAAGCGGTTTCGGAGGCTTAAGGAGGTCATCATAAACAATGGCAAGGATGAGCGAATCGTGGAGATCGAGGGTGTGAAGTTTTCCAAGCAATTTGTGTTGTTAAAGCTCAAGGGCGTGGACGACGTGGAGGAGGCCGGAAAATATCGCCGCAGCAGCTTGTACGTGCTCCGGAAAGACGCGGTCCGTCTGCGCAGGGATGAGTATTTTGTGGCGGATTTGATCGGGCTCGTGGTAAAAGACGAGACGGATGCGCTGGTGGGCACTTTGAAGGACGTTATGTCCACCGGGGCCAATGACGTATATGTGATTGAAATGACAGACGGCAGGGAGCTGCTTTTGCCCGCCATTAAGCAATGTGTCCTGGAGGTCGATGTGGAAGCGGGATATGTCAGAGTGCATATTCTGGAAGGATTACTGGACTGAATGTAGAAAAAGGCATTGTCAGAAACAAGTCAGTCCGGGAGGTCGGAGAAGATGAAGTTTCATATATTAACATTGTTTCCGGAAATGGTCCTGCAGGGGCTTCATACCAGCATTATCGGACGAGCCGCGGAAAAAGGGCTGATCGGCATTGACGCGGTGAATATCCGGGATTACACGCAGGAGCGGCACGGCAGGGTGGATGACTATCCTTATGGCGGCGGCGCGGGAATGCTGATACAGGCACAGCCGGTTTATGATGCCTATCAGGCGGTGGCGGCAGGCGGGAAGCCCAGAACCGTGTACATGACTCCGCAGGGGACCCCTTTTACTCAGAAAATGGCCGAGGAGTTGGCCAAAGAGGAAGAGCTTGTCATTCTTTGCGGTCATTATGAGGGAATTGACGAGCGGGTGTTAGAGGAAATCGTAACGGATCGGGTTTCCATCGGGGATTATGTGCTCACCGGGGGAGAATTGCCTGCCATGGTGTTAGTGGATGCCGTTTCCAGGCTGGTGCCGGGGGTCCTGAGCAATGAATCCTCCGCGGAAACGGAGAGCTTTTATAATGATCTGTTGGAATATCCCCAATATTCCAGGCCTGAGATCTGGCATGAAAAAAAGGTTCCATCGGTGTTATTGTCCGGTAACCATCGGGACATCGCGAAATGGCGACTGGCCCGTTCCGAAGAGCGGACAGCTGCCGTGCGCCCGGACCTTTATGCCAAATATCGGCAAAAGCAGTGGACCATTGCCAGGCTTTCCAATCGCAAGAGGGAACATATTCACATGATGGAGCTGCTTCGCCGGGGAAACGGAGAACTTTTGTACGGCAAGGGTGAGAATGTCATTGCGTATGAACGAACGGGCGAAATTTGTCTGATGACGGCGGTTTCCCCTCAGGATGGGGAAAAAATGGTGCGTTTCCTGGGGGAACTGAATCCCCGGATCTCCTGGTTTGTCGTCTGCCAGGAGTTTTTGGCAAAACAGCTTGGAGAAATGTTTCCGCTGCGCGCCTGTGAGCCCTGCATCCAGGCCTGCTATACCCGCAGGGAGCCCTTGCCGGTCCGGCATGGGGATATCCGCCCTTTGGGAGAAGAAGCTTTGGAATATTTATGCGCCCATTATTGTCAGGAGGATTCGGGGGCGACCCAGGAGATCTCTTTGGAGGATTCCCGGGAGTACCTGTCAGAGCGGGTCCGGAGCGGCTGGATGTTCGGAGCTTATGTTGAGGGAAAGCTGGCGGGCTTTATCGGGCTGCATGACGAGGGCAGTATGGGAATGCTTTACGTGGAAGAGACGTTCCGGGGAAGGGGACTGGGGGCGGCTTTGGAGTCCTATTTGATCAATCGCCTCCGGGAGCGGGACTGGACACCGTTTTGCCAGATTTATCAGGACAATTCCGTGTCGCTCGCATTGCAGGAAAAGCTGGGCCTGTACCTTTCGGGGCCGGTGATTCGATGGTTGGAGGTGCGGGATTGTCATTTAGAGGTTTGTCGGTTCCAGGCTGATCGCTGACGGGGGCCTAAACAGCAATCCCCTGGAAGAATTCTGGAAGAATCAGGACAATTTTTAAAAATGCCCTTGCAAAAACTTCTTATCTATGGTAAAATGCTAGCGTTGTAAATAAGAGATGGTCCTCTGGTACGGAGTGTATTAAGAACATCCATTTTATGAAGGAGGAAGAAATGATAGATTACATCAAGGAAATTGAGGCAGAACAGCTCAAGGCTTCCGTAGACGCGTTTAGCGTTGGAGACACCGTGAGAGTCTATGGTAAGATTAAGGAAGGAAACCGCGAGAGGATTCAGGTATTTGAGGGAGTCGTGCTTAAGAGACAGAACGGCGGCAATAGAGAGACATTCACCGTTAGAAAGATTTCTAATGGTATCGGCGTTGAGAAGACCTGGCCGGTGCATTCTCCCAACGTAGAGAAGGTCGAAGTGGTGAGAAAAGGTAAGGTAAGACGTGCGAAATTGAATTACCTGAGAAATCGTGTCGGCAAGAAAGCCAAGGTTAGGGAATTGGTAAAATAACCAGTTCTGTTCGCGCTCGTTCCGAGCCGGGGGATGTGCGGTCGCGGCTTCCGAATGTCGGATGAGGGATTGTAACGAATAAGATGTACGCAAAAGGACAATTACTTGGGTAGTTGTCCTTTTCTGTTAAATGTGTTATGATGAAAAAAGCGGCGGCTCTTGGAAGGAGACGGAGTATTGACTGAGCGCGGATGGATGGGCCACATGGGAAAGAAGCCGGCGCGGATGGATGCCTCGCCGGGAAATGAAGTGGAGCGCGGGCAGGTGTGCCTTGAGGAGTGAGAAATATGGCGCGCGACGGGGATTTGCGTTTTTTTAAAAAAGAGAAAAAGAAGATGGATTCCGCCGTGTTTCGGGAGATTTTGACCTGGGTCTTCGGTATTTTCGCGGCAATTTTTATTGCGGCGGTGCTGAATTATTTTTGGGGCTTGTCAACCAGTGTGGTGGGCGTGTCCATGGAACCTACTTTGTACGGCGGGCAGCAGATTCTGATTGATCGGTTCTCTTATCTTTTGGCATCGCCGGAGGTTGGGGACGTGGTGGTCTTTTTGCCCAACGGCAACCGGAATTCCCATTATTATGTCAAACGAGTGGTAGCCCTGCCGGGGGATTCGGTGCTGATCGAGGATGGCATTTTGTATGTGAACGGAGAGGCCAGCGAATTGATCAATGCGGCGATCACGGACGGGGGAATAGCGGCCGGCGGCCTTGTGTTGGGCAGCGGGGAGTTTTTCTGTATCGGGGACAGTCCCGGCAGCAGCGAGGACAGTAGGTCGCCAAATATCGGCCCCGTCAAGGAAGAGGATATCATAGGAAAAGCGTGGTTTTGTTTCCCGGGAGAAGAAGGGGAGATGGGACTGATCAAATAGGAGCGGCGTAGAGATGAATTATCAGTGGTACCCTGGCCATATGTCCAAGGCCAGGCGCATGATGGAAGAAAATATCAGGCTGGTAGACTTGATTATTGAGCTGGTGGACGCAAGAATCCCGTTAAGCAGCCGGAATCCGGATATTGATGAGCTGGGAAAGAACAAGTCCAGGATTGTGCTTTTGAACAAATCGGATTTGGCTGATCCGGTGTGCAATAAGCGATGGGCGGCTTATTTTGAGGAGAAAGGGATTTCCGTCCTGGAGGTGAATTCCAAAAGCGGCAGCGGCGTGAAGTCCATTCAGGGACTGGTGCGGGAGGCCTGCAGGGAGAAACTGGAACGGGATCGCAGGAGGGGGATTGTTAATCGCCCCATCCGTGCCATGGTAGTAGGGATTCCCAATGTGGGAAAATCCACCTTTATCAATGCTTTCGCGGGCAAAGCCTGTACCAGGACGGGCAACAAGCCTGGAGTAACCAAGGGAAAGCAGTGGATCCGTCTGAATAAAAGCCTGGAGCTTTTGGATACGCCGGGGATTCTGTGGCCGAAGTTTGAGGATCAGGAGGTCGGGAAGAAGCTGGCCTATATCGGTTCCATTAATGATGACATTATTATTTTGGATGAGCTGGCCTGTGATCTGTTGGCGGAGATTCGGGAAAGGTATCCGGGCGCTTTGACAAACAGGTATGGGCTGGAGGAAGAGCAGGAGGCGCTTCCAGGGGCGGAATTGCTGGGAGCTATCGCCCAAAGCAGGAAATGCTATGGAAAAGGGCAGGAACCGGACCTTGGAAAAGCGGCGTCCATATTGGTGGATGATTTCAGAAGCGGCAGGCTGGGGCGCATGACTCTGGAATGAGTGCGCCGATGGCGGGGGTTCAGGTGACAAGTGAGCTGGCGGAACGAATATGTTGAATGGACTAAGCCGCAATACGGCAACGGTATGTCCGTAGAACGGGCAGCCTTTTGGGACAGATGTCTTGGAATAAGGAGGATATGGAAAAATGGGTAAGCGTTTCCTGAGGGAGGGCGTAAGCACGATTCTTTACTTATTGGGAGTGGTATGCCTTACCTATTTACTGATTACATATGTGGGGCAGAGAACGGAGGTTAATGGGGAATCCATGGAGGCGACCTTATCCGACGGGGATAATCTGATCGTGGATAAGATCAGTTATCGGTTTCGGGATCCACAGAGGTTTGACATTATCGTGTTTCCTTTCCAATATCGTGAAAATACGTTTTACATCAAGCGGATCATCGGTCTGCCGGGAGAGACGGTCCAGATCGGAGAAGACGGAACGATTTACATTAACGGAGAAGTGCTTCAGGAACCTTATGGCAGAGAGGTCATTCGTCCGGAAAATATCGGTATTGCCAAAGACCCGATTGTCCTGGGCGAGGACGAGTATTTTGTCATGGGAGATAATCGAAACAACAGCTCGGACAGTCGCACGGAGATCGTGGGTAATATTCATCGGAGTGATATTATCGGGCGGGCGTGGATGAGAATCTGGCCTTTGGATAAGTTCGGCATTTTGAAGCATCAATAGCCTTTGGCCTGGAGGAATGGAATGGCGGAAAGCATACAACAGATTAAGGAGCGTCTGAAAACGCAGGATGAAACGGAGCTTGCGGCATTCATAAAGGAGTACGAAAGGGATGAACGCGGCGGCGTGAAAGCCCTGGTGGCCTTGGCCGGAAAGCGGATCGACGCGCTGAAAACAGAACGGGCGCGTATCTGGGAACTGGGCAGGTATGAACGCCAGTACGGAGTTTATGCCCATATCTGTGGAATTGACGAGGTGGGCAGAGGGCCTTTGGCCGGACCGGTGGTGGCTGGCGCGGTGATTTTGCCAAGGGATTGTGACATTTTGTACATTAACGATTCGAAGCGGCTTACGGAAAAAAAGCGGGAGGAGCTGTACGAGGTGATTCAGGAAAAGGCGGCAGCCTGTGCGGTGGGGTTTGCTTCTCCTGCGCGGATCGACCAGATCAACATTTTGCAGGCTACCTATGAGGCCATGCGGAAAGCCATCGGAAAATTAGGTCTGGTACCGGACCTGCTGTTGAATGACGCGGTGAAGATTCCGGGTGTGGACATTCCCCAGGTTCCCATTATCAAAGGGGATGCCAAGAGCATTTCCATTGGCGCTGCGAGTATCTACGCCAAGGTGACGCGGGATCGTTTGATGGTGAAATATGATAAGATTTACCCGCAATATGGTTTTGCCGCGAACAAAGGCTATGGGAGCGCGGCGCATATTGCCGCCCTGCGGAAATTTGGCCCTGCGCCGATTCATCGCAGGAGCTTTATCCGGAATTTTTTGACGGAGGACGAGCTTGACCAATCATCGACAAAAAGGGACATTCGTTGAGAGAATCGTGGCTGCCTATCTGGAAGACCGCGGAGTGGAAATACTGGAGAGAAATTATCGGAATCGTTATGGAGAAGTGGATCTGATTGGAAAACATGAGGGTTATCTGGTGTTTGTGGAGGTAAAATACCGTGCCACTCTGGCAAAAGGAAGTCCCCAGGAGGCCGTTGGTCTCCAGAAGCAGCGCAGGATCTGTGCGGTGGCGGACTATTACCGTTGTGTCCATGGAATTCCGCTTTCTACACCGATCCGTTATGACGTGGCAGCGGTTCTTGGAGAGCAGGTGACCTGGTATCGCAATGCTTTTCCGCATAGGGAGCGGTATGGTTAGTGGTTGGACGAGAGTGTGGACGGGAACGGTAAACAGACGTTACAAAAGGAGGAAGGACGATGGCGAACATTCTGGTTTGTGATGATGACAAGGAGATCGTGGAAGCGATTGAAATTTATCTAAGTCAGGAAGGATACCAGATTTTCAAGGCCTATGATGGGAAGCAGGCTCTTGAAATCCTTGAAAAGGAAGAGATTCATCTTTTGATCATGGATATCATGATGCCCAGGCTGGACGGCATCCGGGCTACGCTTAAGATCCGCAAGAGCAGCAGCATCCCCATCATCATCTTGTCGGCAAGATCGGAGGATACGGATAAGATTCTGGGCCTGAACATCGGCGCCGATGATTATATCACCAAACCTTTTAATCCGCTGGAACTGGTAGCCAGAGTGAAGTCCAATCTGCGCCGTTACACCTCCCTGGGGAGCCTGAACCCGGAGGGCCGTTCTATTTATCAGTCAGGCGGTCTTGTGATCAATGACGGTACCAAGGAAGTGACCGTGGACGGCGAGAGCGTGAGGCTGACGCCCATCGAATATAACATTTTGCTGTTTCTTATGAAGAATCAGGGCAAGGTGTTTTCCATCAACGAGATCTATGAGGGAATCTGGAATGAAGACGCCATCGGGGCGGACAATACGGTGGCGGTGCATATTCACCATATTCGTGAAAAAATCGAGATTAATCCCAAAGAGCCCCGTTATCTGAAAGTGGTGTGGGGAGTAGGTTATAAAATAGACAAGCAGTAGCCGGGAGGTATGGATTGAGCAGCAAAAGAAGAAAGAATTTCATCAAGCGTATCCTGCTCGGCCTTGTCCAGCACATGGCCATGGCGCTGGCGGCGTTGGTCGTCGTCATGGTTTTCGAGGGTTCTGTGATTCGTGTGAAGAATCTGCAGGAGGACGAGAAGCAGTTTCGCCTCAATCCCTTTGACAGCGCGCGATATTTTGAAGAGACGGACATCTATACGGAGATGTTTTACAACGCAGTCAGTGATATTGCCACGCTGGTAGTGTTCAAAAGCCAGTTCGAAACGGACGGTGTTTATGACGGTGATCGGCTGGTGGACGTGACGGGATTTGTCAATCGTAGGGAGCAAGTCAGTGACTGCCCCATAACCGCGTATTATCGTTTGGAGGATTTGGTCAAGTGGGGCAAAGCCGGCGCGGAAATGTACCAGAAGAGCCTGACGAAAAAGGAATTTGTCAATTATTTTAACGATAACCTTATGGATATCAGTCATTTTTATCTGGATCCTGAAACGGAAGCCCTGCGCTATTCCGGTACGGCCTTTTCCGGTCCGCAGGAGCAGGCGAGGCAGATGCTTCCGGCGGATGTGGTTGTGACGGATGAAAATGAAGCTTATTGGGACCTATACATGGACACACAGCTGCAAAGGCTGGAGGAAGTCTATGGCAATTATCAGCAATATAATGAGGATCAGCTGGTGGAGATGGCTTTCAGCTATACGGCCTCCCATATGGACAAGCCCATCGCCCTGGAGGAAAAAAACGGGGAGGACATGGTAGTGATCCAGCTTTTGGTCCCCAGGTATAACACAGAGGATGGAAAGCAGCTGCAACAGGCGGCGGGGGATTGGATCAACTATAGTAAGCTGGAAATCAACGTGGTAGAGACGTTGGAAAGTCTGACGAACAATTATGAGATTTACGAGAGCAGGAACGAACTGTATACTTCCGAAAATACCAATCTGCGGTATTTGTACCGTGTCAAGACGGAGGACGGTTTTCAAGATTATTCTAACCTGGATTTGGACTTTACGGTTTATCGGCAGGAGGATATCGACACCTATTTTCAGAATATCGGATCTTATTTGATCTATTCGGTAGAGGACATTATCTGTGAAAGCAATGTAAATATTACGGACGAGGACATGATGGCCATTATTGAAACCCATGACTATGTCTATCCGCCAGGCTCCTTTTTCTGGGTCGGAATTCCGGATGAATACAGTGTGGTGGGAGATCAGTTCTGGGTGGGGCGGCAGGCCTTTGACAGGGTGGTGCTCCATGTGCGGGATTATGTGGCCATGGTCAGTATATGTCTTCTGATCTGGCTGCTTTTATGGTGTTTCCTGACTTTTACGGCGGGCAGACAGGAGGATCGCCGGGGGCAGATTGTGATCCGCATTAATGGATTTGACAAAATCTATACGGAATTTGTCCTTTTGTTGGGTGCGGGGTTGGTTTATCTTGGCAGATATTGTTTGGATTTCTTTCTGATCAATACGACGGACCAGCTTTCCCGGACGGAGGATTATCTGCTGGTGCTTTCCGGTCCCCTGAAGTGGGCCGCTTATTCCATAGGCGCTGCCTTCGGTTTTTTGGCCAGTATGTTTTTTTGCATCATCTGGTACAGCTTTGTGCGCAGGATCAAGTATGGGAACCTATGGACGGACAGTCTGCTGCATTGGCTGTTTCATAAAGTCTATCGCGGTATCTCCATGATTCTTTACCATAAGAGTACGGCCGTGCGCACATTGATACCGTACAATCTTTATCTGATGGCGAATTTATTCGGCATTGCCATGGCTTTCTTCGAACGGGAAAAAACAAGTTCCATGGCTGCCATGATTTTTTTCGTCCTGGTGTTCGATGCCATGATCGGCGTGGTTTTGTTCCGTAAAAACGCGGAAATGGGGGAGATCGTGGAGGCCATCAAACGTATCCGGCAGGGCGAGGTGGAATATCAGCTGGAGTCCGAACGGATGCATGGGGAGAATCAGGAAATCGCGGAGGCTGTCAATAATATCGGCGAAGGCATCCGTAACGCCGTGGCGACCAGTGTGAAGGACGAACGGCTGAAATCCGACTTGATCACCAATGTGTCCCATGATATTAAGACTCCGCTGACATCGATCATTAATTATGTGGATTTATTGAAGCGGGAGCATATCGAGCAGGAACCGGCCAAGGGCTATATTGAGATCTTGGATACGAAGACCCAGCGTTTGAAGCAGCTTACCGATGATTTGGTGGAGGCTTCTAAGATATCTTCCGGCAATATCGTTTTGCGGAAAGAGCGGATTAATCTGACGGAGCTTTTGAGTCAGTCTGTCGGAGAATTCATGGAGAAGTTTGAAGAGAAAAATCTGACGCTGGTTTACGAGCAGAAGAGCAGAGACGCCTTTATTTTGGCGGACAGCCGCAGAATGTGGCGTGTGGTGGAGAATCTGTTTAACAATATTTATAAATATGCTTTGCCCGGGACCAGGGTGTACCTTGAAATCTGGAAAAAGGCAGGCGTGGTGGAAATGTCCATAAAAAATATCTCCAGTCAGCAGCTCAATATCAGTCCGGAGGAGCTGACGGAGCGTTTCATCCGAGGCGACGAATCACGTACTACGGAAGGAAGCGGACTGGGACTTTCCATTACCAAAAACTTGGTGGAATTGCAGGGCGGCAGCTTTGAAATTTTGTTGGACGGGGATTTGTTCAAGACCATGATTCGGTTCGGGGAATTTCAGGGAGGACATTCCTAAATTCCGCCCAAAGGGAGGATTCTCTTTGGGCGGAGAAGAAATCCGGGCCGGGATGAAGCGCGAAGCGCGGTAGGCGCCGTGCTGCAGAGGGCTTTTATTCCTCATAAAGGGTGCGTTTATTGTAGGAGTCCAAAATTTCGTGAATCTTGTCCGTGGTTTCCATGACGTTGGACAAGGACACATCGTGGTTGATAAAGTCGATGATGGAAGCCACGAACTTGCTCATGTCTGTTTCCACGAAGTACGGACGCTGGTAAATTTCGGGTGGAAGATAGGTGAGGTCGGTGACCACCACCTTGTCAAAATAGTCGTGCTCATAGGCTTCGTCAAAGGCTTTCAGGCCGTCCGTGAACAAGCCGAAAGTGCAGCAGATGTAAACCCGGCGGGCGTTTCGCTGCTTGAGCTGCCTGGAGGTGTCCAGCATACTGCCGCCGGAGGAAATCATATCGTCGATGATGATGACATCCTTGCCGTCGATATTGTCTCCCAGAAATTCATGGGCGACAATGGGATTTTTCCCGTTTACGATGGTGGAGTAATCTCTTCTTTTATAAAACATTCCGGTATCCACGCCCAGGACGCTTGCAAAATAAATGGCGCGGTCCAGGGCCCCCTCGTCGGGGCTGATGACGATCAGATGATCCTTATCCACCAAAAGATCCGGCTCGGAATGCAGCAGCGCCCGGGTAAAATGGTAGGGCGATGTGAAGTTGTCGAAGCCGTTCAAGGGAATGGCGTTCTGGACTCTGGGGTCATGGGCATCGAATGTAACGAAATTTGAAATCCCCATGTCGCGAAGCTCTGTCAGGGCGTAAGCACAGTCCAGAGACTCACGGCCGTTGCGCTTGTGCTGCCTGCCTTCATAGAGGAATGGCATGATCACGTTTACGCGTTTTGCTTTGCCGTTGCAGGCGGCGATGACTCTTTTCAGATCCTGGTAATGGTCGTCCGGGGACATATGATTGGTATAGCCGTTAATGTCATAGGTGATGCTGTGGTTGCATACATCCACCAGGATGAAGAGATCCTTGCCGCGGATGGATTCGCGGAAATGTGCCTTGGCCTCTCCGGTGCCGAAACGAGGCAATTCGAAATTTACCAGATAGTCGTTTTCAATATAACCATGAAAGGCAGGATCATTTTTGACCTTGTCGTTATGTGCCTTTTTGCGGAATTCCACCATGTACTGATTGATGCGTTCTCCCATCTTCTGCGCGGAAGGGAGGGCGACGATCTTAAGCGGAGCCACGGGCATGGCATTTTCCAGTTCGTGAAAGTTAGGCATGTGATTCCTCCAATGTAAATATGATGAGTCGTTCCATAGAAGTTGTAATGTTTTCATCTTTACTGTACCATTCACTGGTGAACACGTCAAGAAATTTTTGCTGTAAAGGACCCGGATCATGAAACCGAAAACCAATTCTGCACACTTAATTAAGTCTGTACAACCCGGAAGCATCGCGGAAGAACTGGAGATTGCCGCGGGAGATAAGCTTCTTCAGATCGACAATACTCCCATTGAGGATATTTTTGACTACCAGTTCCTGATTCAGGATACTTATATTGAGGTCCTGATCGAGAAGCCGGACGGGGAGCAATGGCTTTTGGAAATCGACAAGGATTATGACGAGGATTTAGGGATCGAGTTTGAAAACGGTCTCATGGACGAATATCGTCATTGTCATAATAAATGCATTTTTTGCTTTATTGACCAGATGCCGAAAGGAATGCGGGATACCCTGTATTTTAAAGACGATGATTCCCGGTTATCCTTTCTGCAGGGAAATTATGTCACTTTGACCAATATGTCGGATCATGATATTGACCGGATCATCCGGTATCATTTGTCTCCCATCAATATTTCCTTTCAGGCCATGAATCCGCTTTTGCGCTGCAAGATGCTGAACAATCGTTTCGCGGGAGAGGCTCTGCGCAAGGTGGATGTTTTAAATGAGGCAGGGATTCTCATGAACGGTCAGATTGTGCTGTGCAAGGGGGTCAATGACGGTGCGGAGCTGGATTATAGTATCCGGGAGCTGATGAAGTATCTGCCGAATCTGGAAAGTGTTTCCGTGGTGCCGGTGGGCCTGACAAAGTATCGGGAAGGGTTGTATCCTTTGGAGCCTTTCACCAGAGAGGATGCCAGGGAAGTGCTTCGCGCCATCCATCATTATCAGCGGGAATGCTATGAGAAATATGGCCTGCACTTTGTCCATGCCAGCGATGAGTGGTATATTATGGCGGGGGAGGAACTGCCGGAGGAGGGGCGGTATGACGGATATCTGCAGCTGGAAAACGGTGTGGGTATGATGCGGCTGCTTCTGGAGGAATTCGGGGAGGCCTTGGATATGCTTCCCGCCGATCTGCGGGTGCGCGGGCAGGAGCTTTCCATTGCCACGGGACGGCTTCCCTATCCTTTTATCAGGCAGATGGCAAAGACCCTGACGGATAGATTTCCCCAGGTGAAAGTGTATGTCTATCCCATCCGCAATGATTTTTTTGGAGAGCTGATAACGGTGTCGGGACTTCTGACCGGCGGGGATATCCGGGATCAGTTGTCGGGAAAGCCCCTGGGAGAACGATTGCTCTTGCCCCAGAACACGCTTCGCAGCGGAGAGGATTTATTTTTGGATGATTTGCGCGTCCCGGATCTGGAAAAGGCTTTACAAGTTCCGATTTATATTGTAAAATCAAGCGGGCATGATTTTGTAAAAGCCGTTTTAGGGATCAAAGAATTGGATCAGGAATAGAAAATTGGAGGAAGAATAGGAGGAACTATGGGAGCAAAGAGGAGAAGACCCATCGTCGCTGTGGTAGGAAGGCCGAACGTGGGCAAATCCACGCTGTTCAACGCGCTGGCGGGTTCAAATATTTCCATTGTGAAAGATACTCCCGGCATTACCAGGGACCGGATTTATGCGGACGTGAGCTGGCTGGATAAGACATTTACCCTGATCGACACAGGGGGGATTGAGCCGGACAGCAAGGACATTATTTTATCCCAGATGCGGGAACAGGCCGAGATCGCCATTCAGACTGCGGATGTGATTATTTTTCTGGTGGACGTGAAGCAGGGGCTGGTGGACGCGGATGCCAAGGTGGCGGATATGCTGCGCCGTTCCCATAAGCCGGTGGTGCTTGTGGTGAACAAGGTGGATCAGTTCCAAAAATATCAGGCGGATGTTTATGAGTTTTACAATTTGGGCATCGGGGATCCGTACCCGATTTCCGCGGTCAACCGTATGGGCCTGGGAGATATGCTGGAGGTGGTTGTTTCTCATTTCCCGGAAGACAGCGGGCAGGAGGAAGAGGACGACCGTACCCGGGTGGCCATCGTTGGCAAACCGAATGTGGGAAAGTCTTCTATTATTAATAAGCTTCTGGGGGAGAACCGTCTGATCGTGTCGGATATTGCCGGCACTACCAGGGACGCGGTGGACACGGAGCTGGTTTATAATGGCAGGGATTATGTGTTGATCGATACCGCGGGCCTACGTCGTAAGAATAAGATTAAGGAAGAGCTGGAGAGATACATGATCATTCGCACCGTAAGCGCCGTGGAGCGGGCTGACGTGGTTGTGTTGGTCATCGATGCCGTGGAGGGCGTGACGGAGCAGGACGCGAAGATTGCCGGAATCGCCCATGAGAGAGGCAAGGCGGTGATCATTGCCGTCAATAAGTGGGATGCCATTGAGAAGAACGACAAGACCATTTACCGTTTCACGGACAAGATCCGAAATACGCTTTCCTATATGCCTTACGCGGAAATCCTCTTTATTTCCGCCAAAACGGGGCAGCGCCTAAATAAGCTTTTTGAAACCATTGACATGGTCAGCGCGAACCATGCCATGCGGATTTCCACGGGCGTGCTGAACGAGATTCTGGCGGAAGCCGTGGCCCTGCAGCAGCCGCCTTCGGACAAGGGGAAACGGTTAAGACTTTACTATATCACCCAGGTGGCCGTGAAACCGCCCACTTTCGTGATTTTCGTCAATGATAAGGATCTGATGCATTTTTCCTACACCAGATATATTGAGAATCAGATTCGGGAGACTTTCGGTTTCCGGGGGACTCCGCTGAAATTCTTCATTAGGGAACGGAGGGAAAAGGACCAATAATGGAACGGATTGTTTGTTTACTCATCGGTTATGCGTTTGGATTGTTTCAGACGGCGTATTTTTATGGGATGGCCCACGGCATCGACATCAGGAAGCATGGCAGCGGCAATTCCGGCACGACCAACGCGCTGCGTGTCCTGGGTACCAGGGCGGGGCTCATCGTGTTCGCGGGGGACTGTGTCAAATGTATTTTGGCGGTATGTGCCGTAAGACTTTTGTATGGAAAGGCGCATCCTGACATGATCTATCTTTTGTGCATGTATGGAGCGGCGGGAGCGATCTTGGGACATAATTTTCCCTTTTATATGAATTTTAAAGGAGGAAAGGGGATCGCCGCCACGGCGGGATTGATTCTGTCCTTTCATCCGTACTTCATTCCCGTGGGCGTGATTTTGTTTTTCGGTACCTTTTTGACCACACATTATGTATCTTTGGGCTCGCTGCTGGTGTATGCGGGATTGATGATCGAGATGGTGATCTGTGGTCAGGCAGGCGTGTTCGCGGGCATGAGCCAGTCGCGTCTTCTGGAGCTATATGCGCTGACCTTTGCGCTGGCCGTGATGGCGTACTGGAAGCATCGGGAGAATATCAAGCGTCTGCTGCGCGGGGAAGAGCGGAAAACTTATCTTTTTAAGAAGAACAAGGCGGAGTAAAGCCGTTGAAAAAATAAGGCGGAGCTTATGGTAAGGATCCTTGGAAGACCTGGCGCTTTAAGGGCGCGGTCTTACGGGGTGTCTGGCCGCGGGCGGCCGGGAAAAGGAGGGTATGTAAAATGGCAAAAATCGGTATGATTGGGGCTGGAAGCTGGGGCAGCGCGCTGACGGCGCTGCTGCATAACAATGGGCACGAGGTCTGTGTGTGGTCCAAATTGCCTGAGGAGATCGAGATGCTGAAACGGAATCATGAGCATTCGGCGCTTCCGGGCGTGAAGCTGTCGGAGGAGGTTCAGTTTACCTTGGATCTGCGGGAGGCGGTAGAGGGCAAGGATCTCCTGGTGATGGCGGTGGCAAGTCCGTATACCAGGAAGACTGCGCAAATGCTGAAACCCTATGTGGTCCAGGATCAGATTATCGTGAATGTGGCCAAAGGGATCGAGGATCATACGCTGATGACGCTTTCAGAGGTGATCGAGGAGGAAGTGCCTCAGGCTTGCGTGGCCGTTATGTCCGGGCCTTCTCATGCGGAGGAGGTGGGAAGAGGTCTTCCTACCACCATCGTCGTGGGCGCGAAGCGGAAAGCGACGGCGGAGTATTTGCAGAATATTTTCATGAGCGAGGTATTCCGCGTCTACATCAGTCCTGATGTGCTGGGCATGGAGTTGGGGGGCTCTCTGAAAAACGTGGTGGCCCTGGCCGCGGGAATCGCCGATGGCCTGGGTTATGGGGACAATACCAAGGCGGCTCTGATCACCAGGGGGATCACCGAGATTGCACGTCTGGGGACGGCCATGGGCGGAAAGTTTGAAACATTTTGCGGCCTGTCAGGTATCGGGGATTTGATCGTGACCTGTGCCAGTATGCACTCCAGAAACCGCCGCGCGGGAATCCTGATTGGAAAGGGGTATTCCATGGAGGCTGCCATGAAGGAAGTGAACATGGTGGTGGAGGGGGTATATTCCACCAAGGCTGCCGTGGAACTGGCAAAGAAATACGGTGTCAGTCTGCCCATCATCGAGCAAGTGAACGAGGTGCTGTTCCATGGGAAGAGCGCGGCGGACGCGGTACGGGAGCTGATGCTTCGGGATAAGAAGATTGAAATCTCTCAGGAATGGAATTAAAGAGCGCCCGGAAGAGAGGTCATGGAGGATCCAGGGAGCGCCCGGAAGAGAAGATAAGGAGAACCCGGGGCTGCCGAGGTTGAAAATAAAAAGATAAGGGAAGGATATTTTATGAGCGCACAAGAATCAGAGAGGACGAGCTTTACGGGAACAGGGTTCCAGGGCACGCAGGATTATGTGGCCAGCGAGGAGCTGATGGCCAGTGTAAATGTGGCGATCGCGTTAAAAAAGCCTTTGTTGATCAAGGGGGAGCCCGGCACGGGCAAGACCATGCTGGCGGAGGCTGTGGCCAAAGCCCTGGGAAAGCGTCTGATCATTTGGAACATTAAATCCACCACCAAGGCCCAGGAGGGACTGTATGTCTATGACACGATCCAGCGTCTGTACGATGGGCAGTTCGGAGAGGAAGGGGTGGACGATATTGCCAGGTACATTAAGCTGGGAAAGCTGGGAGAGGCTTTCGACAGTGATGACCAGGTAGTGCTGTTGATCGATGAGATTGACAAGGCGGATTTGGAGTTCCCCAATGACTTGCTTTGGGAGCTGGATCAGATGGAGTTTTACATTAATGAAACGAAGCGTACGGTTAAAGCGAAGCATCGCCCCATCGTGATCATTACCTCCAATGCGGAGAAGGAACTGCCGGACGCATTCCTGCGCCGGTGTATTTTCCATTACATTGAATTTCCGGACAAGGAGCTGATGGAAGAGATTGTCAGGGTGCATTTTCCCGAGGTGGAGGACAATGTGCTGAAGAACGCCATGGATGTGTTCTATGAGATCCGTTCCATTCGGGACATTCGTAAAAAGCCCAGTACGTCCGAATTGATCGATTGGATCAATGCGCTGCAGATCGGCGGAATTCCGGCGGACCGGATTAAGAAAGCGCTGCCTTTTATTGGCGTGGTGGTGAAAAAGGACGAGGACCTGGAGCTTGTGAAGCATCCGGTGCGATAGGAACGGCCATCGTTAGTGCCGCCTGGCAGGAAAGCGAGGATGGGATGTTTATTGACTTTTTTCAAACGTTGAGGGCCAAGGGACTGCATGTGACCCTGGGGGAGTGGCTGACTTTGCAGGAGGCCTTGAATGACGGGCTGTGCGGCAGCTCCCTGACACAGTTTTATTATGTTGCCCGGATGATTCTGGTCAAAAGTGAGACGGATTATGACAAATACGACATGGCGTTCGAGGAGTGCTTCAAGCCCGCCGCCCGGCAGACGGAAGTGGGGGCGGAAATGCTCAGATGGCTGGATAAGTCAGATATGATGGAGTTGGCCCATGAGGAGGCCCGCAGCCACCTGAACAAGATGGAGGATCTGCAGATCGACAAAGAGGACGTGGAGGAAAAGTTCCGGCAGCGTCTGAAGGATCAGGATTCGGAGCATAATGGCGGCAGCTTCTGGATCGGCACCATGGGCAAAACCTCCTTTGGAAACATGGGCGGCAACGTGGGAGGCGTCCGTGTAGGCGGCAAAACGGGCTATCAGTCCGCTTTTTCCGTGGTAGGCGCGCGGAAATACCGGGATTTCCGGGATGACCGGGTGTTGGACAATCGGCAGTTCCAGCTGGCGTTCCGAAAGTTGCGGCAATTTTCCAGCAGGCTGGATATTCCTGAGACGGAACTGGACATTGACGGCACGGTGGATAAGACCTGCAATAATGGCGGCTGCCTGCAAATCATGATGAAAAAGCCCCGGAAAAACGCGGTAAAGCTTTTGCTGCTGATGGATTCCGGCGGTACCATGATCCCCTTTAGCAGCTTGCTGAACGACTTGTTCCAGGCAGTCCATAAGTCCAATCATTATAAGGATGTAAAGACCTATTATTTCCATAACTGCATTTACAGTAAGCTCTATAAGACTCCGGAATGTGAAAACGGGGATTGGATCGACACGGAGTGGATGTTCCGCAATGTGGGGAGCGATTACAAGGTGATCATCGTGGGCGATGCGGCCATGGCCCCGGAGGAACTGTATTCCGATACGGGCAATTACCGCGGCCCCAACGGAGGCCTGTCCGGGTATGAATGGCTGAGCCTGATTAAGAGAAAGTACAAGAAAGTAGTCTGGCTCAATCCCAAAATGGCTCCTGGCAAGGCTCCTTGGAGAGAGGCGGAGACGGCCATTAAGGAATTGTTCCCAATGTATAAGCTGACCGTGGATGGTTTGAACCAGGCGATGATTAAGCTGATGGTGAATAAATGAGGACTTCCGCGGACAATCAGGTCGGACTTGCGGTGCGGCTGAAAGACGGGAAACGGAGGGGCGCGGCTGGTTCAAAGCCACGGGTTGCCGCCGGCAATGAGATAAAAATGTTGAAAAGCGTACTGAGGGAATTTGACAGATTGGGAGAATTTATAGGAATACGAAATTGGGAGAATATATAGGAAGACGAAAGGGATAATATGACGGAAAAGAAGGAACAGAACAGACAAGAAGCACGAAAAACGATGATGATGACAGATCCCATCGCAAAAATCATTCCCAAGATGGCGATCCCAACGATTGTTTCTTTTTTGATTACTTCTATTTATAATTTGGCGGATACTTATTTTGTAAGTTCGCTTGGAACCAATGCCACGGCGGCTGTGAGCGTGAATGCCTCTCTGGATCAATTCATCATGATGGCGGGATCCATGCTGGCGGTAGGCGCCAATAGTTTTATTGCAAGACTTCTGGGGGCTAAGGAGGAGGAAAAAGCCAGCCGCGTGCTTTCCACGGCGTTTTTCCTGGCAATTGCCTTTGGAGTAGTGGTGATGATCCTGGGCGTGGCGTTCATGCATCCCATGGTGCGTTTGCTTGGCGCGACGGATACGTGCGAGCAATATTCCATTGATTATGCTACCTATGTGGTCCTGGTGGCGCCTTTCATGGCCTCCAGCTTTGTCATGAACCAATGTCTGCGGGCGGAGGGCAGCGCCATGCTGTCCATGATCGGTATGGGCTTCGGCGGAATCCTGAATTGCTTTTTGGATCCTATTTTTATTTTCGGATATTTTGGCCTCCCGGCATTGGGAGTAGCAGGAGCCTCCATGGCCACAGCCATTTCCAAGCTGGTCAGCTTTACCATTCTGATCTGTCCCTACTTGATGAAAAGAACCATTTTGCGCATTTCTTTGTCCCGTTTCCAGTTTAACCGGGAAAATATTTATGAAATTGTCAGTGTGGGTTCTTCTTCCATGTTTCGTTCCGGCCTGGCGGTGGTGTCGGCCATTGTGCTGAATAATATCGCCGGCAATATCTCGGATTCTGTTTTGGCCGGAATCGGAATTTCCACGAAGATCATGATGTTCCCGTTCAGTATTATTCTGGGCTTTGGCTCCGGCTTCCAACCGGTGGCGGGATTTAACTGGGGCGCGAAACGATACGATCGGGTAAGGGAGAGCTATCGGTTCTCAGCCAAAACGGCCCTGATCGGCGCGGTCCTGATGGGCGGCGTGTTATGGATTTTTGCGAAGCAAGTGATTTTCCTGTTTTCCGAGTCGGATCCTGCGGTACAGAATATCGGCGCTCTTTGTATCAGACTGCAGTGCCTGGCCCTGCCGATCCATGCATGGGTGGCCGTGGTCAATATGTTCTGCGCGGGCTTGGGATTTGTGAAAGGAGCGTTAGTGCTCTCTACGGCAAGGCAGGGAAGCTGCTTTTTGCCGATCGTGTTTCCCTTGGCATATGCCTTCCAGGAGAACGGCGTGGCTGCCGTGCAGGCGGTGGCGGACGTGCTGAGCCTGTTTTTGGCAGTGCCCATCATTCGGTATGTAATGAAACGGGTGAAAAAGGCGGAGGAAGAGTGGGAAACGTAAAAAGGTGAAGAATGTGGGGTAGGAATCGGATAGAATATCATGGGCTGAAGACTATATAGTGACAAACGGTGCCTTTCCGTGGCAGACTTAAAAGCAGGTCGATCTGGCGACCGAGGATGATCCGTTTTTGGATAGACGAATGGTCCAGACAGTTTAAGGCGGCCACATGGGAGAAAATCAAGATGTTGGCGGAAGCAAACAAGAACATAGAAAAGGCTGTGGAAACGCGGTACAAGCTGACGGCGGAGGAGATGTTCCGCCGTCAGTGCCAGAGGCGGGAGGATTATTATCGGCAGCAGAGATATTATCAGATCCATATGGAGAAAGCCTTGAAAGAGAGGGAAGAGGCTAAGGCTGAATGAGGAAAAGCCCTTTGAACGCATGGGCGGAGTTGTAGGTGAACTTCGCGGGTGCGGACAAAGGGCTTTTTTCGTGCTGATTTAAAAAATGTGGCCAATTAAAATGTTTTGAAAAAATGAAAAAAATGGATTTGAGAAATTTGCAAGGAAAAGATAGGAAATATCGTTCTGGTTTTGTATCGGGATACGACCGATTTAAAGGAGAAAAAATGATTTTTGTTTGATATGGATGGAACAATATACAAAGAGGATACCGTGTTTGACGGAAGGCATCAGTTTTTAGATTATATTGAGGGTATTGGCGGGAAATATGTTTTTATTACAAACAACTCATCAAAATCTGTCGATGATTCAAGTTGGCCCGTGAGAAAAAAAATTATTCTGACCATCCCCATCGACTTTTCAATCAAAGTTCCGTCGGCTTTTAAAATTTTACACTCATTTTACAATACCCCGATAACGAATTTAACATCCCTGCGCTACCATAGACTTACATCAGGAAGGAAAATCTCATGGGGACAGGTATAAGGAGCAGCATCCGCATAACCAGATCATTTTCCTTTCGAGCGCTTATTTCCTTATTATAACTAATGATAGATTGTAATAACCCAATAAGCCGATATTCCAGGCTCATAAGCCAATGGGTCAGATGTCATTTCTACCAAACTATCACTACCAAATTATCATTACAAAATGCCCCAAAAGGCAAAAAAGGAGAGTTCAGTTATGAAAAAGCAAAGCAAGAACATGCAAACGAAATTGTCACACTTATTTCAAGCCTTTACGGATCCTGCCTCTGGCAAATCCTCATCAGGCTCCAGGCGTCATTCCAAATCTCGTCTCCCGATTTTCCTGGCTGCCGCGTTAACCATCTTCAGCTTGACCGCTTGTTCTGAAAAGGAGTCCCAGTCCGTTGCTACCGATGGCTCCACTTCCATGGCGGAGGTGATTGGCGTTCTGGGAGAAGCCTTTATGAACGATCATTCGGACATCAATTTTACTTATAATCCCACCGGTTCCGGATCCGGCATTCAGGCCGTTCAGGAGGGACGTTGCGATATCGGTCTTTCCAGCCGCAGTCTGAAAGCGGAGGAAAAGGAAAGCGGTCTGGTGGAAACCGTTTTGGCTTATGACGGCATCGCCATTATCGTACATCCTGAAAATACGGTAAGTGATTTGGATGTGGAGACCATCGCCAAAATCTACAAGGGTGAAATCACCAATTGGTCCGAGTTGGGGGGAAAGGATGCGCAGATTGTCCTGATTGGCCGTGAGGCCGGAAGCGGTACGAGAGACGGATTTGAGTCTATTACCGGAACAGAGGGCGCGTGCCAGTATCGTCAGGAGCTGACATCCACCGGAGATGTGATCACTACCGTGTCCCAGAACCCGGATGCTATCGGTTATGCATCCTTATCTGCAGTAAACGATAGCATTAAGGCGCTGTCTGTTGGCGGTGTGGCGCCGTCTGAAGCGACTGTCAAGGATGGAAGCTATGTGATTCAGCGTCCTTTTGTCTTTGTGACCAAGAGCGATACGAAGTTGAGTGAGGCGGCACAGGCATTCTTTGACTTTGCAACCTCGGAAGACGCGGTGGAATTCATTTCCAGCGCAGGCGTTGTAGCCGCAAAATAATCAGCAGGAAAAGAAAGGACCTCCCAATATGTCCACTTCAATGACCATCAAATCCGCTCCCAAATCAGATTCCCCCCAGAAGTCTCCTGTGAATTTCTCCAGAGGTGCTTCCAAGAATTCATCCGGGAATACCTCCGGGAAACTTTCCGGAAATATCTCCAGGAATCTCTCCGGAAATACATCCAGGAATCTCTCCGGGGATGCCTCCGGAAGTATCTCCCCGGGTATCTCCGGGGACGATCTAACCAGGGATGCTTTAGGGAATCCCCCGTTGAATTTCCGGGAGGATTTACCGGCGGCTGCCCTTGAGGGGAATCTTGTGGACTCGCCCCTCACCCATAAAAGCAGGAAACAGTTATTGGAAAATATCGTTTACGGCATTTTCTTCCTCTTGGGCTTTATAACGGTGGCTTGTGTCCTGTTGATCACGATTTATTTGATTTTGTCAGGAATCCCCGCGATTCGTCAGATCGGATTGTTCACATTTTTATTTTCTGATACCTGGGCTTCCACGGCCGCGGTTCCGTCCTTTGGAATTCTGCCGTTCATTTTGACCAGTATCTACGGAACGGCGGGAGCTATTCTTTTGGGCGTGCCAATCGGCTTCTTGACCGCTGTTTATCTTGCGAAAATGGCCCCGGCACGGATTAAAACGGTAGTTTCCGCCGCGGTAAGTCTGCTGGCAGGGATCCCGTCCGTGGTTTACGGTCTTGTGGGGATGTTGGTGTTGGTGCCGGGGATTCGGCGGCTGTTTCATGTGCCGGATGGCGCCAGCCTTTTGGCGGCGATCATCGTTTTGGCGATTATGATCCTGCCGTCTATTATCAACGTGTCCATCACGGCTCTGGAGGCAGTGCCGAAGGAATATGAGGATGCGTCCCTGGCTCTGGGAGCCACGCCGATTGAAACGTATTTCCGGGTATCGGTACCGGCAGCCAGGAGCGGAATCGCGGCGGCGGTGGTCTTAGGCGTGGGCCGGGCGATCGGGGAAGCCATGGCTGTCATGATGGTTTCCGGCAATGCGCCTAATATGCCGTCCCTTTTTCAAAGTGTGCGCTTTCTTACGACCGCAGTGGCCAGTGAAATGTCCTATGCCGGCGGATTGCAGAGGCAGGCTCTGTTTTCCATCGCTCTTGTCTTATACTTTTTCATTATGCTGATCAACGCCGCCCTGAACTTTTTCTTAAAGCGAAGCAAGGAAGAGTAATGAAAAACAGGCAAATCGTGTCGATGCGAGCCAGTGCGGTTCCACAGAATGTAAAAATGGAGCAAGAAAAATGAATGATCAGATTTCCCAAAAAAGAAGAATGAAAATTGCCGCCATGAAGGCGGTGACGATGGTTGCAGCCGCTCTGACCTGCGCGTTGGTAGTGTTTTTGATGATCTATGTGTTGGGGAAAGGGCTTCCCGAGATTACTTGGAAGCTTCTGAGCACCAAGCGCAGCTATCTGACAAATGAGATAGGGATTCTGCCGGATATTTTGAACACCCTTTATATCATTTTGGCATCCCTGGTGATTGTGATTCCCATAGGGGCGGGTGCGGCGGTTTATCTGACGGAATATGCCGGCAATAAAAAAATGGTGTCGCTCATTGAATACGCCGCTGAAACCTTGTCGGGAATTCCATCCATAATATATGGATTGGTCGGGATGCTGTTTTTCTGTGAGTTCTTGAATATGAAAACGTCTCTGTTGGCCGGAGCGCTGACCTTGGTGATCATGAATCTGCCCACCATCATGCGGACCACTCAGGAAAGCCTGAAAACCGTTCCCGAAAGCTATCGGGAAGGGGCTTTCGGACTGGGCGCGGGAAAATGGCGCGTTATCCGGACGGTGGTGCTGCCGGGCTGTATCGACGGTGTGATTACCGGCTGTATCCTTTCCGTGGGACGAATCCTGGGGGAGTCGGCGGCCCTGCTGTTTACGGCGGGCTTTGCCCATGCCCTCAACGGATTCTGGGAAGGATTGAACAGCGCGGGCGCCACTTTGACGGTAGCCCTTTATGTCTATGCCAAAGAAGAAGGAAAGTTCGATGTCGCCTTTGCCATAGCGGCGATTCTGATGATTCTGACGTTGCTGATCAATTTGCTGGCATACTTTGTGGGCAAATATTTTGCAAAAAGGAGAAGCTTATGAGCGGGATTATTTCGGTGGAAAATCTGTGCCTTTGGTATGGTGAGTCCAAGGCATTGAAAAACATCAGCATGGAGATTCCGGAAAATAACATTACGGCCCTGATCGGTCCCTCCGGTTGTGGAAAATCCACTTTTTTAAAAACGCTGAATCGAATGAATGATTTGATTCCCGGGGTAAAAATTGAGGGAAAAGTGTATTACAACGGTCTGGACATTTTTGCCCCCCAGGTGGATGTAAATGTCTTGCGGAAAGAAATCGGGATGGTATTTCAGAAGCCCAATCCTTTCCCTATGAGCATCTACGATAATGTGGCTTATGGTCCCAGGACGCATGGAATCACCAGCCGTATGAAACTGGACGATATTGTCGAGCGTTCCCTGCGGGATGCCGCCATTTGGGACGAGGTCAAGGATCGATTGAAAAAGAACGCTTTGGGGCTTTCCGGTGGGCAGCAGCAGAGGCTTTGCATTGCCAGGGCCCTGGCGGTAGAGCCGAAAGTGCTTCTGATGGATGAACCCACCAGCGCGCTGGACCCTATTTCCACTTCAAAGATCGAGGATCTGGCGATCCAGCTCAAGGAAAAATATACGATCATTATTGTGACACATAATATGCAGCAGGCCGTTCGGATTTCTGACAGAACCGCTTTTTTCTTATTAGGGGAACTGATTGAATATGGGGACACGGAGAAGATGTTTTCGGATCCTGCGGACAAGCGTACGGAGGATTACATTACGGGGAGGTTTGGGTGATGAGAAATCGTTTTGACGAGCAGCTTGCGCTTTTAAACACGGAACTGATCAAAATGGGAGCCCTGTGCGAGGAAGTGATTTCTCTGGCGGCATCCGCTTTGACGGAAAGCAATATGGATCTTGCCAGGAACATTGCGCCCCTGGATCGCGAAATCGATGAAAAGGAACGCAGCATCGAGTCCATATGTCTAAGGCTTTTATTGCAGCAGCAGCCCGTGGCAAGAGATTTACGTCAGATTTCCGCCGCCCTGAAAATGGTAACGGATATGGAACGAATCGGGGACCAGGCCGAGGATATCGCGGAAATCATTACTTTTTTGAATGGCCGCGCGCGCATGGAACATATCCAGATCCGGGAGATGGCGAAAGCTACCAGCAAGATGGTGACCGACAGCGTGGAAGCCTATGTCAGACAGGACATGAATCTGGCGGATGCGGTGGTGGCTTCCGATGATGTCGTGGACAACTATTTTAACCTGGTGAAACAAAGTCTGATCGGTCTGATCGCCAGGAATCCGGAGGAGGGAGAATACGCGCTGGATCTTTTGATGATCGCCAAGTATTTTGAAAGAATCGGCGATCACGCCACCAATATCGCGGAATGGGTGCAGTTTTCCATTCTGGGTTACCATAAGGAAAACGGGCGGCAGGAACACAAGGAAACCTGAGAAAGAAAGAGGCATGGATTGAAAATAATCAGAAAATACGCTATAATCGAAAAAAGTAGATTAGAACAGGAGAAAACAAGCGCATGATTTTTTGTGTGGAAGACGACAATAGCATTCGTGATCTGATGATTTATGCCTTAAACGCGGCCGGGTTCGCGGCCAGGGGTTTTCAAAGTGGGGAGGAATTGTTTGAAAGGTTAAAGGATGAGACACCGCGGCTGGTTATGTTGGATATTATGCTGCCGGGAGAAGATGGGCTTGCGATTTTACGCCGGCTGCGGGAGGGAGCGGCCACCCGGGATTTGCCCATTATCATGACTACCGCCAAAGGAACGGAATATGACAAGGTGATCGGTCTGGATCTGGGCGCGGATGACTATCTGGCCAAGCCCTTTGGCATGATGGAGATGGTTTCCCGGGTCAAAGCCCTGCTTCGGCGGGCGGAGAATAAGGGGGCTGCCGGTCTTTTGCGCATCGGAAATCTTTCCTTGAATACGGGGGAGCATACCATTGTGGCCAACGGCCAGCGGGTGCAGCTGACCTTAAAGGAATATGAACTTTTAAAAAAATTTATGGAGAATCCCGGTCTGGTATTTACTCGTGACCAGCTCTTGCAGAGCATCTGGGGAGCGGAATATATTGGGGAAACCCGGACGGTGGATGTCCATATTGGAACCTTGCGCACGAAGCTCGGGGACTGCGGTAACTATATTGAGACGGTACGCGGGGTGGGTTATCGGTTGGAGGCCGAATTATGACAAAACGTATTTTCCGCTCGATCTGCTTTGCGGCGCTGGGTGTATTCTTTGCGTCCGTATTGCTGTTTACGGGCGTGTTGTATCACTATTTTTCGGGCGAGCAGCGTAATCAATTGCGGATGCAGACGCAGCTGGCGGCCAGAGCCGTTTCCAGGGAAGGAATGGGGTATCTGAATGAACTGGACGCGGATGAGGCCGTCCGGATTACTTGGATCGGAGCGGATGGGGAAGTGCTTTTTGACAGTCGTTCTGATTCCGAAGAAATGGAAAATCATTTGGAACGGGAGGAAATCCGGGAGGCTTTGGCAAGCGGTTTTGGAGAGAGCTCCCGTTATTCTGTTACTTTGATGGAGCGCGCCTTATACTGCGCACAGCGCCTGGAGGATGGCACGGTGCTGCGTATGTCCGTTTCCCAGAGCACGCCGCTGACATTGATTTTTGGGATGGCCCAGCCGATTTGCATTATTTTCGCCCTGGCGGCCATTTTGTCTTTTGCGTTGGCATCCCGTTTGTCCAGGCAGATCGTGGCGCCCTTGAATCGGCTGAATCTGGATGAACCGCTGGAAAACGAGGGTTATGATGAACTTTCGCCCTTGCTTCGCCGCATTGATCTCCAGAAGCGGCAGATCGCGCGGCAAAGCGAGGAGCTTTTGCAGAAGCAAAAGGAGTTTGAAGCGGTTACGGAAAATATGGCGGAGGGGATTCTGCTGTTGAATGCCAAGGGCTTTGTCCTGAGCATCAATCCCGCGGCACGCAGACTTCTGGCCCAGGATGGGACGTCTGTCGGGCAGCACCTTTTGTCCGTGAACCGCAGTCTGCAGTTGTCCGAACTTTTGGAGCAGATGGAAAAAGGCCGGCACGGGGAAAAGGTGCTGGAGCTCAAGGAGCGATGGTATCAGCTGGATATCAGCCCGGTATTTTCCGAGGGGGAGGTTTCCGGAGCGGTGCTGCTTGTGCTGGATGTGACGGAAAAGGAGAAGGCGGAACAAATGCGCCGGGAATTTACGGCCAATGTGTCCCATGAACTGAAAACCCCTTTGCATACCATTTCGGGCTGCGCGGAGCTGTTGGAAAATGGTATGGTGAAAAAAGAGGATCTTCCCAGATTTTATGCCCAGATTCAGACGGAAGCCCAGCGCATGATTCATTTGGTGGAGGATATTATCCGCTTGTCCCACCTGGACGAGGGCGCGGCAGAGATGAAACGGGAAAACGTGGAGCTATACGCTCTGGCCAAAGGCGTTGTGGAGGCCTTGTCAGCCCAGGCGGAAACCGCAAAGGTCGAAGTGAAGCTGAAAGGAGAGGTTGTCGTCGTTTGGGGCGTTTCTCAATTGCTGCAGAGCATTCTCTACAATTTGTGCGAAAATGCCATCAAATATAATTGCAAGGGCGGAAGCGTTACCGTGACAGTGGGAGAGCGGCAGGGCCAGGCGATGTTGTGCGTGGCGGACACTGGAATCGGTATCCCTCCGGAGCATCAGGATCGGATTTTCGAGCGCTTTTACCGTGTGGACAAAAGCCGGTCGAAGAAAGTGGGCGGTACGGGCCTGGGGCTGTCCATCGTCAAACATGCGGCCAGGCTCCATGATGCCAAGATAGAACTAAAGAGCGAGCCGGGAAAGGGAACGGAGATTACGGTTTTGTTCCCGGAGATGGGCAGATAAAAAGGGGCTGTCGGGAAATAACCAGCCCTAAGACAGGGAGGTATGGAAAGCAATTGGCTCTCATATCTCCCTAAA
>CANQNT010000014.1 GCA_947625255.1 uncultured Acetatifactor sp. | reverse complement strand
TGAGAAAACCTGAATCTTACGGGAATCATCCTGTTTTCATTCTCAGGGACTAAAAAACGGTATTATCCGACAGGCCCTTTTTATCGCACCTTTTTGGCGCGGATGCTTCGGATAACGAAGCATCCGCTGGGGGATCCCGTTCAGAATTACAGCTGAGGACCGGCGCTCACAAGAGCCTTGCCGGCCGCGTTGCCTTCGTATTTCGCGAAGTTCTTTATGAATCTCTGTGCCAGATCCTTTGCCTTAACCTCCCATTCGGAAGCGTCCGCATAGGTGTTGCGAGGATCCAGAATGTTGGTGTCCACGCCGGGCAGCTCAGTAGGAACCTCCAGGTTGAAGTAAGGGATCTTCTTGGTAGGAGCGTTCAGAATATCGCCGTTCAGAATCGCGTCGATGATGCCGCGGGTATCCTTGATGGAGATACGCTTGCCGGTTCCGTTCCAGCCGGTGTTCACCAGGTAAGCCTTGGCTCCGCTCTTTTTCATCTTCTTAACCAGCTCTTCCGCGTACTTGGTAGGATGCAGCTCCAGGAAAGCCTGGCCGAAGCAGGCGGAGAAAGTAGGGGTGGGCTCGGTAATGCCGCGCTCGGTACCGGCCAGCTTGGCAGTGAAACCGGACAAGAAGTAGTACTGGGTCTGCTCAGGGGTCAGTACGGATACGGGAGGCAGCACGCCAAAAGCATCAGCGGACAAGAAGATTACGTTCTTGGCAGCGGGAGCGGCGGAAACGGGACGAACGATCTTCTCAATGTGATTGATCGGATAGGACACACGGGTGTTCTCGGTAACGCTCTTGTCGTTGAAATCAATGTGTCCCTCGGCATCCAGGGTGACGTTCTCGAGCAAAGCGTTGCGCTTGATGGCGTTGTAGATGTCGGGCTCGGAATCCTTGTCCAGGTTGATGACCTTTGCATAGCAGCCGCCCTCGAAGTTGAACACGCCGTCATCATCCCAGCCGTGCTCGTCATCGCCGATCAGCAGACGCTTAGGATCGGTGGAAAGGGTGGTCTTGCCGGTTCCGGACAGACCGAAGAAGATTGCGGTGTTCTTGCCGTTCATATCCGTGTTGGCAGAGCAGTGCATGGAAGCGATGCCCTGAAGCGGCAGATAGTAGTTCATCATGGAGAACATACCTTTCTTCATCTCGCCGCCGTACCAGGTGTTCAGGATCACCTGCTCACGGCTGGTGATAT
Source organism: uncultured Acetatifactor sp. (assembly GCA_947625255.1). Taxonomy (GTDB): domain Bacteria; phylum Bacillota; class Clostridia; order Lachnospirales; family Lachnospiraceae; genus Acetatifactor. The sequence goes on along the minus strand of CANQNT010000014.1, from coordinate 70,976 downwards.
TGAATACGACGGCGGTCTCGGAATTCAGTCCCAGTTCCTTGTAGTTCTCAACCTTTGCCTTGGAAGCATTATAAATAACGAAATCAGGCTTGAAGTTCTCAAGCTCCTCGGCGGAAGCCTGGATGAACATATTCTTTACAAAGTGAGCCTGCCAGGCTACCTCAACGATGAAACGGATTGCCATACGGGTGTCCTTGTTGGCACCGCAGAAAGCATCTACAACGTAAAGCTTTTTATTGGAAAGCTCCTTGATCGCGATCTCTTTTACAGCATTCCAGGTCTCGATGGAAGCGGGATGGTTGTCGTTCTTATACTCGTCGGAGGTCCACCAAACGGTGTCCTTGGAATTCTCGTCCATGACGATGAACTTGTCCTTGGGGGAACGGCCCGTATAAACGCCAGTCATTACATTCACCGCACCCAGTTCGCTTACCTGACCCTTTTCATAGCCTTCCAGATCAGATTTGGTCTCTTCTTCAAACAACAGTTCGTAAGAAGGATTGTAGACGATTTCCGTGGTTCCGGTAATGCCATACTTGGTTAAATCAATTAATGCCATCTTACTTTACCTCTCTTCTTTCATAATTTAATGGGAATACCAACTTCCTCTTTTCTATTATACATGATAACCCCAGAAAATCAACAACATTCTTGATTTTTTTCTATACGCAAAAGGCGTTTTAAAAGCTTTTGATGACCTTGACAGAAGCCGCCGTATCGCTTATGATATTTATGAAAGAATGCTTTTGAGCCGCGACGCATCAGGCCGCGGTTCGTGTGAGTCATCCTGAGAAAAGGAAACAGTAACGGAGGTTATGAAATGATGCGAGACGGTAAGATCCCTTACAAAATCTATCTGGAGGAGAGCGAGATGCCCACTGCCTGGTATAATATGCGGGCGGATATGAAGAACAAGCCGGCGCCGCTGCTCAACCCCGGGACGTTGAAGCCTATGACATTCGAGGAGCTGCGTGGCGTTTTTTGTGATGAACTGGTCCGGCAGGAGCTGGATGATCAGACGGCGTATGTAGAGATCCCTGAGGAGATTCGGAATTTTTATAAAATGTATCGTCCGTCACCCTTGGTACGCGCGTATTGTCTGGAGGAAAAGCTGCAGACCCCGGCCAAGATTTATTATAAGTTCGAAGGAAACAATACCAGCGGCAGCCACAAGCTGAACTCGGCCATTGCCCAGGCCTATTATGCCAAGAAGCAGGGGCTCAAGGGCGTGACCACGGAAACCGGAGCGGGACAGTGGGGCACGGCGCTTTCCATGGCCTGTGCTTATCTGGGACTGGACTGCAAGGTTTACATGGTAAAAGTATCCTATGAGCAAAAGCCTTTCCGCCGCGAAGTGATGCGCACCTATGGCGCGTCCGTGACGCCGTCTCCCTCCGACACCACCAATGTGGGCCGCAAGATCCTGGCTGAGTTTCCCGGTACCACCGGCAGCCTTGGCTGCGCCATTTCGGAGGCGGTGGAGGTTGCCGCCACCAACGAGGGGTATCGGTATGTGCTGGGCAGTGTGCTGAACCAGGTCCTGCTGCATCAGTCCGTGATCGGTCTGGAATCCAAGCTGGCCATGGACAAATACGGTATCAAGCCGGATCTCATTATCGGCTGCGCGGGCGGCGGTTCCAATCTGGGCGGCCTGATCGCTCCGTTTATGGGTGAGAAGCTGCGAGGGGAAGAGGATTATCGCATCATTGCCGTAGAGCCGGCTTCCTGTCCCAGCTTTACAAGGGGAAAATTCGCGTACGATTTCTGCGATACGGGTATGATCTGTCCTTTGGCCAGGATGTACACTCTGGGCAGCGGGTTCATTCCATCCCCGAACCATGCGGGAGGCCTGCGTTTCCATGGCATGAGCACCATACTTTCCCAGCTTTACCATGACGGCCTGATGGAGGCCAGGGCGGTGGAGCAGACCTCCGTGTTTGAAGCGGCGGAAATGTTCGCAAGGGTGGAGGGCATCCTGCCCGCGCCGGAAAGCGCCCACGCGATCCGCGTGGCCATTGACGAGGCGTTGAAGTGCAAGGAGACCGGCGAGGAAAAAACGATTCTCTTCGGCCTTACGGGTACGGGCTATTTTGATCTGGTGGCCTATGAAAAATACAATAACGGGGAAATGGATGACCATATTCCTACGGACGAGGAGCTTCAGGTTGGCTTTAACGGTCTCCCGAAAGTACCAGAAAATGTGATTTGAGGGAATTATTCTTATCGGGCGGGTTTGGAAAGAAAAGTATGTGGCATTTGGTCCTGGATTTTGCTATACTGAAAACGGCAGTTGATTAGTTTTACCACATTAAAACAGGTAGAGGAGGAAATTGTATGGTAGGGTTGAAAAATGCCCGATTGGTAGCCTTGCTTCTTTGCGGCGTCCTGGTGTTTACCAATGTTGTAACGCCAACCTTTGCAGAGGAGGATGGGTACGAGGAAGAGGAGAAGGGGGAGTCCTATGTACATGATGACCATGTCCATACCGCGGACGGGGACATTGTATTTTTGTCTGATACAGAGGTGACCTCGGGAAATTCTGAAGACGCGGTTGTGAACGGCGGGAAGACAGAAGTGTCCAATGTTTCCGTCAGTTCGGGGGATGGGGAAGTGTCCGGAGGTCCGTCCGGGGGAGAACGGAATCCGTCCGGCGGTCCGTCCGGGGAAGACCGGAATCCGTCCGGCGGTCCGTCCGGGGAAGACCAGGATCCGTCCGGCGTTCCTTTCGGTGACGCGGGAGGGACGGAGGAACCTTCCGAGTCTGTCCGGGAGGTGATCCTGGCCCCGGAAATTACGGTCAAGCGCGCGGAGGGAGATGCCACGATGCATTCCTATTGGCCGACCATAAGCAGGGATATAGCATCCAGTTATTGTAAGTCGCCTACCATCACGATTACCGCGCAGAGCGGAACCCTGGCCAAGGTGACTGTCAATGGCATAGAGAGGGAGCTCAGTCCCCAGTCAGAGACGGAGTATACATTTCTGCTGGATTTTGACGGAGACTTCAAGGATGTGCTTTCCATGCGTGTCGTAGCGGAAAACAGCTATGGCAAGACAACCTCCCTGAAGATCTGGAAGCATGCCAATACGTCCAGCGTGGGAGAGACCATTCCTATTAGGCGTGTGACTAAGCAGGCCACTTGTAATCTTCCCGGAGAAAGCGAGAGCGCCTATATATGTAAATATTGCGGAGCGGAATTCGGCGTCGTCCAGGGGCAAGGGTATAGTGCCCTGGGGCATCATTTTGTGGATGGGGGAGAAATCAAGGCAACCATTCACGGTACATACCGGAAACAGGTATGCCAAACCTGTGGTTTTGAGCTGACGACAATGCTGGCGGAAAGCGAAAGCGTTCATAATTATGAGACAGTTACGGTGGATCCGGTCAGCGCGGTCGGCGATGATAATAAGTATATTTACAAAGAGGGCTATACTTATAAGAGGTGTAAGGATTGCGGTTTTGTGGAAGTCGTGGAGAATATTGCCGAGTATCCCCAGGCTTTGGAGCATAAACATCGATTCGGCAACTGGGGCACCAATTCCCAGCGCGGCACTTGTGTGACACCCAGCTATGATTCCCGTGTATGTCGGGACTGTGGCTATCGGGAGTATTGGAACCGGGGAAATGGTATGGTTACTTTTCATAAGTGGCTGGATAATTGGATAGTAATCAAGGAGCCTGATTGTGGCCAGCCTGGATTGAAAGAGCGAAAATGCGCCAATTGTACGGAAGTTCAGCGGGAGGTTATTCCCGCCACGGGGCAGCATGATTATCAGGCGCAGGTTACGAAAGAGCCTACCTGTACGGCAGAAGGAGAAAGAACCTATACCTGTTCCGTCTGTGGCAATGGTTATAAAGAAGAGTTGGATCCCACGGGGCATGACTATGAGGAAAAGATTACGAAAGAGCCCTCTTGTATAGAAGAAGGTGCGGCCGCCTATACTTGTACAAAATGCGGCGATACTCGTTCTATTGCTTTGCCCAAGACGGCGCATGTTCCCTATGCGGAGGATCATGATTGTACCACGGCGGTAGAATGTTCGGTTTGTCATCAGAAACTGTCCGATGCGCAGTTGTCGCATAATTTTACGGGGGAATATGTGACGACGGAGGCCGGTCACAGCCGTAAATGCGTCAATCCCGGGTGTCAGGCAGTCAGTGAAGCGGAAGCACACTATGCGGAGGATGATGGTGACTGTACGACCGCGCTGTATTGCGTTTGCGGCTGGAGGATCAAGGAGGCAAAGAGAAGCCATGTCACTCCGCCTCAGCCATGGTATGGCAATCAATGGGAGCTGACAGAAACGCGGCATGTTCTTATATGTACAAATGATGGCTGTGAAGTAATTGCATATGCTGCTTCCCATAGATATGGCAAGGGCTGGATCTCGAATGGGGCAGGGGGTCATTATCACGAATGTGTTGCGTGTTTGTATCGGGAAACGGCCCCTCATAATATGGAGATGCGGTCCGATGAGAACTATCATTGGCAGGAATGTACCGAATGCGGCTATACAAGCGGCAGGGTGTTACATGATATGGAACCCCTGAGGGATGATGCCGGACATTGGAAAGCCTGCGGTGTATGCGGATATGTGGATGAAACGAGCAGAGCCGCGCATACACTTCCTGAAAATGACGATCATAACTGCCTCACCGGGGTAGAGTGTGAGTGTGGATATGTGCTTGTTCCCGCGCAGTCGGCTCATGTGTTTGCCGCGAATTGGGAGCATGATAAAGATAGTCACTGGCATACCTGTCTGAATCCGGATTGTCAGGTGAAAGATTCGCTGACGAGTCATACCCCCGGCGAACCGATTCGGGTGAATGAAGTATTCGCTGCTTGTGAAGATGGCGGTTCCTACGAGGAACTTATCATATGTACGGAATGCGGCCTGGAGCTTTCGAGAGAGACCAAATTTACCGATGCTCTTGGACATAGCTGGGTGGAGGAATTTAGGAATCCGGCAAGCTGTTTTGAGGATGGATATATTGAATACCATTGTGAAATTTGCGACAGCAGTAAGGAAGAGGTACTGACGGCTCCCAAAGAGCATACCTGGACGGAATGGAAAGATGTTACTGCTCCTGATTGCGATGACACGGGGGTGCGGGAGCGTCGTTGTACGGTCTGCGGAGCAATTGATGAGATAATTTCCAATCCAAATGGGCACGATTGGAAGGAAGAATCTACGATCGATCAGGAGCCCACTTGTACCTTGGAAGGAAGTCAATCCATCCATTGTAAGAATTGTGAAGCCGTGAAGCCGGGCAGCGTTGAGTCAATTCCTTCTCTTGGTCATCAGTTTACGAACTATGTTTATGACGTGGGCAGTGCCACTTGTACCCAGGACGGCAGCAAAACGGCTCCCTGTGAGAATGGATGCGGAGTGAAGCACACGATTCCGGCTCCGGGTACGATGCTGGAGCACCAGATGTCCGGTTGGGATATTTATGAGTCTCCTACTTGTACGGAAGTGGGAAGTGAGGCTCGCAGATGCGCTACCTGTAACCTGATTGAGATCAATGAAATTCCTGCCACTGGCCATGATTTCAGAGTGAGCGAGGAAGTGGAACCGGATTGCCTGATACCCGGATGGATCATCGAAACTTGTAATTTCTGCGGGGAAGTGCAGGAAACGGAAGTAGCAGCTCCCGGTCATCAGTGGACTGAATGGGCGGTGGCAAAGGCTCCCGGGTGCGAGGAAAAGGGAAGCGAGACCCGCAGCTGTTCTGTATGTAACGAAATAGAGTCACGCATCATCGAGGCAATCGGCCATGCGTGGTCGGATCCGGAACTTCAGTGGGCGGAAGATTATTCTGCCGCGGTTTTGATACAGCTGTGTGAAAATGACGCGTCTCATGTTCAGTATGAAAATGATGTTTTGGTGACTGCTGATGTGATGCCGGCCACTTGTGCCGAGCCTGGAAAGACCACCTACACTGCCACGGTCACGCTTTCAAGCGGAGAGGTATATACGGAATCGGTGGAAGTGGAGAACTTGCCTGCCCTTGGTCATCAGTTTGGGGATTGGACGTATGTGAATACCCCTACTTGTGACGCGGATGGCGGAGAACAGCGCGTTTGCGAGGTTTGTGGTTTCGTGGAAACCCGCGGCGTGGCGGCTTCTGGTCATGCCTGGGAGGAAAATTACACGGTTGATAAAGCGCCTACCTGCCTGGAGGATGGAAGTAAGTCCATCCATTGCCGCAACTGTAACGCTGTAAAGGATAGTACCGTGATTCCGGCGCTTGGTCACAGCTTTACGCATTATGTTTTGAACGGTGATGGAAGCGAAACCGCGAAATGTGACCGCTGTGACCAGGTTAATACCAGATATACGGACATTGTCATTACAGATGACACTAAGACCAATGTAAAAGTGGATATGAGCGGTCTGGATTTGAACGATATCGTTAAGAATTTTTCAGGCCGGTCGATTGAGATTGTGATCACGCAGGAAGAAACATCCGAGGAAAATGTCGGCAAGCTGCAGGAGAAAGTTGAAACCGGATATGAGCCTCTGGGAAGCTATGAAATCCGAATGCTTTTACATGTGGATGGCGAAGAAACCTCGGAATTGAAAGAGGGTTTTGGTTCTGTTCATCTGAACCTGCTTGTGGGAACGGAGTATGCGGGTAAGTCAGTGATCGTATACCAGCTTCATGATGGAGAAGTGATCGATCATGGCAGTCAAAAGGTTGGCGCGGACGGAAGTGTGACGATTGTTGTCGATCGCCTGTCCACGTTCCTCGTGGCGGCGCAGTCGGAAGAGTCCGGGAACCCCGGCGAGGAACAGAATCCCGGAGAGTCCGGGAACCCCGGCGGGGAACAGAATCCCGGAGAGTCCGGGAACCCCGGCGAAGAGGAGGAGTCTCAGTCTTCGGATAGTGAAAGAGAGGAGTCTGCTTCTGCTCCGTCTACGGAAACGAACCAGTCTGCGGAAGGGTCTGTATCCGCTTCTGCGGAAACGATGGAAACGGATGGATTTGCGTCTCCGGCAACTGGAGATGGTGCGAATCTGCTTCTATGGTCGTTGATCCTTGCGTTGGCGGTTCTGATGAGTGCTGCCGCCCTTGGAAGCAGAAGAATCCGAAAATAAGACAGGAGATTCTGCAGAGGCTAAGATGCCTGTGAAGGTATCGTTCATGATTCCAGAATATGTAAAAAAAGTTTGCAAAAAAAGTTAGAAAAAAGAAGTTTGTAAAAAGAAATTCGGTGTTATATATTTTATATAAGGAAGTATTTCGTAGGAAATCGTTGCTTATAGGAATCAGGAACCAGGGACTGTCATGCAGGGACGGCCCCTGGTTTTCTGAATTCCTGCAAGAACCAGGCGAGGAGAAAGGATTTTATGAAAGCTTATGGGTTGGTACATAGAAAGCCGCGCTGTGTAAGGAGCGGGATCTTGAAAGCGCTCTTATATATTATTTTGAGCATGACCGCTTTCGCTGTGGTGCTCACGGGCTGTGAGCGGCAAAACACGGAGAAATCCGTGGTAACTTTTTTCGCCATGGATACCCGGATGACCCTGACCGCTTACGGAGATGGGATGGATGAAATTCTGGAAGAAGCCAGAGATCGGGTCCTCGCATGGGAAGCTCTCTGGTCTGTCACGGAGGAAAAGAGCGAGATATACGCGGTAAATGCCGGCGCGATGGAGACAGCCGGTGAGACGGATAGGAATTTTGACCGGGAGGTTTCAGTCAGCGCTGAGACTGCCGACATTATCCGATTTGCCCTGGAGATGGCCAGGGAAACGGACGGAGCATTGGATCCCACGGTTTATCCGTTATTGCGGGCATGGGGTTTTACCACCGGAGAATACCGTATTCCGGATTTGGAGGAAATTGCCGGACTTTTAGAGCGAGTGGGGTATGCGCGTGTGCGGTTGGAGGAAAATGTGGTCAGGCTGGAACCGGGCATGATGCTGGATCTTGGTGCGGTTGGAAAAGGTTGGGCGGGAGATCTGCTGATTGATTTTTTGCGCGAAAGAAATGTCACTTCCGCCATTTTGGATCTGGGCGGCAATATTCAGACTTTAGGCTCCAAACCCGACGGGACCCCCTGGAGGTTGGGGCTGCGGGATCCTTTTTCCCAGGATCTTTATGGAGTCGTGGAGGTGCGGGATGCGGCAGTAGTCACTTCCGGAGCCTATGAACGCTATTTTACAGGAGAAGACGGCAGGCAATATGGTCATATCCTTGATCCCGCCACCGGTTGTCCCGCTCAAAGCGGCCTGGCTTCCGTCACGGTCATTTCGTCCGAGGGAAAACTGTGTGACGCGCTATCTACGGCGCTTTATGTCATGGGGCTGGAAAAAGCCTCCGCTTATTGGCGCGCACATCAGGATTTTGAGATGGTGCTTGTGACGCGGGAGGGCGAGATTTATCTGACGCCGGGTGCGGAAGACTTGTTCACGCCCCATGCGGCCGGGGCGGAAATGGCAAGGCAGATTATTACACCTTGAAATTTTCGGAGAAAAAATGAATTCTCAGTTGCTTCTGGGATATAAGTTTGTTATACTTAAGAAGATCATAAGAATATCCCTTGATGGTTGACCCGATTTTCTGATTCGGACCATTCAAGGATGAATAGGAGGAACATATGAGCAAGGGAAATGGTTTTTTCAGCGAGTTTAAGAAATTCATTATGCGAGGAAACGTTATGGATATGGCCGTCGGTGTGATCGTGGGCGGAGCCTTTACATCCATCGTTACCAGTCTGAATCAGGACATCCTGACCCCCATTCTTGGTATCTTTGGCGGAACGGATTTTTCCAATCTGGTAGTGGTTTTGGGAAGTGGAGAGAATGCCCCGGTGTTAACCTACGGTAACTTTATTACGGCTGTTATCAATTTTCTGATTACCGCCTTTGTGATTTTCTGTATTGTCAAGGGTTTGAACGCGCTCAATGAGAAGTTCAAACATAAGGAAGAAGCGCCTGCGCCGGCAGCGCCTACGACGAAGATCTGCCCGTTCTGTAAGAGTGAGATCGCTATCGATGCGGTGAGATGCCCGCATTGTACTTCCCAATTGGACGAGAAGTAAGAACTCATTTCATTGGAAATTGTCGTTCTGTTTTTTCATCGACGGCGGACTGGTTCTGTCAGACTTTTGATCCCTGGCTCATGTTAAGGTGGATCCGGAGTACTGGCAAAATCAAGTCCGCCTTTTTTATTGCTGTCAGAAGAATGGGAAAATGATAAAATTCATGATTCGTGAAATATATCCAAAAGAATCGGTTAAAAATAAAGGATTGCAAAATGTTTGCGTTTCGTCTATCATAAAGAGGGACGGGAACGATATGTATATAAGAGAAAAGTTTGTATCATTTGAGGAAAGGAGCAGCCTATGGCAGAAGAATGGATGGATCATTATGCACAGGATGAAAAGCATCTGGAAGCTACAGAAGAGAATCCGGCTTCCGTTCCGGGAGAGAAAAGGGACGAACCAGAGACGAGAACAAAATATACATATTCCTTGATATCGCTTACCGCATATTTACTTGGCGTTCCCAAGCGCATTTTCGAAAATGATCATGAACCACCGCAAATGGATGTTTTCGTTCGGCTGGAAAAGAACAAAAATGCCAGAATCATTCGTAATCTCTGCATTTTGCGCACTTCGATTGAGCGGAATTTTAAAGCGATCAACGACCGCATCAATTATGAATACAAGAGTATTATGACAGTGCCGGACCTCATTCCCGAGGAATCGATTTATCAGCTTTCGGAGGATGGTATCAGGTTTGGCGGTTCCAGAAAGAGTCTGGTTCAGCATCTGGTGGAAATTAATCGTTATATTTCGGACAGAATCAATAATTGTAAAGAATTATTCCCCTTATGGATCAGTTGGCAATATATACGAGATATTTTTATCATGCCCAAGGGCCTGACCGAGGCGGGCACCCGGGAGGCAGCCAATTTATATTATGCAAAGCGTTCATTTTATCCGTATCAGGTTTATATGAATTGGCCCGCGTCGGATCAGGGTAATATTTTATTTCATGATTTGAAGTTTGTTACGCTGCTGTATGAATGGAATCATGATAAATTTACGGATCTGAGCAAGGTATCGGACGTGGGGAATTTTACCAAGAGCAGTATTTATGACTTCCTGGATGACAGTAAACGGACCGTGATCGTGGTGGACTGTGAAAATTCGGATCCTTACAAGCTCTGCGCAACGCTGAATAATCTAAGCTCCGATACGCTGCAAAAGATTGTGAAGATCATTCTTTTTGACGACATTCACACTGCCAGCGCATGGAAGATTCTGGATACCTATACGTCCATTCCCGTGGAGCATGTGATGATTGAGCGGATCAAGCAGAGCAAATCGTTGGTGGACATCCGTCTGACCGCGGGGGCCTGCAGGGAATTCTATCAAAATGATGTGGATTCCTTCATTATCGTTTCCAGTGATTCCGATTATTGGGGGTTGATTTCCTCGCTGCCGGAAGCCCATTTCCTGGTCATGGTGGAGCATGAGAAGTGCGGGAGTGATATCAAGGCGGCATTGGTGAATTCCGGTATTTTTTTCTGCTATATTGATGATTTCTATTCCGGCAACAGCAACGGTATTAAGATCAGCGCCTTAGTGCGGGAGATTTATCGTTATCTGGACCAGACCGTCCGGCTCAATATCAACGAGATGCTGGATGCGGCTTTTGATTCCACGCGGGTAGTCATGTCGGAGGCGGAACGGCAGCAGTTTTATAACCGTTTTATCAAGCCCATGCATCTGGAAATCGAGGAGAACGGGGACGTGGTCATTAAGCTGCAGGCCCGGTGAGGGATCGGATCATAGAATTTTAGAGAAAATAGTAAAGCTATAGCTTGAAACTATAACCAGCTTATGTTATCATGTATTGGACGGATGGATTCTCTTGTGTTATGATGCCATTAGCAAAGAGGTGAGCCGCGTAAGTTGGCCGTCCGAAAGAATGAGCGGGGCATTCCCGCGGAAAGAGGTTAGAAATGAGCAAGAAATCCTATTCAGAAAGAGCGTTGAAATTTGAGACATTACAGCTTCATGTGGGGCAGGAGCAGCCGGATCCGGTGACGGATGCCAGGGCGGTGCCGATTTATCAGACATCTTCTTATGTTTTTCGTAACTGTGAACACGCGGCCGCGAGATTCAATTTAAGCGATGCCGGCAATATCTATGGCAGACTGACCAATCCTACGGAGGATGTTTTCGAGAAGAGGATTGCTGCGCTGGAGGGCGGCGTGGCGGCCCTGGCGGTGGCATCCGGTGCGGCAGCCATCACCTATACTTTTGAAAATCTGGCCCAGGCCGGTGATCATATCGTAGCGGCCAAGAATATTTATGGCGGAACCTACAATTTGCTGGCTCATACGCTTCCCCAGTACGGTATTAAGACCACGTTTGTGAATCCCTTTGATTATGAAGAAGTGGAAGGGGCTATCCAGGAGAATACCAAGGCGGTTTTCATCGAGACTTTGGGGAATCCCAATTCCGACGTGGTAGATATCGAGCGCCTGGCCAAGATCGCCCATGCCAAAAAGATTCCGTTGGTGATCGACAATACGTTCGCGACTCCGTATCTGGTGCGCCCGATTGAATATGGCGCGGATATCGTGGTTCACTCCGCCACCAAATTCATTGGCGGTCATGGAACCACCATTGGCGGCGTGATCGTGGACAGCGGAAAGTTCGACTGGGAAGCCAGTGGAAAGTTCCCTTCTCTGGTGGAGCCCAATCCCAGCTATCATGGCGTAAGCTTTACCAAGGCGGTTGGTCCCGCGGCCTTTGTGACCAAGATCCGGGCGATTTTGCTGCGTGATACGGGAGCGACCATATCTCCTTTCCACGCGTTTTTCTTCCTCCAGGGCCTTGAGACCTTGTCCCTGCGTGTGGAGCGTCATGTGGAGAACGCGTTGAAAGTGGTAGAGTACCTGAACAAGCATCCCCAGGTGGAAAAGGTGCATCATCCGGCCGTCAGCGATGATCCGGAGCAACAGGCTCTTTATAAGAAGTATTTCCCCAACGGCGGCGGATCCATTTTCACCTTTGAAATCAAGGGCGATGCGGAGAAAGCCAAGAAGTTTATTGATAATCTGGAGTTGTTCTCCCTGCTTGCCAATGTGGCGGACGTGAAGTCTCTGGTGATTCATCCCGCATCCACCACCCATTCTCAGTTGAATGAGGAGGAGCTTCTGGATCAGGGAATCCGTCCTAACACCATTCGTCTTTCCATTGGAACGGAGCATATCGATGATATTCTGGAGGATTTGGAAGAAGCGTTCCGCGCCGTGGAAGCATGATGAGCCGAATGTATTATAAAGAAATGGAAGGCTGGCTTTATGACGCTGACTCAGTTAAAATACGCGATCACGGTGGCGGGGGCCAAGTCCATGAACGAGGCCGCGCACAGCCTCTACATAGCCCAGCCCAGTCTTTCCGCCTCCATCCATGAGTTGGAGGCGGAAATCGGAATAGAATTGTTCTGGCGGACCAGCAGGGGGATCTCCATAACGCCGGAAGGAGAGGAATTTATCGGGTATGCCAGACAAGTGGTAGAGCAGTATGCGCTGTTGGAAACCAGATTCATCTCCAAGGAAAAAATTAAGAAGAAATTCAGCGTCTCCATGCAGCATTATACGTTTGCGGTGGACGCTTTCGTGAAGATGGTGGAACAGTTCGGTATGGATGAATATGAGTTCGCTGTTCACGAGACCAGAACTCATGACGTGATTGAGGACGTGAGGGATTTCCGAAGCGAGATCGGGATTTTGTATCTCAATGATTTTAACCGAAAGGTTCTGACGAAGCTGTTCCATGAGTTTCAACTGGAATTTCATGAGATTTTACAATGTGGGATCTATGTTTATTTGTGGAAGGGGCATCCGCTGGCGGACCAGGAGGAAATCACTCTGGAAGAGCTGGCGGAGTATCCCTGCCTTTCCTTTGAACAAGGAGATCATAATTCTTTTTATTTTGCGGAGGAAGTGCTCAGCACTTATGAATACAAGCGCCTGATCAAGGCAAACGATAGGGCCACGATGCTGAACCTGATGGTGGGTTTAAACGGCTACACGCTTTGTTCCGGAATCATTTGCGAGGAACTGAACGGTTCGGAATATCGGGCCGTCAGGCTTGCTTCCAAGGAAACCATGACCATCGGTTATCTTGTGCGCAAGGGGGTGGCGATCAGTCCTCTGGGACAAAAGTATCTGGAGGAAATCGCGAAGTATCGGGATAAGGGCCTGTTATAGCTTTTGGGAAATGTGTTTGTGATTCGTCTCTAGAAAAAGGAAAAAGGAGATACAAGGTAATGAATCGAGAAGAAGCGTGGGCGCTGCTCACAGAGTACAATCAGGACGCGTTTCATTTGGAACATGCACAGATCGTGGAAAAGACCATGGAGTATTTTGCCGAAAAGCGCGGTTACGGGGAGGAAAAGGAGTTCTGGGGCATTGTGGGACTGTTGCACGATTTGGATTTTGAGAAATATCCGGATCAGCACTGCATCAAATCCCAGGAAATCATGCGCAAGAGAGGTCTGGACGAGCGTCTGATTCATGCCACTGCCAGTCATGGATACGGGATCACGGTAGACATCAAGCCGGAGCATGAGATGGAAAAGGTTTTGTTCGCGGTGGATGAATTGACGGGGCTGATCGGTGCCGTGGTGCTGATGCGTCCTTCTAAGAGCGTGCAGGATCTGGAAGTAAAATCAGTAAAGAAGAAATTTAAATCCAAGGGCTTTGCCGCGGGCTGTTCCAGAGAGGTGATCACCCAGGGGGCCGAGATGCTGGGAATTACCGTGGACGAATTGATTGAACAGACATTAGAGGCATTGAAGACTTTTCAGGATTAAAACCGGAATTTGGAGAAAAACGAAAGGGAGGCTGCGAAACCTCTCTTTTTGTGTGCCGCAAAAATTGGCAGGAGGAAAAGGGCAGGAGGCATGACGTCGCGAAAATGGGCGGCCGCGATGCCGGTTCCCTTTGCCGCGCGATGATTTTTACTGTTTATTTTTTCGGAATCCTCTTGCATCGATTTTCATTTTGGTGTATAGTGATTGGCGATTGACGAAAGATAAGGGTTGCGGGATTGAGTATCAATAAGTGAGGCGAGGGTATGGCGAAGTATTTGGTAATATTGGAATCACCTGCCAAGGTGAAGACGATCAAAAAGATTCTGGGGGCGAATTATGAGGTGATGGCCAGCAATGGCCATGTCAGGGATCTTCCCAAGAGTCAATTGGGAATTGACGTGGAGCATGACTTCGAACCCAAATATATTACGATTCGCGGAAAGGGTGATATTCTGGCGGCGCTGCGCAAGGCCGTGAAGAAAGCGGATAAGATCTATCTGGCGACGGACCCTGATCGGGAGGGCGAGGCGATTTCCTGGCATTTGTATTACGCGTTGAAATTGGAGGATAAAAAGGTTTATCGGATCACGTTCAACGAGATCACCAGGAACGCGGTAAAGGATTCCCTGAAGCATGCCCGTGAGATCGATATGAATTTGGTGGACGCACAACAGGCCAGAAGAGTGCTGGATCGGATGGTGGGATACCGGATTTCCCCTCTTCTGTGGGCCAAGGTGAAGCGGGGCTTAAGCGCGGGGCGGGTGCAGTCCGTGGCACTGCGGATTATTTGTGATAAGGAAGAAGAGATCAACGCCTTTATCCCGGAGGAATATTGGAGCCTGGATGTCAGCCTCAGGGCGGACGGAGAGAAGAAACCCTTTACGGCCCATTATTATGGCACGGAAAAGGAAAGGGTGGCTCTTACCCGCAAGGAACAGGTAGAGGAGCTGACGGCTTCCCTGGAGGGAGCTGAATACCATGTGACAGAAGTGAAAAAGGGGGAACGCACCAAGAAGTCGCCACTGCCTTTTACCACCTCCACCTTGCAGCAGGAGGCCAGCAAGGTCTTGAATTTTTCCACACAGAAGACCATGCGGCTGGCGCAGCAGTTGTATGAGGGCGTGGATGTAAAAGGCGAGGGAACGGTGGGCCTGATCACCTATCTTCGTACCGATTCCACCCGTATCTCGGAGGAAGCGGAAAATATGGCCCGGGAATATGTGAACGCCCACTATGGGCAGCAGTATGCTCCTGTTGAAAACAGGGAGAAAAAGAACGGACAGAAGATTCAGGACGCTCATGAGGCCATTCGTCCCACGGATCTGAACCGTACGCCCTATGCGTTGAAAGATCAGCTTCCCAGAGACTTATTCCGTTTGTATCAATTGATCTGGAAACGTTTTCTGGCCAGCCGCATGGCTCCGGCCCGGTTTGGCACCACGGCCGTAAAGCTGGAGGCCAGGGGCCAGATCTTCACCGTGTCGGCATCTCATATGCTGTTTGACGGTTTTATGAGCGTCTATACCCAGGAGGAGGACAAGGAAGAGGAAAACAGATTGTCGGGAGAGCTTAACAAGGACAGTGTGCTGCATTTTGAGGCTTTTGATCCGAAGCAGCACTTTACCCAGCCTCCCGCCCATTATACGGAGGCGTCTTTGGTAAGGGCTCTGGAGGAGCTTGGAATCGGCAGGCCCAGCACTTATGCGCCCACCATCACTACGATTCTGGCGAGACATTATGTGGTGAAAGAGAATAAGAACTTATATGTGACGGAACTGGGAGAGGTGGTCAATCGCATTATGAAAGAGGCTTTTCCCTCAATCGTGGATGTGAATTTCACTGCCAATATGGAGGCTTTGCTGGACGGGGTGGAGGACGGGAACGTGAAATGGAAGACCATTGTTTCCAATTTCTATCCGGATCTGGACGAGGCGGTCAAGTCCGCACAGAAGCAATTGGAGCACGTTACAATTGCGGACGAGGAATCGGATGAAGTGTGCGACGTGTGCGGCAGACGTATGGTGATCAAGTACGGGCCTCATGGACGGTTTTTGGCTTGTCCGGGCTTTCCTGAGTGTCGGAATACAAGACCTTATTTTGAAAAAATCGGGGTTCCCTGCCCGAAATGCGGCAAGGATATCGTGTTGAAGAAATCTAAAAAAGGCAGAAAATACTATGGGTGTATTGATAATCCCAACTGTGATTTTATGGCCTGGCAGAAGCCATCGGGACAGCAATGCCCCAAGTGCGGGTCCATGCTTTTGGAAAAAGGAAATAAGCTGGTGTGCATGGATGAACAATGCGGGTATGTGACTGTGAAACGGGATGTGGTTGAGAGTGCGTGAATGGAAACGGGCGCTTTCCTAGAAACGAAGCAGGTGTGAAAATTCGTACTTGCGCGAATTTTCGCACCTGCTTCGTTTCTGACGGAACTGGGGATAAAAGTTCAGAAAAATTGGTATTATGCGCATTGTAATCTGACATTGGTTATGTTACAATAAGAATGGTGCAACAAAATGGACGGAGGAATGTGTATGAGTAGTGTACAGTTGTTGGATAAGACGAGGAAGATTGGGAAGTTATTGCATAATAACAATTCCAGTAAGGTAGTGTTTAATGATATTTGCAAGGTGCTGCGGGAGATTTTAAATTCGAATGTGTTGGTGATCAGTCGGAAAGGAAAGGTCCTGGGCATTGGCAAGATGGAGCGGATCGATACGATCAGGGAATTGTTGGCCGACACGGTGGGGGGCTTTATTGATCCCATGTTGAATGAGCGGCTTTTGGCAGTGCTTTCCACCAAGGAAAATGTCAATTTGGAGACATTGGGGTTTGAAAGTACGGATATCAAGAAGTTTCAGGCAATTGTCACGCCCATCGAGATTGCAGGGGAACGGCTGGGAACGCTGTTCATATATAAGTGTAATGAGCAATATGACATTGACGATATCATACTTTGCGAGTATGGCAGCACGGTGGTCGGTTTGGAGATGCTTCGCGCGGTCAATGAGGAAAGCGCGGAGGAAAACCGTAAAAGAGAAGTGGTGAATTCCGCCATCAGCACCCTTTCTTTTTCTGAGATGGAGGCCATCACGCATATTTTTGACGAGCTTAATGGAATGGAAGGGATTCTGGTTGCCAGCAAGATCGCTGACCGGGTGGGAATCACGCGTTCCGTCATCGTCAATGCGCTTCGCAAGTTCGAAAGCGCGGGTGTGATCGAGTCCCGTTCTTCCGGTATGAAAGGGACCTACATCAAGGTGCTGAATGATGTGGTATTTGAAAAGGTGGAAGAGTTAAAGAAGCAGAAGGGTAGAAATTAGATTGAGAAGGCGACTATCCGGAACAAGAAAGGAGCGGCATATGGCGGTAAAAATGATGATGAAGGGTGCTATCTTACCCGGTAACAGTACGGTTGAATTGAAAGATTTTGAAATCCCGAAGCCGGAACACGGTCAGGTTCTGATACAGACCAAAGCGACCACGATCTGTGGCAGTGATATCCGCTGTATCTATAGAGAGCATGTAGGAAAAGGCCCGGAAGGATATATTCCCGGTATGGTAGCGGGTCATGAGCCTTGCGGCGTCATTGTAGAGGAGGGCGAGGGCCTGAGGCGTTTCAAAAAAGGTGACAGGGTGATTGTGTATCATATTTCCGGCTGTGGTGTCTGCAATGACTGCAGAAGAGGTTATTATATTTCCTGCAAGAGCAAATTCCGTCAGGCTTATGGCTGGCAGCGTAACGGCGGCATGGCGCCTTACATTTTAGCGGAAGAAAAGGATCTGATCGCCCTTCCGGATGAACTGACCTATAAGGATGGCGCCCAGGTGGCATGCGGTTTTGGCACAGTCTATGAGGCGATTGAAAAGATCGGAATCTGCGGCAATGACGCGGTCCTGGTAACGGGTTTGGGCCCTGTAGGCCTGGCAGCCCTGATGTTGGCTAAGAGTATGGGCGCTAATATGCTGATTGGCGTAGAGATGAACGATTATCGGATTGACTTGGCCAAGAAGCTCGGCCTTGTGGATTATGTATTCAAACCCGGCGAGGATACTTTGGATAAAATCATGGGAGTGACCGCTGGAAATGGCGTGGAGAGAGCCATTGATGCCAGCGCCAGCGATGCGGGCAGGCAGCTGGCGATCCGCGCGGCGAGAGAATGGGGCAAGATCGCCTTTGTGGGAGAAGGCGGAACCTGTACATTCAATCCCAGCCCTGACATCATTCATGGACAGAAGACGATCTACGGTTCCTGGGTTACCTCCTTGTGGAGAATGGAAGAGCTGGTGGAGCGTCTGGTACGCTGGGGAATTCATCCCGAGGATTTGATCACTCATGAATTCCCGATTGAGCGGGCCGATGAGGCATATCGTCTGATGGCCGGCGGTCAGTGCGGTAAGGTTGCCGTAGTGTTCGGCGAACAGTAAGGAGAAACGGATGGCGGAGAAAATGAATGCAGGCCTGGTTCCTACAAGGGCGCTTTATACGGGGGAGCGGATACCCTGTATAGGTCTGGGAACCTTTGGATCGGATAAATATAGCCCGGAACAGATTGCGGAAGCGGTATATGGGGCGATCAAATTCGGTTATCGGATGATCGACTGTGCCGCGGTTTATCAAAATGAGGATAAGATCGGCGAGGTATTGCGGAAAGTGATGCGGGAGGGCGTGGTAAAACGGGAAGAGTTGTTCATTACCTCCAAAGTATGGAATGATATGCACGGACAGGGCAAGGTAATGGAGTCCTGCAAAAAGAGTCTGGCGGATTTGCGTCTTGACAGGATCGATCTTTATTTTGTGCACTGGCCTTTTCCTAACTATCACGCGCCTGGTTGTGGCAAGGATGCCAGAAATCCGGATTCCAGGCCTTTTTCCGTGGAAGAATTCATGGCGGCCTGGAGACAGTGCGAGGAATTGGTCGATAAGGGGCTGGTTCGTTACATCGGCATGAGCAACATGACGATCCCGAAGCTGGAGGCGGTATTGCCTTTGTGCAGAATCAAACCGGCGGCGCTGGAAATGGAATTGCACCCTTCTTTCCAACAGCCTGAGTTATTTGACTACGCGGTGGCTCATGAGCTGCTGCCCATTGGGTATTGTCCCATTGGTTCTCCGTCCAGACCGGAGAGGGACAGGACGGCAGATGACGTGGCGGATGGGGAATTGCCCGCGATAACAGCCGCGGCAAGGGCTCATGGAATACATCCCGCTCTCGTATGCCTGAAATGGGCGGTACAGCGCGGTCAGGTTCCCATTCCTTTCTCTGTGAAGGAACCTCAATATGTTTCCAATCTGACGTGTGTGACGGAAGATCCGTTATCGGAAGAGGAGATGGCGGCCATTGAGAAAGAGGACTGCAATTGCCGGCTGGTGAAAGGGCAGGTGTTCCTCTGGGAAGGCGCTAATGGCTGGGAAGACCTGTGGGACGTGGATGGCAGCCGGGCTGCCTGGAAAGCGGAATAAGTGCCGGCGCCAGTGCCTGTATGGAAAAGGTATGGTACGGCTGCTGCAGGGATCAAAAGAAAGGAACGATAACCGGATGAGCAGGCAGAAGTTATATGATATGAAACCGTATTTGGAGACCATCGACAAAGTGATTGCTCAGGGACCCTATACGGATACGTGGGAGTCTTTGTCCTCTTACCAGGTACCGGAATGGTATCGGAAGGCCAAGTTTGGTATTTTTATTCATTGGGGAATCTATAGCGTGCCGGGCTTTGGCAGCGAGTGGTATTCCCGGAATATGTACATACAGGGTTCCCGTGAATATGAACATCATATTCAGACTTACGGAAAGCACAGCCAATTTGGCTACAAGGATTTCATTCCGATGTTCAAGGCGGAACGGTTTGATGCGAATAAATGGGCCCAGTTGTTTCAAAAGGCTGGCGCCAGATATGTGGTGCCGGTAGCGGAGCATCATGACGGTTTCCAGATGTACAAGAGTGAAATTTCTCATTGGAATGCCTTTGAGATGGGGCCCGGGAGAGATGTCTTAGGCGAGCTGAAAGAGCAGTGTGAACGCAGAGGAATGCTGATCGGCGCATCTTCCCATAGAGTGGAGCACTGGTTTTTCATGTCCCATGGAAGGGAATTCGACAGCGATATCAAGGAGCCGATGCAAAGAGGAGATTTCTATTGGCCGGCGATGCCGGAGCGGGATCATCAGGATATTTTCAGTGAGCCGATGCCGACGGAAGAATACCTACAGGATTGGCTGGTGCGCACCTGCGAGATCATAGACCGTTATCAGCCGAAGGTCCTCTATTTTGACTGGTGGATTCAGCACAGCGCCTGCAAGCCGTATCTGAAAAAGCTGGCTGCTTATTATTATAACAGGGCCGCGGAATGGGGCATAGAAGTGGCGATCAATTACAAGCATGATGCCTTTTTGTTCGGAACGGCCGTGCCTGACGTGGAAAGAGGACAGTTTGCGGATGTGAAGCCCTACTTCTGGCAGACGGATACGGCCATTGCCCTGAATTCCTGGGGATATACAGATCATAACCAGTTCCGTCCCGCTACGGATATCATCTGTGACCTGGCGGACATCGTCAGCAAGAATGGCTGTCTCCTGCTCAATGTGGGTCCGAAGCCTGACGGAACGATTACGGAAGAAGATACGGATGTGCTTCTGCATATCGGAAAGTGGCTGGAGATCAATGGGGAAGCCATTTATGGTTCGAGGGTGTACCGTAAATATGGAGAAGGGCCTACCCGGGTTGTAGACGGCCAGTTCTCCGATGGGATCAAGAAGAATTTCACTTCTAAGGATTTTCGCTTCACTATGGCAAACGGCTGTCTGTATGCCATCGCATTGAAGTGCAGCGAAAATGGCGAATACTGCATCACCACCCTGGGGGAACAGGATGCTTCCAGACAGGCCAATTTCCATGGAATGATCACGGATATTGAAGTGCTGGGGTGCGAAGAGAAACCTGTATGGAAAAGGGACGAAGAGGGCTTGCATCTGACGACCGGATTCAGAAGCGAGGATCCCATCGTATTTAAAATGAAGCTGACATAATTCCGCCGTCAGGAAAGAGGATTTACTGAAAGAGGATTTGTGTCAATTTTTTCAGAAAACCCCTTGCAAGAGGGGTTTTCTTATGTTATAATTTCCCCGTTGTGACTACAAAACACGCGTTCTGATTCGCTGTCGGTGTTGCTGATAGAGTGGCCTATGATCGCGGCGGTTGGCCGCGGAATGGCATGATCGGGAATTGGCGGCGGAGTTTGTCGGATTCTTAACGCGGATATGACAGAAAAGGAACGCGGAAGAGGGACCAAAGGTCCAGATTAACCAAATGGAGGGATTGACATGAGCGTTATTTCTATGAAGCAGTTGCTGGAAGCGGGTGTTCATTTCGGACACCAGACGAGAAGATGGAACCCTAAGATGGCTCCTTACATCTTCACCGAGAGGAATGGAATCCACATCATCGACCTGCAGAAATCTGTTGTCAAGGTGGATGAGGCTTATCGCGCGATTTCCGAGATCGCGGCCCAGGGCGGTACGATTTTGTTCGTAGGAACCAAGAAGCAGGCCCAGGATGCCGTGAAGACCGAGGCGGAGCGCTGCGGTATGTATTATGTAAATGAGAGATGGCTGGGCGGTATGCTGACCAACTTCAAGACCATCCGTTCCCGTATCGACAGACTTCACAAGATCGAAACGATGTCCCAGGACGGTACCTTTGACGTGCTGCCGAAGAAGGAAGTTATTGCCCTGAAGAAGGAATGGGATAAGCTGGAGAAGAACCTTGGCGGCATCAAGGAAATGACCAGAGTGCCCGATGCGATTTTCGTGGTTGATCCGAAGAAAGAGAGAATCTGTGTACAGGAAGCGCATACCCTGGGGATCACCCTGATCGGTATCGGCGATACCAACTGTGATCCTGAGGAATTGGATTACATCATTCCCGGCAATGATGACGCGATCAGAGCCGTGAAGCTGATTGTTTCCAAGATGGCTGATGCCGTGATCGAGGCGCATCAGGGCGAAGCGACTGATGTTGAAGAACAGCAGGCTCTGCAAGCTGCGGATATCGAGTCTGCCGACATCGAGGAAGTGGCTGCCGCGGCGGAGGATGACGCGGAATAATCAGGCGATTGATTGCAAGACCATGGAAGGAGAGATATAAAATGGCTATTACAGCAGCAATGGTAAAGGAACTGCGCGAGATGACCGGCGCGGGTATGATGGATTGTAAAAAAGCTTTGTCAGAGACCAATGGAAACATGGACGAAGCTGTTGAATATCTGAGAAAGAATGGACAGGCTAAGGCTGAGAAGAAAGCCGGCAGAATCGCTGCGGAGGGAATCTGCCGTATCGCCGTTAAGGGCGTTGACACCGCGGCAGTGGTGGAGGTGAATTCCGAAACGGATTTCGTAGCAAAGAACGAGGATTTCCAGAAGTATGTAGAAGCGGTTGCGGCGCAGGCTGTTGAGAGCGATGCGGCTGAGATCGATGCGTTCCTTGCGGAAAGATGGATCGGTGATCCTACAAAGACTGTAAAGGAAGCTCTGGTGGAAAAGGTTGCCGTGATCGGTGAGAATCTGAACATCAGAAGATTTGCCAAGGTTGTTGCCAGGGACGGTTTTGTTGCCACCTATGTACATGGCGGCGGCAGAATCGGCGTTATTGTCGAGGCGGTTTCCGATGTGGTGAACGATGCGGTGAAAGAGGCAATGACCAATATCGCCATGCAGGTTGCGGCTTTGAATCCCAAGTATGTTTCCACTGCGGATGTATCCGAAGAGTACAAGGCTCATGAAAAGGAGATTATCGCGGCGCAGATTGCTCAGGATCCCAAAATGGCCGGCAAACCCGAAAAGGTGGTCGAGGGCGCGATCATGGGCAGACTGAACAAAGAGCTGAAAGAGGTTTGTCTGCTTGATCAGATTTATGTAAAAGCTGAGGATGGCAAGCAGACCGTATCCCAGTATATTGCTCAGGTTGCCAGGGAAACCGGCGCAAAGTTGAGCGTTAAGAGCTTCGTTCGTTTCGAGACCGGAGAAGGAATTGAAAAGAAGAGCGAAGACTTCGCGGCCGAAGTGGCCAAGCAGATGGGTATGTGATCTGTGATCATAGGAAGTTCGTGAAGCGTACGTTCTTCGTTGTTTGAGAAAATTGAAATCCGGAAATATGAGCGGTCATGCAGTAATTGTATGGCCGCTTATTTTTTGCAATGGGGACAGGAAAGAAAATTCCTAAAGTTACCAAGGATTATAATTGACGTACAGAAAGGCTTCCTTTATAATAAAAATATAATAAAAAGAAAGATCTTAAACCGGTTATCGGAATCAGGGCACTGCAAATGGCGTGAATACCGGAGGCCCAAGGAAGACTTTGACGTGGTCAAAGAGAGGTGTCCGATGATAGGGGAAAATAAATGAAAGAATTTGAACTGGCCCAAGGCTTAAAAGAGAATATCAGCCGTGTCTTTGTGGGGAAAGCGGATGTGGTGGAAAATTTATTGATCTGCCTGTTTGCGGGAGGTCATGTGCTTCTGGAGGATGTGCCGGGCGTGGGGAAGACGACTTTGGCGAAGGTCCTTGCGCGGAGCATGGGAGGAAGCTTCGGCAGAATACAATTTACACCGGACACATTGCCGGGAGATGTGACGGGAGTATCAATTTATAACCGCAAAACCAATGATTTTGAATATCGTCCGGGGCCGATTATGAACAAAATCCTTTTGGCGGATGAAATCAACAGAACCTCGCCCAAGACCCAGGCCAGCCTGCTGGAGGCCATGGCCGAGGGGCAGGTGACAGTGGACGGATTGGTGCATAGGCTGCCGGAACCCTTTATGGTCATTGCCACCGAAAATCCCATCGAGTTTCTTGGAACCTATTCTCTGCCGGAGGCGCAGCTGGATCGTTTCATGATGCGATTGTCCCTGGGATATCCTGAGCGGGAAGAAGAGCTTCGGATGGCTGTACAGTTCTTGACAGGGCAGACGCCGGACACTGCGGAAAGGGTCTGTACTGCTGAGGAAGTGCTGGATATTCGCGGGAAAGTTTCCGCCGTGACAGTCAGAGAGCCTGTGCTGGTATATTTGGAGGATCTTGTCGCTGCCACCAGAAAGGAGGAGCGGTTTCTGTTGGGCGCCAGTCCCAGAGCCCTGTTGGCGCTGCTTCGCGCTTCTCAGGCGAGGGCTTTCCTGCAGGGTCGGGATTATGTGAAACCGGACGATGTCAAGGCAGTGTCCGTCCCGGTGCTTATGCATAGAATGGTGCTTTCTTCCGAGGCCAGGATGCGAAAAGAAAGGGCGGCTGATATTTTGAAGGGGTTGCTGCAAAAGATACCGGTGCCGGTGGCGTGAGGGCGGATTTATGAAGAAGCGCAGGTGCCTCTATGGAGGTTTGTGGGTTTTATCTCTCGTAGGGATTAGCTTTTATGGCGGGGCCGTCAGCTATGGCTTTTTTTTCGGGGTGACCCTGATTCCCCTGGTGTCGCTGATTTATTTGTCGTGCGTTTATTCGCGGTTCAAAATTTATCAGGAAACGACCAAAAGGAATCTGGTTTGCGGGCAGCCGGAACCGTACTTTTTCGTGCTGCAAAATGAGGACTATTTTGCTTATACCGCGGTCAGCGTCCGGATGCATTCTTCTTTTTCCTATGCGGAAGATTCCTTTGAAGACGTGGAATACGAGTTGTTCCCCGGGGACAGTTCTGCTTATGAAACGAAAATCGTGTGCAAATATCGCGGAGAATATGAGATCGGGGTGAAAGAAGTCTTGATCACGGATTTTTTTCGTCTTTTTCGTTTTCGTTATAAGGTGTCCGGTCAGATTAAGGCCCTGGTTTCTCCGCGTATCGTACAGGTCCCGGAGTTAAAGAGCGTTGCGGACCTGCCGATGCTTCTGCAGCGGGATGCGTATGGGAGTACGGAGCCGGATCTTCTGGTGCGGGATTACCAGGCGGGAGACGAGCTGAAGCGGATTCATTGGAAAGCGACGGCCAGGGAACAGAAGCTGAAAACCAGACTGACGACGGGTAAGGAAAACCGAAGCATCGCCCTATTCTGCGATACCAGACGTTTTAGCGGGGAAATGGCGGAATATCTGCCTTTGGAAAACAAAATTCTGGAGACGTTTTTGGCAATCGGTTATTTTTTCGCGGAGCGAAATAAAGAATTCAGCGCTTATTATGGCCAAAACAAGCTTATTCGTACGGATGTGCCGAACCTTGTCGCGTTTGACGGTTTGTATGCCAATGTGTCGGAAATCGTCTTTGACAGCAAAGAGCGCGTCTCAACCACGATGAAGCAGGCGTTGGACGAAGGGCTTTTGAGCGGCAGTCTGGTCTTGGGCGTGGTTCATCAGCTGGATCCCGAGCTTCTGGAAATGACGGAACGTGTGACTGTCGGAGGAGGAATCACGGTGCTCTATCTGGTTACGGACGAACCGCCTGCCGATTGGTCAAAACAGATCAGCGCCCGCAGGCGGATCGTGCTTCTTCCCGTAGAGGCTAAACTGGAGGAAAGATTATGAGGGAGCTGCTGCGCCGAAAGGAAAATGGCTTGTACCGGCTTTTATATGCCTTCTTGCTGGCCGGGATCGGCTTGCTTGTCCTGGGAAACGTTCTTGGGGTGGGGCCGGTGGATCGTGACAATTTCCTTATACTGGCGGCTGTGCCCGTCTTTTGGGCCGCCCTGGAGAATTTACCGGGGAAAGGGCGGGTTTTTTGTATCCTGACGGTTCTGGCTGTCGCCTGTGTGACTTTGATTGTCATCGGATGGGAAACGATTTTCCTTTTTTCACAATCTTATGTGCGCTGGTGTATGGGAGACCCTGCCAAAGAACCGGAATGGATCAGGGGCTTTCGGCTTTTACAGACGGCCGCTATCGGCGCGGGGGCCTATTTGCTTGAAATTTTTCTGGAGAAGCTTCGGGGACTGCGGGAAGTATTGGCGACAGGCTTTTGTGTATGGATGCTTGTTGCTTTGTTTACCAGAAGAGAAATAGGGCACCTGGGCGTGGTGTTTCTCTTTGGGTTCCTTGTGGTGGTATACCTGGAGGGCGTACAGAGGCGATGGAAAAAAAAACGGGGCGGGAGTTTAAAAGGACAAATGGTATGGATATCGCCCTTTCTGGTGTTGTTTCTGCTTTTGTCGGCCCTTATGCCCGCGCCTGATGCCCCTTATGATTGGCAGGGAGTCAAAAATGTTTATTTGCGGATGAAAGAAGCCCTGGAAAATTGGTTCGGAGGATTTGGGCCGGGAAACGAGGATTTTGACTTGTTTTTAAGCGGCTTTTCAGAAGGCGGACGCCTGGGCGGCGGCGTTCGGGAAGAAGATCGGAATGTGATGACTCTTAGCGGACAGGTCAATCCCGTGGGAAGTGTTTATTTAATTGGAAAGGTGTTTGATACGTTTGACGGCAGGCAGTGGCTGCAGACGGACGCCTGGGAGGATCGGGATCGTCTGATCGATGCCATGGAAACCTTGTATGCCGTCAGACGCTATGATCAGTTTGGTCAGGAGGATTATATTCGGGAAATCAGTACCACCATCCGGTATGAGGATTTTCAGAGCGAATATTTATTTGCGCCTTTGAAAACAAGCGCGGTTCAGAGGATTGAGAAAGTGGAAAACGGCGGGGCTGTCGAAACGGAAACCGGTGAAGAATTTTATTTTCAGAATGGGGATTTGCGCTGGAATGGGAAAGCAGCCTCCGGAACCAGTTATTGGGTTTCGTATGATCAACTGAACCTGGGGGCGGACGTGTTTGAAGAGTTGTTGGAGGCATCGGCTGACGGTTTGGAGGGCTCCTCGGACTTGTCCGAATCTGCGGGCGCGTCTCTTGCGCCCTGGGATGAGGAAGCTCTTTGGAAACAGATTACGGATGGTTTTTCCGGAGGGCCTGGAGAGGGGCTTTCTTTGGAGGACCTGGAGGCGCATCGCGAGGAAATCCGGGCAAGGTTTCTCGGGGAGGTGACGCTTTCTGACAAAACGGAGCGTTTCCTGTCGGCCATTTTGGCGGATTGTACCACAAAGATCGATCAGCTGCGGGCACTGGAAAAGGTTCTGGCTTCCATGACGTATTCCGATTCCCCCGGCAGTCTCCCGGAAACGGTGACAGACGCTGGCAGCTTTTTGGACTTCTTTTTACTGGAAAGCAAAGAAGGCTACTGTACGTATTTCGCTACTGCCTTTGTTCTGATGGCCCGAGCCCTGGGCATTCCGGCCCGATATGTTCAGGGCTTCTGCGCTCCGGTAGGGCAGGACAGAACCGCGGCGGTCATGTCAAGCATGGCCCATTCCTGGCCGGAAGCTTATTTGGAAGGCGTCGGGTGGATTCCCTTTGAGCCGACGCCCGGATATGGTTCGCTTCGTTATCACCCCTGGACCGTACGAAGGGAAGAGAAGATGCCGTCTTTAGAACCCCAGGAGCCCATGGAGGAAGTTCCCGAGTTCCAGGAAGAGGCGCCCATGCCGGAAGAGGAATTACCCTTGGAAGAAGAAAGGAATCTGGGTCTGGACTGGCTGCGCGGTCTGCTTTTGTATGGACTGCCGCTTTTGATGACGGGGATTTTACTGGTAATTGTCTGTGATCATTTCCTTGGCAGACTTCGTTATCGGAAAATGAGTCCCCAGGAGCGGCTGCGGGTGGAGGTCGCCAGAAATTTGCGCATACTTTCCTGGCTGGGCGTGAAAAGAGAAACATGGGAAACGCTGCAGGAACTGCGGGAGAGAGGATCAGGACGGCTGGGGATAGGCCGACTTGGATCGCTGGAAGATTATGAGGATGTTTTTTACGGAGGGAAAAGCGCTGCGGAGGATATGCTGCAGCGGGCCGGGACAGAACGGAAACAGTTTTGGATGCTGATAAAAAAGGAAAAGGGAATGGCGGCGGTATTGTCGTATCGAATTCGTATGTTTATAGGGTGGTATCGGCAGGAGGCGTAGTCTCATAATTTGCGGAAGACTCACTCAAGTTCCAATGTTTCATTATGAAAAGGAGGCAGGACCCGGAATGAATCCGGGAACTGCCTCCTTTTCGTAAAAAAACGGATGTCCCCGCAATGGAGCATCCGTTTTTCGAAATCATAGCTTGTCTTAGTCTTACAATTACGCTACCAGGAAGAACTTGATCAGGAACAGAGCGGAAATCACATACGTAAGGACGGAAACCTCTTTCGCCTTGCCGGTGAACACTTTCATAACGGTGTAGATGATCAGGCCAAGACCGATGCCGTGGCCGATGGAGCCGGAGATGGGCATCGCGATCAACATGACTGCCACGGGAACTACCTGGTTCAGGTCGCTGAAGTTCACGTTCTTCAGGCCGGACAACATCAGCACGCCCACATAAATCAGAGCGGAAGAGGTCGCGGCTGCGGGAATGATGGCCGCAATGGGAGAAAGGAACATACAAGCCAGGAACAGAAGGCCTGTGGTCAGGGCGGTAAGTCCCGTACGTCCGCCTGCCTCCACGCCGGCGGCGGATTCCACGAAAGTGGTTACGGTGGAAGTGCCGGTTACGGAACCGGCCACGGTGCCGATGGCGTCAGCCAGCAGGGCTTCTCTCATCTGGGGCATCTTTCCGTTCTTGTCCAGCATACCGGCGCGGGAGGCGGTGCCTACCAGAGTGCCGATGGTATCGAACATATCGATGATGCAGAACGTGATGATCAGGGTGATGACCGTGAACCAGCCCACATCAACAAGTCCGGAAAAATTCAGCTTAAACAATGTGGTTTCCGCCATATCCTTGACGGGGGGAATAAAAGAAGCGTTTGCCAGGGAGGCAAAAGGATTGGTATGCAGGAACACGGCTTTGCCAACCCAGTTAATCACGGAAGCAACCAGCATGCCCAGCAGAACGCATCCCCTAATCCCTTTGTGGTTTAAAACAACGATGACGAAAAGTCCGATGAACATGGTCACGACCGTCAGCACCATTTCCGCGTAAGCGCTGCCCATCTGGTCTGAAGCAACCTTGGGGGTCAGTGCGCCGAAGAAATCACGCATCACATAGAACGGACCTCCGTTTTCGGAGTAAAGTCCCACGTTGGAACCGAAGCCGATGTTCATCAGCATCAAACCGATGGCAGGGGAGATACCAAGCCGGACACCCAGGGGAATCGCATCCACGATCTGCTCACGGATATTGAATACGGAGAGAATGATGAAAAGGATACCCTCTACCAGGATGATGCACAGTGCCGCCTGAAAGCTCGCCAGATAAGACATACCGGTGAGGGCGGTAATGTTGGTGACAACGATGGCAAAGAAGCTGTTCAGCCCCATGCCGGGTGCCATGGCAAAAGGTTTGTTGGCGACGAAAGCCATGACAAACATACCAACGGCGGAAGCGATACAGGTGGCCATGAACACGCCGTTCCAAAGGCTGCTGCCGGTATCAAAATTGGTCAGCAGGTTGGGATTGAGGGCGATGATGTACGCCATGGTCATAAAGGTGGTGAGACCGGCGATGATCTCTGTTCGGACTGTCGTGCCGTTCTCTTTGAGCTTAAATAGTTTTTCCATGATGACCCTCCTTTGGGGTGGAAATAATTAGATATTGTGACAAAGGAATTATAGCATTGTGAATTCGTGTTTTCAATATATTTCGACAGAAAAATTTATGAAAACTTAAGGAATTGGTTATTGTTCGTTTATCATCGGAATCATAATCATAAATTTCTTAAAATACTGTGAAATCCGGAAATAGGCTTTTCATGGAAGGAAGAATTATGTTATAATTTTCAGGTGGCGTGTTGGAAGTGCCGGGAAGAACGTCAGGAGGCGGAAAATGAGCGCGTTTGTTACGTTTGATCATGTGAAAAAGGTGTATAAGACGGGTGAGGTGGAAATTCCTGCCCTGCATGATGTGAATTTTGAGATCGATAAAGGGGAATTTTGTGTGATCGTGGGGGCGTCCGGCGCGGGCAAGACCACGATTTTGAATATCCTGGGCGGCATGGACACGCTGACGGAGGGACACGTTTACCTGGACGGAAAAGAAATTTCCGCCTATGACAAGCATAAGCTCACGACTTATCGGCGCTATGATATCGGCTTCGTTTTTCAGTTTTACAACCTGGTACAGAACCTGACCGCGCTGGAAAACGTGGAATTGGCCGCCCAGATTTGCAAAGATCCTTTGAACGCGGCGCAGGTGCTTCGGGAGGTAGGCCTTGGCGAGCGCTTACAGAATTTCCCGGCCCAGCTGTCGGGCGGCGAGCAGCAGAGAGTGGCGATTGCCAGAGCCCTGGCCAAGAATCCTAAGATTCTGCTCTGTGACGAGCCTACGGGGGCCTTGGATTATAATACGGGTAAGGCCGTGCTGAAGCTGCTGCAGGATACTTGCCGTCAGAAAGGCAAGACGGTCATCGTCATTACCCATAATCAGGCGCTGACTGCCATGGCGGACCGCGTTATTACGGTAAAAAGCGGCACCGTGACGAATATGGTGAAGAACCGCAACATTGTGGACGTGGCGGACATTGAATGGTAGTTTGTTCCGACGTGTAGGTGCGGCGGCCTGGGACGCCCGCGGAATGGCGACGGCGCCCGGCTGCGGCATAGCGGCAGGAGAGCCGGCTTGCCTGCTGTGGGACTGTCATGGCCGGTTTGCGGGCTGGGTGTTATCGGAGCAAGGCGCTACGGATGGAGGATAAGGCATGAATTCAATGATGTGGAAGACCACATTTCGGGAGATCAAAAGCAGTCTGGGACGTTACCTGGCGATTCTGGCGATTGTCGCCCTTGGGGTAGGTTTTTTTGCGGGGCTTAAAGTAACTAGGGCCGCCATGGTGAAGACCACACAGGCATATTTGACAGAGAAGCAGTTTTACGATTACCGTGTGGTGACCACCCTGGGCCTGGACCAGGAGGACGTGGAGCTTTTGGCGGCTCAGGAAGGGGTGCGTGCCGCGGAGGGTTCCTATACGTTTGATATTCTCTGTACCGATGGCGGGAGCGGGGAAATGGTTTTGCGGGCCCACAGTCTGATGGAGCGGATTAACGGAGTGGAATTGAAAGCAGGGAGGATGCCAGAGGCGGCGAATGAGTGCGTGGTTGACAACAACCTGTTTGGGAACTCCCAGTTGGGGACCAAAATCGTGATATCTTCCACCAATGACAAAGCGGATAAAGCTAATTTCGCTTATGAAGAATATACCGTGGTTGGGCTGGTTCAGTCCTCCTTTTACATACAGTTTGAACGGGGCAATACCTCTCTGGGAAACGGTCGGATCAGCGGGTTTTTCTACCTGCTGCCGGAGGGCTTTTCTTCCGATTATTATACGGAGGCCTTTGTGAAGTTTGACCGGGACTTTGACCTTTATAGCGAGGAATATGATGCCTTTTTGGAGGAAAAGGAAGCTCACTGGGAGCGCCTTACAGACACCTTGGCTGCCGGTCGGTATGATAAGGTACAGACCCTTTTTCAGGAAAAATTAGCCGATGCGCGTCGTAAACTGGAGGATGGGCGTGAAGAGGGAGAGAGGGAGCTGGCGGATGCGGCAGATGAGCTGGCGGATGCCTGGCAGGAAATTGAGGACGGTGAGGCCGAACTTACGCATGCCAGAGTAGAATTGGAAAAGGGACGTCAGGAGCTGTTGGATTCGGAACGGAAGCTTTCGGACGGCGAGGAGACCCTTGCCAGGGAAGAAAGGCGTATTGAGGACGGAGAAACGGAGCTGGCGGAAAAGGAGACTTTGTGGGAGGAACAGAATGCCGCGGTGCGGGAGGCCCTTGAGGAGCTGAATGCCAATCAGGCGGAATTGGATGCCCAGAGGTCTCCCTTGGAGATACAATGGAACATGATGGACACGGCTATGTCCCAACTCATTTCCAGTTCCCAGAGTCTTGATCAGCAGGACCGCCTGTTGGATCTGCAGGAGGTGCAGCTGAACAGACAGGGAGACCTTTTGGCGAATGAGGGGACGATGAATGAGGCGGAAAAGGAAAGGCAGCTTGCCAGGAAGCAGGAGCTGGAGGCCTGGGAGGCTTCTCTAAAGGAGCAATACGGAGAGGTGCCCGATGTTTATGCATCCCTTATTGCAAGCGCCAAGGCGGAAGTGGATCGGTATCTGACGGCCACTCTTCCCGAGGCGGAGAAAAAGCGGGAGAGCGATCTGGCCGCCCTGGAAGAAAGCAGAAAGAAGATCGCGGAGGACAGAGAAAAGGTCGCGGAGTCCAGAAAAGAGGTCAACAGGCAGTATCTGGAGCTTTTGGACGGTCGGAGTCAGCTTCAGGAAGGCCTGGAGACCATGGATGATTATCAGGCTCAGATCGATGAGGGCAGAGCGCGGCTGGAGGATGCCCAAAGACAGTTGGAAGAGGCCTGGGCCCAGATCGAGGATGCCCGCAGACAGATATCGGACGGTAAAGTGCAGATCGGCCAGTCCAAGGCCGATCTGGCGGAAGGGCGTAACCAGTTGAAAGATGGCTGGAGAGAGTGGGAAGAAGGGCAGCAGGAGGTTCTGGACGGAGAGGCCTCCCTGCAGGAAGGCCGTCAGGAATACCAGGATGGTCTTGCGGAATATCAGGATGCCCGTCAGAAATATCTGCAGGAAATCGCGGACGCGGAGGAAGAGATCGCGGATGCCGAAGAGCAGCTGGCGGATATGGAGGAGGCGGATGGTTATCTTCTGGGCCGCAATACCAACGTGGGTTATGTATGCTTTGAAAGCGACTCCGGCATTGTGGATGGAATTGCCAATATTTTCCCCGTATTTTTCTTTGCGGTGGCGGCTTTGGTCTGTATCACGACCATGAACCGCATGGTGGAGGAGCAGCGGACCCAGATCGGCGTGCTCAAGGCCCTGGGCTATAGCGGCGGCAGGATTATGGGGAAGTATTTGTTTTATTCGGGTTCCGCGGCCGTTATTGGCTGCGTGACGGGCTTCTTTGTGGGGACCTGGCTGTTTCCCCGGGTCATTTGGACGGCTTATGGCATCATGTACAAGGTGGCGTCGCTGCAATATGTCTTTAACTGGAAGCTGGCGCTGATTTCCCTGATCGTGTCCTGCGCCTGTTCCCTGGGCACAACCTGGCTTTCCTGCCGGTATGAACTGGCGGAGGTGGCGGCGGAGCTGATGCGTCCCAAGTCTCCCAAGGCCGGCAAGCGGGTCCTGTTGGAGCATATTCCCCTGATCTGGAGCCGTCTAAAGTTCTTGTACAAGGTTTCTTACCGGAATATTTTCCGTTATAAAAAGCGGTTTTTCATGATGGTCATCGGTATTGGCGGCTGTACTGCGCTTTTGCTCACCGGTTTTGGCATCAAGGATTCCATTACGGACCTGGCAAACGATCAGTTTGAAAGGGTATTGCTTTACGATATCGGCGTGACGTTTAGTGACGAGGCGGACGAGGGATTGCTGAAGAAATTTGAAGAAACGCTGGGAGAGCGCGCGGAAAGCTACGTTACCGTCATGGAGACCGCCATGGATCTGGTGGTGGATGACCGTGTGAAGTCCGTGAATCTGGTGGCCATGGATGAGAATGCGGATATCTCGCCTTATTTGGGACTGCATACTCCCCGGGGAGAGCTGCTGCCGCTGCCTGGCAGAGGCGAATGCATCCTGAATGAGAAGTTGGCTGAAGACTACCATGTGGAGGTGGGAGACACAGTCATCCTGCGGGAAAACGAAAGCCGTTCCATGGAACTGACCGTGGCCGGTATTAATGAAAATTTTGTTTATAACTATGCGTATGTCACTCTTCAGACCTATGAAAGTCTGCTGGGTGAGCCGGCACAGTGTAAGGAGGCTTATGTGAATTTGGCCGAGGGAGTGGATCCTCATCTGTTGTCTGCCTCGCTGATGCGTTTGTCCCAGGTGACCAATGTCACGGTGAACGCGGATACCCGGGAACGGTTTGGAAGTATGATGCAGAGTCTGGATCTGATCGTGCTGGTGGTAATCCTCTGCGCCGCCGGATTGGCCTTTATCGTTCTTTACAACCTGACCAATATTAATATTACGGAACGTATCCGGGAAATTGCCACCATCAAGGTCCTGGGCTTTTATCAGCATGAAACGGAGGCTTATGTGTTCCGGGAAAACGTGGTGCTGACCTTATTTGGCGCGCTGGGAGGCCTGGTTTTGGGGATCTTCCTGCATCGGTTCGTGATGGACCAGATTCGGGTCGACATGGTGGCTTTCCAGATAAAAATCAAGCCCTTAAGCTTTTTGTACAGTGTTGTGCTTACATTTGCTTTTTCCTGGTTTGTGAACAAGGTCATGGGTAAAAAGCTGGAAGAGGTCAGCATGACGGAATCTTTGAAATCCGTGGATTGATCCCGTAAAAAGTGGGCAATCTGACGAAAAAGGGATAAAAGTAGATCCGTTTTTTGTTGAACAAGCTATTGCCAATTAAAACCACATGATTTAAAATAATAAAACAAATAAAAACAACAAGAAACCACAAGAACAAACAACCGTAAGAGGATGAATCGGTGGATTCGGTTGGCGGCCGGCGTGGTTGTATGCCCGCAGGGGGCGGGCGGAGAGGAGGTATTTCAATGAAGATTTTGGATTCAAGATTTGTAAGGGGCTTTGTCAAGATGGCGGACGATGGCTTTCAGCAGGGCTGGCATGAGCGCAATGGCGGAAATCTTTCCTATCGTCTGACTCCGGTGGAGGTGGAGAGCATTCGTTCCCGTCTGAACGCGCCCGGGGAGTGGACGCCCATCGGGGCCCATGTACCCGGACTGGCGGGAGAATTTTTCCTGGTGACCGGCAGCGGCAAGTATTTCCGTAATATCGTGTCTGACCCGGAGGCTTGTTTGGCCATTATTGAGTTGGACGAGGTAGGGGAAAACTACCGGATCCGTTGGGGGCTGGTGGAGGGGGGAAGACCGACCAGCGAGCTTCCTGCCCATCTGATGAATCATGAGGTGAAAAAGCGTGTTACCAATGGACAGCATCGTGTCATTTACCATGCGCATACTACCAATATCATTGCTCTGACATTCGTGCTTCCTCTAAGCGACGAGGTCTTTACCAGAGAGCTGTGGGAAATGGCAACGGAGTGTCCCGTCGTATTCCCGGACGGCGTAGGGGTGATCGGATGGATGGTTCCCGGCGGAGAGGAGATTGCGATTGCAACCAGCAAGCTGATGGAGAAATATGACGTGGTCATCTGGGCCCATCATGGGATGTTCTGCTCCGGAGAGAATTATGACCATACCTTTGGATTGATGCACACGGTGGAGAAATCCGCGGAGATCCTTTGCAAGGTGATGGCCATGACGCCCAACAAGCTGCAGACCATTACGGCGGATAACCTGCGGGATCTGGCCAAGGGGTTTCATCTGGAGCTTCCGGAACGTTTTTTATATGACAAGTATAAGTAAGGCGCGGATCAGGCGGGGAGCAATCCCCGCTTTTTGTATCTCTTAAACCTATCATAAGAAAATCTTAAGATGACATTTTGGAAAGTATCGTGTAAAATGGGTGGTGAGGTATGTTGAAAGAACTGTAAAGAAATTTTTTGAGGGAAGAAAGGATGGGTAAAATGAAGCATATGAAAGGAAGCAGGGGAACACTTTGGAGTGGGCGCTGCAGACGCCTGGCGGCTTTTGCCTTGAGTCTGGTTCTGGGGCTGTCCGTTGTAGGCTGCGGCTCTTCGGGAGACAGGGAAGGCGGCAAATCGGACGGCGCGCAGGAGGCCGCTTCCGTTTCACTGGGGATTGACGGTTATGTCTACCAGGCGAAGCCCGTCAATATTGACTTGGGGGGCGGGAACCTGAATGATTCGGTGATCAGCGGGAACTACCTTTATTACAGTGTTTATACTTGGAACGAGGAGACCTATGAGTCACATGAGGATTACTGGCGCGTGAATCTGGTCGAGGGCGGGGAAGCGGAGCCTTTGAACGTGGATTATTCTGAGCATGGGGAAAGTTTGAGCATGATGCGCTTTCTTCCGGATGCGGAGGGAAATCTGATCTTCTTTTTCATGGACTATTCCCAGCAGATTACGAACGCGGACGGTATGTCGATAAGCCCTACGTTTATGGCTAAATATGACGGTCAGGGGAACGAGCTGTTCTGGAAAGAATTGACGGAAGTTTTCAAGGATGAGAGCTATGCCTATGTGCAGGGCGCGGCGACGGACCCTGAGAATCACCTGTATGTCAATATGGACTCCGGAATTTACCTTTTTGATGAAAATGGCGAGGCGGCGGGCAAGATCGATGCGGCAAATTACATCTCTTCCCTGGGAACCGGTAAGGACGGCAGGGTTTACTGCATGATGTACGGTGAAAACGGCTATGAGTTATTTCCCGTGGATTATACGGGCAAAAAGCTGGGAGATTCCTATAAGAATGTTCCCAGTGTCAATGGGGACTGTCTGGTGCCGGGAATCGACGGAGATTTTATGATGTATGATTCGGACAATGTCTACGAATATGATTGTGCCACCCAGACTCATAAAACGATCCTGAAATGGCTGGACAGTGATCTGTATGGCAACCGGATACGCTTTACCGCGCCTCTGGAGGACGGACGGCTCGCCGTTGTCACATACAGCTATGGAGATGATGATTCCGGAATGTATCTTTTGACCAAAACAGCTGTATCCGAAATGCCGGAACGGGAGCTTATCACGCTTGGTACGTTCAGTACCGGAAGTGATCTGCAGGAGATGGCAGTGCAGTTCAATAAGCAGAATGACAAATACCGCATAGCAATTAAGTCTTATTATGATTACAACAGTATTACGTCGGATAATTATCAGGAAGTTTACGATAGTGCCGTAACCGCCATGAACAATGAGATGACGTCCGGAAACGGGCCCGATATTTATTCCCTGAGTTCCTATTATGTGAATATTGCCAATTTGGTGAGAAAAGGAGCGCTGGAGGATCTGACGCCCTATCTGGATGCCAGTGATAAGGTGAGCAGGGAAGATTTTGTGGAGACGGTTATCGATGCCTTTACCTATGACGGAGTTCTTGTCTGCATTCCCACCTATTTTACCGTACAGACGGTGGCGGGCCCCAAATCCCTGGTGGGCGAGGACATGGGCTGGACCCTGGATGAAATGATGGCCGTGTTGGATGCCAATCCCGACATCAAGCCTTTTGACAATATGATTCAGTCGGATATGCTGGATATGTGCCTTGCCTTTAACCAGGAAATGTTTATCGACTATGAGACCGGAGAATGTCATTTTGATTCCGATGATTTTAAGAAGGTTTTGGAATTCGTCAATCGTTTCCCGGCGGAATACGAGGAGTATGACGGCCAGTCCACGGGAAAGAAGATTCAGGATGGAAAGGTTCTTCTTTATGAGGTGAATCTGTATCAGGCGGACGCCATTACCGATGCGGAGCAGATTTACGGAGAGGGAAATGTGACCTATATCGGTTATCCTACCATGGACGGAAGCGTGGGGTGTATGCTGCAGCCATCGGGCGATTCCCTGGCCATAGCTTCCAAGTCCTCCAATAAGGAGGGCGCGTGGTCCTTTATCGAATATGTGTTAGAGTCGGCATACGGTTCCAACAGATGGGGATTTGGCTTTGAATCCAATAAGGAAGCTCTGGAAAGCGGACTTTCGGAGGATTCCAGAAATCCTTACGAGACGGATGAGAACGGCGACATCATATTGGACGAGAACGGGAAGCCTGCCAGACAATCCTTTGGATGGTCGGAGAGTGAGGACGGTTTCCGTCTGTACAGTTATGTACCCCTGCCGGAGGAGATCGAAACTGTGCGGGAACTGATTTCTTTGGCGAGACCCGTAAGCACCAGCGGCCTTGACGATGATGTCATGGACATCATTCTGGAGGAAGCGGAACCTTATTTCCAAGGACAGAAGTCCGTGGATGAGGTGGCGGGCATCATCCAGAGCAGAGTGAAAATCTATATCAGTGAAAATAGCTGATGAATTTAGGAAGGCCGGTCCGGCCCTGCGGGAAATGTGTCCGCAGGGCCGGACCGTTTGTCATGGGATGGCGTGGGAAGGAAGCTAAGCTGGAAGCAAAACCGCATTTTTCTTCATAAAATCTTAAGATGCATTTTGTGGGGTTTTGTTATATAATGATCGCGTGGGGGGTTGCCTTGCGAAACCTTGTTGGAAACGTTTCGGCGGAGCGGGATGAGTGATTCGGAGCAAACAGGCCGAATCACGGAAACTGCGCGGATGGTCCGGCAAGGAAGATTGGAATGTCCGGGAGGGTGTGAAACCTTGGTGAAGAAGAGCGGTAAAGAGGAACGAAAGGCGCTGCGTGCCGAGAAAAAGCAGATCAGGCTTTTAAAGAAGCGCGGCAATAGGATGACGAAGACAAGGCGTAAAACGCAGGTGGTGTCCAGTTTGTATATTGCGCCCAGTTTTTTGGGGGTGATGGCATTTTTCATTCTCCCGTTTTTTGTCATCATTTATTACTCTATGGTGGATAATCCTATCAGCGGGAATTTCGTGGGTTTGTATAATTTCAATAGATTATTGAATAATCTTTCCTTTAAAACAGCCGTTTCCAACACGCTGGGTTTTTCCGTGGTGTCGGTTCCGCTGGCTGTGATCTTGTCTTTGCTTCTGGCCCTGCTGCTGGACGCAAAGATTCCTTTTAAGAGTCAGTTTCGGACCTTTTTCTTAAGCCCCATGATGGTGCCGGTGGCGTCCATCGTGCTGATCTGGCGCGTGATGTTCGATTTTAACGGCGCCATAAATGAGGTGCTCATGGCGTTTGGAGGGTCCAAGATCGACTGGCTCAAGTCCGGTTATTCCCAGATTGTGATTGTGATTTTGTTTCTGTGGAAGAATCTGGGCTATAACATGATTTTGTTCATGGCGGCCCTGGGGAGCATTCCCAGGGATATCATAGAGGTGGCGAAGCTGGAGAGCGCTTCTCCCTGGCAGATTTTCATCCACATTAAGACCAGATACTTGTCCTCTACCTTTTTGTTCGTGACGATCATGTCCCTGATCAGTTCCTTTAAGGTGTTCCGGGAGATTTACCTGTTGACCGGAGATCACCCTTACGATACCATCTATATGATGCAGCATTTGATGAACAATGCGTTTGCGTCGCTTGATTACCAGAGACTGTCAGCCGCGGCCATACTGATGTCTTTGGTCATGATTGTAATTATCGGGATTCTGTTTCTCGTGGAAGACCGGTTCGGAAAGGATGTGGAAGGATGAGCGGGAAACGCCCTAAGAAGGATGCCATCGACCGCAAGTATACCAAGGGCAGGATCAGGGGAAAGCACTTGTGGAAAACGACGAAGATATTGGCGGCGACGCTTCTGGCAGCCGTGTTCGCTTTTCTGTTTCTGATGCCGATCGTATTGACCATCACTAATTCGTTCATGGGTTCCGCGGAGATTTCGGCCAATTATGGTTCCGTTTTCGCAAGCTCCGACTCGGGCGGCAGGGTCTTTGTTTCGGAAAAAGTGAACCTGAAGTTCATCCCGGACATGGTATCTTTCAGTCAGTATGCCACGGTGCTGCTTCGGAGTCCCCAATACCTGTTAAAGTTTTGGAATTCCGTGATTCTGGTTGGACCTATCGTGCTGTTCCAGCTGATCGTGGCCTCGCTGGCGTCCTATGGGTTTGCCAGATACCGCGGGCGGCTGCGGGAGATCATTTTCTTTGTATACATAATATTGATGCTGATGCCTTATCAGGTCACACTGGTGCCGAACTATCTGGTTTCGGACTGGCTGAATCTGTTGGATACGAAATGGGCCATATGGCTGCCTGGAATTTTCTCTCCTTTCGCGGTCTTTTTACTGACGAAGTTCATGCGCAGGATTCCGGTTTCGACCATTGAAGCCGCGCAGATCGACGGCGCGGGAGAATGGCAGATTTACCGGAGAATCTGTCTGCCTCTGTGCAGGGGAACGCTCTGCTCGGCGGCCATTCTGGTATTTATCGATTATTGGAACATGGTGGAACAGCCTTTGATCTTGTTGTCGGATTCGGAAACGCACCCCTTGTCGGTATTCTTAAGCAGGATCAATGAGGGAGAAATCGGTCTGGCCTTTGCGGTGGCGACCATTTACATGGTGCCTACTCTGTTGGTGTTCCTTTACGGTGAAGAATATCTGGTGGATGGAATCACGTCTCAGGGCGGTTTAAAAGGATAGGAGAGGATGAAAAGATTATGAACGAGAATGGAAACAAGAGAAGAGAATGGGTAAAAAACGCGGCCATCATTTTCCTGACGGTGATGTTGCTTCTGACTTTTTTCTCCAACACGATTATGAACTATTCGCTGCCGGAGGTGGCGGTGAAGTATGTGCAGTCCGGAAGCATCACGGCGCAGATCCGCGGTACGGGCACAGTGGAAAGTGATGATCCTTATGAGATCAAGGTGAACGAGACCCGTAAGGTGGAAAGCGTTCTGGTCCGGGAAGGCGATGTGGTGCAGAAGGGCGATCCTCTGTTCCTGATGAGCGAAAAGGAGAGCACTGAGCTGGAGGCGGTCAAGAACGAACTAAAGACCAGAGAAGAGGCGCTGGAAACGGCCAAGGACAGTCTGAATGCGAAGTATGACGAGTTGAGTTCCGCGATGATTAGTCTGCAGAAAGAGATCCTGGGGCTTTCAGACACCACCCATTCCCAGGAAGCGATCCAGAACGCTCAGAACGGTGTATCCGCTTCCATGGCGGAGTATCAGAGCCGGATTGACGCGGCGGATGCGGAGGTGGCCAAGTACCAGAAGGCCGTGGATGATCTGAATCTGCAGATTTCCCAGCTGGACACCTTAAACAATCAGCTCAATTACGCTTTCCCGGATACCAATGAACAGCAGGATCGGTTAAATAAGGCCGAAAGGGAACTGAACGCTGATCCGGTGAAGAACGCCCTGGATAAAATCAGCCAGTACAATGAAAGAATCGCGGAATATGAGGCCACCATCGCTGAAAGAAATGAGGGACGGATCGTGGGCTGGCAGGAAGTGTCCGGCGGCGACGCGATTCCCATTTACAGTGTTTCCGATGAGGATTTCGAGCTGGCCAAGGCCAATCTGGACCGATACAACGAGCTGAAAAGAGAGCAGCAGAAGATCGTGGACAACAAGGAGGCCAAGGAGGCTTACGATAAGAAATATAAGGAATACAGCGATGCCGTTAAGGCGCTGGAGGACGCGCGCAATTCTGTAGAGAACCACAAGAATTCTATCGCGGTGAACATTAGCAATATGCGTCTGGAACTGGATGAGAAGAATAAGGCCCTGGAAGATGCCAGGGAGGCCAAGGCACAGCTGCTGGCGGATATTTCCTGGGAGATGGACATGAGCGATCCCACCCGTGGGATGAACGCGATCCGTAAGGAGATTGCCAATCTTCGTGAGGACGTGGCGCAGCGGCAGGAAGAAGTATCGGAGCAGATGGAGGTTGTGCGTAAGGAAGAGGAGAATGCTCTTGGCTTGACGATTGAAGCGCCGATTTCCGGAACCATTTCCAATATTAACATTGTTGCCGGCAATGACACCACGGCAGGCAGTGCTATCGCAACCATGCTGCCTGAGGGCGCGGGCTTTACCATGAGCTTCAGCGTCACCAACGACCAGGCGCGGCAATTGAATCCCGGGATTCAGGCCGATCTGGTCAACTCCTGGAGATACGGGGACATGACAATTACGTTGTCTGCCATTCGCCCTGATCCCCAGAACCCGTCCACCAACAGGCTTTTGGTGTTTGACGTGGAGGGCGATGTTACCGCGGGGCAGAGCTTAAGCGTGTCTGTAGGCGACAGAAGCGCCAATTACGACATGGTGGTTCCTAACAGCGCGATCCGTGAAGACAGCAACGGTACCTTTGTGCTTCAGGTGGAATCCAAGTCCAGCCCGCTGGGGACCAGATACACCGCGGTCCGCGTGGACGTGGAAGTGGTAGCCAGTGATGATACACAGTCCGCGGTTACGGGAGCCTTGTATACATATAGCAGTTACGTGATTACCACTTCTGACAAGCCGGTGACGGCGGGACAATTAGTGAGACTGGCTGATAACTAGAAAGGTTGATGAATATGAAGAAATTCTTACATTCCTTGTCTGTCAGGCAGATGGTTTTGGGAATCAGCGGTTTTCTTTCCCTTATGGTATGTCTGCTGCTGTTGGGAATGGCGCAGCTGATGATAGGACAGCAGGTTTCGCAGCAAATGGCCGAACGTTGGGGTGAGAATGGAGAGATGGCGCAGATCAGCTGCTTTTTTTCCCAAAATGCCAATGTTTCGTTGGATACGCTGGAGGCGTTTCGGCACTCCATTGACGGAGGCCTGCAGGAGGCTTCCGTGGTACAGGATTCCCCGAACGCGTCTGCCAGGCTTTGGGCGGACGCTTACAGTGCCGGCGGACGGATCACAGTGGTGAGCGACAGAGGCAATCTTACTGCCAACGCTCTTGGGGTCGGCGGGGACTTTTTCCTCTTTCACCCCTTGCAGCTTTTGGATGGCGCTTATTTCTCGGAGAGTGATTTAAACAGCGATTACTGCATTCTGGACGAGGTGGGTGCCTGGCAGCTCTTCGGCTCTAACAACATAGCGGGAATGATCGTATCTATCGGGGGAAGGCCTCATGTGGTAGCCGGCGTGGTACATAGAGAGGAAGGGCGGCTTCAAGAGGCGGCGGGACTGGATTCTTCCATCGTGTATGTGTCCTATGATACGCTGCAGAAGTACGGCACCAACAACGGGATCAATCATTACGAGGTGGTCATGCCCAATCCGGTCAAGAAGTTTGCTTATAATTATGTGAGTGACCATATCGGAGTGAGCGAGGCGGACAGAGTAGTGGTGGAAAACACCACAAGGTATGATCTGGCAGAACGGTTTAAATTGATTATGTCCTTTGGCGTGCGTTCCATGAGCGGTAAGGCGATTATTTATCCTTATTGGGAAAATATCGCCAGGGGATATGAAGACATTGTGGGGGTGCTCACGCTTTGGGCAATGGTTTTTCTGGTTTATCCAACAGTCCTGGTATTGATCG
Source organism: uncultured Acetatifactor sp. (assembly GCA_947625255.1). Taxonomy (GTDB): domain Bacteria; phylum Bacillota; class Clostridia; order Lachnospirales; family Lachnospiraceae; genus Acetatifactor. Next base: position 28,207 of record CANQNT010000014.1, on the reverse strand, counting down.
CGATCGTCCTTTGGTGGAAGCATAAGACCTGGACGGCCAGGAGCGTTTACATGGCGTTGACTGACAAGGCTCAGAGACAGATGGATAAGGCGCGGGCGCGCAGAAAACGCAGGAAGAAGTATAAAGACAGATTTGATGATGAGGAGGAGTTTCAATGAAGAAGGGTTCATGGAAAAAAATCATTTCTCTCTTATTGGCAGTGGTGATGGTGCTTGGCCTGGCCGCCTGCGGTAAGGGTGGAGATGAATCGGGAAACGGACCGGACGGCAACGCGTCCATTCCGTCCGGCGGGAAAAACAATCCCAACGTGGGTCTGGCGAAACAGTTTGTTTTCCACGGCAATGAGATTTCATTGCCGTCAGAGGAGCTGGGAGATGATTATTACATCCAGGGAATGTCCTATGCGGCCGGCAAGCTTTACATAGTTACAGAGTCCTATATTTATCCTGAGACGAACGGGGATGATGGGGAGGATGGTACTGAGACGGAGGGTGATGATGCGGAGGATGGTACTGAGACGGAGGGTGATACGCAGGATGTGATGGCCGCTGTCGGTGTCGCCGCCCATGAGATTCCCGTCGACGCAGTGGAAGAGTATGTGCCCCCTGTCTTAGTAAACAAGCTTTTGAGCATGGATTTGGACGGCGGCAATCTGCAGGTTTATGATCTGGAGATGGAGGAGAGCGATGAGAACACTAATTTCTGGTATAATAGAATTGGCGTCGGCCTGAATGGACTGCTTTATGGGGTCCAGACGGTTAATTTTAATGACTATTCTGATCCGGACAATCCGATCTATGAGGAAAACATCTATTTGGTCTGTTGGGGGATGGACGGTAAGGAGAAGTGGAAAGTTCCCCTGGATGAGGATATTCCTGAGGATGAGTATAGTTATGTGAGCAGTCTGAGTGTGGGAGAAGATGGCGTTGCCACCGTCATTATGCAGGGACAGTCTTATCGAGTCCTTATGATTGGCGAGGATGGCGTTCTGCAGCAGTCCAAGGAACTGGATACCGCGTCTCTCGATATTGAGAATTTGTCCACCAGCTTTATGAATAGCGATGGCACGATGACGTTTGTCACTTATAATAATGAGTACACCAAAATGTTCTACAGTGTTTTTGATCCCAAGACGGGTACCATATCCGAAAAGGTACCGCTTCCGGATAACGTCATGTATTATAGTATGTATGGCGGGGCGGATGGCAGTATGATGCTTGCCAACAACAACGGCATCTTTACTTACAACGAAAGCGCCGGTGAGATCGAGCAGGTTATGAGCTTTGTGAATTCTGACTTGTCCGTTTCCTGGCTGAATAATTTATGCTTTATTGACAAGGAGCATTTCGCGGGCACCTATTATGATGAGGATTATAATACGGTGGTAGCGGTCTTTAACAAGGTCAATCCCGAGGATATTCCGGACAAGGTTGTGCTGATTCTGGGCTGTGAATACCTGAACAGCAATATCCGCAGACAGATCGTTGATTTTAATAAGACCAATGAACGCTACCGCATCACAGTAAAGGATTATTCCCAGTATGAGACCATGGATGATTATATGGCCGGATATACGCAGCTGAATAATGATATCATTTCGGGCAATATGCCGGATATTCTGGTGGTGGACGGAAACATTCCGGTGGAAAACTACATTGCAAAAGGCTTGATCGCGGATGTTGGCGCGCTGTTGGAGAAGGACGGGGAACTGTCCCAGAAAGAATTCCTGCAGAATGTGTTTGACGCCTATTCCATCGATGGAACCTTGTATTATGTCGTTCCCAGCTTTACCATCAATACCTGGGCGGCGAAAACGTCTTTGCTGGGCGGTCGGACGGAATGGAATACGGAACAGTTCAATGAGGTGATGGCATCTTTGCCGGAGGGAACCGTGGCTTACGGTGATATGACCAGAGGGTCGTTCTTTAACTCTATCCTTCAGTTTTGTGGTACGCAGTTTGTGGATCAGTCTACGGGAGAATGTCATTTTGAGTCAGAGGAATTTATGAATCTGATGGAATTCGCCAAGACATTGCCCGAGGAAATTAATTATGACGACGACTACGACTGGAGTATGTATGAGACCCAGTATCGGGAAAACAGGACCTTGCTGATGCCTATGACTTTGTACAATTTCCGCAGCTGGCATCGGATACAGTACGCTCAGTTTGGAGAAGATATCACCTGTATCGGTTTCCCGACGGAGGAGGGAAGCGGTTCCGTGGTCAGCGGCAATATGCTTTTCGCTCTTTCGTCCAGAAGTGTGGCGCTGGATGGCGCATGGGAGTTTGTGCGGTACTATTTGGGTGATGAATATCAGGAGCAAATGAAGTCGAATTACGGGTTCCCGGTGGACAAAAAGTGTTTGCTGGAGGTGGCCCAGGAAGCTACGGAAAGACCTTATTGGGAAGACGAGGACGGTAATCGCGAGTATTATGACGATACCTATTACTTCAATGATGAAGATGTGATCATTCCTCCATCTACCCAGGAAGAGGTTGACGAGATGCTGAACTTTATAGAATCTGTTGACCGGCTTGCTTATTATAATCAGGATATCTTGGATATCATTCAGGAGGAAACGGCGCCGTTCTTTAGCGGACAGAAGAGCGCGGAGGAAGTGGCGCATATCATCCAGAGCAGGGTGCAGATTTTCGTCAATGAGAGCAGATAATTCTGTCGGTGATAGTGCCCGGCGGATGACGGATGAAAGTGCCTGACAGATAGCCGGGAAAATGGCATCTGAGAAAATAGCACTGGAGAAAACAGCATCAGAGATCGTAACAAACAGCGGATACCGCGCCTGGCGGCATCCGCTGTTTGTTACGACAGGCTGTGGGGAATCCCCTTTCGCTGCAGATATTTTTCCAGAGTCAGTTCCTGGCCGTGATCGCGCAGCCAGTCCCGATAGACGCGGTAGTCCGGCATGATCCGTTCTACCATGGCCCAGAAGTTTTTGGAATGATCCATATGGGTCAGATGGCAGAGTTCATGAACCACCACATAATCCAGCACTCTGGGAGGGGCGAAAAGGAGACGGTAATTAAAGGAAAGGGTTCCCCGGGAGGAGCAGCTTCCCCAGCGGCTTTTCTGATCCCGGATGGTGATAGAGGTATATTGGCCTCCCGTCAGGGTATGATAATAAGCGACTCTTGCCGTAAAATAGGTTCTGGCGGCCTCTCGATAACGCTTTTCCAAGGCGGCCAGCCGTCGCCGCTCAGCTTCCCTGAGCCTGTTTTCTTCTGTTTTTTTCATAGAGACTCCTTTGTATTATACTCTATCCACGTCGATTTTGGCGAGGTAATGGGGATGCTCCCTGCAAAGTTGGGAGGAAATCGCCTCTATGAGCGCTTCGTCCGACAACTTCACCCGATAGGGCACGGAAATATCGAAAACCACCTTTGTGTGAGAGGTACATTTGACCAGCCGGAAATCGTGCTGGGTGATGGCGGGATCCAGATTTGTCAAAATATCCTGTACCCAACCTTTTACCTGCGACGTTTCCTCATCTCCGACGCGGACGGGGTCCATATGGATGACCGCGTGACAATGGAGGCGATTGAGCAGATCGTGTTCAATGCCGTCGATGGTTTCGTGGAGATTCAGCATGTCTCCGTCCGAGGGGACTTCCGCGTGAAGGGAAATCAGGGTACGTCCAGGGCCGTAATTATGCACGATCAAATCGTGAACTCCCAGAATATTGGGATAGGAGAGCACCAGGGAGCGCACCTGGGCAACGAACTGGGGATCCGGTGCCTGCCCTACCAGAAGACTGATGGTGTCCTTGGCTGCGTCAATTCCTGCGTAGCCGATAAAAAGCGCCACGATGACGCCGCAGTAACCGTCGATCTGCAAATTGCTTAAGTGTCCCACGATGGTGGAAAGCAGCACCACTCCGGTCGCCACGGTATCGCTCAGGCTGTCAACGGCCGTTGCCTTCATGGCCGCAGAATTGATTTTGTCCCCGATTTTCCTGTTGTAATACGCCATGTAACATTTTACAAGGATGGAAGCCGCCAAAATTCCTAAAAGCAGGGGCGAGAATTCCGGCTGCTCCGGATGCAGGATTTTTCCCACGGAAGATTTCAAAAGTTCGAATGCCATGATCAGAATCACTACTGACACCAGCAGGCCGGAAATATATTCCACTCGCCCGTGCCCAAAGGGATGGTCCGGATCCGGCTTTTGTCCTGCCATATGAAATCCGATCATCGTAATTATGGAAGAACCGGCATCCGACAGATTGTTAAAGGCATCGGCCGTAATGGCAATCGAATGACTCAGTATGCCTCCAAGAAACTTTCCAAGAAACAGAAGCAGATTAAGTCCGATTCCGACGGCTCCGCATAAAAAACCATAAGCCTGCCGCACCTGCGGCGAGGACACATCATCTTTGTTTCGGATCAGGAAACGCGCCAACAAATCAACCATAATTCCTCCTTGCCGATACCTGTAAAATAACTATGTATTTCAGCGTGTTCCCATTATTTTATGACTTTCGTCTATAAATTACAACCCCTAAATTTCAGATTCTCCCCCAATCCTGATTTGGCTCTTGCGCCTATCCTGGTTTAAGTGTATAATGAAAAAGCGACTCGGACAAGGGCCGGGCTCCGCGCTGCCGCGGAGATGACCGGCAGGTCCCTGCCGGCGTTAAAGTAAAATTAAAGTATAATGAAAGCAAAATTAGTTAGGAGTAAGATCAGATGACGATGGTTACATTGGGTTCTACCAGAATCACGGTGGAAAAGAATTCCTTTGGGGCGCTGCCCATTCAGCGCATTTCCAAAGAGGCGGCCGTAGGACTTTTGCGCAAGGCATATGCCCATGGCATCACCTATTATGACACGGCCAGGTGGTACACGGACAGCGAGGAAAAGTTGGGAGAAGCCTTTGACGGGATGAGAGAAAAGGTTTATATCGCTACCAAGACCGGCTCTGTCACGGCGGAGGGATTTTGGAAAGATTTGGAGACTTCCCTGCGCAATTTAAGAACGGATTATATTGATGTTTACCAGTTCCATAATCCTGCCTTTTGCCCAAAGCCGGGAGATGGCAGCGGTTTATACGAAGCCATGCTGGAGGCTAAGGCTCAGGGGAAGATTCGCCATATCGGTATCACCAATCATCGCCTGAACGTAGCCCATGAGGCTGTCGACAGCGGTTTGTATGAGACGCTGCAGTTTCCGTTCTGCTATCTGGCCACGGAAAAGGAATTGGAGCTGGTGGATAAGTGTAAAAAGGCCAATATGGGCTTTGTGGCGATGAAAGCCTTATCCGGCGGCCTGATCACCAATTCCGCCGCGGCCTATGCCTTTTTGGCCCAGTATGATAATGTGCTGCCCATCTGGGGTATCCAGCGGGAAAAGGAATTGGACGAGTTCCTTTCCTATATTGACAATCCCCCTGTCATGACGGACGAGCTCGAAGCGGTGATTGCCAGGGATCGGCAGGAGCTGCTGGGTGATTTCTGCAGGGGCTGCGGTTATTGCATGCCTTGTCCGGTGGGAATTGAGATTAACAATTGCGCCCGTATGAGCCTGCTGATCCGCCGTTCCCCTTCGGCGGCGCAGCTCACACCTCAGGCCCAGGAGAAAATGAAGCTGATTGAAAAATGCCTGCACTGCAACCAGTGCAAAGCCAAATGCCCATATGGTCTGGACACGCCGACTCTGCTTCAGAAGAACTATCAGGATTACCGAGAGATTCTGGCGGGAAAAGCATACGAATAAAAACATCCCCGGAAACGCTGCATGAAACGCGCCGTTTTCGGGGATACTTTTTTTTGTCTTAAGGATCGTACGCGGAGCGTATCATCCGTTTTATAGATCAGTATGGCCGGGGAAAATCCCGGCGGTTGAGGAGGAAATCAGCATGAAATATTTGGAAATTGTCATGGTGCATGGAAGGGAGATCCTGGATTCCAGAGGCAATCCTACCGTGGAAGCGGAGGTGACGCTTCACGATCGGGAGACACAGAATGATTATGCCGGCAGGGCCGCGGTCCCGTCCGGCGCCAGCACCGGGCGCTTTGAGGCAGTGGAGCTGAGGGACGGGGAAACCCGGTACTTTGGCCTTGGCGTCCAGAACGCGGTAAAAAACATCAATGAAAAAATTGCCAGTGTCCTTTGCGGGCGCAACGGTATGGAACAGATTCTGGTGGACCGGATTCTGATGGAAACGGACGGGACGGAAAATAAGAGCAATCTTGGCGCCAATGCCATGCTGGCGGTTTCCCTGGCGGTTGCAAGGGCCGCCGCCAAAGCTCTTGGGTTGCCTTTGTACCGGTATTTGGGAGGGACGACTCCAAGGCTGCTGCCGGTACCCATGATGAACATTTTGAACGGCGGAAAGCACGCGGCCAACACCGTGGATTTTCAGGAGTTTATGATCATGCCCGTACAGGCGGAAAGTTTCCGGGACGGACTCCGTATTTGTGCCGAAATTTACCATAACTTAAAAGGAATTCTCAGGCAGAAAGGTCTGTCCACCGGTGTGGGGGACGAGGGAGGCTTTGCGCCGGATCTGCCGGATGCGGAGAGCGTGTTGGAGGTGATCGTGGAGGCAGTCCGGGCAGCCGGTTATGAACCGGGCCGCGATATTAAAATTGCCCTGGATGCCGCCAGCAGTGAATTGTACCAGGAAGAAACGGGAATGTATCATTTCCCCGGCGAGAGCAGTCTTAAGGGAGAAGAGATTGTGCGCAGCACGGAAGAGATGATTTCTTATTACGAGGAGTTGGTGGGCAAGTTCCCCATTATTTCCATAGAGGATGGACTGGCCGAGGATGACTGGGACGGCTGGCAGGAGCTGACCTCCAGATTGGGAGAGTGCGTGCAGCTGGTGGGAGATGATCTTTTCGTGACCAACACGAAACGTCTGGATGCCGGAATCAAGCTTCACTGTGCCAACGCCATTTTGGTCAAGGTGAATCAGATCGGAACATTGACGGAGGCATTGATGGCCGTGGAAATGGCCCATAAGAATGGGTATAAGGCTATTATTTCCCATCGCTCCGGGGAAACGGAGGATACAACCATCGCGGATATCGCCGTGGCGACAGGCGCGGGCCAGATCAAGACCGGCGCACCCTGCAGAAGTGACCGCGTGGCCAAATATAACAGGCTGCTTCGGATTGAAGAAGAGCTCAAGCAAGCGGCGCAATATATGGAACCATTTGGAAAAATATAGAATATTTTATATGAATTTTATACCAATTTCATGCCGATTTTATAATAAATTCATAGAAAAACAAGAATGTCCGCGTTTCAGACATATCCGATCGGGCAGCGCGGACATTCTTGCATAAAAAATGATAAAACGTCTTGACAATCGTTTTTATTGTCTTTATAATAATAACCTAGTGGGGTGGGGAATCTCGGACAAGTATTTTTCCCGCGTCACAAGAGTTTAACATTTATTTGAATTTAACCCGATAAAATGTTGCTTTTTTTCATATAATCAGAAAGTGATGGCGCGTTTTATGGGTTAAAGATACATAGTATATGTTTTCGAAGTCCTTGGGAAGAGCCTTAAGGAAATTTCATAACTGAATATTGTATGGGAAAAGAATGCGCCAGTTCCTGTATGATATGGCCGGCGGACAACTGAGGATTCCGAAAATATGTAGATTCCAAAAAGGAGGAACAAAGTTATGAAGAAGAAAGTATTGTGTTTACTGCTTGCTGCTGCGATGGTCTTTGGCCTGGCCGCGTGCGGCGGTAACGACGGCAGCAGCGAGCAGTCGTCTGCCGAAAGTTCTGAGTCTACGCCTTCTTCAACGCCCGCAGAGTCCGAGTCGACTCCGGAGGTAAACGACACCTGGGACGGCGCATACATAGACGCGGACGATTACAAGGCGTATATCAGCAACGATCTGGATCAGATTGTTACTGACATTTCAGAACAGCTGACTGCGGAGGAGAAGACGGCGGTGGATGCCGCGGTGGCTTCCGGAAAAGAAGCGATCGCTGCGGCCGGCACGGTAGTGGACGTGCAGAAGGCTTATGATGCCGCGTACCAGGCGATCCTGGACTGCATTCCCACCGCGAACGGCATGATTTCCTATTCCGACAGAGACAACCAGGAGCGTCTGGAGATGCTGGGCGTTCTGGAGACCTATGCGTACAGAACCGGTACCGCCGGTCTGCCTCTGTTTGAAAACGGTGTTACCGAGCTGTTCAACGAGCGTGTGACCCTGGGAACGGAGAACTACATTCCCGGCTACGGTTTCGGTACGCTGGCAGAGGGCAGCATCACGGCGGATCTGGACTATGAGAGCAATGCCGCATGGAAACGGTATTATCACACTCTGAACGCCAGTGATCCCGGAACCCTGAATTATCTGAACGATCAGGGTTCTGAGGTAAGCGATTTCTACAGCTATATCGCTGCCTCTTACTTTACGAATTTCATGAATGCGACCAAGGATGGATATGATTGGGTGCCTGAACTTGCTATGGAGAAGCCCGTGGCTCTGAACGATGACGATGGCAACGGCACCGCCACCAAGTGGAGATTCCAGGTCCGCACCGGTAAGGAAGGCTTGAAATATACCACCGGTTCCCAGCTGGAGTCCCGTCAGGCGTTCAACAACAGGGAGGTTGCCCTGGAGGATTACCTGACCCCTTATAAGCTGCTTCTTACCCAGTCCAATCAGCTGTTCCGTGGTTCCGAGATGGCCAACAACACCACCGGAGCCATCGTAGGCGTGAAAGCGTTCTATGACGGTACGGCCAACGGCTTCAATCAGGAGCTGTGGGACAAGGTAGGCATCAAGGCCTACGAAGAGGATGGCAAGAGCTATCTGGAGATCGAGTACACTCAGGAGATGACTCCTTTCTATGCCATGTATTACTGCAACGGTTCTTTGTATATGCCGATCCCCCAGGATTTCCTGGATCTTGTAACCGTACAGAATTATCTGGGCTTCAATCTGGATGCGACGGAGACCCCTGTGGACAATTCCCTGGCTCTGGGTTCCTACTATCTGGAAGCTTACAACCAGGATCAGGAAATCGTATATAAGAAGAATCCCAACTATGTGTTCGCCGATACCAAGTACAACATCGAGGGCGTGCATATCCGTATCTTCCCTGCGGCCGCAGAGGACAGCGAGGCTTCCTTTAACGAGTTCCTGGCGGGTCATACGGATGTGGCGAGCATTCCTCAGACCAGACTGGATGAGTTCCGCAACGATCCCCGTGCCAGAAAGACCACCGGTGATTCCGTATTTAAGCTGAACATGAACGCCCTGAACGAGGAAGGCTGGGAGCAGATGTTCGGTGAGAACGGTACCGTGACCCAGACTCCCGCCGCTGAATATTGGGAGGTTGAGCCCGCTCTTGGCAACTCTCACTTCAGACAGGGTCTGCTTCTTTCCATTGACCGCAACACCTTTGCCAACGCCAGAGGCAGCATCGCTTCCGTAAACTATTTCTCTACCAACTATCTGTGGGATCCGGAAGAGGGCCTTTCCTATGATAACTCTGACGTACACGCCAAGGTTATCGCTCCTTTGACCGAGGGAACGGACGGCGCCGGTTACTCCCTGGAGCTTGCAAGAGATTACTTCCGTGTAGCCCTTACCGAGCTGGAGGCCGACGGCGCTTATACTCCCGGAACGGCGGATGCGCCTACGGAGATCAAGCTTGAGGTTGCGTGGATGTATCCTCAGCATGAAGAGAATTATCACAACGAGATCAAGGCTTATCTGGAGACCGCGTTCAATGACGCCAGCGTTTCCGGCGGAAAGTACAAGCTGAACGTTGAGTTCTGGGTAGGCAATGAGTGGTCTGACGTTTACTACAACAAGATGATGGTGGGACAGTTTGATCTGGGCTTCGGTTCCGTCACCGGCAACTCTCTGAATCCTCTGGATTTCATGAGCGTTCTGTCCTCCAACCAGGAGCTGTCCAACAGCTTTACTTTGAACTGGGGTACCGATACCAACGATGCGAACGCATATCCTATCGTGTATGACGGTCAGCGCTTCTCCTTTGACGCGCTCTATCTGGCTGCCAATACCCAGGCGATCGTAAACGATGGCGACAGCAAGGATATCTTCGCGTTCAATTATGAGCCGATCAAGAAGAATGACGACGGGACCTACAGCGGAGCCATGGAGATCACCGCTGCTCTGCCTGATGATACGACCCTGACCGTAACGGATGTCGTTTGCTGCGACTATGAGCGTTACAACAACGGCGACGGCGAGTACGAGGAAGAGTCTGTTGAGTTTACTGTCGAGGATAAAGGAAACGGCGTTACCTATGTAACCTTTACCGTTCCCGCGGAATTGGCGGCGACTTATGTGAACGGCAACGGCACCTCCGAGGATCCTCAGGGCGCTACCGGCTTTGACTTCTACTATGATTACGAGCTGGCTGGCAAGGCGAGCGCCGGCAACTACTATTCCACCAATGATAATTTCGTAGTGGAGTAAGCGCGGGCTTCGGATCAATCTGATCGACAGGATTTGACATTTTTCACAAGGGTAATGCGGCTGGACTTGGACTGCCGGCCGCATTACTTTTTAAACAGATAAAGAAATAAGGGGAAAACTATGGCGAAATATGTAGCGAAAAGAATTTTCCTGGCGTTTATGACGGCATACATCATACTTTCCTTGACCTTTATTATGGTTAAGCTCCTCCCGTTCAACAGGCCGATCGGGGGAGACGCCCAGCAGATCGCTTATTTTGACAAGCAGTACGCTCTGGGCTATGTTTACCGGGTGGACCATGAACAGCCCCAATACGGTGATTATCTGTATAAGTCGCCTACGGATCATGGCCGCGCGAATTACTATTATCAGGTGCCGGTGATGACGCAGTATGTCAACTGGCTGAAGAATATTCTTACCAAATGGGACTGGGGCTACAGCAAAACCTTTCAGCCGAACGTGTCCGCCGCGGTCATTATCGGTTCCCGAATCGGATATTCCATCCGACTGAATATTTTCTCCGTGATTTTTTCCGTGCCCATCGGCATTTTGCTGGGAATATGGGCGGCTCTGAAGAAGAATACAATGACGGACCACACGATTTCCACGTTGGTCATGGTCTTTATCTCAATACCAAGTTTTGTACTGATCTCCTTTGTGCTGCGGGTGTTTGCCTATAATCTGGGCTGGCTCCCCAGTGCGTGGCCTACGGAATCCGCCACTACGCTCATGAAAGTAAAAGGATATATTATTCCTGTATTTTGCTTGTCTTTCGGCTCTATCTGCGGCTATTGCCGTTTTACCAGGGCGGAGCTGTGTGAGGTCATGGAGAGCGACTATCTGTTGCTTGCCCGCACCAAGGGGCTGACAAGGCGGCAGGCGATCATCCGCCACGCCCTGAAAAATGCCATGGTGCCGATTTTCCCTTCGATTCTGGCGGAGTTTATCGGGATTCTGGGCGGTTCCATGATTTTGGAGCAGCTTTACAGCATCCCCGGAATCGGCAAGCTCTTTGTTCTGGCACTCAATTACAAGGATTATGATATTCTGTTTGTGGATATGGCGATTTTCACTACGTTAGGCCTTCTGGCGGGGATTCTGCTGGATCTGTCCTACGGCTTTATTGATCCGAGGATCAGAATGGGGGCGAAGAAATAATGGATGATGAAAAGAAAAGAGTCTTTCAGGAAGATGATTTCGTCCTGATCCAGAAAGACAAGCGTGTCACTGACACAAAGCTGGAAACAAAGCCCACCACTTTTTTCAGGGACGCGCTCAGGCGATTCCGGAAGAATAAGGCCTCTGTGGCTGGAAGCTATATTCTGGGCGTGTTGATCCTGCTGACAATCTTTGTACCATTGCTTTCGAAAGCGAACATAACGACGGTTCGTTCTGCGGAAGCGTTTCTGGCCCCCAAGCTTTTTGAGGTCGGAACGGGCTTCTGGGACGGCACGAGGAAATATAAGCGGGTCGTGTATGATGTGGAGAACCAGATTCCCGCTTTGTCCGAAAAATATTCCAATGCGGCTATCAGGGCCGCATTGGTAAAGATTACGGTGGACCCGGAACCCACCATGATTGACGCGGCCAATCCTTACGGGGAGGGAGGCGTGGTCGTGCTGGCCACGGATGCGGCGATCGATAATAAGAACGCACTGATGTCATCGAAAGCGGCTGCCTTTGATACTGTGAAAAATTATAGGCTGGATGTGGTCTTTCAGGAGGAGGATGGAGTCAGCGATTCCCAGCTGGGAGAGTATGCCGTTTATTTAAAATCCGGGGAAGAGGAAATCCTGCTCCGGGATTTTTCCAGGGATTATAGTCCTTTGTCCGTGAATCTGAGCGACGCGCTTCGGGCTGCGGGACTGGATTCTTTCCGGGGACAGATTGTGTTTGAAGTAAAGTCCGCTACAACCGGTTTTCAGTACATCCTGATCGAGAGCGCCGTACTGAGTGCTGATGAATCCGCGCTAAATACGGAGGAACTGGCTCAGATTTCTTTCACGGACGCTACGGATTTCGTCAATATAAGCGATGTCAGCGATCTTTCCTACTGGTCATGTACCGGACGAAAGGGAATCCATAATTCCAGGATTTATTACTGTGATTATACCTTGGATACCTATGCGTTGGTATATGGTGACGCGGATTTGGTGACCTATTCGGCTTCGGAACTGAACAGTTGGGTGGAAGCCGGATATTGCAGCTACGATTACAAGGTAGGACCGGAATCCTTTGTGAAGCTGACGGATGACTGCCCTATTGATGTGGTAGAGAGTCAGGAGGTCATGGGAATTACCAAGAAGCTTTCCAGTATTGCCGCCAGGGGCTGGGGATACAAGAAGATGGGTTATGATAAAATGCCGAAGTTCCTGTTCGGAACGGATGTTTCCGGCTTTGATCTGTTTAAGCGGGCTTTCGCGGGACTTCGGACTTCTCTGATCCTGGGCCTGTGCACGGCGATATTCTGCTTCTGCTTTGGTCTGGTATGGGGCTCTGTTTCCGGTTATTTTGGCGGAAACGTGGACATCTGGATGGAAAGGTTCTGCGAGATTTTGGGTGGTGTGCCCTGGATTGTGGTTATGACCATATGTATTCTGCATCTTGGAAACAATTTTTTCACCTTTGTGCTGGCATTGTGTTTGACAGGGTGGATTGGAACGGCTTCCAGAACCAGAACGCAGTTCTATCGTTTTAAGGGGCGGGAGTACGTGCTGGCATCCAGAACCCTTGGTTCCTCGGATGCAAGGCTGATTTTCAAGCATATTCTGCCGAATTCCCTGGGAACCATTGTTACCTCCAGCGTGCTGATGATTCCCAGCGGTATCTTTTCTGAAGCGACCTTGGCGTATCTGAACCTGGGGCTTCAGGGCCGGCAGTCTTTTGGCGTTATGATGTCCAACAACCAGCCGTATCTGGGAGTTTATCCCAATCTGGTTATTTTTCCGGCGGTTGTTATGGCACTGATGATGATTTCTTTCAATCTGTTCGGAAACGGATTGCGGGATGCGATCAATCCTGCTTTGAAGGGAAGCGAATAGTGTAAAAAGGATTTGGGACTGGGGATATCCGCAGACTAGGGAAAGGTGTGGAAGTTATGGCTTCACAGGAAAAGGTTTTATCGGTAAATCATCTTGTTATAAATTTTAAAACGGATAACGGCATACTGAAGGCTGTCCGTGATATTTCCTTTGATTTAAACCGGGGCGAGACGCTTTGCATCGTGGGAGAATCCGGCTCCGGAAAATCGGTTACTTCAAAGGCGATCATGGGGATTCTTGCCAATAACGCCATTATAGAGAACGGGAATATTATGTATCGGGGCGAGAACCTGTTGGAAGTCTCCGAGGATGAATTTTATAAGATCCGCGGTCATAAGATCGGCATGATCTTTCAGGACCCGCTGTCTTCCCTGAATCCCATCGTCCGTATCGGCAAGCAGATCACGGAGGCCATGCTGATCAATTCAGATAAGCTGAAGCTCATGTATAATGACCTGATCAGTGATGATCTCATTCGTTATAAGAATACTTTGTCGAAAATGAACATCGAGATCGCTGGTGAGAAGAGGAAACTGGAAGCGTTTCTGTCGCAGTTGGCGGCGAAGGAGAATGTAAGCGCCGAAGAGAAAGCCGCTGATAAAAAGGCTGCGAAAGAAAAAAAGCTTGCTTTTCAGGAGTTTGAAAAGAAGACCCGTGCGCAGTACGAGAAGAAGGCCAAAGAACTGAAAGCGGTATTGGAAGAGACGGAAAAGAAAGCGAAACGGCAGGTAAAGGAATATAAGGAAAAGGCGACCGCGGAGCATAAGGCACGTCTTGCCGAACTTGAAAAGCAGCGGGCCGCGGCTTCGGGAAGTGAAAAGGAAAATATCCAAAAGCAAATCGAGGCAGAGAAGCTGGAATATACGAACAAGCTGAAGCTGACGAAGGCTGAGGCCAAAAGGCGTGCTCTCGCGATCATGCGTGAGGTGGGCATCCCTGAACCGGAGAGACGTTACAAGCAGTATCCCTTTGAGTTTTCGGGCGGTATGCGGCAGCGTATCGTTATTGCCATCGCCCTGACGGCTTCTCCCGAGATCCTGATCTGTGACGAACCTACGACGGCGCTGGATGTGACCATTCAGGCCCAGATTTTGGAGCTGATCAATAAGATCAAGGCTGAGAGAAATCTCTCTTGTATTTTTATCACCCACGACCTGGGCGTGGTTGCCAATATGGCCGACAGGGTGGCCGTCATGTACGCCGGTAAGATCGTGGAGTATGGCACGGCGGAAGAAATTTTCTATGATCCTAAGCATCCTTATACGTGGGCGCTTCTTTCCAGCATTCCGGACGTGGACAGCAAGGAGAAGCTGGAAGCGATTCCGGGAACACCTCCCAATATGATCTACCCGCCCAAGGGCGACGCGTTTGCCGCCCGCAGCAGATATGCCATGAATATTGACTACAGGGAGGAACCTCCGATGTTCAAGGTCAGCGATACCCATTATGCGGCTACATGGCTTTTGGATCCCCATGCGCCTAAGGTTGAAATGCCGAAGATCGTGAGCGAAAGAATTCGGATTTCCCTTGAAGAGGACGCACAAGGAGAACAGGGAGCATATTAGACGCTTTGGAATGGAGGAAAAAATGAGTGTGACGAAGAACCAATATGAGGGAAATACCGGTGATGCGGAATTTAACAGCCAGTACAATATCAACCCCAAGGTGAAGCAGAAGCCTGAGCTTCGGGAAAAAGGCGTCATTCTTTCTGTCAGACATCTGAAGCAGTTCTTCTTTTTTGGAAAGGGTGTGAATCGCCAGAAGCTGAAGGCGGTTTCTGACGTTTCTTTTGATATTAAAGAGGGAGAGTGTCTTGGCATCGTAGGTGAGAGCGGCTGCGGTAAGACGACTACCGGACGGAGCATCATCCGTCTTTATGACATTACTTCTGGAGCGGTTTATTATAAGGGCGTTCGGATCAGTGCCGGATCCAGGTGGAATAAAAAAGAAATCAAATGGTCCAAGATCCGCGGCAATCAGGAAATCAAGGAAATCAGAGAAAAGCTGAATCAGGATCTTGCGGCGTTGGATCAAAGCGGCGCCAATTATCAGACGAGGGTTTCCCAGCTCAAGGAAGAGGCGGATCAGGCGATTGCCGCGATCAAGACAAGAATCGATACAATCAGAAAAGAACAGACCGATAAGATCAAACAGATTAAATATGACAATGAACACACGAGCAGAAAGTTGCTGAACGAGATTCAGATGATTTTCCAGGATCCGGTGGATTCCCTTGATCCTCGTATGACCGTGGAGGATATTATCCAGGAAGGACTGCGGATCCAGGGCTTTCGCAATAAGGAGGAAAATCATAAAAAGGTAGTGGAGATGCTGAACCGAGTGGGACTTGTGGAGGAACACGCTTCCCGTTATCCTCATGAGTTTTCCGGCGGTCAGAGACAAAGAATCGGTATCGCAAGAGCGCTTATCATGAATCCGAGGCTTTTGATCTGTGATGAGCCGATTTCCGCGTTGGACGTGTCCATACGCGCCCAGGTGATCAATCTGCTGAATGAACTGCAGGAGGAGTTGAATCTCTCCATTATTTTCATTGCCCATGATCTTTCGGTGGTCAGGTATTTCTGCGATACCATTGTCGTCATGTACTTTGGCAAGGTGGTGGAGAAAGCATCCAGCGCGGAGCTCTTTGCCCATCCCACCCATCCTTATACAAAAGCGTTGCTTTCCGCGATTCCGAAGCCGAATCCGAGGTCGGAAAGGAAGAGGAAGCGTATCCTCTATGAGCCTGACAAGGTGCATGACTATGGGCATGGAGATGAGCCAAGCTTAAGGGAGCTTTGGGAGAATCATTTTGTATATTGCAACAATGCCGAGTATGAGAAATACATGAAAGAATGGAAAGCGTGACTATGGGGTCATGGAAAAGATATGTGGCGGCGCTGCTCGTCAATGTCGGGTTTACACTGCTTGTGCTGTTTCTGAAAGGTTTTGACCGGAAAATCTATTATGTGGATGCACTCAGTGTGGCCGGAGCGGTCTCCATATTGGTGGGGCTGCTTGCCTGGGTCGCGTGGGCGGGCGCTTTTGACACAATAGGGTATGGATTTTCCACACTGCTTTCGGACAGGAAATACAAGGATTTGTACGAATACAGCAGCCGGAAACAGGAAAAACGGGGGAGACAGAGCAGCGTTTTATTGCCTTTCCTTTTGACCGGGCTTGGATTTCTTGGGATTTCTCTTCTGATAGCGGTTTTGTGATTCGGTTTTGTGATTTTGCACGGTAAAGAAAAAAGTAGTTGAAATATTTTCCTATATGTGGTACAATCACTGTTGTGTGACATTAGGAGGTGTGGAAATGGGAGCACTTAAGATTGTTTTGACGATTATTTTCATATTGGTGTGTATAGCACTGGTTGTGTTGGTACTGATGCAGGAGGGCAAGTCCGCGGGACTTGGAGCCATCAGCGGGGCGGCGGAGTCCTACTGGGGCAAGAACAAGGGACGTTCCATGGAGGGCCTTCTGGTGAAACTTACCAAGATTTTAGCCGTATCCTTTATGTTGATCGCGGTGATACTGAATCTGGGTATATTCTAAGGCGCATTAGACAAAGCACTCTGGTTAGAGTGCTTTTTTCATATTCAGAGTTTTTTTGACTTGTGGTGTTTTTCGCCGCCGCATCAATGGGATTCGATTAAGGCAGGAGTAGTAATGATATGTTGGAAAAAGTAAGACGTGACGCGGTGCGGGCGGAAAAGGAGCAGGAAACGAAAGTGTCGGGGTCAGGGAAGCAAGCTGCGAAAGCACGGGAGAGAATCGAACAAGAGGTTCTGAAAGGCACCTTTCTAAGCAATCCCAGAGGCTTTGGCTTTGTGGAGGTGGAAGGACGTCCCGATGACCTTTTTATTCCGGAGGACCAGACGGGCGGCGCTTTTCATAAGGATGAGGTAGAAGTTGTATTGACCGGAAAGTCCGGGAAACGTCAGGAAGCACGGGTGCTGCGTATCCTTTCTCATGGAATGAGCCGGGTGGTTGGAACTTTTGACCGCTCCAGGGAGAATTATGGGTTCCTGGTGCCGGACGATCAGAAGCTGCCCCGTGATATTTTCGTGCCAAAGGAGTGCTCCAGGGGAGCGGTAACCGGCAGCAAGGCCGTGGTGGAAATCACGGATTACGGAGCGGGCCGGAAGAATCCGGAAGGCCGTGTGGTGGAGATTTTAGGCCACATGGATGATCCTGGCGTGGATATTCTTTCTCTTGTGAGGGAATTTGAACTGCCTGCGGAGTTCAGTGACAAAATCATGCACCAAGTGGAGAGGATTTCCCAGGAGGTTTCAGAAGCGGACCGGGCGGGCAGGCGTGATCTGCGGGACGTGACGATGGTAACCATCGATGGGGAGGATGCCAAGGATTTGGATGACGCGGTCAGCCTTTCTCTGCAGGATGGATATTATCACTTGGGCGTGCATATCGCGGATGTGACCAATTATGTGTGGGAAAATTCCGCGTTGGACCAGGAGGCGCTGAAACGGGGAACCAGCGTATATCTGGTGGATCGTGTGATCCCTATGCTTCCCCATGCGCTGTCCAATGGAATCTGCTCGCTGAACGAGGGCGAGGACAGACTGGCTTTAAGCTGTCTGATGACAGTGGATGGCAGGGGAGAAGTTGTTGATTATGAAATCTGTGAGTCCGTGATTCGCGTGAATAAAAGAATGACTTATACCGCCGTAAAAGCGATTCTCGAGGATGAAACCATCGTGGAGCGGGAGGAGTTCCGGGCGTACCGGGAGCTGGTTCCCATGTTCCGCCAAATGGCAAAGCTGTCCGGAATACTTCGGGCCAAGAGAAAGCAGCGCGGCGCGGTGGATTTTGATTTTCCGGAATGCAGGATTGTGTTGGATGCTAAGGGACGTCCTCTCGAAGTGAAGCCCTATGAACGGAACGTGGCCACGGACATCATTGAGGATTTTATGCTGGCCGCCAATGAGACGGTGGCGCAACATTTTTACTGGATGGAGCTGCCCTTTGTTTATCGGGTGCATGATGTACCGGATTCCAAGAAAATCATGAAGCTTTCCGCGTTCATTAATAATCTGGGTTATTATATGAAGTCCATCGGGCGTGCCAGAAGCCGGGTCAGCGACCAGGAGATTCATCCCAAGGAGATTCAGAAGCTTTTGGATAAAATTGCCGGAACGCCAGAGGAGGCTCTGATCAGCCGCTTGACCCTGCGCACTATGAAGCGGGCGCGGTACAGTACGGAAAGTACGGGACATTTTGGCCTGGCTTGCCAGTTTTATTGTCACTTTACTTCTCCGATCAGGCGGTATCCGGATCTTCAGATCCATCGTATCATCAAGGATCAGCTTCGGGGACGGCTGGGGGAGGAGCGGATTGCCCATTACGCGGCGATTTTGCCACAGGTCTGTGAACAATCCTCCCAGACAGAACGGCGGGCTGACGAAGCCGAGCGGGAGACGGACAAGCTGAAAAAGGCACAGTTCATGGAAGAGCGGATCGGACAGTGTTTTGAGGGAATTATTTCCGGCATTACGAGCTGGGGAATCTTTGTGGAATTGCCCAATACGGTAGAGGGAATGATCCATGTGTCCAGGCTTGCGGGGGATTATTTTGTCTTTGATGAAGCCGCTTATGAAATGGTAGGGGAAACCACCGGGATCACCTACAGGCTGGGGATGCCGGTACGGGTGCGCGTTGTGGACGCGGACCGCGCCGCAAGAAGCGTGGAGTTTGAACTGGCGGAAGAAGAGCCTGAGAACACGTTTTCGTTGATGGAAAAGGATGGGTGAGTAGGAGCCTAAGGCGTAGCCGTTGGGAAGAAGCGGGAAAACTGACTGTGTTCGTGGACGGTAAGCGGGAGAGCATGACCCCGCGGATTGGCATAGAGGGAGAGATGCGTCATTAATATACCGCGGAAAGGTGGAAATGATGGTGAAAAAGGAATCACAAAAGCTGGTCGCCAATCATAAAAAGGCGTACCATGATTATTTCATAGACGAAACCTATGAAGCGGGGATTGCCCTCCATGGCACGGAGGTGAAGTCTCTGCGCATGGGGAAATGCAGCATCAAGGAAGCTTTCGTTCGCATCGAAAACGGAGAAGTGTTCGTCTATGGAATGCACATCAGCCCCTATGAAAAAGGGAACATTTTTAACAAGGACCCCTTGCGGGTGAAAAAGCTTTTGATGCACAAATACGAAATCCGCAAGCTGGCGGGAAAAGTGGCGGAAAAAGGGTATACCCTGGTTCCGCTCCAGGTCTATTTTAAGGATGGCCGAGCAAAGGTGGAGGTGGGCCTGGCCCGTGGTAAGAAGCTCTACGATAAACGGGAATCCATCGCCAGGAAAGACCAGGAGAGGGAGGCGCAAAGAGAGTTTAAGTCCAGCCGGATATAGGAATGAAAAGCACAGAAAAAACCTGTTGACAGATACATGGGTTTGGGCTATACTTGTTTTTGCCTTAAGATGCTTAGAACATGCACCGTTTTTGGTGTTATGACAAGGGGTAGTCAAGGTTTCGACAGGGGCTTTGAAGCTGGAGAAGCTATCCGTTGTGACACGTTAATCACAAAATAAAAATAAACGCTGAAGATAATTTAGCACTCGCTGCCTAAGGGCAGCTGTCCGCTCCAGGGCACTCACACTCTGGAATCCGGGCATCGACGATGTGAGAAACGACACACGCTAAGCTTTGCGCGTGCGGGCGTATTATGAAGCTACTAAACGTGCCAGATTGTCTGTTTCCTGACACGGGAGGGAATGGGGCAAACCGCGAACACAGACTATGATAGTAGAAGGACAGGGGATAGGCTTTTGGACACGGGTTCGACTCCCGTCTACTCCACTTGTAAAAGCGCCTGGAAATGGCTTGTTTATGCGGTTCCTGGCGCTTTTATTTTTTCTAAAAAATGGAAAGGTAATCAAAGAAGTATTTGCCCTAGATTTGAATTTCCATGCCGGATAGTAAATTTATCCACCAATGCCATGAAAATTGAAATTTAAGGTAAATAATGATATTGTATGACTACTTGATTTTATCGAGAGTTATGGATGCGATACCAAATTGCCCATAACTCTCGACTTTTTTTTTGTGTAGAGGTATAATGCCTTTATAGTATAGGTATTATACCATCCATACGGAAAAGGAGGGACATTATGCCAAAATCAGAAAAAACCTACCCGGAATGGGTACAAAAGCAACATACACGGGGAACAACCGTCAAAAGGAAGGGGGACAACTACTATCTTTACAAGCGCACTTCAAGGCGAGTGCCGGGGAAAAAATACCCCCAGCCGGTTGACACCTACATCGGCATTATTACCCCCGAAGGCGTCGTGAAAACCAACAGAAAAAAAGTGACGTTGACAGACGTGGGGGTCTGGGAATACGGTTATTCGAAAGCCGTTTGGGAACTGTGCCCGGAGGACTGGAAGAAGCCGCTGGGGGAGGATTGGGCTGACGTCCTGAGACTCATCATCCTGAAAGAGTCGCCGACGTCATATCTGGGAAGGGAGGCCGGAAGGAGGACGGCGGAAGACTTCCGGTACCGGTTTCCGGCGCAGACGGCGTCACTGAGCCGGCGGCTCTATAAGGAGCACGGGGTTGGGCTGAAGGATCTCGAAGCGTTGAAGACGATCTATCTGGTGGTGTTGGAAAGGGAAACCGTCCTGTCGAAGATCGCCCCCGGGCAGAGGGCCCTGCTCGACAGACTCGGGATCGACATGGAGGTGTGAAAAGGGCGCTTTCCAGATGATTGCCAAGACCCAGGAGGGGTTAATCCCCTCCCGGTCCATCTTTCCGAGGTCGTGATGATTCCGGCAACGGTTCCACGTTGTCATATTTTGACCCGGCGGAATCGCTGGCGGCGTCATCAGTGCTGTTTTGTGGAAGATCCTCGTTTGGGATGTTCCCATCGTCATAAAGGTTCGTATATTTTTTGTCAGACATGGCATACCTTCCTTTCCGGGATTATGGTGTGTAAATTATAGAGAAATTATGCAACAAAGGTGTGAAATAAAAAGAGGGCTGGACAGAATAACGGTGTGATTACTCAGCTATTCTGCGACAGCCTTTTTTCCAGGAACCCAATTGCGGAATTCCTCAAAATGGGGTACAATAATGATTGCAGGTACAGGCAATCAAGGATCTAAGGAGGAGTTGTATTCATGAGGGATTTTGTTATCACAACGGAGAGTAATTCAGATCTGCCCCGGGAGTTTATCCTGGAAAACGAAATTGGGGTGATTCCGCATTATTATACGGTGGAAGAGGAGGTCTATGGCGCCGATCGGGAGATGTCCATTCGGGAGTTTTATGCTGCCATGAGGGCTCAGAAGAAAGTGGGAACTATGGCGAGCAATCCTGCCGTTATTGAGGAGATGTTCGCCGCGTACGCCGCAGAGGGCAAGGATGTGCTTCACATCAGCTTTTCTTCCGCCTTAAGCGGAGGCTGCGGCAACGTGCAGATGGTTGGGAGGCAGATGATGGAGGAAATTCCCGACTTCCGTGTAGAGGTAGTGGATACTCTGTCCGCGTCCCTGGGCGAGGCAATTTTGATCATGAAGGCTCTTTCTTTGAAAAAGGAAGGAAAGTCTCTGGAGGAAACCGCCGATATTCTGCGGGGATTGGTGCCTAACTTATGCGTGCAGTTCACGGTGGATGATCTGGGGTATCTGTATCGGGGAGGACGTCTGTCCAAAACCTCGGCGGTTCTTGGTACGGTAGCCAATATCAAACCGGTTTTGTATATCAATGACGATGGAAAGCTGGTAGCCCTTTCCAAGGTGCGGGGCAGGAAGAAATCCATCCATACCATGATCGACAATATGGAGGCGCGTTTGGGGAGCTTCCGGGAGAAGCAGGTTGTGATCGGCATCGTTCATGGGGACTGCGAGGAGGATGCCCAATATCTGAAAGAGCAGGTAGAAAAGCGTTTAGGGTATCATGCGTTCCTGATCCGCCCCGTAGGACCCAGCATTGGCGCGCATTCCGGTCCCGGCACTTTGGGACTGATTTTCCTGGGAGACCGAAGATAAAGTCCCGGACTTTCACATTTTTAACATAATTGTATTGTACAATGAAAAGAAAAACGGAGAATGCCGGAAATTGGCTGTTCTCGGTGTGGAGGGACTTATGGATCGATTGAAAATTCTGGTGGTGGATGATGAGAGCAGGATGCGGAAGCTGGTCAGGGATTTCCTGACGCGGAGCAATTTTGATGTATTAGAGGCGGAGGACGGAGAGCAGGCCTTGGATATTTTCTTCCAGAACAAGGAAATCGCCCTTGTAGTGCTGGACGTGATGATGCCCAAGCTGGATGGTTGGCAGGTGTGCCAGGAGATTCGTAATTATTCCAAGGTGCCCATTATCATGCTGACGGCCAAGGGAGACGAGCGGGATGAACTGCAGGGCTTTCAGTATGGGGCGGATGAATATATTTCCAAGCCGTTTAGTCCTAAGATTTTGGTAGCCAGGATCGAGGCAATCCTGCGCAGGACGAATTCTATGGGAGACAATGAGAAATTGTCCTATGGCGGGATTGAACTGGATAAGGCCGCACATCAGGTATGGATCGATGGTAAACCTATCGAGCTTAGTTTCAAGGAGTTTGAGCTTCTGAATTATTTTATGGAAAATAAGGGCATTGCTTTATCCCGGGAAAAGATTTTGAATAATGTCTGGAATTATGATTATTTTGGGGACGCGCGTACGATTGATACCCATGTGAAGAAGCTGCGCAGCAAAATGGGAGAAAAGGGAGACTTGATCAAGACCATCTGGGGAATGGGTTATAAGCTGGAGGCGGATTAAGATGTCACAAAAGCAAAAATGCGCGCGGCGCGGCAGGAGGGTAAAGTATTCCATCAGAAGACAATTCGCCCTGATTTTTACGTGTCTGCTGGCAGGAACCATGGTTTTTTGCTGGTTTTTAAACGATACGCTGTTGGAGCGCTACTATATTGGCAGTAAGATCAAGAATATCAACGCCGCTTATGAACAGCTTTATCGCGCGGTAGGTGCTGATGGAATTGATATTGAAGCATTGAAAAAATCAATCAAGTCCGGGTTTGAGAATAATATTATCACAGTGGTTGTAAATGCCAATGGAACCAGTACCTTTGCCTCGCGAAATGGGGGTGAGGAGTTTGAAGGAGCCGTACTCCGCTATCGTATGGGATTATACAATATCAGTGCGGACAAGGTGGAGCGGTTTACTTACCGGCAGGATTCACAGAGCAGTCTGGAGCCGTTGGAATATTTGGGGAGGTTTGGAACCCTGGCTGACGGAAGTACCTATTTGATCTGCACGGCGGTTCAAAACATTCGTGACAGCGTGGCAATCGCTAACCGCTTTCTTGCATATACGGGATTAATCATGGCCCTCGTCGGAGGTGTACTGATCTGGCTTGTGACGCAAAAAATCACGGACCCGATTCTGGATCTGGCGGATATTTCCGAGCGGATGACCCAACTGGATTTTGAAGCCAAGTACCACGGCAATTCCCACAATGAAGTGGCGCTGCTGGGAGAAAACATTAACAAGCTGTCAGATTCTCTGGAAAAGACGATATCGGAGCTGAAAACGGCGAACAATGAGTTGATGCGCGATATTGAGAAGCGGGAAGCCATCGATACGATGCGGCAGGAATTTTTGTCCAATGTTTCCCATGAGTTGAAAACCCCCATCGCCCTGATTCAGGGTTACGCGGAAGGCCTGGCGGAAGGCGTCAGCAACGATCCGGAGAGTATGGCGTTCTACTGTAATGTGATTATGGACGAAGCCGGCAAGATGAATAATATGGTACAGAAGCTTTTGACTCTGAACCAGCTGGAATTCGGCAATGATACCGTAACGATGGAACGGTTCGACGTGGTGACGTTGATTCACAATTATATTCAGTCCGCGGGAATTCTGACCAGGCAAAACGAAATCGAAGTGAGGATGGGAGAGTATGACCCCATTTATGTCTGGGGAGATGAATTCAAGGTGGAAGAGGTCTTTATGAACTACTTCAGCAACGCGGTCAATCACTGTCAGGATATGCGGGGAAAGCTGCCGGGTTGTGACGCGGACGGTTCTTCTTCCCCTAACGGCAAGGTCATTGATATCAAGCTGGAGGAGAGAGACGGCAAGGTGCGGGTTATGGTGTTCAATACCGGGGAACCGATTCCGGAGGCTTCTTTGCCGCGCTTGTGGGAGAAATTTTATAAAGTGGACAAGGCACGGACCAGGGAGTATGGGGGAAGCGGCGTGGGCCTTTCCATCGTCAAGGCCATCATGGAGTCCATGAACCAGGCCTATGGGGTACAGAATTTCACTAATGGGGTGATGTTCTGGTTTGAACTGGAGAAATGTGAAATATTAGAGTCGGGAGAATTATGAGGGAAGAATCTATTGAAAAGGAAAAAGTGCTTCTGGTAGGTGTGGATACGGGAGAAGAGGAGAATTTCGACCGTTCCATGGAAGAATTGGAAAGTCTGGCCCAGGCTTGCGGGATGGAGGTAGTTGGTTTGATCACGCAGAAGCTGGACGCGGTGAACAAGTCGCTTTACATTGGCAGCGGCAAGGTGAAAGAGGCGCGGGATTACGCCAGGGACGTGGAAGCCCAGGCGGTGATTTTTGACAACGCGCTTTCTCCATCTCAGGTACGCAATCTGAATGAAGAATTGGGGCTGCCGGTGATGGATCGAACCAATTTGATTTTGGATATATTTGCTACCAGGGCCCAAACAAGAGAGGCGAAGCTTCAGGTGGAATCCGCGAGGCTGCAATATCTCCTGCCGCGTCTGGTGGGCCTGGGAGACGCTTTGAGCAGGCAGGGCGGTACTACCGGCAGCAGAAGCAGCAGAGGCGCCGGAGAGACCAGGCTGGAACTGGACCGCCGGAAGATTGAGCGGCGAATCGCGGAATTGAAAAGGGAACTGGAGGAAGTTGCCAGAGAGCGGGAAACCAGGCGCAGCAAGCGTCTTGCCGCCAGAACGCCCCAGGTGGCGCTGGTCGGTTATACCAATGCCGGTAAGTCCACGATCATGAATCGCATGGTGGAGCTGTATGGGGATGCTCCCCGGAAACTTGTGTTGGAAAAGGATATGCTTTTCGCAACTCTGGACACCTTTGTCCGAAGCATCGATCCGGGGGACAAGCGTCCTTTCTTTTTGGCAGACACGGTTGGGTTTATCCACAAGCTGCCCCATGGACTGATCAAAGCCTTTCAATCCACCCTGGAGGAAATCAAATACGCGGACTTGTTGGTGCAGGTAGTGGATTTTTCTGACCCGGAGTATAAGAGACAGATGGATGTGACAGCCGATACTTTGCGCCAGCTGGGGGCCGGCAATATCCCTATGATTTATGTTTACAATAAAGCGGACAAGGTTCCTGTTGAAAAATTGCCCAAGGTAAGCGGGGATCATATTTACCTGTGCGCTGTTGACGGCATTGGGATTGCGGAACTAAAAGATATGATTCAGGAACGGGCATACGCGGACCGCAGGGAGGCGGCTTTCTTTATTCCTTATGAAAAGGGGTCGGAAGTGTCGTATTTGTGTGAAAACGCCACGGTTTTGGCCAGAGAATATCGGGAGAGTGGAGTATATCTAAGAGTGTGCTGCCAAAAGCAGGATGCGGACCGGCTGGAACGCTATCGGACAGAACCGGAGGCGTGAGGAGAGGAAAATGGATCAGGAGCGAAGGGAACAGGAGATAGAGGTGGAAAACAGGGTAGGCGAGGATTCAGAGCGATGGAGGCCCCCCGAGTCCTCCGGTAGTGGAAAAAGTGTTTTCGGGAGCAGGGAAGCGAAAGTGGGCATTTTGGTGTTTGGTACGCTGAGTGTTCTGCTTATTTTGACTGCTTTTGGTTTGGGGATGGCGTTTGCACAAGGGAGGATGCAGGGGAATGGTTCCTATGGGATCGTTTTGACGGTCATTACTCTGGTAACCATGGTCATGATTTTGCTGAGCGCGAAATTTAATTTGATTTGGCTGCGTCTGGCTGGTATTTTAATAAGCTATGTTTGTTTTATTCCCTATGTAGAAGTGCGGGGAGAGGTCTTTCTGATTTTGTGCGGAATTTCTTTTCTTCTAAATCTGATCTGCGTGTCGCTGCCCCTCCCCAGGTATCAGGAGCTGATCGGCGCGGTTCATATGCTTGCCGCCGCCGTCTTCGGAGCCATTGCATTTGCCAAAACCATTCAGCTCCCGGCGTTTTATCCGTTGCTTTCCGTTTTGGCTGCTTTCGTAATTCTGAATCTGATCTTTTACTGTCAGATAAAGAATCAGAGAGAGGAGAAAACCGGACGGAAAAAGAGACGGGAAAATGACGCGAATGCTTTCATATACATAGTATGCCTGGTCTTTTATGGCATGATCTTCTGTGTCTCCTTGATGGTTATAAGGGAAAGTCGGCTGGAACCGCTTGTTTTGATGGCTCTGATCCTTGCGTGCGCGGCTTTCTTTTTATTGTTTGGGAAAAGGCCGCAGAAATGGTATTTGTATTACTTCCTGCAGGGAGTGGCACTGGTAGTGTATGGCTTTTCCCAAAGCCCCGGAGATGTGATGGTATTTGCACTTGCCAGTTTGCTGGTGTCCAAGGCCCTGACGGGGGTGAAAGAGTTATGTCTTAATGAAGCCCTTGTCACGGCTTTTGCCTGCCTGGTGTTGGTCCTATATCCGGAACAACCTTCCGTATGGCTTCTTTTGAGCGCTGTTCTTCTTTCGACATTTCTGCTGCATCGATGGAAAACCTATTATGAAGTGTTGATCATGCTTTCCGTGGTTGGGTTTGTTTCCACAAAACTGCTTTTGCCGCTTCGGCCGCCGGTGGCAATGGGATTGTTTTTACTGGGTATGCTGATTTTCAATGATGTTCCAAGATGGAAGGATGATGGAATTTCAATTTTCAACGGGTTTTCCCTGGCTGGTCAGGTGATTTGTCTTTTGGCACTGCAAAATCCGGTATTTGACGGCGCTTGGATAACGTATTTTATGATGCTCGTCTTTGGGGCTGCCACGATTCTGCTGGTCTTTGAAGAGCGGTATGGGATGAAACGGAAGAATAAGGGATTGGCTTTGGCGGTGTTTTTGACGTATTTGATTTTTACTTCAGGGCTTTTAAAGCCTGTTTTGGTCAGTGTGTTTTTACTGCTTCTTGCTTTTGCCTGCGTGGAGTGGGGATTTTGGAGCAGAGGGAAAAATCTTCGGATTTATGGGCTCTTGCTTTCCCTGGTTGTCTGCGGTAAGATGCTGTTCTTTGATTTCGTTGAATGCGGTATGGGGCTGAGAGCGGCATTGCTCTTGGTGTTGGGCATGGTCACACTGGGGATTGCGCTGAATTATATGCTTTGGGGAAAGCGGATTTGAACCTATCATAGAAAAAATTTGATTACGGCAACTGTCAGACAGGATTGATTGACTTGCTCCGTTTACTTTTCGTCTCTTTCAAATATGGTGAGGGCATGAAAACACAGCATTGATGATGTTAAGGGGCCATTCCGTGGCAAAGCCTTTGGATTTGCGGCGAAGCTCAGTGCCGAAGCAGTTATGACGGGAATGTACGCAGGATCAGGACTGTCTATTTTACCAGGCGCGACGCTCGCTTCGGATTTAGTTGGCGGGAAAAGCGCGGTCGAGGTGTAAAAAATTAAAAATTTTTCAAAAAGCTGTGTCAAGCATTTTTGAAAATGTCTCAAAAAATCGAAAACATTAGCACCGTGTATTGAATGCGGTGCTTCTGTTAT